>NZ_JBHLYW010000009.1:108245-782252 GCF_042431625.1 Flavobacterium procerum | reverse complement strand
GGATAGTTCGAGCAGCGTGGAAGTTGTTATAAACCCTGAAAGCCAATCAGGAAAATAAAAACTTCAACATCCATTTTTATTTTATTAGTCTTTAAAGGTTGTCTTCACCAGACAGCCTTTTTTGTTGACTATTCTGACTTGAATTTGATAGTAGCAATAAGATTAGAATATCTTCAAAATGTTAATAGGCGACAAGGTTAAAAGTATCAGAGAATTAAAAAATTATACCCAGCAATATATAGCCTGTGAATTAGGCATAACACAGCCAGCTTACAGTAAAATCGAAAAAGGTAAAACAAGAATTAGTATGGTAAAGCTCGAACAGCTCGCTATTATTTTGGAGTTGCCTTTGCAGGATATAATTAATTTTGAAATGCATAGAGATTTTAATGATGATATGAATTGTGAAAATGGATCACATACTGGCAGCTTTATTGGCTATTCATTACTTAAAAAGCTTTATGAAGATAAAATTGAACTTTTAGAAAAGTTTGTCTCGAAAACAAATAATGAACTTCAGATTTACAGAAAAAAGTTCGGACCGTTATAATTTAGTGACAGTGATATGTAATAATGAAAAAGAATGTTTAAAAACTTTTTATTATAAAAGTCGTATTCAGGCATTCAATAGTTTAGACTCAAAATTCAATAAAAATAAATATTGAGTAATTTAGTTTATTTGTTATCTTCTGATCAAAAATTAGAAATATGAAATCTTTTTTTTCCTTTAAAAATTAAACTCAAAAACATAGTCAAATAATTTTTGTCTGATAATTTAGTTCTCAAAATTTTATATGCTTTCCCAATCTGATTTTCAACTGTATTTATGGAAATGTTTAATTTTTCAGCAATCTGCTGGTATTTTAAGCTTTCGTATTTATTTAAGATGAAAATCTCTTTGCATCTTTTAGGAAGTCGTTCAATTTCCGATTTAAGAACGGCGATGCGCTCATCAATTGTTTCCGGATCTTCTTCATTTATACTGGATAATAAACTGTATCTTAAGTCTTCTAAGTTCTTATTCAGTGTTTTCTCTTTCCGAACAGAATCCAAAAATGAATTGTAGACAGCTTTGTATAGATAACTTTTTATATTCTGCTGTACGTTAAAAGACGCTCTGTTTTCCCAAAACCTAAGCAGTATATTTTGAACCAAATCTTCCGAAGCTTGTTTGTCTCTTGTGTAACTATTGGCATATACGCATAAATCTTGATAATAAGCTAAGTATATTTCCTTAAATGCTTGATTGCTGTCATTTTTGAAATCCTCTATTAATTGTTTGTTTATGTAAGAATTTTTCAACTAAATACGTTGTTTAGATGTAATAATATACAAATTTAAATAATTTTAATAAATTAATAGTGGTTTTTTATGATTTATACGTCTTAGAATAAAACCATGCAATTATTAAAAAATGAGTGATAAAAAAAATAAGGTAATTATCTCGAAATATCTTAATGGAGAAGCTTCGGAGGAGGAAATTATGCTTCTCGTTTCCTGGCTGGAGGATGAAAAGAACAAGGAAGTTTTTAAAAGCTATTTAATAATCAACCATGCTCTGGATAATACATTGATTTTTGATTCTTTGGCGGCATATAAAAAGACACAAAGAAAAATAAAAAAGACAGAGAGGAAAGGCATACTTCGTTATTTAAATGTATTTGAATATGCCGCTGTTATTGCTGTCATTATTTCTGCGGGATACTTTTTCTTAAATAGAGATAACTTGGAAGAAACAAGAGATGTAATTAGTAATAATATTGCTGCAGGTTCGGATAAAGCAATCCTCACATTGAGCGACGGAACCAATGTAACATTGGACAAAAATCAAAGCTATGCGTCAGGCAATGCGAAAAGCAATGGCAGTGAGCTGATATACAGTCATGTCTCTAAGGGCAAAATTGTATATAATTATTTAACGGTTCCAAGAGGCGGACAGTTTTGTCTTAAGCTTCCTGATCAGACTAAAGTCTGGCTTAATTCGGAATCCAAATTAAAATTTCCTGTAGATTTTATTCAAGGTAAAACACGTGAGGTAGAACTGGTTTATGGTGAAGCTTACTTTGATGTGTCCCACAGTACAAATTATGGAGGATCGTCTTTCAAAGTGCTTAACCACAATCAGGAAGTTGAAGTTTTGGGGACTCAATTCAATATCAAAGCCTACAGGGATGAACAAAGCATTTACACCACACTTATAGAAGGCAGTGTTGAAGTTCATAGAAGTAATTATACTGAAAAATTAGTGCCAAACCAGCAGTCAATAATTAATCTTTCTCATAGAGGAATAGCTGTTTCAACAGTTGATGTAAATAAAATAGTCTCTTGGAAAAAAGGTGTTTTTTTGTTTGAAAATGAGTCTCTTAAGAATATAATGAAAGTGCTTTCAAGATGGTATGACATCGATATTGTCTTTGAATCCAAAAATATAGAGGCACAAACCTTTAATGGGGCATTGAATAAGAAACAAAGCATTACCAGTATTTTAACGATGATAAAAAACACCAATAATATAAACTATGAGATACAAGGCAAGACTTTGATCATTAGATAAAAATAAAGGGAAACAAGGCTGAATCCTTCACAATGCAGGCCTTAATTTCCCCTCTGAAGTATTAATTGAAATTTAACTAACACCAAAAACAAATTTATGGAATTTAAAATTACCAAACCTCCTTTTTATCTTGAAAGGAGAATCTTAGCTTTTATTATGAGAACTTTTCTACTCTTATTTTGTACGACAGTCTTTAGTTTTTCTTCTGAAAAAATGGTTTCGCAAACCGCTAAAGTGTCTATTGATGCTGATAAAACGGTAACTGTTGATGAAGTTTTTAAAATTATCAATCAGCAGACGGGTTATTCTTTTATATATAAATCCGGATTGTTCAAAGACCTGCCTCGAATTAAGCTCAAAAAAGGAGATATTAAGGTCAATAAGCTTCTGGAAGAGCTTATAAAAAATGAAGATTTTAATTTTATTGTATCTGCAGACAATACTATTATTATCAAAAAGAAAACACTTTTCAGTTATTTTGACGAGATAAAAGTATCGGGAAAAATTATTGACAAAAATGGAATACCTATACCCGGAGTTACCATTTTGGTTAAAGGAAGCCGTAAAGGAGTTTCAAGTGATATGGATGGCAGCTATTCCATCACTGCACCTTCATCAAGTAATGTTTTAGTCTTTTCGTTTTTAGGGTTTAAATCTAAAGAAATCCTGGTGGGAGATCAAAAAATTATAAATGTTGTTCTGGAAGAAGATGTAACAGAGCTTAATGCGTTGGAGATAGTATCTACCGGATATCAAAATATTTCTAAAGAAAGAGCTACAGGATCATTTCAGAAAATTAATGAAGATGTTCTGGATTTTAAGATATCTCAGGATATTATCTCAAAAATTGAAGGAGAGGTTTCGGGTGTATTATTTGACAACACTGATGGGGTAACCATAAGGGGCTTAAGTACGATTAACGCTAATGATGACCCTTTGATTATTGTTGATGGTTTTCCGGTTTCGCAGGATCTAAATTCTATTAATCCCAACGATGTAAAAAGCATAACAATTCTAAAAGATGCTGCCGCGGCTTCTATTTGGGGTATTAGAGCTGCCAATGGGGTAATAGTAATTGTTACTAAAAAGGGAAGTAATAAAGAAGCGCCAAGTATTAGTTTGTCATCCATAACTAAAATTAGTTCAAAATATGACCTGAACGATCTAAAATATGCACCTACATCAAGTTATCTGCAATACGAAAAACACAGAGCAGATAACAGATGGGTTACATACCCGACAAATTACGGCCCACCACGATTAAGTAAAGGATTGGAAACCTACTTAAGACAAAACAATGGCAGCATTACCCAAAGTCAGGAGGATGACATTATTAATGGTTTATCAGCTAAAGATAATAGGAACGAGTTTGAAAACTTATTTATGGCAAACAGTATCTGGAGCCAGCATAATGCCAGTATATCAGGTGGAGGAACACGCAGCGCTTATCGCGCTTCACTGACCTATAATAAAAACGAAAGTTTAAATTTTTTCAAAAATAATGATCGTGATGAACTTATTGTTAACCTGAACAACAGTATTGATCTTTCAAAAAAATTGCAGCTGAATTTTAATTTCAACTTCGATACTTACGATTATAAAAATAACGGAATGTCTTTTTCTGATTACAGCAATTTATTCCAGTACCAGGATATAGTAGGGAGTAATGGAGAATATCTGCCTCAGCGATATGGATTTTATAATGCTGCAACAGCCGCTAATTATCCATATACATGGGATTATAACCTGAAGCAGGAATATGACAGCAAAAATAATAATACAAAAACAACATTACTTCGTTTACAGACGGAATTAAAATATGATCTAACTGATTATTTAAATATTCAGGCGAAATACCAATACGAATGGGGACAGAATAATATGAATAACTTATTTGATGAAGGCACTTATTTTGTGAGAAATTTAGTTAATACTTATACTGCGAATAATTCATCACTAGGCAGATATGTAAGTACGGTTCCAAAAGGAAGCGTACTGACTAATCAATTTGGACAAAATACAACACATTCAGGGAGGTTCCAGCTTAATTTAGACAAATCATTTAACGATCATAATATTACTTCAGTTGCTGGGTATGAAATCAGAAAAGAGATGAGTAATACTTTTGGGACATCTAAATACGGGTATGATCCGGAGTCTTTAACTTACGCAAATATTCCATTTGGTGCTGTAGTGAATATTTCTCCTTCGGGAACCGGTACACTAAATGACCCGACAACGATAACTGAAATTGAGAATCGATTTATATCTTATTTTGGCAATGCGGCCTATGCATTTAAAAGAAAATATATCCTTTCGGGAAGTATAAGACTTGATGATGCGAATCTGTTTGGCGGCAGCAAGGAGTATAGAAATATACCATTATATTCAGTTGGACTTAAATGGAATTTGCATGATGAGCCTTTTATGAGATCAATAAAAAATATTAATCTGTTGAGTCTTAGAGCGACATATGGCAGTAATGGAAACGTAGATAACAGCACAAGTCCATTTTTGCAGGCAAGCATAAGCAGAGATTCTCAGACAAGTAATCAATATGCATATGTTTCTACTGTGAAAAATCCATCGTTGAGATTAGAGAAGACCTATGTGCAGAATCTAGGGTTAGATTTTGGATTTTTTGATAACAGATTAAGCGGAAGCATTGAATACTATAACAAAAAGAGTGTTGATTTATTATCGACAGTTGCCATATCTTCTACTTTAGGTTTTAATTCAGCTCTCGTTAATGCCGGAGTAATGACCAATAAAGGGATTGACACGCAGTTAACGGGTCAAATAGTTGATAATAAAAGCTTCAAATATCAAACAACCTTAAACTTTAGCTATAATCAGAATGAAGTTACTAAAGTTGATGTGCCTACTCAAACCATAAATACCTATTTAGATGGTCAGCCATTAGCAGGCAAGCCATTGCGATATTTGTATAGTTACAATTATATCGGTTTGGATGCAAACGGATACCCATTGACATTAAACCAAAATGGGGAGGTAATTGATGTAAATGGAAGAAATGAACAAGGAGCCAGCGCGCTTATTACAGATGTAAATGCGTTGGTTTACAATGGTTCTTTGACACCTAAATATTATGGAGGCTGGATTAATAATTTTAATTACAAAAATCTTAATCTTCGAATTCTTACCACCTATAAACTTGGTTATGTATTCAGAAATAGAAATGTTTTTGATTATTACGATGTTCGTTTTGGTCTGAATAGTGGCCATATACATGAAGATTACGATAAAAGATGGCAAAACCTAGGAGATGAGAACAATACTATTATTCCAAGAATCCCTACCGGACCAAACGATTTTAGAGCTGGATATACTTATTATGCAAATGCAAAGCAGTTTATTGATGATGCAAGCCATATACGATTAAAGCAGGTAGCATTAGGCTATAATCTTAACAGTAATGCATTACAGGAAATAGGTATTCAACAATTTGAACTTGGTTTTCAAATTGATAATTTGGCTGTTTTTACTTTTAATAAATGGAATGTTGATCCGGAAAGCATGTATTACAGAACACCAACATCTTATACATTTAATATTAAAGCTAACTTTTAACTAAAATGAAAAACATATATATATCATTTATCTGCCTTATATCTTTAACGGCATGTAACAGAGAAGAATGGTTGGACATAAAACCTAAAGGGATTATTATTCCTCAAAAAGTTGCAGATTACAGATTGCTGCTTGATCAGTCTGCAATCACTGCAACCTCTAAATCACCAGCTTTGGTAACTACCTATTCAAATGTAGATTTAATGGGGGATGAATACCAATATAATAATCCAAATGTAAGCGCCACAGTTGCTGAAAATGAACAGAATATGTTCCTTTGGAAGGATGATTTTTTCAACGCAGACCAGGAAGATCCTGATTGGCAAAATCTATACGGCCAAATCTATGTAACTAATGTCGTTTCCGAAGAAATTATGAATGCGGAAGGTGATATGAATGACAAGTTACAGCTGCAGGCAGAAGCAAAAATTCACAATGCGTATGCTTACTTTGCTTTAGCAAATCTGTATGCAGTTCATTATAATCCGGCTACAGCCTCTAGTGTACAGGCAGTTCCATTTAGAACCACTACGGCATTGGAAAATGTAAAATTACCACGTGCAACAGTGCAGCAGCTTTATGATCATGTTATAGAAAATGTAACCTCTTCCATTCAGTATCTGCCAGATTTACAAGCAAATACTACTCTTAGGCACAGGCCGGCGAAAGTAACCGCTTATGCATTTTTATCAAGGGTATATTTATATTTAGGGGACTATGAAACAGCATTAAAATATGCCGATCTTACTTTGGCTCTAAATAATAAGTTGCTTAATTATAATACGGTTGCAAATAATTCTTCCGGTATAATTAATATGCCGCTGCCTCAGAATAACCCGGAAATAATATGGCTGAAAAAATCTTCAAGACCTTTTAGATTATTACCTGTTACGCAGGAACTATATAATTTATACGAAACCAGAGACCAAAGAAAAAGACAATTTGCCCCTATAACTTTATTTGGTATAGCTGGAAGCGATTTTGTATATGCAACCTCGTTTTTTACATCCTTTAGATTTTGTGGATTTTCTGTGCCGGAAGCTTTATTGACAAGAGCAGAATGTAATGCCAGATTAAATCGTTTGGATGCCGCTTTAACCGATATTAACTATTTACGACAAAATCGTGTCCCTGCGGCCGATTATAGAGCTTTAGCAAGCACCAGTCAGACTGAAGTGATCAATATGGTGTTAGCTCAAAGACGATTAGAATTAGTAGGTCAGAGCTTAAGATTTTTCGACATTAAAAGGTTAAATCAATTTCACAATGCTAATATAAACTTGACTCATAACCTTAGCAGTCAAATGGCAGAACTTAAGGCCAATAGTAAAAATTGGGCGGTGCCGGTTGCTCCAAAGTATATTTTGGCAAATCCGGAAATCGGAAAAAACGAACGCGAGTAATAGGGTTTAACATAATAATTTAACATAGATGCAAATTCGACATAAAATAAAAACATTACTAGTTTTCAGCTTAATTATAAGTTGTGTTTACGCTACGGCCCAAAAGAAAAATGATGTTATTGTTTTTTCGGGTGTGATTAGTAATAAAATTGATGATCAAATCAAGATATACGATTTTCAGAACCAGATTGTTTCAGAAATAAAAGTTTCTCCTCAGGGGAAATTTGCAGAAACATTAAAATTGAAAGATGGTTTCTACACTTTGAAGTATGAAGATGCTTCTTCCAAAATGTTTCTGGAGTCCGGATCCAATTTAAATGTTTCATTTGATGCTAAAGATTTAAAAAAGAGCTTAAAATTTTCAGGTAAGGGAGGAGCGGTCAATTCTTACATTCAGAAAAAATCAAGTAAGAATTGGGGAATTGCAGAAGACTTAAAGATTCGTTACGGACTTAGTGAAACAGATTTTAAGCGTATGATGACTAAAGCAAAAACATCGAAAGATTCCCTGCTTCTTAGTCAGGTAGGTATTTCTGAGAATTTTAAAAATAAAGAAAAAAGGAATATTAATTATGAATACATTAATGAGATGATCAAGTATGAAAGTGATCCTGCTCATTACACGGCAAATCCTGATTTTAAAGTTTCGGCAGATTTTCTGCCTGAGTTAAAAACATTTGATTATGATAATTCAGACGATTTTTATTTCTCAAACTCTTATAAAAATATTGTATTAGGTCATTACAGAAGATTAGGTAAAGAACTTGCAGAAAGAGACAAACACGATAATTATTATCTTTCTTATATCACAGCAGTTTCAAGAGCAAAAAATCAGGACATAAAAAACATACTTCTTTACGAGCATGCTAAAAATGCAATTGCATATACCAGCGATGTTCAGGAATACTACAAAATATACATCAATTCGTCAACAGATCAGGCGAACAATAAAGTTATAAGCCAGATTTATGAAAAACTGCTTCCTATTTCTAAAGGAAATATGTCTCCAAAGTTTGTTGGTTACGATAGTTACAGTGGAGATAAGGTGTCTTTAGATGACTTAAAAGGGAAGTATATTTATATAGATGTCTGGGCGACATGGTGCGGTCCTTGTAAAGTAGAAATTCCACATCTTGGTAAAATTGAAGAAGAATACAAAGGAAAGAATATTCAATTTTTAAGTATTTCCATAGACAAGCGCGCCGATATAGAGAAATGGAAAAAAATGATAAACGATAAAAAAATGGGAGGCATTCAGGTTATAGCTGATAATGCCTGGGATTCTAAGTTTATTCAGGATTATTTTATTAAAGGCATCCCGCGCTTCATTTTAATAGATCCTCAGGGAAAGATAATCTCTTCGAATGCACCAAGGCCTTCAGAAGCAAAATTAAGGGATTTGCTCAACGGGCTTAATATTTAGTACTAAAGAAATTATAATGGCAGAATTCAGTTATCGGCTTAATCGACAAAAAAGATTAGGCTGATAGGAACTGTCATGCCTAAAAATTTAAATTCAAATGAAAAATTATTTTCTTGCTATATTGTTGCTGACCTGTTCTTTTGCAGAAGCACAGATTTATAATCCCGTAAATTTTAAAAATGAGGTTCATGCTGTTAAAAACGGCATTTATGAGCTCACCATGACCGCTAGTATTGAAAAAGGATGGCATCTTTATTCCCAGAAAGTCGAGCAGGATGGTCCTGTGCCTACAACATTTAGCTTTAAAAGCAACAAAGGCATTGAGCTTATAGGTAATGTTAAGGAGCCGGAAGGACATATAGTGGATGATCCTGTTTTCCAAATGCGTATTAAATTTTTTGAGGACAAGGCAGTTTTTAAGCAGCAGTTCAAATTGACAGACCCTTCTAAAAAATCTATTGATTTCTCAGTAGAATATATGGCATGCAACAATACGCAGTGTCTTCCTCCTGAAACCAAAAACTATACAGCAGCACTGACTTATAAACCAGGTTCGGCTTCTGAATTTTCTGCAGATGCAAAAGCGAAGAACAAATTAGTTTCTGATTCATCTTCTAATACAGCTGCGCAGGAGGAGCCGGTCTCTAGGTTGTCTGCCGATACAGTATCGGAAAGTAAATTGGTTTCAGTTAAATATAAACCATCTAAACACCAAAAGGAGGAAACGGAATCTAGCAGTCTGTTGACGATTTTTATACTAAGTTTTCTGGGAGGTTTTGCGGCCCTGCTTACCCCATGTGTTTTCCCGATGATACCTATGACAGTCAGCTTTTTTACCAAGCAAAGCAAAACTAAGGCTGACGGAATTAAAGATGCCTTATTATATGGATGTTTTATTATTTTTATTTATCTGGCTCTTGGAACTTTAGTTACTGCAGTGTTTGGAGCAGATGCTTTAAATGCACTGGCAACTAATGTGACTTTCAATTTGATGTTTTTTGCCTTACTGGTCTTTTTTGCTCTTTCCTTTTTAGGTGCTTTCGAGATCGTGCTGCCAAGTTCATGGCTTACCAAAATTGACGAAAAATCACAGCGAAGCGGTCTGATCGGAATCGTATTTATGGCACTTGCACTGGCGGTTGTGTCATTTTCTTGCACAGGCCCGATTGTCGGAACCTTATTAGTTCAGGCAGCAAGTCAGGGAGGTCTCGCACCAGTAATTGGAATGTTTGGTTTTTCATTGGCCATTTCTCTCCCTTTTACGATTTTCGCAGCTTTTCCAGGATGGATGAATTCACTTCCAAAATCAGGCGGCTGGCTGAATTCGGTTAAAGTATTTTTAGGATTTTTAGAGCTTGCTCTGGCTTTCAAATTCTTATCCAATGCTGATTTGGTGTTACAGCTGCATCTGCTGGAAAGAGAAACCTTTTTAGCGATTTGGATTGCCATTTTTGCAGCGCTGAGTTTTTATTTGTTTGGAAAGATTCAGTTGAGCCATGATTCGCCTTTACAATATCTTTCTGTTGGAAGGCTGAGTTTAGGAATATTTGTGATGGCTTTTACCATTTATCTAATACCGGGATTATGGGGGGCTCCGCTTCAATGGATCAGCGGATTCCCTCCTCCTCAGCATTACAGTGAATCGCCTAATGGAATTGGAACATCAAAACAAATTGGGTCCGCACCCGTAAGCCTGCCTGAAGGTGCAGAACAAGGTCCGCAGGGAATTCCGGTTTTTCTTGATTACGAACAAGGACTGGCATATGCTAAAAAAGTACACAAGCCTGTCATGCTTGATTTTACAGGATATGCATGTGTGAACTGCAGGAAAATGGAAGAACGGGTCTGGCCAGCCAATGATGTTCTATCACATTTAAGAAATGATATTGTCTTAATCTCATTATATGTCGATGATAAGAGGATGCTCCCGGAAAATGAACAGTTCATTTCCAAAATTAATGGTAAAAAGATTGCATATGCAGGACAAAAATGGAGTGAACTGCAAATTCTTAACTATAAAACCAATGCACAGCCTTACTATGTTTTAATGGATCACAATGGCGAATCCCTTAATGAACCGACGGCTTACAATCCAGATATTCAATCGTATGCCCGATGGCTCAAAGAAGGAATTCAGAATTTTAAATAAGGATCAAAAAAATAGAAATAAAATAGCAAACTAAACAGCATATGAAATTGGTTCAATCTAAATTTTTACTCTTTACACTTTTGTGTTTTGGAGCTAAGAGTAATGCACAATTTTCAACTACTATCCCATTAAGTGAAGAAGTTGTTTCCGGAAATTTAAGAAATGGAATGAAGTATTATGTGCTTCATAATGAATGGCCGAAGGACAGGGTGAGCTTTTATTTTGCTCAAAACGTTGGAGCGATTCTTGAAGAGGATAATCAAAATGGACTGGCACATTTTCTAGAACACATGGCTTTTAATGGTACTCAGAATTTTGAAGGCAAAGGCATTATTGATATGTTAGAGAAAAATGGAGTGCGATTTGGTTCTGATATTAATGCTTACACGTCTCAGGATCAAACGGTTTATAATTTAAGCAATGTGCCTGCGAAAAAACAATTGATAGATTCTTGTCTTTTGGTTCTGCACGATTGGTCGGGATTTCTTTCTTTAAAAGATGCAGAAATTGATGCAGAGCGCGGTGTTATCAGGGAAGAATGGCGAGCTCGCAATACTGCTGATTTTAGATTGCGCACCCAGACTAATAAAGTGCTTTTTAAAGGTTCAAAATATTCCGATAGAGATGTAATAGGGGATATGAATATTATTGACAATTTTAAATACCAGGATCTGAAGGATTATTATGAAAAATGGTATCGTCCGGATCTCCAGGCTGTCATTGTTGTAGGAGACGTTGATGTCAAAGAAGTGGAACAAAAAATCATAAAACTTTTTTCGGATATAGAGATGCCTCAAAATCCTGCCAAGCGTTATTATGTGCAAATTCCTGACAATAAAGAAATGCAATATGTTTTGGCAAAAGATAAAGAAGCAAAACAGACTAAAATCACCCTTTATTACAAGAAGAATCCAGATAAAGAAAAAAATATCCAATCCTTTAAGAAGGACTTAATCAATAGCCTTTGCGTAAATATGCTCAACAGACGCTTTCAGCAATTTATTCAAAGTGGAGAAACTGCCAGTATCTCATTGGGAGCGGGGACAACTGAAATAACCAGGTCAACAAATTCTTTTAGTTTAGTTATGATTCCCAAAAATGGCAAAACAAAAAAAGGTTTTGAAGAACTGATGACTGAAACAGAAAGAGCCGTACGTTTCGGATATACCCAAAAAGAATTAGACCGCAGTAAAAAAAACACTTTAAGTTCGTTTGAAAATTTGCTTCGCAATAAGGATAAAATAAAAAGTGATTCTTTTGCCGGCCAGCTTGCCGAGTATTTTTTTTCAGCAGAGCCATTCATGAGCCTTCAAAAGCAATATGATGAGGTCAAAGCGGCATTAGAAGTGATTAGGCTTGCTGATGTAAACCTTGCTGTAAAAGAACTTTACCATTCTGAAAACCAATTTTTAATGGTTACAGGTCCTGATAGAACAGATATTAGTTATCCTATGGAAGGTGATTTTACAAAGATTATGTCTGATGTACAGAAAATGAACCTTGAAAAATATAAAGAAACTGATATAGAGAGACCTTTGGTTGAAGACAAGCTGAAAGCTGTGTCAGTATCAAAAGAATTTGCTGTTAATGGAATTTCAGGAGCGAAAGAATATACATTGAGCAACGGAGCCAAAATAATATTATATCCTACTGGACTGGCTAAAGATGAAATTTTATTTAGTGCTTTTAGTAAAGGAGGGAGTTCTTTAATTAAAACCGAAGATATTCCTTCATCGCAAGTGGCTGTAAATTTAGTTGAAAAGTCAGGGTTGGGATCTTTTAGAAGTTCTGATTTATCAGATAAATTAAATGGTAGAATTGTTCGTATTCAACCCTATATTAATGAGATATCAGAGGGATTTCAGGGTTCCACTAATCAAAAGGATATGGAAACGATGCTGCAGCTGCTATATCTGTATTTTGAGCATCCCAGGCGGGATAAAGAATCCTATTCCAGAATAATTTCACAGTATAAAAATACTGTTGACAATTCAATCAATAATAATATTAAGGTTTTTCAGGATACTGTTTCGCAGTTAAATAGTAATCGTAATAAGCGAGTTCCGTTGTTTAATCAAGATTTTATAAATCGAATTGAGTTTGAAAAAGCAGCAATCTGCTATAAAGAGAGATTTCAAAATGCAGCAGATTTTACTTTTATTTTTGTTGGAAACCTTCCTCAGGATGCACTTGAACTAATAAAGAAATATATAGGAAGCATTTCATCTGTACCCAATAAAGAAGAAAATTATATTGATCATCATATTGAGCCGGCAGCCGGTATTTCAAAGCAGTTTTTAATTCGCGATATGGATGTTCCAAAAGCTACTGTATATCTAAGGTATTCTTATAAATCGTCTTACACATTAAAAGACGGTCTTAGTGCTTATATCCTTTCTGAATTGTTATCAAAAAAATACCTTGAATTAATTCGTGAAGAACAAGGAGGCAGTTACGGTGTAGATGTTTTTAGTTCAGTGAACAGACTTCCTGAGAATAATTATATAATGACAGTAAGTTTTGAGTGCGACCCGGAGAAAGAAGAAAAACTTACCCCGGTTATTTACAAACAAATTGAACTGATCCAGAAAGAGCTGGCCGATCCGCCAACCATTCAGTCAATTAAAAGCAGTCTTTTAAAAACCCGCTCTGAAAAAGTATTGTCTAATAATTTCTGGATTAGCAGCCTTCAAAACATGAAACTTTTTAATGAAAATTTCAAAGATGATAATGCTTATAAAACAACTTTAGAAGAAATTACAACACAAGATATTAGAAGTTTTGCAGAAAAGTTTTTTAATCATACGAAATCTGTTCAGGTGATTATGAAATCTAAACCTTAAGAGCATTGGAATAAAAATGCTTATTGCAATAGTACGGTTTTTCATCCATTGAATTTTAATATACATGAATTAGTAAGCTTGTTAAATTATGAAAGACCAAAAAGAGCTGTTTTATCGACAGCTCTTTTAAATTTAATGCAGGTAAAATTAATTGCTTGCGCATGTTTTTTGCTTTAGTCTATTACATTAGAAAAGCAGACTGAAAAAAAGTCAATGAGGATCCATATACTTTCGATATAATTTGATTAATCGTAGAATGAATTTCTAGTATTTTTCAATTTAAATATATCATCAAAAACGAGTGTTTTTTTAAGTTTGCTACCTCTATAGCATAAGTTTCTTTACATTTTATGGAGGATTTGAAGAGATTGACGTCCTACATTTAGTGCTTGTTTTTCATTATTCTTTTGTGAATTTGGTTTGAATGTCCAGTTGGAGATAGAAAATGGATTGTCAAAAAACAAAACATTAACCTCATTTTACTAAAAGAGTGAAATATCTCTAAAAACTGCTGTAAGTTTTTGTGGCAAAACAGGTATCACTTCCAGTACGGTTATTTTTTTACAAAACCGCCTTAGCTTTCTGTGTCAAAATTGGAGGCAGCTCCAATTGCTTTTTAGGTTTTCAATCTGCGAATTTCTTGTTTAAGTGAAGAGTTTTCTTTTCGTAATGATTTAATTTCCTCAATCAGTTCGGGCGGAATGTAGGTATTGCGTCTTTTCAAATTGCCATACTGTATGCTGCTGCAACTGTTTTCGTATATTTCAGATTTCTCCACGTCTAATACTTCGGCAATTTTGTCCCATTCGGCAGGCGTGATGCCTGATTGCCCGCGCTCTTTGCGGCTGTAGGTAGCCTGGGTAATGTTTATAAGGTATGCCATGCTATCCTGGCTGATTTTACGCTTTAGGCGCATATCCAAAAGTTTTGACTTTTTCAATTGTGCGGAGGTGTTTGAAAAGAGTTATTAATTAGATAAAGGCGCTTTATAGCGCCTTATTGTTTTTTAAGGATATAGGTTTATTATGCCTTAATAAGAGAGGCTGTTTCAAATACATCGCCGAACCTGCTGAAAGTTTCTCGTGCCGCATCTACTGCCTTTACAACATCTGATTCTGTCTTTGGAAGGATATTCAATGCTGCAGTGAAAGACGCCCATTTCAGTCCGGATTCATTTCCGTAGCCGCTGAAGAAAGAGAACCCTTTTTCAATTCCTTTTTTCTGCAGCATCTGTACGATATACGGGCCGCCCATAATAGAGCCTTCCAGTACGTATAATGCGCCCATTGCCTGAATGGGATCTTTTATTTCAGCTGTCGAGGCTGCAGGCAGTTTGTCTATGCTGCCGCCTAATACTTCAATATCCGCTTTGATGTAAGATGAGTTGCGGCGTTCGCTGTAATCCGGCAGCACTGCGTTGATGTAAGGGGCAATTGCTTTTTCCACCTCATTAAAATAAACATAGAAACATTTTAGCAGTTCTATGTAATCGGCGTCGCTGCTGATGTTTTTAATTCGGAGAACCACTTTTTTCTCTGTCTCCTGATGGCCGGTCTTTGTAGCCTCTTTGATTATATTGCTTAACATATTTCTTTTATTTTTTTATTCTTAGTCACTAGTTATCAGTTTTCAACCATCATCTAAATTAACGAATTAATTTTCTTCTGTTTTCTATCATCATATTAAAATGAGACAGGTTTTGCGGTGCTGCCAAACCGCTTGTTTTTGCAGTTTTTTTTGCTGTAGGTATACTGCCTGTTTCTATATAGCCCAATATCGTTTTTAGACAGCTTTCCTGTGGGTTGCCCAATTCGTACAGCCCACTGTCTATTGCGGGAATATCTGCCTGCATTCCCTCAAAATAGTTGGCCTCCCCATCGGCATTTTTAATTAAAAAACTGCTCATATAAACGGTGTATTGGTCTATAGCCACACCAAAAAAACCTACTGGCTTGCCGTAGGTTTTGGTTCCGGCAAGTTTTACGTTAAAATAAGGTTTTAAACAGTTGATAAGCATCTCTGCCGCCGATGCTGTACTGCCCGAAACAATGAAGTAGACGTTTTTTATACTTTCTAATGAACCTTTTTTGCTAAAGGTGTAGGTGTTGCCCGTTTCTGAATAATCGACATCGGCCATAGTGGCCGCTCTTCCGTTGTAGATAACAGGTTTTCCTTTATCATCTAAATAGGGCTGATGTTTTAAAATTGTGGCTTTGCCTTGCTGCATTAGGGGGTTAAACTGCTCTGTATACATTTTTTTTGCGTTAAGCGATGAGGGCACAACCAAATTAGCCACATATTCGGCGGTCTGCACATAGCCGCCCCCGTTGCTGCGCAGGTCAATTACCAAATGTTGTGGGCTTGTAATAGCCAACTGTGCAAAGGCTTTATCTAAATGGGTTTGTGCGGCAGCCATTTCGGGAAACCAGGATAAAGCTATATAGCCTACCTTAGCTGTGCCCGCATTTACAATCGCTGTTTTTAATACCGGATTATCAGGAAGACTGCTTTCTTGAGCAGAAGCGGTTTGCCTGTCCGCTGCCTTGCCGTATACCAGATAAGAATATTTGGGCGTACCAGCGCTAATAGGGTTTTCAAACGGCAATGCTGTAGCCGCATTAATTTTTAGCTGTGAAATATCAAACAGCTCAGCATTAAATGAAGCCATGTCCGAACTTATGCTGCCGTATTTCTCCCTGGGATTAAAATCAGAATAGCTGGGCAATGCATCGTTCCAAAGATAGATCTGGCGGGCATACAAAAAAATAGAATCCAAGGTAAACTGTTTGCGCGTGCCTGTAACAGGCGAAACAATAGGCAGCTCTGGAGATGATGGTTTGTCCTCTTCACAGCCTGTAAGGCAGATGGCAATTATAAGTATCCTGAAGCCTATTTTCTGTATCGTATCCATTTATTTTGTCTTAACATCTTTGCTTCCCGGTTTGGCTACGTAATAACGGAAACTTAAATATCCTTTTTCAGAATCTTTATTGTTATCAGCCGGCTTGTTTTTGTAAATGTTTGTAAACTCAAATTTAACCAGCCTCCCGTCATTAAGCTTAATAATATAACATTTGTTAGCATAAGGAACATAGTACAATGCAAGTCCCGTTTCTGTGCTGTTGACGTAAAATCCACTAATATTTGTATCTATATAAGAAGGGTCATCGTATGCACCTACTCCGGTAATATAGCCCGCTGCTTTATCAAAACTATATTTTAAGTCATCAGGTACGGTTTCCACTTCATCAAAGCTTTTAGGGATATAGCTGCCCGTTACATTAAAGGCATCCGTACCGGTTGTCCAAGGAGCACGAGTGTCCGTTATAGTACTATTATGGGCGCATATAACTCCGTATGGTGCAAATGTAGTAGTACGGCGGCTAGTGAATGTAATATCCCAAGCTTCTGTTTTTGGGTCAGCAGGTTTTACAAAAGCCATTTTATCGAAATCGTAGTACACATATTGTAAAGCGGGTCTTTCTGTTGTAATATCCACTGGAGCATAGGTTACCTCTACCATGCCGTTTTTGTATTTTTTGGTGTAGTCGTCTATTTGTACAAAATCTGGTTCCGGTTCAGGCGCCGCTTCTTTGTCGTCATTGCTGCAGGCGCTCAATGCAAGAACAAATAGTGTAAAAAGAGATACAATTTTAAGTGTTTTCATTTGTTTTAGAATGTTTTTGAGAAAAAATAAATTATGGTTGAGTATTATATTATGGTCTAGCCAATAGGTATTGGTTTTATTTATTTTTATTAGACCACCCCGGTCTTCGGCATGCTTTCTGGGAAAAATGCCCAAGAGGCGGGGGTGGTAATAATATTAGTTTTGAATTACAGTTTTTTGTACTCAAATTTCAGCCATGAGTAATCAGCAGGAGGATTGGCTGTATTATCCCCTGGCTCGTAAGGCGCACCATTTTGATAAACGCTTATCATGTGTAGTGCATAAACATCTCCAAATGCATCTTGAATCAATATGGTTAAATCTGTTGTACCTTCTACGATATGTTTAGGGAAATAATAGTTCCACCAGCCTTTGATGGTATGTCCGCTGGCAGCTGCCAGATAATCTGCAGAGGTTAGCACGTGACCTGCCGGTGCCGATGCCGGCGGCAGGTAAAGGCTTCTGTTATGCCCAAATGGCACAGAAGGCGGGGTTACGCCTTTTGTGTCCCAAGCGTAGCTTGCTGCATAGCTTTTAACAGTTGAGAACGGTTCGTTCACGTACTTGATGCTGACACTGCCTTCAACTCTTATATCTGCATTTCCTGTTCCCGAAAAAGAGACATCCCAATCTGCAGATGGTGGCGTGGTTGAAGTTGCCCCCTTAACGTTGTCATTATTGTAGAAGCTAAAATAATAGGTTCCGTTTGGGATGTGGTTGCCTGAACCGCTGTAAATGCCTTGTGAAACAAAGTAGTTGTTTACCGTATATACATCATTGTTGTCGCGGTGTACCGTTCCGGCATCTACATTGGTAAGTGAAAGCGTCTGGCCCTGGTTAGGCGCTAAAGCCGTTTGTCCATTTAGCTTTAAGCCTGCAGAAGAAGCATTACTGTCTTCAGATTCACAAGATGTAAACACCAAGGTGGCTGCAATGGCAACTAGAAAGCCAAAATTGGCTATTTTTTTGTTAAGTTTGCCAAAATTTGTGTTTGGCGAGGAAATTAATTTTTCCATTTAAAAAAAATATTAAATTAAACTATTATGTATGCCAGACTCTCTGGCATTACAGTTGCCAATTATGAGGGGGACGCCTCTTGTTTATTTAGTTCCCCTCTATTTGGCATTTCGGCTTAAACGAAGCCTGTCAACCTATGGAATGTGTTTTATAAAGCAACCGAAATATTTCTATTTTGCGCAATAACTGTTGTTTGTTATACTTTTTTCCAAAGGTTTTTCTTTTTAATTATTTAATAAATTGCAGTTTTTTGCTTCTTACCTTGTTTTTACATTTCGGTCATTAGGCATCTGCTGTATAAAATACCTGAAATTGAAAAACGGTGCTTCATATTCATATTTGTCTATTACATTATCCGGGTTGCTTCTGTACAGATTGGCCAGCTGGTATTTTACATAGCGGCCATCTCGCAGCTGGAAAATAAAGGTGCGGTCTTTATATGGATGCAGGATATGGTCGCTTAAGCGGTACCTTCCCCAGCCGTCTACAGATTCTCTGTCTTCAAACTCTACACTTGCCGCAGTCCTTATCATTGGCTCTGCAGGCGCTTCGTCCAATTGGTCAAAAGGTGAGCGTATTATGCGCAATTTTCCCAAGCCCGGCTGTCCGTTTTCAGTGGTTGCGTCGGTAAGTATAAAAGCATTGTAAATATCAAAATGCTTTACATGCCATGTTTTTGTTCTTGCCAGCGCATCTGCTTCGGCAACGACATCTTGGGTGTCAAAATTAAAATAGAAAGGAGTATTGGCTCCATCGGCAGCATTTGTGCTTGCTCCCGGCCAATCTACTACATAAACCACTTTGTATTTTTCGTCCAAAAACACGTAGCCTTTCCCTTTTCTTCTCTCAGTATTTGCTTTATCCCAAACTTTTTTGCCGCTGGCATCCGTGTAAGGTATTACGGCATCGTATTCAAAATCCATCTCTTTTATTTTTTTTGCCCTAGCAGGTACCCATGGTGCTTCTGCCTTAAAAGATTCAGCTTCTTCCTTATTTTCATCATCGCTATTGCTGCAGCTGATAAGAAGCAGTGGAATTATAAGTGCAATTAGCCAGTATTTCTGCATGAATTGTTTCATTATTTTTTTTATTTAATTGATTAATGGTAGCATTCAGCTCTTTTATATTTTAGTGAAATCTTTTGTCCCGTCTTTTAATATTTTGTATTTGAAGGTCAGATAAGGGGCTTTGTCATCTAAAGTCGGGCTATTGGGCTGTCCTTTATAAGTATTGTAAATAATTAATTTTGCATAGTTCCCTTTTGCTGTTTTAATGATTATTGTTCTTGGGAGGTTGTACACTATGTGCGCTTTTTTAGGATCGCTTGGAAACATGCTTCCGTAAAAATCATAAAAGGAATAGCCAGAACCGCTCCCCAGAAAATAATCCAGCGTAAGGTATTCTCTAGAAAGAAACTGGTTATCTGCTATAGGCACTGTTTTTACATTATTGTAGGCTTCATCAAACAGACTCTTACTGATTGGCACCTGACTCGGACGACGCTTTGTTTTATCATAATACTTGGCATCTATAGCGTCATCGATCACTAAATAAATGCCGCCACGGGCAGGGCTTCCATAACCTGGACCTTTATTGCCATTGTCAAATATCACTTCACCGTGATTCGCCCATATGCTACTATTGTAAATGCCGGTAAAAGCGATGTCCCATTTGTCCGTATCAGCATATTCTTCTGGTATGACGCGCCCATCTTCTAAACTGTAAAACAAAGGCTTAAATCCTCCGCTATCACTTATATCTTTGCCTTTCATAGTGCTAAGGGTGTCGCCAGGCAGCTCTTTTACGGTATATTCGCCGCTTTGCGTAACTGTTATTGGAGCCAATTCTGGCAATGGTTTTTCTTGAGTGTCTTCACTATTGGAGCACGAAGCCATTAAAATGAGTGCTGTTGCCAATAGCAGACTCCATTTCGAGAAAATTGGATGGGTATGTTTCATATCTTTTTAATTGGTATTTAAGTTTCTGCTGCCGTCTTCCTGTATGTAATATCTAAACGTAAAGTAAGGGGCAGGCCAGTGCAGGTCTGTAACGGTGTTGGGATTTCCTTTATAAATATTTAGGATTTCTAATTTGGCAAATTTTCCATCGGCGGTAAGCAGTACAAATGTTCTGCCTTTTACAGGTACGGAAATGTGTGTCTTAAGATCGTAAAAGTACCATCCGGTATTGTAGGCTTGCGGGTATCCGTCCCAGCCGACAAACGATAGGTTTTTGGTTTGCATCTCTTGCAGGCTTGGCGCTTCGGTAACTTCGCTATAGGACTTTTCTATGGCTACAATCAGCCCTTTTCCGGGACCTCCGTAACCAGGACTTTTGGGGTCAGTGCCACTATTTATGACTACCATAGAGTTATATATCCCTGTAAACCCAATATCCCAGGTATTGGTTTTGGCATATGCTGCGGTGTCTTTTACTTGGGTTTTAGTACGCATGTTAAAATACCAGTCTTGAAATGGACGTTTTTCTTTTCCATCCACTCCTTCTGCCATAGAGGCTCCAATATCTCCAGGCAGGTCTTCAATGACAGTGCTTTTACCATCAAATAAGTCGGCTTTTTCCTCTTCTTTGGTACAAGAAATTAGTAATGCCATTACCAAGCTGATCATTGCAATTGTTCTTTTCATACTTTTTTGCTTTCTATTGTTTATGCTTTAAGTTATTCTCAGTTTTTGTAAAATCGCCAGCTTATTCCGGCTAGTATGGTTCGTCCAGGCTGGGCGGGCATCAGCTGGTCGCGGTAATCCATCAGGTTATCGGCTGTAAGCTGCAGCTGTAAGTGTTTGTTGTAAAATGTTTTTTGTATCGAAAGGTTTAGCAGGAAAAAGCTATTCACATAGGTATCCCAGGGGTCTAAAAAATTGTTGGCTCTGTTGTCTTCCATAAAACCGTATTTGCTGCGGTAATTCACTCTAAAAGCCCCAGAAATGCCTGTCTTTTCATGGTTGTAGCTTATTTTTATATTGGCCATGTGGCGGGAGCGGTTTGTCATTCCAAAATAATCTTTTACGGTAGATCGTCTGGTTCTGTTTATTTCCTTGTCGTAGACCATTCCGTACAAGCCAGTATTGTTTCTAATGGAATCAAGCACGCCTCTATCGATAGCGTAGAGCAATTGATAGCCTGCCGATATAGTAATGGCTTTAGCGGCAGACCATTTAATATTTAGCTCTGCGCCAGTTGTATAGGCCTTTGCAATATTAAGATACGACCATATCTGCTGTCCGTTGGTTTTTACGGCTACAGGCTCGTTGTTTATAAAGTTTCGCATATCGTTGTAAAAAAAGTTGACATCCAACTTTACGCTCTTTATAGGCGCGTAATCGATTTTGCAGCTGTAAGACACTGAACGCTCTGGTTTTAGGCTGCCGATTTGGTTCGCTATCGGAAAAATACTGGTTATCAAACCTGCATCTTTCAAGATGGTAATTTCTCTCCAGAATTCTGCGGCTCCAAGAGCGGTATAACCACTCTGTACATTTGTGAATACGAGGTACAATTGCTGGAAATTTGGAGTTTTAAAGCCAGTGCCTACTGCGAATTTAGCGGTAAGATTTCTTAAGGGCTGATATTGCAGACCTATGCTAGGGTTTATTTTACTCCCGTATTGGTTATGGAAATCAAATCTCGCTCCGGCAACTACCGAAAAACGTTCGCTGGTCTGCCAGTCTGCCTGTGCATAAACAAAATAGTTGTCCATACTCTTACTGCCGCGATAGGACGTATTCTCTAACAGTTCGTATGCGCCACCCATACCGCCGGTTAAGTTTAGCTGCTGGCCAATTTTATGGATTGCCTGTATTTCGGCACGGTGCAGATATTGATCAAAAGTGCTGCCGGGAATTACCGTTCCGTTTGCCAAATCAGTAATGTTTTGATCTGTTTTGTAGCGTGTCAGATAGTACTGCGTTTTAAGTTTTGTACCATTCGTAAAATCATTGTTAAGCGAGACAGAGCCGTTAAAATCGTACTCATTTAACTCATCTAGATTTGAAGAGAGTCCATTGTAGGCATATTTATTTTCAGAATGGCGTGTCATTAACCTGCCGTTAATGTTTAGCGTGCTGTTTTCGGTAAGCAGATAACGGCCGCGTCCCTGCAGTGCGTAGCTGTAAAAAGGTGGGGCTGTTTTGCCTTGGTCCAAATAAGGGTTAGAGTTAAAACCATCGGTATGGTAATAATTGGCAGATAAATAGGCTGAAGCCTTTTTGTCGGCAAATGGGGTTTCGCCCTCAAGGGTGGCATCTACCATGTTAAAACTGCCATAGCGCAGTGCTGCCATAGCTTGCGGCTGGGTAATGATTTTTCGGGTAACAATGTTGATTACACCAGCAAGAGCCTCGCTGCCAAATAAGCAGGAAGAGGCCCCTTTAATAATTTCTATACGCTCAATATTTGATACCGTGATTCGAGACAAGTCAAAATTACCGTTGTTACGGCCTACCATAGGCTGCCCGTCAATCATAATCATTGTGTATCCGCTATCAAAGCCCTGCATCTGCAAGCCTACGGCTCTGTTTCCTGATCCGATATCATTAATAATAGCAAGGCCTGTCTGTTCTTTTAGCACTTCATCAAGTCTGCGGCTGCCCATCATCTCTATTTCTTTTCGAGTAATTACGGTAGATGGCATTGCTGTACGGGTCATGTCTATAAAATTATCAGCGTTGTGATAGGTGCTCTTCACCACAACAGTTTCAAGTGAAGTCTCATTTTTTTCCAATTGTACAGATAGCGAAACCTGTTTTGTGGCTTCAATTTTTACCTGCGTGCGAAATGGGTGATATGCGAGATGGCTGGTTTTAAGCGTATAATTTCCGGCTATGATATTTTTGAATAGAAAATTGCCTTTATCATCTGTCTGGACTTGGTGCAGGTCGGGTTCTAATTGGACAATAGTTCCTGCGACGGCCTGTCCTTCTTTATCTGTTACAACACCTTTCAATGCCCCCCGAATACTTGATTGCGCCTGAATAGTGTAAGGGAATATAAACAATGGTAAAAGCATATAGATGTATAAAGTAATTTTCAATTTTAAGAGCTTTGTTATTTTTATTGATTCTAAACAAGGATTGTTTTGCAATATTAGGCATAAGAGTCGGTAGGAGTCTTGTTCTATCCGTTTTTTCTTTTGTTCATTCTGTTTTAATTTTTGTTCAATCCGTTTTTTATTCAGCAAAAACTATAAAGTTTCAATTAATGACTATTGATTATTTATTTATTTAATGTATTGGTGTTTAGTTTTTTAAGTGTTTGTTGCTATAAGGATTTCGTGATTTCTAATTTTGTTTTATCCGTTTTTTAACAAATGGCATAGTTTGTATTTAGATTAATTAAATAGTTCTTTTGTGCTGAAATTGATGAATAGAGATGACTATTGATCTGCTAAATATTAATAAATATGAAGATGAGAATCAGGAAAAATCAGTTGTTTGCAGGTATACTGTTTTTTTGTTCATCACTTGCTTACAGCCAGCCTAAACGAATTATTACATTAGGTGGTGCCATTACTGAGACGGTTGCTGATCTGGGCTTTGAAAAACAAATTGTTGCTGTGGATGTTACCAGTGAACATTCTGATAACATAAAAAAACTCCCAAAAGTAAGCAAGAATCGTTCGGTATCTGCTGAAGGCCTAATGGCATTTCGTCCAGATTTAATTATTGCTCCTTATGGTGATGTGCCTTATGGAGTTATACAGTCTTTAAAAGGCGCAGGAATCAGGTTTGTTGCTGTTAAACAGGAATATAGCGTAAAAGGGGCTTTGCAATTTATTCGCGAGATAGGTATAGCGCTTGGAGAGAAAGATAAAGGAAATGAGCTGGCTTTGGAAACCTCAAAACGTATTGATAAAGCACTGCAGACAGTAAAACTGAATAAAAAGAAACCCAAAGTACTCTTTATATATGCCAGAGGAACCGGAACAATGACTGTAGCAGGAAAAGGAAGCAACATGGATGCCATGATTGCTCTCGCTGGAGGACGCAATGCCATACAGGAATTTAACAGATATAAAACTTACAGTACGGAAGCACTCGTAAGCGCTAATCCTGATGTTTTATTTCTATTTGATTTTGGAATAGAAAGTCTTGGTGGCAGTAATGGTTTGCTTGGAATGCCAGGAGTGGCTTATACCAATGCCGGAAAAAATAAGAGAATAGCTGCTATGAATGGTCCGTTAATGATTAATTTCTCAACAAGACTGGATCAGGCGATATTGGCACTGCATAAAGAATTTATAAAAGTTAAATAAAAATAATGACAAATAAAAAAACACTATATATCTGCTTAACTACGGGGCTTTTCAGTGTTGTGTTATCTTCTTTGGGTTTGGGTGCAATGCATATTCCACTTTTAGATGTAATTACTATACTGACCAAAAAAATTGGGATCATTGATTTTACAGCAGCCGATGATCTGGCAGAAAATGTACTGCTGCATGTACGACTACCCAGAATAATATTGGGACTTTTAGTCGGTGCTGCTTTAGGAATATCAGGTGCTGCCGTACAGGGGATCTTCCGCAATCCGCTGGCAGAGCCGGGACTGATGGGAATTTCAGCGGGCGCATCTCTCTTTGCAGTATTGATCATTGGCATGGAGTCCTTTTTGTTTGTTTCTCTAAGTGAACTTTTAGGATTCTACCTGCTTGCATTTGGTGCCTTTGCCGGGGCTGGATTTGCTGCAATGTTAGTATATCAGTTTTCGAAAACAGATGGAAGACCCAATATAGCCACTATGCTGCTGGCAGGTATTGCAATAAATGCCTTAGCGGGAGCACTCACAGGACTGTTGACTTATACAGCCGATGAACAACAGCTTCGTACCATTACCTTCTGGATGCTTGGAAGTCTGGGGGGAGCAAATTGGGAGATGATTATTGGCATTACACCATTTATTCTAATTCCTGTGTTCTTATTGCCACTCTACAGCAGGGGGCTGAATCTGTTTGCAATTGGTGAACATCAGGCAGAACAGATTGGTATGAACCCTGGGAAAATCAAAAACAGAGTAGTGATTCTTTCGACGCTGGCTGTGGGAGCATGTGTATCGGTAACAGGAATCATTGGTTTTGTGGGACTGCTTGTGCCTCATATTATCAGGCTTTTAGGAGGAGCTGACCATCGTCTAGTACTGCCGGCCTCGGCGCTTTTAGGGGCACTGGTGCTCACTGTATCGGATATGCTGGCAAGAACGCTGGTAGCCCCTGTTGAGCTTCCGATCGGAGTAATTACAGCACTTTTGGGAGCTCCTGTATTTCTGTACATATTATATAAGGACAAAAAGAAAATCTTGCAATAATTACTATTAAAGGAAGTCTATGTTAAGAGTAGAATCAATCAGCTATAAGGTCGATAACAGGCATTTATTGAAAGATGTCACCTTCAGTATCCGTAAAGGGGAAATGGTGGCTATATTGGGAGCCAATGGCGCCGGAAAATCCACGCTGATGAAAATGCTGTGCAGGGAAAAGCAGCCCTGTGAAGGGCGTATTGTTTATGATGCTAAAAGCCTGAATGAATATTCAGCAAAAGAACTTGCTGGCAAGCGGGCCACACTTTACCAGCACAATACGGTGAGCCTTGCATTTACCGTTCAGGAAATCGTATTGATGGGGCGCTATGCGAAAGAAAAAGACACAACAGAAGCTGCCGACCAGCTTGCGCTGAAAGAAACTATGGAGATCTGTGGCATTAGCCATCTGGCAGAACGTTCCATGCTGACGCTTTCCGGAGGGGAGCAGCAGAGGGTTCATCTGGCAAGAGTGCTGTCCCAGCTTTGGGACAATAAGGAGGGTTTGCTATTGCTGGATGAGCCTGTTTCCAGTATGGATATGCTTTATCAGCACCAGACCCTGGCAATTGCCAATGCATTGTCCAAGAAAGGTTTTATGGTGGTTTGTGTGTTGCATGAAATTAACCTCGCGGCACAATACGCTGACCGCGTCATTATGCTGAAGGGAGGCAGAAAATGGTGGGACGGCGCTCCTGAAGAAGTACTGACAAGCCGTAACATTTTTACCGCTTTCGGAGTCCATTCGCAGGTACAGACCGATCCAAGAACCTTACTTACGCAGATTACGCCGAACGGCTTCAAGCTCGATGCGTCTGTGTTCAACTCCAATCTGGCAGATTCCAATTCAAAACGTTCGCTCAAGGCACGGTTTATTTCGCACCGCGACCAATATCCGGGAAACCCTTTGTGGCGTACAGCTCAGATTTTAGGAGTTAGCCAAGCAGAGTTGATGTTTACTGGACTGGGGGAAAATGTCATTCTGTTGCGCCCTGAAATGCAGGCCATACTGCAGCGTATTGAGGGACTGGGATTGGTGAATGCAGTCACCTGCAATGAGCACTGCGAGACAGAACGTGTGGGGGTTTACCGTAACCTGACAATAGATGAATATACCACACTGTTTTTAGGCGAAGATATTGACCTTAGAATTTTTACCGACAGATGGAAGACGGTCTTAGCTGTAGAAGATAGAGGAAAAGAAAGTCTTCAGTTTTTTGACGGCTGCGGAAAGGCTCTGCACCAGATTTATATTACAGGAGGAAGCTACAGGCAGGCTTATGCAGAATTGATAGAGGAATTTAAGCACCAGGACCAGTCTGCTCCATTGCTGGAAAAGATCGTACAGGAGCAGAAGCAGGAAAAAAGGGATGCTGAAATTGATATAAGAGATTTTCATCAGGCATGGAACAATATGCTTGATACGCATGAATTTTACGGCTTATTAAAACGTTTTGGATTGACACGCACTCAGGCTTTGAGACTGGCTCCACCGAGAAGGGCAGTGCAGGTGAGTTTGGAATCTTTCCGTCGTGCTATTCTGAATTGTTCAGTTACAGAAATTCCTATTATGATGTTTACCTCAAATGAAGGATGTGTGCAGATTAATACCGGAAAATTAGATAATGTGAGTATCAATGGAGCTTGGCTGAAGTTTTCAGAAAGATCGGGAGGGGAGACAAGACTGAACGAAGATGCCGTTCACAGTGTATGGCATGTGGTTAAGCCAACTGCAGACGGAGATGTTAATTCTCTGGAGCTTTACGGTGCGGACGGCAGCATGATAGCCCAGTTTTTTGGGGAGCGGAAGCCAGGAATAGCAGAGCTTCAAAGCTGGAAAAAGGTGCTGGCGGATAATCTTGGTTAGGCCTTTTGCTATAGCCTGACCTCGCTTGGTGGCAGTCCGTAATATCTTTTAAAAGCATTGGTAAAACTGGCCTGATGCTTAAAACCAACCATGGTGCCCACCTCGTACATATTGTTTTTCTTTTCCTCGGTTATCAGCCTGCGGGCCTCGACCATGCGCATACGGGTAACAAAATCATATATTGTTGTGCCGAAATATTTCTTAAAACCGGTACGCATTTTAGATTCATTGATGAGTGCCGATCTGGCGAGTTCTTTCTGAGTGGGAGGATTCACATACTGCTTTTCCAAAAGCTCCCGCACAGCTTCCAGTTTTTCGATATCTTCTTCATGAAGCACTTCTTTATCGCTATGAAGATATTGTCCGAACTGTTCCAGCTGGAACATGATCAATTCCATGATTCGGGTATCAATGAACATTCTTTTCAGATGGCCTTCATGCTTGCACTCCTTAATACTGTTGATTGAATGGCGCATTTCGGGAGTGACGTACAAATCTCCTTCAATAAAGGATGTGCTGATGCCTTTTTCCATCTGGCGCACAAAGTCTTCATGCAGTGGAGAGGCCATGTCTACCAAATTGAAATAGTAGTCTTTGGAAAGCACAATCAGAAAATAGATATATTCCAGTTCAGGCCTGATTTCATGTGACTCTTTTCCGGAAGGTATATAGCGAATATTATGATGGCTGTGGCCGTATCCACCTGACTTAATGGCATTATTGTTTTTCTCCTTGCTGAAAATGAACTGGCAGGCAATCGCATCGCCGTCAACCTCTGACTCTATCTTAACGGTTTCACTGAAACTCATTTCAGAATGCAGCAGGAACATGCCGTTGGTGGACAGCTGGTAATTTTTCATATCAACAGGTGAATGCTTGATGCTGATCTGACGTTCGGACAGCCTGTGGCCCGGTGCATATTTTTCCGGGATTTCTTCCAGAAAAAGCCATTCGTTGTAATTTTCTATTTTAGCTCGGATTAACATATATCTATTGGTTTTGTAGGATAACTGTCATTATTTGGAGTGATGCAAATATATATTTTTATTTATAAAGATTCTAAATAATATTTTTTTACTTTGGATTTATTGCAGTTCTTAAATTTTATCGAATACCATGTAGAGCGGCTTTGTCGCATCTATTTGAAACTTATTATCTTTGAGATTCAAAAAATATTAAATGAATACCAAAGGTCATTGTCATCCCAAAGCTATTATTCTTCAGGCAGTCTGTTTCAAATTACGATTTACATTGAGTTACAGGGATGTTGAGGAAATAATGAAAATGCGTGGAATACAAGTTGATCATGCTACGATTCAACGTTGGGTGTTTAAATTTAGCCCAATGATTGAATCTCAGATGAAAAAGAGAAAGAACAGAGTGGGAGTGAGCTGGAGAATGGATGAAACCTACATAAAAGTTAAAGGTATTTGGTGCTATTTATATCGGGCTGTTGATAAATTTGATAATACGGTGGATTTTCTTTTGACCAGAAGAAGACAGAGAATGAGCGCACAGTCATTTTTAATAAAAGCGATAAAGAATAATTGCCGGCCAACGGTAATAAATATATACAAAAGCGGCTCCAATACCAGCGCAGTAAGGGTTTACAACAAACGATCATTTTCGAATATAAAGATTAGGCAGTGTAAGTATCTGAACAATATTGCCCAGCAGGATCATCGTTTTATAAAATGGCGGATACAGAACGGTCTGGGTTTTAAAAGTTTTGAATCGGCCAGACGAACATTAAGTGGAATAGAAGCTGTACATATGTTGAAAAAAAATCAGATGCTTAACCCAGGAATAAGTATGTTCAAATCATTTTGTAAATTGGCTGCATAATTTTTCGGGTTTCTGATTTCTTTCGAATTTATATGCCAGATGCGACAGAATCTACATTAATTTTCATACTAATCATTAACATATAATATTCAATGTTAAAAGTAAATTCGCCTTTATTCAAGCTTATTGTTATCTTATTTCGGCAAATGAATCTTTCCATTGCAAGATATTCAAATAAGGAAGATTTTTTTGTTTATTTTGAAGATAAGCGAAAATATTATAAATATACTATTCTACAGTTAGAACTTTTACTGTTTGAGGGTAAGCCGTATTCTTCTTTTTTTGATATGGTATGGAAATGCTTTTTTATCAGACGCGTTAGTAAACTAAACATAATATTCATGCTCAAATTCTTAAAAGAATTTGATGATTTTTTAGAGAATAAGAACTTAGATTATATTTTTAAAGAAAGAATGAATATTATCGCTTCCGGTGAAATTTACTGGGGGCTCTTAAGAACAAAATTGGCTAGAAAAGAAAGAAAGATTATTGACCAAACTGAACATTTTGGTCAGAATTTAGCATTTAGCAATTATGGTAGTATTGATGAAACTCTAACTAAGTTAAGAATACATCTTGAAATCTAAAAATTAGTAATTAAAATCATAAAAAATCTTATTGTAATGCTCAAGTTTGCAAGTGTTTCAAAGTTGATGATAAGAGAACTTATAGTTAAACTTGTTGAAATGAAGAATATATAGGAGATGACTTAAGATGAGCATTACTGCTCATCTTTTTTGTTTAATGTTGTCTTAAACAATCTTATATTGGGTAACGTATCAGATGTGTTGGTAGTTATTTTACTACGTCAAAGGTTCATAGATTATCAATGATTTATATTAACATCGCATAGAATAAAAAAAACTTAGGGGTGTTTTTTTATTTTTAATCTTTTAAACAAATTATTACATAGTGGTTCAAATGGAATGGATTTTTTTTTGGTTATGTTTAAGAAAATTGAATCAAAAGGAAACTCTATATTTATTAGGGCAACAAAAGATTTAAGCTATTTACCTTTACAAATAAATTTTACTAAAAAAGCTGGAAAAGTAGAATTTAGCTAAAAACTTAATACTTATTTAGTATAACATTAAAGATAAGGATTAGCATATCATAGTACTGTTAAATAAACTGATTTTGTAATTTAATGCTTAATGTGGTTATAGAGCTACTGAGTGCCTAAAAATTTTACTTTTAAAGAATTTGTTTGAAAAGACTTAAAATCTCAAATGCTCTTTTGATAGCGGGAAGCATTCAATTATCTAACCAGTTTATTGAGAATTATTACAATGTTTTAACATGCCCATTTTAATTGTCTCTCCACTTTTTTGCACATCTATTCTTTTCAGATTAAATACCGGGAAGCAGTTAGTAGATATATAACGAAATAGTCTTATGCTTTTATTTCGGCCTCTCATGTATAAAAATTCCGCACTCGTACCTTTTTTTTAATTTGAACTATAGCGTTATATTAATTTTATTACAGAAATGAGATAAGATGCATGCGCCAATGTACCTCAGAATCACTTTCCAAAACGAGACGTGACTAACCTGAAAAGGACCAAAATAGATAACAAAATGGAAAATTCAAACGGTACAATAGGGCATCATAAAAATTAATCTAATAACAAAAAACAAAAATCATGAGCGCAAAAGAGATTTCAACAGCCGACGGAAAATTATTTTTTTCCAATCCACCTCATCCGGATAGTGCTTTTCAACCGGAATTAAAAAACTTAAATGAAGTAAAAGATTTTAAAATCGATACTACTGCAGCAACGGCTAGTAGATCTGCTGCTCCACTTCCACAAGTAGCGGTCTATACTGTTGATGTTGATGTGGTAGTAACCCCTGCAAATCCTTTAATTATTTCAGGAAGTGGTCCAGTACAGGTGAGTTATAATAAAGTAACCATTCAATCAGGAGGACAAATAAAAGTATTAACCACTGCAGATATTAAAATTGCAGAGTTAGTAAAAATGTAATTCAACTAATTAATAACATTAAAAAAAATAGACATGAGTAATTTAAATGGCGATATAATAATTTATGGTGCAGACGGTACGGATGGAACGGCTGGCCAAGGGTTTTCAAACCCAGCACCTAGTGGAAATAATGGTACAAATGCTAACTGTGACTGGGATTCTGTATGTAGACCTAGTTCTACTGCCGGAACCGCAGGAGCAAATGGAGCGGATGCAGGTTCAGGAGCATCTGGAGGCAATGGATCTGATTGTCCCTCTGCCACAATTACAATAGGACAATTAACAGGTTCTATAGTAGTTGCAGCAGCTGCAGGAGCAGGAGGAGCAGGAGGAGCAGGAGGCAATGGTCAAACTGGAGGTAATGGAGGCGATGGTGGAAAAGCATCTGGTTGCCCTGCTGGTTCAGATTGTGGTGCTAGTAGTGGTGGTGCTGCTGGAAATGGTGGAAAAGGCGGTAACGGTGGTAACGGTGGTAACGGCGGTAACGGTGCTAATAGTATAGTGGTGCAATACCATGGCGGTAGTGTTTTAACGTCTTCTCCAATTCCTAAAGGAGGTTCAGGTGGAATAGGTGGTAATGGTGGAAGTGCTGGTAAAGCAGGTTCACCTGGAGGAGCACAAGGATCTGGAGGTAGTGCTGGTTCAAGTGCTGCATCTGGAAATAATGGAAGTCAATCTAATATTATTTTGCAACCAGTTTAAAAAAGGAATGCTATGAATGCGACTAAAGATTCAATTTTGTCAAATGTAGCGCTACTTTCATCTTATGCATCCACACTTAGTTCGGCTTCGGCCAAACAAGTGCTGGATCTAAGAGATGAATTACTGGCTTTACCAGAGAAAACCGACCTTCAACTAGGCGGTAGATCGGGTTTAAATATTGATGGCAGTCCATTACAGTATTGCATTAGCTCTTCCAGTGAAGGTTTACATGGCCGTTTTATAAGTGATCCATCTTGTATTGTGGGTTCACCAGAAGAACGATTTAAGTATAGCTATCAAGCGTTGCAAAAATTATATGCTATCACACAAACCGAAGAAATAAAGGAAATGTGTGAAGAAATGTTGGATTTTCATTTGCCTGTTTCAAAAGCAAATATGGATGAGTATCCCGATGGTGTTTTTTGGTTAGGTGCTTCTCCAGACAGTAAAGGCATAGCTATTTATATTGATGGTAGAAGAGGCGGTAAAGAAGCTTCATGGAAACGATTTAGAAATTGGCTAAAACACTTAATGCCTGATACTACAGAAATTGATGAATTTGTGAACAATTTGAGTCCGTACGCTAATATTATGAGTATCGGTTTAGAAGGAAGTTCTTTAAAAAATGTAAGAGCTAAAATTTATTTTAGATTAACCCATAAACTTACAATTGAAGATTTAAAAATACCTGTTTTGCTCGACGAATCGGTTACTGATTTCTTTACTGATGTAATAGGGAATAAAGAGATAAATTTGGCAGGAGTAGTGTTTAATGTAGGTTTTCATATTGCTAGTTCAAAATTGTTTGATGCAAAAATTGATATTTGTGCTTGCCCTTCTTATGTTGAACTAAATCCTAGCGATTGGGTCGATTTATTAGAGAAAACCACAACAAAAAATAAGGTTAATCAATTTCCTGTAAAAAAAGCAGTACTAGAAAATGACTGTGCTGTTTCTTATTATGGATTAGGGATAGATATTATGGGAAATAAAAGACTAAATCTTTATTTAAAGAATAAAGTGGTAGCTAATTAAAACGTATTTAAAGATCTTAATTTTTGAAGTATTATTTTTCTCTCTAAGCAAAATACTTAATTAGGGTCTGCTGAAAAATCATTAATTCTTTAAAAAAAACAAGGGATTATAATTGTATTTGCAATATTTAAGTGCAAGTTAATATGAGAACATCCCCAAAAAAACGTGCATCAACGCAGGAATATGTAAGCTCCAAACAGTTAGTTTTGGAAGGTTTTGAGGCTCCTTTTCACAAAGAATTAAATCCAAAAAACAGATGGGATGAGATTTGCAATTTATATTTAACCTTTGTCCCTATTCAGAAAACGGGCCGCCCACCATTGAATCCAAGAGTTGTTTTGGGAGCTATAATAATTAAGCATTTATGCAATCTTGACGATAGAGAAACCGTGGCTCAAATTTCAGAAAACAGCTATATGCAATACTTCTTGGGTTATTCTAGCTTTAGCGATGAAATTCCTTTTGATGCTTCTCTTTTTGTAGAGTTTAGAAAACGTTTGGGTTTAGAGAATTTGAATGCCATCAATGCCAAGATTTGGAATTAAAAACGCAATTTGAGAAAAAAATGAGAATTCCAAATCAGAAGCTGATTCCGATGATGAAAATCCACCAAACAAAGGAACTCTAATAATTGATGCTACTGCTTGTCCGCAGAATATAGCTTACCCAACAGATTTGAATCTTTTGAATGATGCCCATGAGAAATCCAATAGAAGGTAAATTTGGTCAAGCCAAAACAGCATACGGATTAGGCTGTATTAAAGCTAGAATGCAAGACACCAGCGAATCTTGGATTGCAAGTATAATCTATGGTGCTAAACCTCATCAAATTGTCGTGGGTAGTATCCTTGTGGATTAAGTTTGCTAAACTATTTAGTTTTTCAGCACCCATATTCAAAAAAAACAGCAAACGGAAATAGGGGCGTTTTAAAGCCATTATTGGTTAATGAATATACTAAGTGTCAACTTTAAAGATGGGATGGCGCTGAGTTTTTTAGCAGACTCTATATTATTACAATTTACTATGGCAGCAAACAAATTATGAACTGTACTAAATTCTTATTATCAAAACAAATGAAACAAAGCATCATTATTCCAAGAAACAAAATTGTTATTTATTATCAAGGATATTGCACCAAATGTAAAATTTTATCTAAAATGGTAGTTGTTTTATCCTTGTATATTATAGAAAGAATACCGCTAGAAGTGGATGAAAGTATTCAACTTTTTTTTGAAGATTATCCTAAAGCGAAAGGCTATCCGATACTTTTTTTAGGTAGAACGCCTATTTATGATTATTGGGTTTTTCCAGCAGTTCCTTTTGCTATTGTCTTGTCCTGGTTCTACAAACTACAATCTTTGTTTCTTCAAGAGCATTGATTAATGTCTAATTTTTTTCTTCAAGAAATATGAGAAATGTTTTTAAAAACCCCATTCAACAAAAAGAATTTGAAGAAAAAGGGTATGTGGTGATTGATTTTTTGAATCCTTCAGAAGTTGATGCACTGCAACAATTATATAATCAATTAAATGCTCAGCCTAAAGAGAGAGGTTTTTCTACCTCTAATATGAGTATGGATGCCAATTACAGAAAGAATGTATCCAATGCTATAACAGACACTTTTGCAAAAGCGATTGCCTTGCATTTAGAAAATTTTAAGCTCTTTTTCGGAATATTCACGTCTAAGCAAGCAAATCAATCAGAAAGCATTTGTTCTATCCATCAGGATCCTACTTATGTAGACGAATCAAAATATCAAGGTATTACGTTATGGGTTCCTCTTATAGATACTAATGCCACAAATGGAGCTCTTGAAGTTATAGATGGCAGTCACAAATTGAATGATGGCCCAAGAAGTACGCTTCCTAAATTTCCATACAATGAATTGAGTCCTTATTTGATAGAAAATTACTTTAAACGTTTAGATATTAAGGCTGGACAAGCCTATATAGGAAGTTCTAAAGTTTTCCATTGGTCACCCTCTAATTTTAGCGATACTGAAAGAGTAGCCGCACTAGCTTGGTTAGCTGAAGAAGAAAGCCAAATGCGTTGTTATTATCAAGATTTTAGAAACCCAGGAGAAACAATGGAGGTGTTTGAATTAGAACCCGATTATTACATAGAAACCCCTTTGTTTAGCAGGCCTGATGAGACTAGAGCCAAAAAAATAGGAGAAACTCCTTTTTATTTTACTCCTCAAAATGAAGAAAGTGTTGCCGCCATATTAGGAGAAGCACATAGTAAAATAAAATTATCGGTTTAAAAATGAAAGCAAGTATAGTAAATAGAATTCTTTTTAAAAATCCAGAACATCAAGTTTTTTTTGATGTAAACGGATATGTAGTGGTTGATTTTTTAAATGATAGAGAAATAACATCACTCAAAAAATTTTATGATTCTTTAGAAGGGGATTTAGGAGAACCAGCTTTTGCTTCAACGATCATGAGTAAAAGCGCTATCTATAGAAATGCAGTTTCTAAGGGAATAGGCAATCATTTTGAAAGAGCAATGGCTACTATCTTTGAAGAGGTTACTTTCTTTTGGGGAAATTTCAATATTAAATATCCTCATCAAAATATAGGTATGGTTCCTTTGCATCAAGACCCTTCTTTTTTAGATGAAAGACGTTTTCAACCGCTTGGTTTATGGGTTCCTTTAATAGATACAAATATAGAAAATGGAGCATTGGAGGTGATACCTGGAAGCCATCATTTTTTGGATTTTCCTAGATGTGGTGGAGCAGCTTTTCCTTTTTCTAAGTATCAAGAAGCACTTTTAAAGGAATTTGGTATTTCATTACCCATGAAAGCAGGTCAAATTTACATTGGTAATCCTGCTTTATTTCACGCTTCACCAACTAATAAAAGTCTTCATCCCAGAATAGCAGCAGCAGGTTTAGCAGGTCCTTCAGAAAGTAGTTTAAGATACCATTGCTATAATGAATCTGGGGCAAACAATAGTGTCGATATCTTTGAAGTAGATCGAAAATACTATCTCTCAGCTCCTTTATTTAGTAGGCCTAATGTAAAAGAATATGAAATAGTAGAAAGTTTAGTTTTAGAAAAGCAAAAGGTTACAAAAGAAATACTGTTTGATTATTTAAATCAATTTAAAATAAAAAAAGACCATGTTACATGCTAGTAAAGAATTTTTAAATAAGAGTGAGGTAATTGCTACAAAAGAAACCTCTTGGCATTCTCTTTTTAAAAAAGGTATTGAGCACTTAATGGCAGAAAAAAAAGCCGATTTTGTGAATACAAAGCATTGTATGCCTTTCACAAAGGAAGTATTTCAGGTTGAACAGGAATTGCAAGTAGCGGATATTTTTCAAAGAGCTTTACTAGTTGATACTTTAATTGACGCACAAGAGAAATATCCAATTCCTTTACAGGAGATTATAGTATCGGAATTATTCTACTTAATGCGAAGCAAAAGGGAAGGAGGAATAGGAGCATGGAGCTATTTTCCTGATTTAAAAGAGTTGCCTCCAGATGTAGATGATTTAGCACAAATACTACAAGTATTTTGTAAATTTTATCCAAAAGATACTTTTAAAGATTTATTTGAAGTGCCAATTCAGACGGTATTAAATGATCAACCAAATGAAGATTTAGGATGGGAAACATGGATACTTCCAAAGGACAATTTAACCCAAGAACAACAATTGCAGTATGAATGGATTCATAAAGCATGGGGAACAGGTTCTGACGTTGACGTTGTGGCTAATTTTTTATATGCGCTACAGTTGTATGATAAAGAACGCTTTAAAGAAGACATTCAAAAAGGGTTACAATTTTTGAACAACAAACAACAACAAGGGGCTTGGGAAAGCACTTGGTATCACGGTCTTTATTATGGCACATATGTTAGTATAAAAGCCATTTGTTTTGCTAATGGAGACCACCAAGTCATTGCTAGTGCTTTAGATTTTTTAATTTGCTCTAGACAGGAGGATGGAGGATGGTCTTTGCCAGAACAAGCCTCAGATTCTTTACAAACGGCACTTGCTTTACTGGGTATTGCAATAGCTTCAAGTTATTTAGAAAGGACTATAGATTCACAATGGTTAAATAAAAGTTTACTCTTTTTAGCTAATCAATATCAGGAAAAGACAGGTTGGGAATCTTGCCATTTCATTAAAATGCCAATGGGAAGACCTATTGGTTTTGTACATACCATATTAACTTATGAGAGCGCTCCAATAACTACCAACTTCGTTAGTAAGGCTTGCCTACAATTTTTATAAAAAACCTATTTACAATTGATAAACAACAGAAAAAATGAGTTTTAATAATACACAGGGCAACGCTGAACAAAGTAAACCTCAAGTTGCTACGTTTCAGTTTGATAATAAAGCAATTGGTCAAGTAAAAGATAGTGTTAATCTATTTACAGGAACCGCTAATATTCCTATTAATATTGCCACTTTTCAAGGAAGAAAAGGGTTGGATGTAGATATTGATATGATGTATAATAGTAATGTTCAAAATTCAGTTAAAAATTGGAATATTTCAAATCCAACTGGAATTTTAGGATTGGGTTGGGATATGTCATTTGATAAAATTGCTGTTGAAAAAAATGGCAGTGGTACTACTTCATCAGATGAGTATTTTCTAGTAAGTAATGGTAGTTCAAACCAATTGATACAAGATGGTTTTTTACCTACAAATCCGGTAAATATTTTATTGTATCAACTTAGAAATTATGAGTTTTGGGACATACAATATGATGCATATAATGAAAAATGGACCATAATTAAGGAAGATGGAACTGTCTTTATTTATGGAGATAAAAACAGTGGCAGAAATACAGTACAATATGGAGTGCAATGGGGTAACTGGATTGGAGCTTCAAATTTAACTATAGGGCAAGAACATTTTGCAAGTGCTTGGAATTTGTCTGAAGTGATCAATACATGGGGAGAATCGGTGCTCTATACTTACGATAATGTGGAAGTTGCTGTAGGGAATAGTAATGGTCTGTTTTATACACAGGCTTCCTACCTAAAAAAAATAGAAGATAGTTTTAAAAGAACAATTGTATTTTTTTATGGAGAAAAATATGGTGCTAAAAATCCAAGCACAAAAAATATTGTGGAATATCAGTCTAGTCATACCAATCAGCCTAAACCAAATGCTTATCAAGATAGCTATGAAACCCGTTATTTAGATCATATTGAAGTGAAAAATAAATTGAATATACTTCAATTCACTATTTTATTTGAATATGATTTTATTAATTTAGGATCCAATAGCCAAGCTGCCGTTTATCCTTTAATGTGGAAAAGGGTTTTAAAAAGTTTTTGGCAAGTGCAACCTAGCGGAAATACATTACCAGGCATTGAATTTGAGTATTATGATAAAATTCAAGACATAAATTCGGGTGCATTAAAAAGTATTCTTTATCCACAAGGAGCAAGAGCAATTTATACCTATAAGGAAGAACCTCTAAATAGTTCTCGTAATATTAAGATTAATGCACCATTCGTTAATGCAACTCCTAGGGTTTGGTTTGGTTCTGATTATACGGTAATTACTTGGTATGATAAGGCAAATAAGAAACTAGTGGCTAAAGTACATTCTTGGTCGGGCAACTGGTCTGAATATGTATTAAATTCAGATGTGTCCACTAAAAATTATTTTAACAATGTTGATTTTGATATCGATAGTTTAGGAGTAGTAACCAAACAAGATTACATAGCGCTCTATTTTACTGATAAGACAAAGAAACAATTTCAATTATTTCTATACCGAAGAAATCCAGAACAATTTGGAACTTTTAATTTAACTAATGGAGCGCAGTATTTTCCCTTGCAAGCTGCTACATCAAAAGTAAGTGTCGAATCTGGTAAAAACTTTGTTATTGTTTCTAGTAAAGACATTACTACAACTCCTATTACTGCATTTCAGTGGAATTGGAAGCAAAAAACATGGAATAATTCATCGAATTCCCAACAAGGAGGAATAGCAATTGCAATACCTTCTCCTTCAGATCTTTCTAAAGCATCAAATATAGCAATCAAAGCAAGAGATAATTATTATATTGCTACATTTTATAATTTTACGTCAAAAGTATTACAATTTCAATTGTTTTATCACAATGGGAATAATGTTTGGTCCAAAAGCGCAGTGTATAATACTTCTAATGTTTCTATTTATAAAAACACTTCTGAAGGATTAGATTTTCCATTGAATTTAACTTTGAGTACTTCCTTTGGGGTAGCTACTTACATTACCGATCAAACCGATACAAAAATAAGTTACAGCCTAAGAATTCTGCAATGGGATAAGAATTTTAATATCCTTAATGCAGGAACTCCTTTAGTGAAAACCTATGAATCTCCTATTGTAAATGGAAAATCGCAATATCAATTGTTTTCTACTTTAGTAACTGATTCTTTGATAGCAAATAATCCTTTCTTGAATAGATATATTGCAGGAATGGGAAATACTAATAATCCGCTAAATTGGAAAGCCACCTCTTTTATTACTAAACCTGAAGATATTGTAAGTTTTGCAGCAGGTATAGACGTTGCAACTATGTCTAAAGAACAAGGACAAAACAACAGTAATCAATACCTACAATTTAATCCAAACACTGGCTTGTGGGGAGTGCCTCAAAATTTAGCTTCAACAGGGAAAAATAGTACTATAAGTAGTAATTATATGACGGTTGGGAAGGATGTTTTTTATCAGAATACAGATGGTAACTGGATTAAGCAAACACAACAATTAAATAATTTAAACGCTCCTGAAACGGTTCAGAATAGAGCTTCTATGTATATTGCTTATCAAGATACTACAGATGATACTGCACAAACCTATTTTGTAAATCCTATTAATGGCAGTTTAAGTGCACCTGTAAAACTACCTATTACTTCTGAAGGTCCTGGACAAAAAATAGTGGTTGACCAAGAAACGGTAAAAGCAGGTACTTTATTAGCAGGAGCTGATGTTTTTGTAACCTATCCTTCTAATCAGGAATTTGATACATGTGCCTCTCTTGCCTTATATAAAGTAGTAGACGGTAAAGCTACTGATTCGGTTCAAGTAACACCTGTATCTTATATTGCTATTACTAATGATGTGAATAATGAGGAAGCTTTTTGTCAATCTTATGACTATACTCGTTCTGCACAATCTATTATCACTTACGATTCTCGTTCTAGTTTAGCACAATTTCCAAAAGTAACCACTTTTATAGGGACTAAAATACCTGATGCGACTTTAACAACAAGTGGCATTTTAATTAGTTATTTTTCTAATGGCGTGTCTGTGCAGAATGAAATTCCTTACAATACTAATTGGGTATATAATTACAGTCAGTTATTAAATGGTGCTTTACTACAAAAATTACAATATGATAAAGAAGGTAATTTGGTAAGCAAGGATATTAATTATTGGCAACTATTTACAACTAATTTAAATCAAAAAAATTACTTGTTTGGTGCATTTTTTAGGATAAATAAAACCTTATCAGAACAAGATGGCGTTACACAATTATCTACAGTAGAATACTATCAAGATCTAGGATTGCCCATGCGTTCTTTTAGTTCCTATTATGACTCAAATGGTGATCAGAAAACAATTACCAGTGAGAAAAAATATGCTATTCAGATTCCGAGTTATCAAGTGGTCATGCAACAAAAACATTTGTTGAATGCTATAGCACAGGAATCGGTATTTATAAGTGATAAAAATACAGAAAAGAAGTGTATAGCTTCAAAAACGGTTACATGGAAAAACTGGTCGACTGAGACAGAATGGAAATGGTCACCTTTTCAAAATTTTGAATGGCTGGGGAATGATAAAAATACACCCGATTTTGATTTTTCTAATACTCAAAATAATACTGATTGGTTAAAAAAGCAAGAAGTTGTTTCAAGAGGTGTTTATGATACTGTAAACGAAATGATGGATGTAGAAGGTACAAAATCGTCTTATATCTATAGCACTGATGCACAATTTCAAATAGCCGAATTTTTAACGGCTAGTAAAATAGGTGAGGAAGCTTCATTTTTAAGTTTTGAATCTTATGAGGATAATGAAGGGTGGACAATCTTACCTAACGCAAGCATTATTCCTAATGACTTGGATACAACTATAGATGCTAAAATAGGACAATCATCGCTAAAGTTAGAAAAGGGAATTGGAATACAAAATAGTTTTACTCCTCAAAATCAATTACAAGAGTATGTTTTTTCAAGTTATGTGAAACTTCCAGAAGGTTTTGATCCAACAAAAGGTGATGCAAAATGGATGCTGTCTTTTAGTCAAAATGGAACAACAATAGGAAATGAAATAGATTTATCTTTTGGCAATGAAGTAGGCAAATGGGTTTACGTTTATCAAATTTTAAATTTAAAAGAAGTACAAACAAGTGCAAATACTGCTATAACTATTACTATTAAAGCGCAAAATAATAACGCTGCAACTGCAGTTTTAGTGGACTGTATTAGTTTTTCTCCTTTACGAAGTTTATTTTCTGCGGCATCCGTTAACACACAAATTGATGCTATTCAAGCCAGTTTAGGTTCAAATGGTGAAGTAAAGAGAAAGTTTTTTGATAATTTCCAAAGAGTAATAGCCAATACAAGTTTTGCAGAAAAAACAACATCCATAGCAACTAGTTATTTTTCACGAACAGGAAATGATAATGTTTTTTCTAAAGAAGATCCTAATAGTAAACTAAAAATAATGGCTGTTAATGGAGGAGATGCTCTTTCTTTTAATCAGGGTAATGAATGGAAAAACTATTGGACTCCTTCTAATGAACAAGACTGGCAAACAGATAACGGTTTATTGAATTATACAAAATCTTCTAGTGAAGGAATTTTAAATTACAAAGGAAACGAACTGAATGATTATGGATTATTGGTTCAGTTGATGCCCAAAGAAATCATCACTAAAGCATTAGGCATAAAAATAGGAGATCAATATACGGTGCAATGGAATCCATCATCTAGTCAATGGGAATTATTAGGAAGTGATAGTCAAATTCTCCAGTCTAAAAAGCAAAGTATGAAAGTAAGCAAATCCCAATCAGAAGATGAGGTGCAATCTTTATTAGTAAGAACGGGTTTGTATTCTAGAGCTATTAAAAATGCTGTTAAGTCAAAAAAAAGAGCTGTTTATGAATCAGAATTTAATAAATTCTATACCATAGAGCAGCGCTCTGATGCAACAGAAATAGTCGCATTAGCCGAACAATGGACTATTATGGTTACTAAAAACACTTTGTTGTTTTTTGCCGATGGCAGGCTTGTTTTTAACTATGCATCTAGTAGTATTATTTCTGGAAAACTAAGCTTGTTTACAAACAATAAAATAAGCATCAATAGCTTATCAACAATTATTAATCCTATGGCAACGCAAACATTTGTTAATGCTGTAGGAAATGATAAGCAGTCGCAATTATTAGATAATACTAGAATGACAGTAATTGATAAAATTTATAACAATCAAGGAAGTATAATTGCCAATACGAAGCCTGCTTTTGTTGAAGCATCAAATACTACACCTGTTTTTAAATATATAGCAGACTTTGCACTATATGATTCAACCACTCAAAAAATGCAAGGGTTAATTGCGGATGCTTACCAAGAGGATGAAGGCTATCCTTATTTTGGATACCGTTATGAAGTTTCCCCACTGGGAAGAATACTAGAGCAATCCATGCCAGGAGTAGCCTTTAAGTTAGGAGCTAATACTCAGCAATATCAATATGGAAGTAATACAGGAACTTATGGTTTGCCAAAAGGAGAATATTATCAGGTAAGTGTTACGGATCAAAATGGAAATAAAACGTATACAATTACCGATAAGCGAAATCAAGAAGTTAGAAAAGTAAGTCAGAAATCGGAAATTGAGGAGATTGTTTCAGCGGTTTATTATAATGATTTAGGCTATCCAATACGAGCCTTATCACCAAATTATGAAGAAGGTGAGCTAAATAACGAAGATTGGATAAGCTATCAAACGTATAGTTTTATAGGTCAATTAATCAGTACTTCGAATGCAAATGGAGGAACAACAGAAATGATTTACGACAGAGCCAATCGTTTGCGTTTCCGACAAGATGAAGAAGGGAAATCACAAGGGAATTATCAATATTATAAATATGATCTTTCTGGAAGAATAAGTGAAACTGGATATGTTTCAGGAGTTTGGGATAGAAATATTTTACAAGACCAGGCCAGTTTTCATCCTGAATATCCTGAAAATGTGGCGACTTGGAGAATGAAAACCTATTATGACTATGATGGAACTACTGCACCTTATCAAATAGGAAAAGTAGTAAAAACAGAGAATAATCATTCAGACAAGGGCAATGCAGATGTAGTAGAAAATTTCTTATATGACAGCTATGGAAATGTAATTAGTAGAACTCAAAAAGTAGTTGATTTTGACAATGAAAATTATGAAACTCGTTTTTATTACAACAATTTAGGAGGTATTACTCAAATTGATTATCCTATTGAAAAAGGGAATGCTCCTTATGCAGTATATTATACTTACAATAGCATTGGACAAATTAAAAGTATAGGAAATACGGCTGCTTCAAGTAATATCGCTTCTTATATTTATAATCCAGTGGGAAAACCTTTAGTAGAAACTTTAAACCCTATCGGAACTGGTTTTATTCGTAATTATGGGTATAATTCTCCTGTATGGCTTGATACTATAAAGGATACTAAAACGAAAGACAGTTCTTTTATTTTTCAAGAAACGTTACAAACTTCATTGCCAGAAGGACCAGCTTATTATAATGGACAATCAGCGGCTATTAGTTTCCAATATCCTTCAGGTATGAGTGCTGGTTCTACTTTTACAAATACTTATAATGCACTAAATGCATTAGAAAATGTTAAAGAAAGTAGAGGGCAGAATGAGTTGAATACTAAACAATATCAGTTTGATAATAATGGAAATTTTGATGCTATAACCATTAATTCTAAAACCTATCAATTTGAGCCAGAGATTGGAAAAGGAGATCGTCTTCAAAAAGTAACAGATACAGGAAATCAAAGTACCTTATTTGACTTTCAATACAATTTGAACGGTTCTATTGAACACTATCAAACCGCTAATGCAGATGGTTACGAAGCACAACAATTACAATTTTCTTATGATGCTGGTTCCCGTATGACTGCTGTGATAAATGATTTAAATCTTGAAAAACAATATAAATTATTTTATAACAGTTCAAGTGATAGAGTATTAAAGCAACAATTCTCTGGAAGTGCTCTTCAGGAAAGTACTTTGTATGTAAAAAGTTTATCGGGCAATCCATTAGTACAAATAAAGCAAAGTGATAGTGTGAAAAATACATTATATATGGTATATGGACCAATTGGTGTAGTATCATTTGTAAAAAATAATAATACCTATTTTACTTTGAAGGATCATTTAGGTTCTGTGAGAGTTATACTGGATGAAAGTGCTAATCCTGTTGCAGCTTATGAATATGATGTGTATGGAAATGTAACGATTGTTGCTCAACCAGAAACCGATTTCTTTCCTTATCTATTTACTAGTCAAGAATATGATTATGAATTGGGTATATATAATTACAAAGCTCGTTTTTATTTTAGCAGAATAGGTAGATTCGGTGTAATTGATGCTTATAACCAATTCTTTAGTCCTTATATCTACGCAGGAAATAGTCCATTAGTATATATAGACCCATCGGGTAATTTTTCCATAGGCAATTTCTTTTCGGCTATTGGAGGTGCTATTATTGGAGCCTTTGAAATTTTAATAGGTGTTGCTATCGATGCTTTGGCAGGAGTTTTAGAAGTCGTTACAGGAGGTCTTTCCACACCTGTAAGTATTGGATTAGCTTCTTTAGCAGGTGCATTCATAGGAGCAGGAGTAAGTTCTGTAACGTATTCAGCTGTTAGTTTAATTACAAACGATTTCAGTTGGAAAGAATATGGTATCAACACCGCAATTGGTTTTGTTGCTGGTGCTTTAACAGGTGGTTTTGGAGCGGCAGGTTCTATCGCTGCTGAAGCAGCTACTGGTGTAAAAGCGGCAGCAGAGGCTGGACAAGCTGTAAGTACTTTGGCCAAAGTAGCCAATACTGGAATAAAAGGTGCTTTTGCCGTTACAGGTGCTGAGCTTGCTGTTACATCATCAACACTAATAGATAATTCAGCAAATGGAAATAGTTTAGGAGCTGGTTTGGATGAAGCGCTAATAAAAGGAGTATTAAGCGCTACATTATCATGGGCAATAGGAGGAATTGATTATAAATCTGGATGGGGAAATTTATTTTCACGAATTACTGCTAATGTTGCAAAAGCTGAGGGTATTAGTGTGTCTATTCAATTAGGGTCGAATGCTGTTCATGGAAATAGTTTAGATACAGGACTTATGAATACAGTTGTTAAAGGATTCGTAGGTGGAAGTGTGGGAGCTTTAGGGACTAAATCCTATGCTACTGCAAGAGCAAAAAATGAAGCTAATTTTATGAATCTTCCTGCAACACAAAATCAGCCTGCAGCTAATGGAATCATTAGATTGTAAAAAAGAATACTTATAAGTACCCGTTGGGTGAAATTAACTGAAGTAAAATAATGGAAGTGGGTATTGTTCAAGATTCTGGAATACAGTGTCTTGACGTCATAAAACAAAACAATATTCATGACAAATATAGTTAAAAATTATTTTAGAGTTTTAGAAGTTATAAGTTCTTTGAATTGTGAAGCATACTGTAAATCAAGTGTTGGAAGAAAAGGCAAAATGTCTGATAAATAAGTTGTTGCATTAAGTTTGACGGCTGACTTTATGTCTATTGATAGTGAAAATTCATTGTTTAAACAGATCGATTCTAATTCAATACCTAATCTTATTGAATTTGAAGATTATTTCATTGTTGACAGTATGCCTTTAGAAGTCCGTAAATTTTCTCGTCATAATAGAGTTAAAATATGTAAAGATAAATTAGAAACGGCTCCATCAAAAGGATTTTGTGCTTCCCAAAACAACTGGTTTTATGGATATAAACTTCACGGAGTTTGTTCTGTATCAGGAATTTTTCATTTATTAGACCGGTAAAGATGGACTTTAAAGCGGCTGATAGTGACGGCAACTTCAGACTCAGTCACCATCATCAAAATATTTTAAACGACTGTCTTAGTTTTTTGCGGAAAAATCGAAGACAGCCCCAGATCGAGAAATACCCCTTATCCTCGTGTATAATTCCTCTAGGGCCTCCAATCCCAAATATTAAAATTATTGACCATAGATTTGTAAAAAAAAAGGTGTTTTTACTTGTTAATAGTTTTTTGAGTTTTTATATATTTGATTGTTAGTTTTTTAAGGTTGGTTTGTGACCTGATCACTATAGCCCTTTGCTTTAGTTCTTTATCTAGAACTGCAGACTTTTTTGTTTTGGCATTCGATTTGGATCATACAAACTTTTGCCTACCTATTGAATCTGAAGAATTTTCTTGCATAAAAAAATATGTTGGACAGTGCAATTTTTGGATACTACCTCATTGAAGGATTGAAATGTATGGTTTTTAGCAAGAAGATGATAAATTATTGCGAATTGGGGAATCATTCAGATATGCTGATTCATCAGTTTACAAACAAACAAGCACTGGTAAACATACAGATTATTACGGACCACTTTTAGTATATCGGAAGAGACCTGATAGATTCCTAACCTATTGTTGATGATGATGAATTATTATTCATACCTTGATATTCCAGACCTGTCTTTTGGTGGAAAAGCCGATGGGCTAGCCTTTCTTGTTAAAGAAGGATTCGATGTACCTCCCTTTTTTATAATACCCAATGAGGCTATTCAAAACGTCATTTCAGGAGGACTCCAGGCTGAAAGCTTATTTAAAGAGTGGCGGTCGGATGCCAATCCTGATAAAGATTCGCTTTGGGCATTGCGCTCCAGTGCAGGTGCAGAGGACGGCACCGAAAAGTCTTATGCGGGCATGTTTATTACGGTACTTAACTGTACGGCCGATGAGCTGCCGGCAGCTTTTGAAGAAGTACTGGCAGGTTTTAAGAAGATGCCTGCATCGGGATATGATACAGATAATGATGTTAGTTTTAATATGGTGTTGCAAGAAATGGTACAGGGAGAAATTTCCGGTGTGGGGTTCTCAGTGGATCCATTAAACCCTGACAATGAAAATCCCGTAGTCAGCATCATTCCCGGTTTAGGATTTAAGCTTGTTTCGGGTGAAGAGAACGGCATGGGGATAGAGTTGGCCGATTCTCCTAAAATAATTTCGAAGGATGATGCCTATGGAGGGAAAGTGTTTGACAAGGTATACAGAAGCATGACTCTTTCGGGTGATGCGTTATTTTTAGAAGCGGCTCCCTATCTAAAAGAAATCAGAGGCCGGCTCATAAAACTAGAGCAGTTAAAAGGGTATGCTGTAGATGCCGAATTTACGATCAGTAAGAACAGAATTTACTGGCTGCAGGTACGCCCCGTAACTTCATTAGTGCCAAAAGGTGATTATACGGTTTGGGACAATTCCAACCTGGCAATAAATTATCCAGGCGTTACATTACCCCTTACCAGTTCGTATATGCAGCATTCTTACAGCATGGCATATATGCAGATGTGCAGATTTTTAGGTTCGGGCAATTCGTTTATAGAAAATAACCGTAGCCTTTTCAAAGATATGCTTGGGGCTATTAAGGGAGGAATGTACTATAATATAACGGCATGGCAGCAGCTTTTATTCCAGCTGCCTTTCGGGAATAAGACAAGCCGGATGATTACAAAAATGATGGGGGCTGATGAGGCCAGATTCAGCAGACCGCCTGTTAGAGCTTCCCTTGCGGTGTATCTCAGGCTGTTGCTTAACTTAATGAAATGCATGCTTTTCTTTGGCCATTACAAAAAGCGATACCTTAACCAGTACAACCGCACCAGAGAGCAGTTTGAATCAACCGGCCTGCAAGCTAAGGGGCATCAGGAGCTGATTGACATCTATAGGGAAATGGAGTCTGATCTAGGGAAATACTGGTACCCGCCCATGATCAACGGTTTTTTTGCCATGCTGTCCTATAACGGGCTAAAAAAGATACTCCTGCGTTCAAAGATGCATGATTGGCATCCTAATTTTCTTAACGATGCTATAGCGGGAATCGGAGATGTGGTATCTGTAGAAATTGTGCGCACATTTGGGGAACTGATAGACAGGCTTGACAAAGACGAAGCTGTGAAAAGAATAATTATTGAAGAGCCGGCGCAGAAGGCCCTACATGAAATACAGCTGGAGCACCCGGAGTTTTACATGCTAATCAAGGACTATCTGGACAGGTTCGGCGAACGGTGCGACGAAGGGGAGATGAAGATGGAAACGGTGAATTACCGTGAAGACCCGTCAAAATTTATTGCTCTGCTAAAAGCAAACCTGTCACAGCCATATCAAGAGAGGCCGCCGCAAAAGCAATTCGATTACAGTAAAATACTGAAGGAACACTATATGTACCGTCCATTTACACGCCTGTTGCTGAGTACAGGATTAAAATTTGCAATTGCCCGCATACGCGACCGTGAAAATTTCCGCTTTATAAGGACAAAATCATTTGATATGGCCAGGAGGCTTTTCAGGGAGATGGACAAACGATTGCTTGATCAGGGACTGATAGATGGTCCAAGAGATTCTTTGTACCTGCATTTTGAGGAACTAAACGCCCCGTTGCTCGCCAATAGTTACAAAATGATAGTGAACTTAAGGAAACAAGAATATGCGGGCTATCAGAATGAATATCAGCCCGAGCGTTACCATCAGATCGGTGACGCATTTTATCCGATTGAAAAAAAATCATCTGCCAGTCGGGACTGCCTTTCAGGAACCGGTTGCAGCAGTGGCATCGCTACAGGGGCGGTCTTGCAGGTGCGCTCACCAGAGATCCATGATCTTGATGTAAAAGGTAAAATACTGGTGTCCTCATTTTTTGAGCCAGGCTGGATCGGCTTGTTTGCAAGGGCGGGAGGACTCGTAGCAGAACGGGGCAGTCTGCTTTCGCATACGGCCATTTTATGCAGGGAAATGGGAATCCCTTTTATTGTAGGTGCTAAAAATGCGGCTTCAGTGCTCATCGATGGAGAAAAAGTAAAAATAAACGGAGCCACAGGCTCTATAGAAAAAGTAAGCATTCATGAATAGTACTTTTAAAACCACAGCACTGCTAAGCCAGGTAGAGATAAAGCCGTCGGCGCTTTATGAAATCAGGGAGCATTTAACTTTGTTATGCCGCGAGCCTGAACTTCAGGATGCCTTTTTTGAATACTGTCTGAAATGGAAAATGGCTCCGTGGATTAATATTCAGCTTAAGCGTTATGAACTTATTGATTTCTTTGATCAAGATGTTAGAGGTAGATTTGAATCGGAATATCAAAAGACACTCAACGAGAATGAGCAGAGGACTACCATAGCCCACCGCTTTTTGAAAGCATTTAATGATAACGGCATTGATGTGATTATCCTAAAGGGCAATTTGTTTGCAGCCACCATTTATCAAGATACGGGGTATAAAAAGATGAACGATTTTGATATTCTCGTGAAGAAGGAAGACTGGCCAAAAATTCATAAAATCTATCTTGGCCTTGGGTTTATTCCATTAGGATTCGGATGGAGCGGCGAAAAGGAAGAAGAAACAAAATTCAGCCATACGGCAATACCGTTTATCAGTCCCGATTTTAAATGCATCATCGGCACGCAGTGGGGATTAAAATCACCCACGACAAATTTCAGTGTCGACATAAAACAGGCATGGAGTACAGCAACGCCTTTTTTAGTTGCCGGCGCTGCGTGCAAACAGCTTTCGCCTGCTTATAATCTGCTGCATCTCATACTGCACATGGGCATATATAAATGCGGCATACGGGACTGCATGGATGTATACAATCTGATTGCTTCGGAAACGTGGAATACAGAAGAGCTGTTTGCCTTAATAGAAAGCGCAAACGCTGCAGAAAAGGCCCGTTTTACTTTTGAGATGTGCAATTTATGTACAGATACGATTCCTGATGGATGGCTGCAGAGACTGGCGTTTAAGGATGCGTCATTTATTGGGACTCGCCTTGTAAAAAGAAAAAAAATGTTTGCCGAAACGGGTGATATTCATCTTTCTTACCATGATTATTTTCAGGATATAGAAAAGAACGTCATCTATCTTAATCTCTTTCCTAAGTTTCACCACCGCCTTCATTTTTATGGAAAGATACTGAAAATGATATACTTCCCCGATATAAAGCACAGCCTTAAGTTTATAGACAAGTTTCATAAGCCAACTGCAATGAACAAGATAAAAGGGAGGGTGCAGGGACCGTGGTTTTCATTTTCTATAATTGCACAAGAAATAGGCTGGAAGGTTACCGGTCTGCTTTTTATAAAGCTGTTTTTTGATGTTATGCTTTCGCCTGTAAATTACGTTTTCCCAAAAGAATCTTACTTCGATTATCTTAGAAAAAACAACATAGATCCTAAACATATAAAGAAAGTGGTAAACGATGTACAGTAAACTTAGAACTATTATCTGCATAACGGGAGCTGATGGCTCGGGGAAATCAACACTTGTAAGGGCACTGAAAAAAAAATGGCCGCACGCACATGAAGTAAGCATCTGGGATATGCTGGAAAACACGCAAGTGCAGGTTTTTAGCAATAAGAAAGATATAGACGAGTACCTGTGCCAGCTCAATGCCGATGCCCGCCTGTTGTTTCTTGCTCACGCCATGGAGGCAGCTATAGATAGGGCGCTGCAATCTGATTCTGATATTATCTTGATTAATGCCTATTACTATAAATATTTTGCTTCTGAGCTGGCTATGGGAGCGGACAAAGTACTCGAAGATTTCCTTGCTCTGCGCATGCCGGCGCCGGATAAGGTCATTTTCCTTTCTCATCCACCGGAGCTTAATGCGGCAAGAAAGAAACGGTTCTCAAAATATGAGTGCGGTTGTCGCGAAGCAACTTACCAGAATTTTATTAATTTTCAACAAAGATCAGTTCTTCAGCTCGAAAAATATATCAAGCCCGAATGGTGCGTGCTGAATGCGGCTTTGGAGCCTGAAGAGTTATGTGCATTGGCTCTTAAATCTATAACGGAATGATACGGACCATCCTCATTACCGGATTAGACGGCTGCGGTAAAAGTACGCTGTTTCTAAAGCTGAAATCGGACAGGCCTGAGCATGCGGTGCTGGTTAATTTACCCCATATAGACGAAGATGCATTACCTGCAGGAGGTGCATTGAAAAAGCAGGCGGGGCTCCTAAATCAAATGAGCAGCGAGGCAGATGAGAATGGCTGGGCCGATCTTAAGGCGCTTGCGCTGTTTGGTTCCATGATGTTATATGAAAAATTGGTTTGTGAAATCATAACGCCTCGTACCCGGATTGTGATATGTGAAAGGCATCCATTGATAGATACCCTTGTTTACGCTAAGTTTTATGCTCAGCGCATAACTCCCGAATATTTTAATCGCAAAAGGCTGGATCATTATAATAATGCCTACGGTGAGCTGCTTGCATTTATAGCAGAACTGCTGCCTATCGAAAACAAGGCTGACCCAGTAATGGGTATTTTTAATTTCATCCGCAATTTTTTTAAGGACACCACTGTGCCCGATGAAAATATAAAAGCATTATTTAAGGCAACGCTGCCAAATAAAGTCTTTTTCTTAAAAGCGGATCCGGAGATTCTTTTTGAACGCATTGCATCAAGAAATGTATCCGAGCCCCATGAAAAACTTGAGGTTTTGGAATTGTTTGATAATGCATATGATGCCCTATTTGAAAACATCTCCCAAAGCTATAGAATATCCGTCGAATATATTGATGCTTCGCACTTTAAAAACCTTGACAGGTTTTATGCGAGGCTTAAAAATGAAATAACCAACCTACACTAATTATGGAAAATTACCCAATAGTTCCAGGAAGGGGGCTGGTAACAGCTTATTCAACCAAATTACGGCACGATCATTTGGATGAGCTGGGACATTCTACAAAGTATATTTCTGCATCAAGCCTTTTTCATGCAGATATACAAAATAAGATAGAATCGTATATAGGTTCTGTTGAAATTCCGGTAGGCTTGGTGGGGCCTCTTTTGCATATTGGAGAAGATAAGGAGGAATGGGTGTATGCCGGGGCTGCGACGTTGGAAGGGGCGCTTGTAGCGAGTATGAACAGGGGCGCCAAGGCGGCCAGCCTCAGCGGAGGTGTCAAAACTAGTTTTGTCCACCAAAAAATGAGCCGCTGCCCGATGTTTGTTTTTAACGATGCCGCCGCCGCCGCCCTATTTTACAATTGGCTGCAGGACAAGTATCACTCTATTAAAAAAGAAGCTGAAAAGTATTCCAACCATGCGCAGCTTTTATCTATAGAGCCTGTCTGCATAACTAATGCAGTGCATCTCCGGTTTTATTACCGCACCGGCGATGCATCCGGACAGAACATGACAACTACCTGTACTTGGCATGCTATGCTTTTTATTGTGGAGCTATTTACCAAAGAAACTGCAGTAGCGATAAAAAACTATGTTATTGAAGGCAATGGCTCATCAGACAAAAAAATATCAGCACATTCAGTTGAAAAGGGCAGGGGAGTTCATGTCGTAGCGGAATGTCATCTAAAAGAGGAGGTTATAGAGAATGTGCTGCGCACTACTTCAGATGATGTTTTAAGATGTTATGCACCATCCCTTATGCTGGCTAAAAAAGATAACATGTTTGGGTATAACATCAATGTGGCAAATGCCATTGCCGCAATATTTGCTGCGACTGGACAGGACCTCGGATGCGTCCACGAATCTTCGGTAGGGATGCTTCATCTAGAAAAAGCGAAAGATGGGCTGTACATTTCACTTACCCTACCTACTCTTGTTATTGGAACGGTTGGAGGGGGAACCTCTGTGCCCAAACAAAAAGAAATGCTCGAGTTGATGCAATGTCATGGAAAAGGGGGACTGGAACGGTTTGCGCGGCTTATTGCTGCGTTTGCCCTATCCCTTGAAATCTCAACTTATGCAGCGATTGTAAGCGGTGCTTTTGCAAAAGCACATGAAAAACTGGGGAGAAACAAGCCTGTGAACTGGCTTATAAAATCTGAGCTTAATCAAAGCCTGATGAACGAAATAATGGGCGGTCTGTCAGATGATTATGCTGCGCTTTCTGTCTCTTTCGAAGAAAGGGAAATGGAGAATGGAATAATAACCAGCCTTACTGGTAAAACCAGTCAAAAGCTTATTGGTTTTTTCCCCTTCACAGCAAAAAGCACTCAATACAGCATGCTGCTGCTTGTAAAGTCTAAAGCGCTTGATCAGGATATTATCAAGGGGATGCACAATATGGCGGCAGCTATTGATCCTGCATTGTCTGACCTGATTTACAACTGCCGCAACCATACCGAATACTATAACTGCCATCGGAAAGAGCTTTTTATTTATGAAGACCTCTACAACAGCGGTTTTTGCGTAACGCCTGCCTATTACGGAAAGAAAGAAGACCTGCAGCGAGAAATATATCTTTTAGTTATGGAATACCTGACCAAGGATTCTATGCATCTCTTTAATACCGAAAACAGCCCTGAAATGTGGGGGGAGCTAGATATTGAGAAAGCGATAACAGCCATTACAGATATCCATCTGCACTATCATGCAAAGGATTCACAGATACCTGGCCACCTTATAAATAGGTTCGATCCTTCAAAGTCCGCATCGCTGTATGAAAAGCTTATTTCTATTATTTTGAAAGAAGAAGCCGCCTCTGAAAGTATTGAAGATCTTAAAAGACTATCGGATTTTTTGCAGGATATAACAAAAGGTTCAATAGAAAATGTACTTCCCATCTGCCTCGTTCATAATGATTTTAACCCGAGGAATGCAGGAATACGAAGCAATGGTGAGGTATGCATATATGACTGGGAATTGGCGGTAAAAAACATACCCCACCGCGATATTGTAGAATTTTTGGCTTTTGTAATAACGGATTCTGAGAATATGAGTATACTGGAAATGCACCTTGGCCGGCATGCGGCGGCCTGGGGAAGGGATTTGAATGATAAAGATTGGCTGAACGGCTATGCATACGCTTTAAAAGAATTTATGGTATGCAGGATGTCGTTTTATAAAGTTTCGGAGATCTTGATGAAGCTCAAATTTCCTGATAGGGTGATGAAGAATTGTTTCGCCATGCTCTCTTATATAGAGAACAGGCTTTAGATGCATTGATGGATGGGCGGCCGTTTACTCAAATATGTTAAGCTGTTTTTAGGGATAATTTCTCTCGTCTTGGCGTATATAGGCATTTTGCTGCCTGGTGTTCCCGCTGTTCCATTTATTCTTTCCGCCGGGTATTTTTTTCTTAACAGTTCGCCAAAGTTTTATCAGTGGCTTTTGCGTAGAAAGTTCGTCGGGCATTTGCTAAGAAAATATTTGCTTAGAACAAAAAAATCAAAAGGAACTATATGGTTTGTAATTTCCCAGTTATGGGTATCGCTTATAACTTTTCAAATCATTTTGAGGCCCGTATTTCCGGTTATCGTCGTTGTGAACCTAGCGGGAATAGCAGTAAGCCTTTTTATTTATAAAATGATAAGCAGGCATTGTTAAGAATTAATCAATTTTTGAGATCATTGGAAAAACAATGAAACTACTTTAGATGTACTCGTAGCTTGATTAGATAAAAGCATTGATTTTTGTTTATGTTTTATTTTTCAAATAAAAGCATAACCCATTCGGCTGCAGGTTCTGTCGCTTCTGTTTAATAACTATTATCTTTAGATCTTCGAAATATATTTTATGAATACGAAAGGTCATTGTTTTCCCAAAGCCATTATTTTGCAGGCTGTTTATTTCAAATTGCGATTTACATTGAGTTACCGTGATGTTGAGGAAATAATGAAAATGCGAGGAATAGCAGTTGATCATGCTACGATTCAGCGTTGGGTATTTAAATTTACTCCAATGATTGAATCTCAGATGAAAAAAAGAAAGAACAGAGTAGGGGTCAGCTGGCGAATGGATGAAACTTATATAAAAGTAAAAGGTATCTGGTGTTATTTATATCGGGCTGTTGATAAATGGGGTAGTACGGTGGATTTTCTTCTGACCAGAAGAAGACAGAGAATGAGCGCACAGTCATTTTTAATAAAAGCGATAAAGAATAATTGCCGGCCAACGGTAATAAATATAGACAAAAGCGGCTCTAACACCAGCGCAATAAGGGTTTACAACAAACGATCATTTTCGAATATAAAGATTAGGCAGTGTAAGTATCTGAACAATATTGTTGAGCAGGATCATCGTTTTATAAAATGGCGGATACAAACCTGTTTGGGTTTTAAAAGTTTTGAGTCTGCCGGAAGAACATTGGCAGGAATTGAAGTTGTGCACATGTTGAGAAAAAATCAGATGCTTAACCCAGGAATAAGTATGTTCAAATCATTCTGTAAATTGGCTGCATAATTTTTCGGGTTTCTGATTTCTTTCGAATTTGAATGCCAGATGCGACAGAACCCGGCTTTCCGCTATACATGATTTCTGTTTTGGTTTCATTGATTTTTATTGTCAATGAATCCAGAAAGAAGTTTAAAGATTTAGCATCCTCTTTACTGCCGAGGGCACGTTCAGTCTTTTGATCCCATCGGGTAAAATCCCATTTTCTCTTAGTTGATGTTTCCTTAGTAATGCCGTCTACGGTTATTCTAAGATGTACTGCTCTAATTTTACTTCCTTTGTGGGCGGTTTTTAGAAAAAATGCCAACCCAAAACTGTTTTCTAACATAATTCAGCTTTTTAGATTAATAAATGTAGAATTATAGCATCAAAAAAACAAGTCGTTAACCTCCTTAACCCCTTTGCTTATAAGGGATTTGTCCAAATTCTGTGGCACATTTTCCAGGTACTTAAAAGTGCCACGATTTTGCCACAGAAATTTTGTTAGGTTTTAAAAAATATGAAAAGCAGTATAAATAAAAAAAGCCTGCGAATCTTACGATTTGCAGGCTTTACCACGTTTTTTTCGGGTTTTTAAAAAGATTGAAAAACTTACGTTTCGGCTTCTTTTACCCTTTTTGTGGGGAGAGCAGGATTCGAACCTGCGAAGTTCACACAGCAGATTTACAGTCTGCCCTCGTTGGCCGCTTGAGTATCTCCCCGATCTCAGCTTGTTGTGCTTTGTTGTTCTAAGCGGTTGCAAAGATAGGAACTCTTTCTACATTTCCAAACAAAAAAACGACTTAATTTTAGGTTATTTTAAAGTTATTTTTTAATCGCTTGGAATTGAATAAAATAAAAAATCCCCAAGAAGGGGATTTTTTTGATTTATTTCAAAAAGTAGGATTATTTCGATAGTAATTCTAGAACTTTTGCTTTCAATTCTGGACCTCTTAAATCCTGAGCAACCACTTTTCCTGATGCATCAAGGATAAAAGTTGCTGGAATTGCTTCAACTTGATATTGCTTTGCTATTGGTTCATCCCATTGTTTTAGATTAGAAACATGTGTCCACGTTAAGCCATCTTTAGCAATTGCTTCTTTCCATTTTACTGGATCTTCATCTAAAGATACTCCAACAATGTTTAGCCCTTTTGAATGTAACTCTTTATAAAGCGCTACAACATTAGGATTTTCTTTTCGGCAAGGTCCGCACCATGAAGCCCAAAAATCAACGATAGTTACTTTCCCTAAGCTTTCTTTAAGCGAAACTACTTTTCCTTCTGGATTTGGAGCCGAAAAATCTGCTCTTCATTTAGCGCTACCAACAGGAGCTGCTGATGCACCTACTGCAGGTAATTTTGCTTGACCTAATCTAGTTTTGATTTCTTTACCAGGAGTAGTGTTTTTTACTGACTCATCTAAAGAATTGTATAAGCTTTCTGCTTTTTTAACATCTGCACTTGGGTCATTGATCATGCTTTGGATAATCAATGCAGAGATGTAAGATTTTGGGTGACCTTCAGCGTAAGCTAAATATTTCTTTTTGCTGTTTTCCTGAACTTCTGTCTGGATAGTCATGTATTGTTTCATCAAGCCGTTGATAGTAGCAGTATCTTGTGCTTCTTGAGCTTGTTTCATTTTCGCATTGTTGTTTTTTTGAAAATCAATTAAGCTTTTTTGAGTTTTTCTTAAATCTTCGTCAAATTTTACATACTCATCATTATTGTAAGTTCCAGAAACTTTTGTTCTTTGGATACTGTCTTTATCGATTTCAATTTTGATTTCTCCTGTTTCTAAGATAAAAGGAATAGGAGCATTTGCATCCTGAAGAATTAATGTATGAAAAGCAGGCTCTGTTACTTTACCTTTTATTTCAAATTTTCCGTCTGCAACTTTTACTGTATCAAGAGCAACTGTCATTCTTGTAGTCGGATCGATTCCTTGTAAGATGATTGTTTTTCCGTTGTCAATTCCTTTTGCAGTACCTGTAATTAGATATTCTCCGTCTTTAACTTTGCTGCATGAAATGATAGCTGCAGATGCTGTAAGTAAAAAAAGTATTTTTTTCATTATAAAAATTAATTAGTTAAATGATTTGTGCAACAAAAGTATCTAAAAATATAAAACATACAGAATTTTGCAACCTAAAATTTTGTTATAGTTTTTTTTTAGGTAATCTTCAATCAATCAACGTGTTTGCTTGCTCGATTTGATTTAAAACTCGCAGTTTTGAATTTATTTAGAAACTTATTTGGTCAAATTTATAATTTTTGAGCATAAAAAAAGCACCCTTTAATAAGAGTGCTTATATGAGTGTTTTGATGTAAATCTATTCTTGGTTTGTTTTCTTTCTCCAAGTAAAAGCATTCAAAATATGTCTTTTTGCAAATCTTGCAGGAGAATCAGCATTAACCATTTTTACGTAAGTTGCTTTAGGAACACTAATGTATTCGTAAACACTTCCGTTAGAAAAATCGATAATCAAACGACCTTCGACAAATTTAAAATCTGTGATAGAACAAGTTGAAATTGTTTCTGTGTACTCAGGTAAATTAAGTTTGATAGTATCAGGGTGAATACTTACTAAAAAGTGGTAAGCTTCGATAATCGTTTTACTTTTTTCTTCTGCCTCTTTTAAACCAGCTTCATTTCCAACAAATTTATCTGGATGAGATTCTTTCATCGCATTACGATAAATTGTTTTTAAATCTTTTAATTCTGCAGTTTTCTCTACGTTTAGTAACTTGCGGTATTCAACTATTTTTTTCATAAATAAAGGTAACTACTTGTCTATTAGTTTGAAATCGTTTGTGTTTTAGTTCAAATCGACAAATTTTTTGCAAAGGTACACTTTTTTTTAACTTTTTAGTTTTGATGTAAAAAATATTCAGTAAAGTTGGTTTATTAAAACGTTAATTAGATGTTGGAATCTTTTTTAACCGCAAAGCACGCAAGGGTTTTGATGTGCTTTCATAGCAAAAGCGCAAAGTTCGCAAAGCTTAGTGAAAAACTTTGCGAACTTTGCCTAAACCTTAGTGTTCTTTATGGTAAAAAATATACGTTCCAACAAAACCTGAAACCTGAAACAAATGCTTATTCCGGCTTATGATTCGCCTTATCGAAGTTTCTAGATTTCTTTGGATATTGCTTATAGCTTATATCGCTTGGGTTTTCGATAACAGACTTTATCGTAATCCAATCGCCGACATTAAACTTCGCCTGAACCATTTTATAGTCTAAAAGATATTCACCACAGAAATAATTATTGTTTTCATCTTTTTCGATAATACCAGTAAAAACTCCTTTTTGTGGCATTTGTTGTTGCGTATCTTTCGACATGATTCTCTATTTTTAAATTATAAGGAGCAAAGATAAGCAATTAGGATTGTTTTTCTGAGTTCCATGCAAACTGAGTATATTTGCAGCATGCAGAAAAACTTTAGACCACATCCAAATTCTTTTAAAAATACATTTTGTGCGTTTCATGAAGTGCTTCCAGAAATGATTCAGGGACTAAAGAAACAATTTGAAAGTAAAGCAGGGAGCACTTATTATTATACAGAAGAAGGTATGTATCGCGTTTCGAATCACTGGGGAAGGCTGGCAAACAGCAAATGGCGTTTAGTTGCCCGTGAACCGGAAACAGAATTGAAAACTAAAATTGGTTTTGCTAAATGGACAGAATTTTATCCAGACAATGCAACAGATAAACTATATTATATAGAAGCCGATTTCGAAAAGAATTCAGCCAATTACCAACATAAGAATAATCCAGAATACGACGGAAAATCGGTTTTAAGAACAAGTTTGGAAACAACGAAAAGGTTGAAACAAATAAGGAACCTACAACAACTGACGAATTGGGCAAAACATTTTGATTATGAGTATATTGATGATTTACGAAAGCAACTCATCAACGAACTGATTTTCACAGAAAAAACGTTGGAACAAATTAAAAGAGAAGTGTAATGGGACGCAATAACGAAAAGAACATCAAAAAACATAACGATAAATTGCACAAAGCCCAGGCTAAGAAAAAACAAGCCGAAGTTTCGCGCAAAGAAAAGCTGAAAGAAATTGTGAAAAAATTCAACGAAAGTAAAAACGAAGAGTGAAATAATAGTTTCAAGTTTCAGGTTTAATGTTACAAGTTGACGTAGCAAACCTGAAACCTGAAACCTGAAACAAAATAACAAATGAATAGTAAATTTGAAACCTTAAAAGCGAGCGTACAAGAAATTATCGATTTAATCGCTGCAAAAAATGACAGAGAAGCTAATAATAAACTATTAGAAGTAAGTGAAACATTAGACGAAATGATTGATTTTGCTGAAGAAGATGAAGAAGTGAGAGAAATTACCCGTTATCAGGTTTTATTGAACCAGCTTCATGTAAAAATTAATGGAGAAGAACCAGTTGATGGAGAATAGAAAATGTTTCTGCGACACCGGATTGCTTTTTGAAAACTGCTGTGGATTGTATTTGAATAAAGGCCAAAATGCATCTTCAGCATTAGCTTTAATGCGATCGAGATATTCTGCTTACGCGACTCACAATGCCGATTATTTGATGGAGACAACTTATATTTCAGAAAGAAAATATTATTCAAAACCTGAAATTTTAAAATGGGCAGTTTCTAATAAATGGCAGAAACTGGAAATTCTTAGTTTTACTGAAAATACAGTAGAATTCAAAGCTTACTTTTTAGATTCAAATAACAAATCTCAAACACATTATGAATTTTCTACATTTAAATTCGAAAATGGAGCTTGGTATTATTTGGATGGAAAGTTTGAATAATTATTACATCTAACACTGTTAGTTGAGATTTTTGATTAAATATTTTAACTAAAAATTAATAAACGATTCGTTTTTCATAATTCTAAAAAGATGTAATTTTAGATTTATGAAAAACGAATTTAAAAAAGGCTTTTATTTTAAGACTTACGAAGCTCCTTTTCAGTCTCCGTTTGACAAACTTTTTACGATTTTTAAAGAGTTAATCACCCATACTTCGGGCGATTTTGATGAAGCCATCAGCTGGCTTCGGGAGCTGGACATAGAATATAAACTTACAGACGAAAATTATACTATAGACGATTTTATCGAAGATTTAAAAAAGAAAGGTTATATCCGAGATGAAGTTAAAGGCGATGGAAGTTCTGGTTTAGGAATCACAGCAAAAACTGAACGCGCTATCAGGCAACAGGCTTTAGATCAGATTTTTGGAAATTTAAAACGTTCTGGAAGCGGAAATCACAAAACAAAACATGCTGGAAATGGTGATGAACATACGGGGGAATTCCGTGAGTTTAATTTCGGCGACAGTTTAGAAAGAATTTCGTTGACCGAAAGTCTTCGAAATGCACAAATCAATAACGGAGTTGAAAGTTTTATGCTAACCGAAAATGACTTGGTTGTAGAAGAAACGCAGTACAAAGCACAAATGAGTACCGTTTTGATGATCGACATCAGTCATAGCATGATTTTGTACGGCGAAGACCGAATTACGCCTGCCAAAAAAGTGGCAATGGCATTGGCTGAACTCATTACAACACGCTATCCAAAAGATACGCTCGATATTTTGGTTTTTGGTAATGATGCCTGGACGATTCCAATCAAAGATTTGCCTTATTTGCAAGTGGGACCTTATCACACCAATACAGTTGCTGGTCTACAGTTGGCGATGGATATTCTTCGCAGAAAGCGGAATACCAACAAGCAGATTTTTATGATTACCGACGGAAAACCAAGCTGTGTTCGAGAACGTGATGGTTCTTATTATATGAACAGTAATGGTTTGGATGAATATATTGTAGATAAATGCTACACTCAGGCGCAACAGGCAAGAAAACTGCACATACCGATTACGACTTTTATGATTGCCAGAGATCCATATTTACAGCGTTTTGTGAATCAGTTTACTGAAGCGAATCAAGGAAAAGCGTTTTATACCGGACTAAAAGGTCTGGGCGAAATGATTTTTGAAGATTATGAAGCGAATAGGAAGAAACGAATAAAGTAAAATAGGTACAAAGGTACAAAGGTGCAGAGTAACAAAGTAACAAAGGTTTTCTAGAGTAACAAAGTAACAAAGGTTTTCTGTAGAGACGCACTGCAGTGGATCTGACACAATGGTTGTTGTCTGCATAAAATAAAAAAAACAAAATCTATATTTCAATAAAATGGAAATAAATACTATAAAGACATTAGGTCAATTAAAAGTCACAGGATATAAGAGTACAAGTATTAAAGATGAATTACGAAACAATCTTCGGGAAAAAATTAAATCGGGAAAACCAGTTTTTGAAGGAGTTCACGGATTTGAAAACACAGTAATTCCAGAATTGGAACGTGCAATTTTGTCTCGTCATAATATTAATTTACTCGGACTTCGCGGACAAGCAAAAACGCGTTTAGCACGTAAAATGGTCGAATTATTAGACGAATACATTCCGTTTGTAGATGGTTCTGAGATTAATGACGATCCGTTAAATCCGATTTCTCGTTTTGCAAAAGATTTAATAGAGGAAAAAGGTGATGAAACACCTATTTCATGGTTGCATAGAAGCGAACGTTTCTTCGAAAAATTGGCAACGCCAGACGTAACGGTAGCCGATTTGATTGGAGATGTTGATCCAATAAAAGCTGCAAATTTGAAATTATCCTATGCAGATGACCGCGTAATTCATTTCGGAATGATTCCGAGAGCCAACCGTTGTATTTTTGTAATCAATGAATTGCCCGATTTGCAAGCCAGAATTCAGGTTGCGTTATTTAATATTTTACAAGAAGGTGATATTCAAATTCGTGGTTTTAAATTGAGAATGCCTTTGGATATGCAGTTTGTTTTCACCGCAAATCCGGAAGATTATACCAATAGAGGAAGTATCGTAACGCCTTTAAAAGATAGAATTGGTTCTCAGATTCTAACACATTATCCAGAAACTATTGAGATTGCAAGAACCATTACGGAACAAGAATCGAAATTGGATCAGAATCAGACCGATTTGGTTTATGTGCCAAGTTTGGCGAGAGATATTTTGGAACAAATTAGTTTTGAAGCTCGCGAAAGCGAATATATCGATAACAAAAGTGGTGTAAGTGCAAGAATGAGTATTACGGCTTTTGAAAATTTAATTAGTACAGCAGAGCGTCGCGCGTTGCTTTCTGGGACAGATAAAACGACACTTCGTTTATCAGATTTTATTGGAATCATTCCAGCAATTACAGGAAAAGTCGAATTGGTTTACGAAGGAGAACAGGAGGGAGCTGATGTTGTGGCAGAAACACTGATTGGTGCTGCAATTCGTACTTTGTTTCCGGAATATTTTCCAAAAATCGAAAAATTAGAAAAACCAGACGAAAAAACACCTTATTCTGATGTTGTCGAATGGTTTTTTGCCGAAAGCGGTTTCGAATTGTTAGACGATGCTTCAGATAAAGATTATAAAAGTATTCTTGACGAGGTTGAACCGTTAAATGCGCTATTGCAAAAGTATCAACCAGAAACAGCTCAAGAAGATAAATATTTTATGAAAGAGTTTATTTTATGGGGTTTGGTCGAATATAAAAAACTAAGCAAGGATCGATTTGAAAAAGGAAATCAGTTTAGAGATATTTACGGAAGTTATATCAGTAAATTTTAAGAAAAGCATTTACTTTTTTTCAAATTTATACTTTGCTTAGGTAGAATTAATCGGCCTAAAATCTGCTTTAATCTGTGTATATCTGCGTGAAAAATCTATGTGTACTAATTATTTCACGCAGATTTCAAAAGATTTCGGCAGATCAAATTGGATTTTTTAGTTTCAACGGTTTATAATATAATCTGGTCTAGCTGGTTTTTTTTTAACCGGTTGGACCATTTTACTTTACAATGACGTACTTTTACAATCCAAAAATCAATTTATGTTATTTCTTATTTTAAGTATTCTTTGCAGTGTAACAGTGGGTGTTATTTTTAAAATCAGCAGAAAATACAACAGCAATGCTGCGCAGATTATTTCTTTTAACTACGTTGCGGCAATCGCACTTTGCTATTTTACTTTTAATCCAGATTTGAAAACATTAGACAAATCGGCGCCATGGAATATTTATACAGCGGTTGGAATCTTACTGCCTATTGTTTTTCTGTTTTTGGCCTTTTCTATAAAATATATGGGAATTGCAAAAACGGATGCCGCACAGCGATTGTCTCTTTTTATTCCCATTTTGGCAGCTTGGTTATTATTCAATGAAAATTTTAATACTTATAAAATTATCGGGGTTTTAGTTGGGTTTACGTCGCTTTTGTTTATTCTGAGAAAGCAATCTGACAATAAAGAAAACAAATGGATCTATCCGGCTTTGGTTTTGTTTGGTTTCGGAATTATCGACATTCTTTTCAAGAAAATAGCTTTATATACAGCTGTCCCGTATACCACTTCGCTGTTTTTTGTGTTTGTAATTGCTTTGGCGGTTTCAGTTTTAATTGTTTTCTACAAATTGTTTATCGTTAAGGAAAAATTCAATCTGCGTAATCTGCTTTTTGGAGCACTGGTTGGAGTATTCAATTTTTGTAATATTTTATTTTATTTAAAAGCCCATAAAGCTTTCGCTGAAAATCCATCTACGGTTTTTGCAGGAATGAATATGGGAGTCATAATTCTCGGAACACTTACGGGCGCCTTTTTCTTCAAAGAAAAACTTTCTAAAACTAATCTTTTAGGTTTGTTTTTGGCTTTAATTGCCATTGTTTTCATTGTTTTTTCGCAATTAAAGTAATTTTTTTCATAATATAACCCTTTAGTTTACAATGGATTCAATAGTAGGATTTTAATTATTTAAAAATAAACTCTACTAATTCTATAGAATTTATAAATTTATTTTGTAGATTTGCTTCAACAATGAAAAACTATAGCCGAAATATGATGACGTCTTTTACCTGCAGCTTTGCGATGTGCTGTATGATGGACCGTGCTCAGAAATGGCGTTAATAGAGAAAGTACTTGTTAGTTATTTTTTTTTTTAGCCTTTCATTGCACCATGAAAGGCTTTTTTTTGAAATCATTAAAAAATCAAAAGATGAGAACCAATAGAAATATAAATATTTTGATGCGCTGCTGTCTGAGAAAAATTCCGTGTTGCATTTTGTTGTAAATGCAAAAGTGATTCGATGACCAAAAAAATAACCCAAACCTAAAAACTATATAAAATGAGTTCAGAAATTATAAAACATAACCCTTTTCAATCTATGATTGATAGGTTTAATATTGCTGCAGATATTCTAAATTTAGATGATTCTATCAGACAGAAACTGCAGCGTCCTGAGAAACAAATCACAGTAAACTTTTCTATTGTTTTAGACAACGGAAATATTCAGAATTTTGAAGGCTATCGCGTTATTCATAACACCGCATTAGGCCCGTCAAAAGGAGGCATCCGTTATGATACAGCGGTAAATCTTGATGAGGTAAAAGCGCTTGCCGCCTGGATGACCTGGAAATCTGCTGTAACCGGAATTCCGTTTGGAGGAGCAAAAGGCGGCATTATTTGCGACCCGAGAAAGCATTCAAAAACCGAATTAGAGAAGATTACAAGAGCCTACACAAAAACGCTATCCGATATTTTTGGACCTGAAAAAGATGTTCCTGCTCCCGACATGGGAACAGGCCCTGACGAAATGGGCTGGCTGATGGATGAATTTTCACTATTGCACGGAAAACCGATTCATGCTGTAGTGACAGGAAAACACTTGCACTCTGGCGGATCACTCGGAAGAGTAGAAGCAACTGGAAGAGGTGTAAGCATTATAAGTCTTTTGGCGCTTGAAAAATTAAAAATCAGACCGGCGAGAGCGACAGCTGCAATTCAGGGTTTTGGAAATGTAGGACTTCATTCTGCTTTGTTTCTTTACGGAAAAGGTGTAAAAATTGTTGCCGTAAGCGACGTTTCAGAAGCATTTTACAATCCTGAAGGTCTTAATATTCCTGAACTGATTTTGTATTATAATCTTAATAACAAAACGATAAAAGGATATCCGAATTCAGTTGCCATAAAACACGAAGATTTGCTGCTTCTTGAAGTCGATTTACTGATTCCGGCAGCAAAAGAAGATGTAATTACGCAGAAGAATGCTGGACAAGTTCAAGCAAAAATTATTGTCGAAGGAGCCAACGGTCCGGTTTCTTCGGATGCTGACCAGATTCTGCACGAAAAAAATATATTAGTTGTTCCTGATATTTTAGCCAATGCAGGAGGTGTTACAGTTTCTTATTTCGAATGGCTTCAAAACTCGCTTTTGGAGTCTTGGAGAATCCATCAGATTAATACCCGTCTGGAAGATATTCTCGAAAAAGGTTTTGATACTGTTTTTAGAGTTGCAGTAAAATACAATGTAACGCCTCGTATCGCTGCTTATATTATTGCTTTGAAAAAAGTAGCCGAAACGCAATCTGTAAAAGAGTTTGCGCTAGAAGCACCTCAGTATAAACAGAATTAAAATCAGGTTTATTTAGTTAAAGATCATTTTCATCGATTGCGTTTTTTCTCTCCAGATTGACGTGATTAATGGAAATGTCTTTTTCGTTTTATTTAATGAATACAAAATTTAGAATCGTAAAGTGTTGAAAAGATGAAAAATATAAATTTTCTGGCGTTTGCTATGCCGGCCTTTTTCCTTTTTTTATTTATAGAGTATAAGCTTGCAAAACGCAAAAAAAGACCGGAAATTTTTAATTATGAAAGTTCTGTATCTAATATCAGTATCGGAATTGCAGAGCGTCTGATCAATTTATTTATTGCAGCCAGTTTTTACCAGTTGTACTATTTTATTTATGATGATTACAGGATTTTTGATATTCCTGCAAATGCTTTAATCTGGTTTGCACTTATTCTTGCAACCGATTTTGTTTGGTATTGGTATCACAGGTTAGGACATGAAGTCAATTTTTTCTGGGCAGCACATATTGTACATCATCACAGCGAAGAGTTTAATTTTACTGCAGCAGCCAGAATTACGACTTTTCAAGCCATTATCAGGACTGGATTTTGGTGTGTTCTGCCTTTAATTGGTTTTCATCCAACAATGGTTATTACGATGCTTATTGTTCATGGCGCTTATTCGTTTTTTACGCACACACAACTTATCGGCAAAATAAAATGGTTGGAATATATTTTTGTCACACCTTCTGTTCACGGTGTTCATCATGCTTCAGACGAAAAATATCTAGATAAGAATTACGGCGATATGTTTACTTTTTGGGACCGACTTTTCGGCACTTTTCAAACCGAAGAAGAAAAACCAAAATACGGATTGACGCATCCGCTGAAAAGCTATAGTTTTTTATGGCAGCATTTTCATTATTATTTCGAAATTTATGAATTATGGAAACGCTCAAGCGGATTTAAAGCTAGATGGAAAGCCGTTTTTGGAAGTCCGGCCGATATGGATCAGGATATTCGCCCGATTCTAGAGAAACGTTTTCTGCAGGATAAAGCAGCTCCAAATCAGAGGCTTCGATTTAAAAATTATCTTTATATACAATTAGGAATCTGCACGCTGATTCTGACTGTTTTCACCTATTACTTTGATTATCTCGAAAATTATGATAAGATATTTGTGCTTTCACTAGTTATTCTGACTTTAATAAACTGCGGCGCCTTATTAGAACAACGAAAGTGGATTTATTATTTAGAATATGCTCGACTTGCCATGATTTCGACCTATTTTTTATACGAGGAAGATCTAATCATGTTTTTCTTTGTACCAATTGCAATAATGATTTTTGCAGAACAATTATTTTCGTTAAGTAAAATTTATCAGAATACTATTTTACAGTTGGAAACTGTTGAATGATTTTTTTTGCCACGAATTCACGAATTAGTGTAATTTAGTATGTGGTTGTGGCGAATTACACGTATAGATTTAAAAAATAATTCGTGAATTCGTGGCGAAAAAAAACTCAAAGCCTTAGTGTCTTAGAATCTCAGCATCTTAAATCGTCTTTATGTCCATAATTTTCTGCTCAAACGTATCTTTAAAATCAGATTTGCTTTTGATTCTTGTTTTATACGTATAAATGGTTGCGACAGAAAGTTCTAAAAATTCAGCCATCTGACTACTGTCCTGAATTCCTAATCGGTAAAGAGCAAAAATTCGCAGTTCTGTATTCAGCAGTTCTCCTTTTTTAACAATGCATTTATGGTCGTTGGGAAATAATTTATTGAATTCTGCTACAAAAGTTGGAAACAGTTTCAAAAAGATTTCGTCAAATTGATGAAAGAGACTTTCTCGCTCTTCTTTCACATTATAGCGCTTCAGGCTTGCAATAACTTCATCGGTTTTTTTGGTGATGATTTTATGCAGCGTACTTTTCTGAATATGGTCTATTTTATTGATGAAAGCCGAAGTTGCTTTGATAAAATAGGTAATGTATTCTTCTTTAATGGCATTGGCCTCGCTTAAGCTCACATTCATTTCTTGCAATTTCAAATACGAATCGGCCATTATTTTTCGGGCTTTGTTTTTTTCTTTTAGTTGTTTGAAAATTATTCCAAGAAAAATGAAAATGATAACCGTTAATATCGTGAGAAGAATAATGATTTTTTCCAGTTTATCGTTTTTATCTTTCACATTATTCAATTGTGCTTTTTCGATAATGGGAAGAATAGACGAAATTTCAATTTTTCTGTGTCTGGCATTGTAGAAAGTGGCATCATCCATTGCTATATTGATATATTCGTTGGCTTTGTCCAGATTTCCCATTTTAAAAAGTTCGTTGGCTAGATTTCGCAATGCAACCGTTTCTTTGGTGGCATTTTTAACGTCAGAAATAGCGGCCAGAGCGAGATACTGAATCGCTTTTTTGGTGTAACCCCGTTCCGAGTAGATATAGCCAAGGCTCGAAGCAGCGATTCCATAATAATCAGGAGGTAAATTATAGTTGTTGATCCAATAGCTGAAAGCAAATTCGGCCCCGCGCCAGTCTTGTTGTTTTAAACGTTTTAAACTTTCCGCTGCCCAATATTCATTGGTATTGATTTCAATTAATTCCAAAGCTTTTTTCAGGAAATGATTGCCTTTTTGGACATAGTGAATCTTAAAGCGCATATCACTGTTATAATCAGCCAAATCATAATAAGCGCGGGCTTTTATGTTGTAATATTCAATTTTGTTTTTAAGATCAAGTTTTTTATCGTCAATCACATCCAGTGTATCAATTGCTTCTTTAAAAAGTCCAGACGAAAGCAATACAAAACCTTCTTTGATGCGACTTTGGGACAAAAGCTTTGGATTTTTTAGAACTATCGCTTTGATTTTTGCTTCTTCTAAATAATAGTAAGCAGAGTCGTATTTGAACGATTTGTATTCGCCAAAAAGCGACATATAACAATTGTACAATTCTTCATTGTTCTGATTGAGTTTAAACTTGGATATATTTTTTTTTAAGGCTTCTATTTTTCGATATTTATCTTTCAGGTACACTTCTTTTTTTTGAAGTGCCTGATCTAATTCTTCCAAAACCGGATTTGTCTCTTTTGCAGTCAAAGAGAATCCGATTATAAAGAAAAACAGCATTACTATTTTTTGCATGATTTGGTTAGGTTTAAGATAGAATGGTTTCGTGATATAGTTTAGTTAGTTCTATTTTGAAATTAGAATAGATTGAAATCAAATGCAATTTTGATTTTGAGATTTCTTGAAATTGGTCTGTTAACATTGTACTAAAACTCGAATTTCGATATGAAAATAAGAGTTAAATGTTAAAAACAAGAAAATTATTTGCAATTATACAATAAAAAGAATGGATATATGTGCATGCCGAAAAAAATCCCTTTAATATTTTTCATATTGTCATTTTTACCATTTAAAAAACATGATTTTTAGTCTAAACATCATCTTGATTTTTTAGTTGTGAAAATAAAATTAATTAATTGATTGTCAATTGTTTGGTTTTGAAATTGATTGAATTTAATCTTGATTTTTATCAGATATTTTTTTTAGGAATTATTAAACTTCTAGCTTCGCTCTAACCTTTTGAAGGGGTAACAAACTAACGAAAACCAAAAAAATTATGAGATGTAAAAGTATTTACTGGATAGCTTTTATGTTGTGTTTTTCTGCCATTGGCTGCGATAACACAGAAGACGGAAGTTATGTAGATCCAATTACCATTTATGAGAAAGTAAATGGTAATTGGGGCTTAACAAATTTGAAAATGGTTGATGAGGCCGCGAAAGCGAACAAGATTGAACCAAGTGAAGAAAACCTGAGCATTTATTTTAACTATGAAGATTTTAAAATCAACTTCAGCGTAGACGAAAAAAACAAACCGACAAGTTATCAGGTAACAGGAAATGTCCCTCCTTTATTTGCTCCAAAGGGCTATTGGGAACTGAGTTCAGATTTTCAGCCGACCAATGCTGAAGCGACAAAAATCTATTTGTACAGCGATGCGCAGAAAACGCAGAAAACAGATGAGCTTCGATTAATTTCTGTTCCGGGTAAAAATGAGGAAATGCAGTTTCAATTAGTGCGTTCTTCTGGCGGAACACCATTTGTGTCTTATGTATTCAAATTAAATGCTATTAACTAAAGTGTAATATGAAAAAGTTTATCTATACCATTCTACTTGCCTTTTTAATGGCGCCAAATTTTATTAAGGCACAGGAAAATGCAGGAGCCGTTGGTCCGATGTCTTCGTTTCCGGTGGTTTACAAATACGACGAAAAAGTAACCTGGTTTTTCGATTTATCAGGAACTACATTTGCTGAAACAGAAGATTTATACATCTGGATCTGGTCGCCATCTGAACCAGATGCAGGAAATTGGGAACATTCGTCTGATTTTGCCAAATTAAAATATGAAGGAAATAAGATTTGGAGTTTCACTTTAACACCAACAATTTATTTTTCTAAGACTCCAGAAGAAATTGCTGCGAGCGCGGGATTCTGGTTTCGTTTGAAAAACAAAAATGGATCAAAACAAAGTGACGTTGCGAATATGGCCTACACTGATTTTTCTTCTTTCTACACAGCAAACGAATTAATCAGATCGTATCCGTCAAAACCCTTGATTGATAAACCGGTTAGTATTTTATTCAATTCTAATCTAAAAGACGGATTTACAGGCGTTCCAAGCGTTCACTTTCATAGTGGTTTAAACAATTGGGCGGTTTCACAAGAATATCAAGCATGGCTTCCAGATGTATCTGAAAAAACAAAATTGAAAGATTTGGGAAATGGTTTTTATAGAATGGATTTGATTCCGCAAGAGTACTATAATCCGCCAGCAGGCTTTGTCATGGAAAACATCACTTTTCTGATGGTTGCAAAAGACTGGACAACAAATTCGGGTGATCAGATTATTTATGCAGGTGAATTTGTTCCACCGCCGCCACCAAGTTTCAGCTTTTTTCCATTGCAAATAAGTCAGAAAGATTTTCTTGGAATGTCTAGAAAAAATAACGAAGTAGGTGTAAACAAATTACTTTACACGATTACGGCTGGAAGCAAGACAATCTCTGGTGAGTTTTCTGGAGGAACGTCAGAAATTAAAGGATTTGTCAATTTGGTTTCGGAACTAAACGGACTTCCGAATTTAAGTGAAATTCATGTTTTGGTTAAAGACAACAAAGACAAGACCATTTCGGATACGACGATTCCGCTTAAGACTTTAGACAAATAATTCACTATTAAATTAAAACACCAATTCTAATGAATAGTAAAAATAAAAAAAGCGTCCTGCATCAAATGTGGAACGCTAAAGAAACGGTATTGCTAATATTGATGCTTTTTCTTTCTGCCGGTGTATGGGCGCAGGGAAAAAAGCAGGTATCGGGTACTGTTTACGATAATACAGGCAGTGTTTTGCCGGGGGCTTCTGTAATTGAAGTAGGTACAAAAAACGGAACTACAACAGATTTTGATGGCAAATTCAGTCTTTTGGTGGCCGTAGGAGGTACGATAGAAGTATCTTTTATTGGTTCGACTACACAGAAAATTCAAATTACAGCAAATAGCAATACTATAGAAGTACGGCTGCAAAATGACGGATATGCTTTGGCAGAAGTTCAGGTCGTTTCTGTAGGTTACGGAAAAGTAAAAAAATCGGATCTGACTGGAGCGATTTCTACTGTAGGAGCCAATGATTTAGTAAAAGGAACAATTTCATCTACAGAGCAAGTTCTGCAAGGAAAAGTTGCGGGATTAAATATCATTCGTCCTTCAGGTGATCCTTCGGCGGGTTCGACTATTCGCTTACGCGGAGGAACTTCGTTAACAGCAAGCAACAGTCCGTTGATTGTTGTAGACGGAATTGCTGGAGTCGATATCAATGTCGTACAGCCATCTGATATTAAATCGGTTGATGTGTTAAAAGATGCTTCGGCAACGGCCATTTACGGTTCTAGAGGAGCAAACGGTGTAATCATGATTACAACCAAATCAGGAACCAAAGGTGTTTCTGTAACTTATAGCGGTTTATCAAGTATTGGTTATGTAACCGACAATTTAGATCTTTTGTCTGCCAATCAATGGAGAGCTTACGTTCGTCAGACCAATAACCTTGATGCAGTAGATTACGGAGGAAATACAAATTGGCAGAAAGCTATTGAACATGCAGCTATTTCGCAGTCGCATACTTTGAGTATTAATTCAGGAAAAGCAGACAGCGGTTTCAGAACTTCGATTTCTTATTTAAAAAATGAAGGTGTTATAAAAAGATCCGGTTTAGAAAGATTGAGCGGAAATGTTAGCGGTTATCAGTTTCTTGGAGACAACAAAGATGTAAAATTTGATATGGGATTATTTGCCAACATCGACAAATGGCATCTGATTGATTATAGAATTTTTGAAAGAGCTTATAATTTAAATCCAACAATTCCGGTTTACGATTCAAATGGTGAGTTTAGTGTTGTTACAGGGAATATCTATCAGAATCCTGTAGAGATTTTAACGAATAGAACTATCGATAACGAAAGACACAGACTTCTTGGCTATTTTAAAACAGAAGTTAAATTCTTGCGTGATTTCATGGCAACAGCCAATATTTCGCTAGAACATAATGCAGTAAAAGGAGGATCTTACAAACCTTCTTATGCTGTTATGGAAGGACAGAATGAAGGAGGTTATGCCCAAAGAAGCTACGGTGAGTTTACAAATGCGCAAGGCGAATTATATGTAAACTACAATAAAACAATTGAGAAACACAATATAAGCGCTTTGGCTGGATATTCTTATCTGGAGAATATCTACGAAGGTTTTGGTGCGCAAAGAGGCGGATTTGTAACAGACGCTTTCAGTTACAATAATCTCGGAGCAGGTTACAATTATCGTTTAGGCGATGTGTATTCATACAAAGGAAAATCAAATTTAGTGTCATTTTATGCTCGTGCAAACTATGGTTATGACGGGAAATATTTATTGACAGCAACCATAAGACGTGACGGATCAAGCCGTTTTGGAGAAAATAACAAATGGGGAACTTTCCCATCTGCTTCTGCAGCTTGGAGGGTTTCTAACGAGGATTTTATGAGCGGTACAAAAGGATGGCTTGATAACCTGAAATTGAGAGTGGGTTACGGAGTTACGGGTAATCAGGATGGAATTGGAGAATACAAATCGCTTTCAATCTTAGGTGTTGGAAAAGACAGTTACTACGATCCAGTTACGAAAACTTGGAGTTTGGCTTATTCACCAAAACAAAATCCGAATCCTGATTTGAAATGGGAATCTACTCAACAAATCAATGTTGGTTTTGATTTTGGACTTTTCAATAGAATTACAGGCTCGTTCGAATATTATTCTAAAACAACAAAAGATTTATTATATACTTATGAAGTGCCTCAACCTCCTTATTTAGTTGGAACAATGCTGGCAAACGTTGGCGAAATGTCTAATAAAGGAGTAGAATTGACGTTGAATGCAGAAATCGTAAAAGGAGATAAATTTACTTGGGACGCTAATTTGACACTTGGACACAACGTTCAGAAAATCGAAAAACTTTCTAATCCGACTTATAAAACAGATGTGATTTACAGCGGATCTCTACACGGATTGGCTGGTATGTCAGGACAATATTCACAGATAATTGCAGAGGGGTATCCGGTTGGAACTTTTTGGGGATTCAAAAATGCTGGTTTAGATGCCGACGGAAAAATAATGTATTACAATGCTGCTGGAGATGTAGTAGCTGAAAGCGCATTAGTTGACGCAGATAAAAGAGATTTAGGAAATATTCAGCCAGACCTGACTTTGGGAATCGGAATGAATTTTACCTATAAAAATTTTGATCTTGGAATTACCGGTTACGGAATGTTTGGACAAAAAGCACTTAATGCAACCAATATGATGCTAAACGACCCAAACAGATTGCCTGCGTTTAATGTTCCAGATGATTTCTTAAACACCGGCATCACATCGGCACCTAAATATTCTGACTATTGGATTGAAGACGCTTCTTTCTTCAGATTACAAACTTTATCGCTTGGCTATACTTTACCATTAAAATACAAAAAATCTAAAGTTAGAATGTATGTAATGGGCGAAAACCTTTTTGTATTTACAAGTTACAAAGGTGTAGATCCAGAAATTGGCTTAAATGCTCAGGACGGAATAAATCAGACGGGAGTGATGGATCAAACAGGTCTTGCGGCTCCTGGAATTGACAGATACAATAATTATCCAAGACCAACCACAATTTCTGTTGGCTTAAATTTTACGCTGAATAATTAAGCGAATTGATAACCATAAAATAGTAACAATGAAAATCAAAATAACAGCAGCACTACTTTTAAGCATGCTTTTTACGGTATCCTGTACTGATTTGGACGAACAGCTTTATGATCAGGTAGAAGACGGAAATTTTGGAAATACGACTAAAGAAGTCGATGCGCTAGTTGGAGGAGCTTATTCTTCTTTGAGAGGATTCTCCGATGCCATATCAAACAATTATCCGACCTGTGAATATGTTTTCTTTTTGAATGAAGTAGTTTCAGATGAAGCCACCATTCCAACAAGAGGAACCAACTGGTACGATGGCGGACAATATCAGGATGCTCAGAGACATACTTGGAAAGCCGATAACAGAATGATTCTTTCGGCATGGCGTTACAATTATACCGGGATTGCAAAAATCAACGCGATCATTTACCAGATAAATAAATCGTCTTTGTCTGAAACTGCAAAAGCTCCGATTTTTGCCGAGTTAAAAGCGCTAAGAGCTTATTATTACTACAATCTTCTAGATTTATTCGGAAATGTACCTATTGTAACCAATTTTGAAGACACCGATCTTCCATCTAATTCGACTAGAAAACAGGTGTATGATTTTGTTGAAAAAGAATTAACAGACGCGATTCCGTATCTAAATTTAAATGTGGTGTATTCTAAATTAACTAAAAATGTTGCCTATTCCATTTTAGCGAGACTGTACTTAAACTCACAAGTTTATATCGGCACAGCGCGTTGGGAAGACTGCATCAATATGTGTCAGAAAGTTACAGGTTATACCTTGACACCAAATTTCTTTGACAATTTTGTGACCGAAAATCAGACTTCAAGCGAAATTATTTTTGCGATTCCGTACGATTCAAAAGCAGGAACGGTTGGAAATTATATGAGTTCAATGTCTGCACATTACAACCAAAAACTGGCCATTTCTCCAATCGGTAATTATCCTTGGAGCGCAAACGGAATGTGCGCGCAGCCCGGAGTTTATTCCGCTTTTGCTGATACTGATAAGAGAAAAAAATGTATGCTTCAGGGAGATCAAATCAATCTAGCAACCGGTTCCGTAATTATGATGGACAACGGAGAACCGCTCACTTATACAGAGAATTTAAGAAGTCTGACAGACGCAAAAGAAAATGAAGGGGTTCGTTTGGCAAAATATGAAATGAAAGCCGGAGAAAATTGGGAGCGTGATCATGATTTTGTGCTAATACGTTATTCAGAAATCTTGATGATGCAGGCAGAATGTTATGTACGTTTAGGTTCTCCAGATTTGGCTAGACCTTTTCTACAGCAAGTTACAGCACGTGCAGGCGAAGAAATGCCAGCAGTAATAGATTTGGCTTTTATAGACAAAGAGCTTCTTAAAGAATTTACTTTTGAAGGAAGAAGAAGAACCGATAACATCCGTTTTGGAACATTCTTCCAACCATGGTGGGAAAAAGGAGCGACAGAAGCTTACAGAGGAATTTTCCCAATTCCAAGTACTGTTTTGACTACCAATAAAAACCTAAAACAAAATCCTGGGTATCCAAATTAGGTTACTGGAATGTCAGTCTTCCATGTTGGTTAGTCGTGGAAGGCTGACATGGTTTTTAAATGAATATCTGCATGGCTTTTTTAGCCACAGATTAAAGGATTTTCACAGATTATTAATCCTTTTTAATCTAAAGAATTATTAAAATCAAAAAAAAAGTTTCACGCAGATTCTCCAGATAAAAGCGGATTCTCCAAGATTTGAATCTAAATAAATCGGAAAAAATTAATCTGCGCGAATCTGCTTAAATCTTTTTAGATCTGCGTGAAATAAATTGCCCAGCAATAAAATCTTTTAAATCTTTTAATCTGTGGCAAAAAATAAAATAGTAAAAAGTAAATCAGTATGAAAAACTATATCAAATTATTGGTTTTTGGTTTAATGAATATTGTAATGGTTGCCGGATGCAGCAACGATGACAAAAGTTCTGATAAACCACTAGAACCAGAAAAAATAGAACCTGTTTCGGTTGAGAAAACCAACAGTACTAAAATTTACATGCACTACATGCCATGGTTTGAAACCAAAGAAAGCAGTACCGACAAAAAATGGGGATACCATTGGACAATGGCAAATAAAAATCCAGATAATGTAGGGGCAAACGGCCGAAGAGAAATCGCATCATATTATTATCCGCTGATTGGACCATACCATTCAGGAGATAAAAATGTGATCGAAAATCATTTATTGCTCATGAAATATGCAGGTATAGACGGCGTTCTGATTGACTGGTACGGCACTTATGATGTTAACGATTATCGAATGGTTAAAGAAAATACAGAACAGCTTATTGATATGCTCGATGAGGTTGGTTTAGAATATGCCATTGTTTACGAAGATCGTTTTTTGACCAATGTCGTAAATGCTGGAAAAGCGATTTCGGTTACTGGAGCTGCCAAAACGGATTTGGCTTATGTACAGAAAAACTATTTTTCTGATGCCAATTACATCAAAATTAATGGCAAGCCTTTGTTGATGAATTTTGGGCCCATTGTATTGCAGACACCTGCCGAATGGACAAATGTGTTTAATACGCTGACAGAAAAACCAACTTTTTTAACTTTATGGGATCAATCTATAGAAGCGGGAGCAAATGCTTCTGGCGAATATGCGTGGGTTTACAAAAACAGTACTTACTTGACTAATTTTTATACCAATACTAAACCAAAATTAAACATAACAATGGGAGCTGCATATCCTGGTTTTAAAGATTTTTATGTAGAAGGCGGAGGCGGAGGGGCAATTGGCTGGACTATAGAACACAATAACGGAACAACTTTGGACGAAACCCTTTCTTTGGCTAAAAATGCAGCTGTAGATTATCTTCAGTTAATTACATGGAACGATTTTGGAGAAGGTACAATGTTTGAGCCGACTGTTGAATTTGGTTATTCGTATATCGAAAAAGTAAAAGCTTTTGCGGGTGTAAAAAATACAGAGAACGTATTTTCGGATATCAGCAGATTGTATGAGTTACGTGTACAGAAAAAAGGAAATATAGAAATCCAGAAAAAGTTGGATCAGGCTTTTAATTATTTTGTTTCAATGCAAACTGCAAAAGCAAAACAATTACTAAGCGAAATTAAATAGGAGACGTAATTAATACAATTAAATAATGAGAAACAAAAACTATAGATACTGTTTGATGGCTTTGGCATCTGCGCTTATTTTTGCCTGCAGTACTAAAAAAACGTACAAAATCAGTTCGCCTGACAATACTTCTGAACTTACTTTTGAATTAACACCTACGGGTCAGCCGCAATACAGTTTTTCGTCTAACGGAAAATCGGTTATTGAGCCTTCTTTGATGGGATTTGAATTTCAGGGAACTGCAAAGATGACCGATGGTTTTGAAGTGGTTTCTACCGAAGAAAAATCGGCAGATGAGACTTGGGAACAGCCTTGGGGCGAATTCAAAAAAGTGCGCGATCATCACAAAGAATTGATTGTGCATTTAAAAGAATCAAAAGGAGAGGAGCGTTTGGTTGATATTATTTTTCGAGTTTTTGATGATGGAATTGGTTTTAGGTATTCTTTTCCTAAACAGCCTCATTTAGGAAAAGTGAAAATTTCGAACGAAGTAACACAATTTACTTTCAAGGATAACAATGAAGTTTGGTGGATTCCGGTTCACCGCGAAAACAGTTATTATGAAAGCGAATATCGCAAGACGTTGATGAGTAAAACGGATACCATCAATACGCCAGCAACTTTTGAAACCAAAGACAAATTATATGTAGCCATTCACGAAGCCAATTTAACCGATTTTGCTTCGATGACATTATTAAAAACAAGCGATAAGCAATACAAAAGTGATCTTGTGCCATGGGCAGATGGTGTAAAAGTATATACCGAAACTCCTTTTGTAACGCCTTGGAGAACCATTATTGTAGGGAAAAATCCGGGAGAAGTTGCAACATCAACCATTATGCTGAATTTAAATGAGCCTTCTAAGATTGAAGACCTTTCTTGGATAACGCCATCAAAATATATTGGAATCTGGTGGGGAATGCATTTAGAAAAATTCACTTGGGGACAGGGACCAAAACATGGCGCAACAACCAAAAATACCAAAGAATACATTGATTTTGCAGCAAAGAATAATTTCGATGGAGTCTTGGTAGAAGGCTGGAACGAAGGCTGGGACGGCGACTGGACAGCCGACGGTTCTGCGTTTAGTTATACAAAAGCTTATCCTGATTTTAATCTAGAAGAGGTAACCAAATATGCAGCCATGAAAAACGTCCGTTTGATTGGGCATCATGAAACTGCAGGCGCAACAAAAAATTATGAAAAGCAATTAGAAGATGCTTTTAAATTATACCAGAAAATGGGTGTTAATTCGGTTAAAACGGGTTATGTAAACAAATATCTGGATAAAAAAGAATGGCATGACAGTCAGTACGGTGCGCGTCATTACCGAAAAGTAATCGAAACGGCTGCCAAATATCATATCATGATCGATAATCATGAACCGATGAAAGGTACTGGTTTACAGCGTACTTATCCGAATTTGATGTCTCAGGAAGGCGGACGTGGACAAGAATACAATGCATGGTCTGTAGATGGAGGAAATACTCCAGAACATTTAACAACACTGCCTTTTACCAGAATGCTTTCGGGACCTTTTGATTATACGCCAGGGAATTTCGATTTTAATTATAAGGTTCCCTCTGGTGCAAGAGTGCATACTACTCTGTCAAATCAATTGGCTTTGTATGTGATTATTTTCAGTCCGCTGCAAATGGCTTCGGATCTTCCTGAGAATTATGAAGGAAAACCAGAGTTTCAATTCATAAAAGATGTTCCGTGTAATTGGTCTGATACCAAAGTATTGGATTCAAAAATAGGAGAATATACTACAATTGCACGTAAAGATTGGAACGAAAAAAACTGGTATTTGGGATCGATTACCAATAAAAATCCACGTGATTTAAAAGTCGAACTTTCTTTTTTAGACTCAGAAAAAGAATATGAAGCTGAAATCTACGCCGACGGTGCCGGAGCAAATTACAAAACCAATCCGTATCCGGTTGCAATCTCTAAACAAAAGGTTAATAACAAAACGATATTAAATCTAAAACTGGCTGCTGGAGGAGGAACAGCGGTAAAATTTACTCCAATTGATAAATAAAGTGATTCAGTTTTATTTTGAGCTACTATAAGTTTATGTTTGGCAGTAAATCCGATAGCTGAGAAGTTATCGGGTTTGCTTTTTTAGTTTCAAGTTTCAAGTTTCAAGTTTCAGGTTTCAAGTTTCTTAGCTTTGAACATAAAATTTAATCTCAAAGTTCGTAAAGTCATAAGCTAATAGAAATAATCTCGCAAAGGCGCGGAGACGCAAAAAAAAATAAAACTTTACGCCTTCGCGACTTTGCGAGATTCAATATTTACGCAAAGCTTAGCAATCTTTGCGGTAAGAAATCAAAGCTGAGAAACTTAGAAATTAGCATCTTAGCAACTTAAAAAAAATCAATGTTTGTAGAGTTTTACGTGATTTCCGAAAGTGTAGGTCGCACCGATTGTTGGGCCATTGTAACCCCATTTTAAATCTCCGTTAAAACGTTTTTCGATAGCGTTTACTTTGAAATTCAGTCCTGTATAACCCGCAGTAAGACTAAAATTTTGATAGACATTGTAAAGAACAGAAATCCCGTAGCTTATAATACGACCGTCGATATTATCGATTTTTGCGGCCAGATAATTGGCATTTGCGTATAGACCAAAACGTTTTCCTAAAACAAATTCTCCCCAAATTCCAAGGTCTGGAAGCGGTGCCGTAAAATTGAAATTTTGTTTGCGTTGTAAGCTGGCATCATTGACATCGAAACGGATTCCAAGTTCTCCAAAAAGTACATGAGCACCAATCAGTAAACCTACTTCGTATTTTGGTTTTGATATAATAGAATATCCGTAAGCAATTCTGGCAATTTGGATATCAAAGAAAGCCAAAACACGTGCATCTACATTATAAGTTTCATCTTTAAAAGTAATAGTTCGCTCAAGTGTTTTAGCAGCGCTTCTGTTTAAAAGGAAATATTCAAAGCCTAATCTGGATCTTCTTGAAATTCGCCAATCAAAAGTTGTCATAAAAGAGGTACTGGCTTTGTTAAAACCTAAATCGTCTTCAAGATCAATAGTGGTTCCGATATTTCCGTTATTGCCATCGACGCGTATTTCGGTGTTGTTTGCCGGAAAAAATACACCAGCGGTAACTTTAAATCTTCTCGCGTGCCATGGAAAATCTTCTTCATTCTGAAAATCATAATTTTCTACTTTAGAAGTAATCAAGCTTTCTTCTGAAGTATTTTCAGCTGTGGTCTGCGCCTTTAGTGGAATCCAACAAAGAGCCGTTATCAAAAAATAAAGTAATTTTTTCATCAGCTTGGGTTTTAATTTGGTTAGGATTTTTTTTAATAAATAAAGTTAGTAAAAATTATCTTTCATTTTGTGTTTTTAATGGATTTGTTTGTATTTAAGTTATTGTTTTTCAGATTAATACAGTATTTTGAAGCTGAAATTACAAAAAGGTTCTTTTGGATACGCATTCGCGTGAAGGATGGGAAGAAGCTGCCGAAGCAGCCTGGACAGCCTGACAGCCTATTGGTAAAAAGGGGTGTAAGCGCAAAGAAAATTTACCCTTTTTGCCAATAGGGTGGCACGCCCAGATTATTTTTGAAGTTTTTAGAATTGTCGCGCCCCAGTTTAAGGATTTACAGGTAAATACTGGAATATTTTGATTTCTGTTAGTTTAATTTAAACTCTATGATAATCGGCTTTCCAGTGAACGATTGCTTTTTTTATGGCATTTCCGCTAAGGCTGTTTTGTAAAGCATCGTCTATCAGTTGGATCAATTCTTCGTCTGGTGCAAATCGAAGTGCAAATATTTGATCTTCTGTGAGTTTGTATTCAAATTCTTCAAATCTTTTGCCTGTGAGCGAGAAATAACGATAACGCATTTCTAGACGAACGATTCTGTTTTGTAGCGTAAGGGCATAATGCTGTCTCAGCATAAAAGCAAGGCAGAATAAAAATAAGAAAGCAAGACTTATAAAACTCCAGATTAAATAATCGTCTGTTGTAAAAGCAAAATAAATACTGCTTCCTAAAAAGAGTATTAGAATTGGGTAATAAACAAAGTGATGAGGGGCGTAAAATCGTATGTGATTCTTGTAGGTTTGAACTTTCATGTTTTTTTGCGTTAATATGGTTTTTAATGTTGTCTAAAAAAAACAAAGCTGCTCTAAAAAGATAGAGCAGCTTTTTCCCAAAAATAAACTAACATAACCAATGTTCTCTTTATAATCTAAACCTTTTACGGTTTGTCTTAGTAATATCTATAGTGCAAGAAAGCCATTCTCCTTATCATCAAAATCAATTTCTCTTGGCTTAATTTCGTTGATGTAAAATTACCTCGGTTGTCAGAATTTTTTGTTATATTTTAAATCGAAAAAGTTACATGATTCCAATATTTGAATCTTTTTTTGTGTTTTTTGTGCTTGTTTTTAAAGAAAAGTTTTGATTATTTTCCATTCTTCAAATTTAGACTCATAAGTTTTCCCAGCATTTGCGGGGCTTGTTGAAGGTAATGTATAGATTTTGTAATCTTTTTTGAGTTTTACATATTTTTTGAAGAAAGCCGCAGCCTTTTGTCCGTTAAAAAATAAAGCTTCAATATTTGGATGCGATTCTAAAAAAGTTTCAAAATCATTTGCCGTTTCGTTTTTGATTGCGCTGTCTAGGCTTCCTACACGGTCACAGAATTGCAAAACATCCCAAAGCGCAATTTTATTTTTGTCTAATAGTGTTTTTCGTTTTTCATAATCTGTAGAAAAATCTTCATTGAATAAGGCAAACATAAACTTCCAGAAATTGTTTTGGCTGTGACCGTAATATTGGTTGAGTTCTAGAGATTTGGTTCCCGGCATTGTTCCTAAAATAAGGATTTTTGCATTTGAATTGGAAATGGGCGGGAATGAAAAACTTTTCATAGCAATTGAATTAAGAAATAATTTTTTTGAGTTAAAATAATTATTAATAAGTAATTATAAAACAAAACCAGAAAATTATATAACATTTCTGAGGAATGATTGTGGAACTTTGAATTATCAGATTTAAAGATAAGAAACTTAGGAAGTTCGACCGTAAATCTGTTTTGCAATTTTTGAATTTTTAAATCGATTTCCAATGAAAATAGTTACTATAAACACAGAAAAGACTCAAAATATTTTTGATGAGTTGAATGCGAATTTCGGAGGCAAGGTAACTTTTGATCTTGACGAATACATGCTTGAAGTAGAAAATAGTTTTGCATCTGGTTCTATAATTGGTGCTTCTTTTAATGATAATATTTCGTATGTACAGTTTAATATGACTTTTAAGACAGATGTGCGAATGGATATTTTAAATCTAAAGTCTTCTCCAATTTATTTTGCATATTGCTCAAAAGGAAATTTAGCACATAGTTTTGGATTAAATGGCGAAGAAAGAGAGCTGAAAACTTTTCAGACTGCTATTGTGAGTTCTACGCAAAAGCAGGATAATGTTTTGTTTTTTGAAAAAGACAAAAACACGCAATTCACTCTTATTATAGTAGGAACCCAAAATGACGCACAGATTGGCAACCATTCTTTAAATCAAAAAGTAAAAAATACTTTTTTTGAAAACGACCTAGTTCGTGATTTCTTTTATGTTGGTTCTTATAATCTTAAAATTGCCGAAAAGATAGAACAGCTAAACTCGGTTACTCAAACGGGAATTGTTAGAAATCTTTTGAAAGAAGGCATTTTAAGAATTATCCTGGCAATGGAAATTCAACAGCATTCTGACGATCTTAATTCTTTTGCAAACGAATCAAACGGATTGACATTGAAAGAAATGGAAGAAATAAAAGAACTTTCAGAGTTTATAAAATCATGTCCCGAGGAAAATTTCACGATCAAATCATTGAGCAAAAAATCTGGATTGTCGCCAAACAAACTGCAGGAAGGTTTTAAAATGATTCATAATCGAACTGTAAACGACTACATTACGCATATGCGAGTCCTAAAAGCCGAAATACTGATTCGTACTTCAGATTTGAATATTTCAGAAATCGTGTATTGTATTGGTTTCACGAGCAGAAGTTATTTCTCTAAAATCTTCAAACAAAAATTCAACTGCAGTCCAAAAGAATATAAGTTTAATTTGAGTCCGATGGCGATTACAGCATAAAAATGAGATTCTGAGATGCTAAGATTCTGAGATTCAAAGTTGCAAAGGTTTATCAAAATAATGTCGTTAGCTATTAAGCAAGATATATACTAAAATGCTAAGACTCTGATTTGCTGAGTTTTTTTAAGTGTAAGCTTAAAACTCCTATTTGGAGTCTTAGTTTTTTTATGTTTTTGAAGGATTAAAGTAATAAAATTGTAAAGTTTTATCAAAATAATGTCGTTAGCTATTAAGCAAGATATATACTAAAATGCTAAGATTCTAAGTTGCTGTGTTTTTTTAAGTGTAAGCTTAAAAACTCCTGTTTAGAGTCTTAGTTTTTTTATGCTTTTAAAAGATTAAAGTGGCAAATTTGTAGATTTCAAACTTTGCCACTTTATATTTCTGTCTCTATATAGATAGTGTTTATTTACTCAAATGATTAATCTTTTTTCCCAGTGTCTTAGAGTCTTAGCATCTTAGTAACTCAGCATCTCAGACTCTTAGAATTTTATCTCCCAAATCTGTAATATTCGAGATCCGTATTTTTTTTGTTGTTAATGGAATCCATTATAGAATTCATTCCAATTACGCTGAAAGTTATTCCATTTCCTCCGAAACCCATTACGTAATGTTCATTTTTTTTAGGATTCGGTTTTCCAAAATAGGGAAGTCCGTCTTTTGTTTCTCCAAAAGTTCCTGCCCAAGAATAATCTATTTTGACATTTAATTCGGGAAATCTTCGTTGAAATTGCTTCAAAAGATAAATCTCCTTTTTCGGAATAAGTTTATCTCTTTTCTTAGGATCTTTAAAGTCTTCGTCGCCGCCACCAAGAATAATTCGGTTATCTGTTGTGGCCCTAAAATAATTGTAAGGAGATGCTGTATCCCATAAAACGGCATTTTTTAAAACCTGAGGAACTTCGAGTAGGCTTTCGGTCGCAATAGCGTAGGTACTTTTTAAATCTACTACTTTTTCACTTAAGGTTTCGGTGCTTTCGTAACCGGTACAATGAATTATATGATCGGCCGTAATGGTAAATTTTTCATCTGTTACAGCAACGCATTTTCCTTTTTGATGCTGAATGGAAGCAATATTTGTACGATCAAAAACCTGCATTCCGTTCTGCTGGCAGTAATACAAAAGGTCGCTTGCAAGTTTGTACGGATCCATAACTGCTGCTGTCTTAGATTCGAGTGCTGCCATTGCATTAAGTCCCATTTTGTTGAGTTCGTACTTATTGAGCCAGCTGATATCAAAACCATGTAGTTTTCTGGTTTTGAATTCATTTTTCAGAAACGGAATGTCTTTTTTGAATGAAGTAAAGTAAATACTTTTCTTGAACTCAAAGTCGCAGTCACAACCTATTTCATCGATAATTTGTCGAAGATCAAAAATTGCTTTTTTACCACTGTTGTAGCTGTCGACAGCACATTTTGTTCCTCTGAGTTTGATGAGCTGGTGCAGCGGAACATCGATTTCGTACTGTAATAAAGCGGTGCTTCCTGCCGTACTTCCGCCACAGACATCCCGCCTGTCGACTAGTACTATTTTTTTTCCCTCATTTATTAGCTTGTAAGCAATTAAGGCACCAGTAATTCCGCCGCCAATGATTAAGATGGCTGTGTTTAGATCGGAATCCAGGGAAGGGTAACTTGTTTTCATGGCATTTTTTATTGGCCATAAAGTCTCATTAGAGCGTAGTTTCATGTTTTGGTTTTTGTTTTTAGAGGTATTTCTGGTAGTATTATTGGGAGTTTGGTTTTATTTAGATTTACTCACTTTCTCTTTCCTGATTACTTTATTGTTTTTTTCATCATAAACTGCATCTTCTATTTTCTGACCTGTTTTGCTAAATATTTTTATTTTAGGATCTTCGTGCGTGCCGGTGATTACGATCGGAAAACCGACTATGCCAAACAATGGAAGCCCTAAACGCATTCTTAAATCCAAAAGACCGTCAAAACTGGTTGTTCCTTTTATAGTTGGCTTAAAACTGGCAACCGTGAAAGTAAATGGCTCAATATGAATGAGATTGTTGTCAATATTTGATTTGATTTCAATTCCTTTCATATCGGGATTATTCAGTCCGTTTTGTCCAGTTTTTGAGCTTATTCCGTCAAACAGTTTTAAACCTTTAATTTTTACATCACGCAGATTTATCGTTCCTCCGCCTTCAAGAGAAGGATAAATCGGACTCATGTTTCCGTCTAAATCTCCTTTAATAGTATAATCAACAGAGATTATTCCGTGTGCTTTTTCAGCAGCGGTAACCATATCATGAAACATTGGTATTTCTTTGTAGGCTCTTTGAACATCGAAATCTTTGGCACGGAAATTTGCATCAAAATGCGCAGACGTTGGGGATTCGTCTTTATAAACCGCATCAAGACCTAAAATACAGTCGATGATACTAAAGGTAGTGTTTTCTAAATAAAATCCACCTTTTTTAATGCCAGTTTTTCCAGAAAGTTTATTGAATATCAATCCGTTATATTCTACCTTGTCTGCATTTGCATTTAAACTCACGTTTAGATTTTTCGGAATTATAACGACACCGCTCATTTTTGGGTGATCTTCTTTTGCATATTCTACGGCCGCTGTTCGGTCTTTGTTTTCACCTTTTTCAAGCGCCATAAACTCATCTACATTGATTAATTTCGATTTCATATTGAAGTTTCCACTCAATGTTCCGTTAGATTCCAGGAAATAATTTATGGTATTCAGAAGATAACCGTTAATATCAAAATCCGATTTTCCATAAGAAGCATTGAATTTTTCAAACCACATTTTTTCGTTTTGAAAACGGAAATTTCCTTGTTTGATAAAAAACGCTTTAGGGAAAAGTTCAGAAGTTGCTTTTATATTTTTAAGGATAATGGTTCCTTTATTGTCTAATTTATCATACTGTCCGTTTGTTGCATAACTTTGCTTTCCTTTAAGTGAAAGGTCGGCTTTTGCATAACCTGTCAAATCAAGACCTTTTTGAGAAAAGACTTGATAAATTCGCCCCACATTTAGTTCTCCTTTGATTTTAGCATTATAAGCCAAATCGCTGAAATCTGATAACGCAGCATTTACATACACCGGATTTCCTTCAAAAACAAAAGAGGCAGGCGCTATGGCAACAATTAAATCTTTAAAAGTTCCGGTTTTGTTTAAAGCATTGGCTACAAAAGTGATATTCGTAATAGGGTTCGGATAATATTCGGTTTTCAGCCAGCCGTTGCGCAATGATATACCTCCAATTGTTTTTGGAAATAATTTTTTTGAAGTACTAAAATCTCCTTTGGCTTTTATATCGGTTTTTAAGATTCCTTTTAATTCTATACTATTTAATCCCAATGCAGCATCCACAACAGCAAGGTCAAGCGCACCTTTTACACTTGCGTCAATCTTCATTTCGCTTAAACCTTTACTGTGTAGATAGGCATTGAAATAATCTTTTTCGCCAACTTTAAAACTTAATTTTCTAAGGTTAACCAATAACTGTTCTGTATCAAGCGACGGAAGAATCGCATTTAAATCCATTTGAAAATCAGTAAGCGGCACAGGAGCGCTTTGATAATTTACTGCTCCTTTATCTATTTTTAGATTGAAAGCCAGATTTGGTTTCAGTTTTTTAGAAACATTGTAATCTCCCTTAAAAGTGAGCAACAAATCGCTTTTGCCCGAAATTTCTGTTTTCTCCAGCCAAGTCAGATATTCTGGAGGCATTACAGACAATAAATCTTTTACAGTTGTATTTTCAGAAGCCGCTTTTATATTGATTTTGTAACCGTCTCTCAGAATGGTAAATAATCCCGTAAACTTTAAGGGAAGTTTATTGATGTGGAGTTCGTTTTTCTGTAAAATAAAAGAGAGCGCATGAGTATTGATTCGAGTAATTAAATCGGCGGAAACTTTTTTTCTTCTCAAATAACCCGTTCTGTCGTAATAGAAATCTAGATTTTCAATTTTTGCGTTTGTGGCTAGGTCAAAAATATCTTCGCTAAGATTTCCTTTTCCAACATAATTAAAACCTTTTGCATCGACCAGAATTTTTGCAGAACGGTCGTTGTATTTTACATGACAGTTTTTTAAATCAATTCGCTCCAAACGGATTGCAGTTCCTTCTTCGGGCGAATTTTCATCTTTTTTCTCGTCTTTTCGGTCTTCTGGCGCTATGTAGATATTGTAATTAGCCTGTCCCTTCTCATTTACCATTACATTGATAAGAGCGTCAGAAACATACAGTTTGTTGATTTTTACTTCATTGTCAAACAAAAGTCTTTTTAAGTTTATTCCAAAAGCCACTTCATCTGCTTTTAACAATGTATCGTTGCTAAAAGGAGCAGACCCAGTAAGAGACAAATCATCAAGTGATACCGTTAGTGAAGGAAAATGAGTAAAAAAAGAAAGTTTTGATTTCGAAAAATCAAGTTTGGTATCGAGACGTTCGTTAGCTATCTTTTTTACTTCTGAGGCTATTTTTCCAGGAAAAAGCAACGGAATTATGAATAACAAAAGCAAAATGACTGCAATTGTAATTCCGGTAATTTTTAAAACTTTTAAGGCGGTATGTTTGATTGTGAAAGGCATATAGATAAAATTTGCTGTTTTAAGGCAGCGGTTAAAAATAGAAGTAAAAATATTGTCATTCAGTGTTTAAAAGTTGTAAATTATAATTACAGGTTATAAATGATGAATGAAGAATTATTCCTAGCTTTAGTATTTCTAGTTTGATTTTTTCTTTTCAGCTTCGGCTTTTTTTGCCTCTTGCTGTTTTTGTTTTTCTTTTTCTTCTTTTTCCTTCTGTTCTTTCAATTCTTTTTCTTTCTGCTCTTTTTCTTTAGCAGCTTTTTCCTGTTTTTCTTCTTTTTTCTCTTTTATTTCTTCCTGTTTCTTTTCCTTTTCTTTCTCTTTTTTCTTAAAATATCCTCTGAGAAGGAAATTGCTTTTAGCAGCTTCCATGTTATCACTGAAACCTTTTGTTCCGGTCTCAAGATTAGACAGCGTATTCGAAACGCTATTGGCCATTTTATCGTCTCGCACCAATCTGGCGAGAGCTCCGTTCCCGTTGTTCATGCTGTGGCTGAAAATGGCTAATTCTTCAGAAATAACGCCTACGTTATCAACGCTTTTTTTCACGCTTTTCATAAGATCGGCCATTTCGATTCCGTCTATAGAAGCGAGTTGCCCATTATCTTCAATAATGGTTTGTGATTTAAGTCCCGGAGAAATTGTAAGGACTTTGTCTCCCATTAATCCGTCTGAACCAATGCTGGCGCGTGCGTCTGTTTTAATAAATTTTCGGACGTCTTCTTTCATCACCAAAACTACGATTACAGAAGAATCGTTAATTAATTTGATTTCCTCGACAGTTCCGACATTTATTCCCGAAAAACGAACATTATTGCCGACTTCAAGACCGCTTACGTTTTTAAACTGTGAAGTAATATGAAAGGTAGAACCAAATAGATTCTGTTGTTTTCCTATAAAATATACAGCCATTATAAAAAGCAGTAAACCTATTGTTACAAACATTCCTAATTTCCAAGTATATCCCGATTGCTTTTCCATGATTTCTAGTATTTTATTTTGCTTTATTCAAAAAATGAGCGTACCCATTCGTCTTCGTCTTTTTCAAGTTCTTCGTATGTTCCTTCAGCATGAATAACACCGTCTTTTAACACTACAATACGGTCTGCCGTTAGTTTGGCGCAGGCCATATCGTGCGTTATAATGATAGAAGATGTTTTTTGCTTGTGTTTGATGTCTAAAATCAATTCGCTGATTTCTCTCGATGTTATGGTGTCCAATCCTGTTGTCGGTTCATCATATAAAATGATTTCTGGTTTCAGGATTAAGGTCCGTGCAAGTCCGATTCTTTTTCGCATACCTCCAGAAAGTTCCGATGGCATTTTATCAACGGCATCTGCTAAACCTACGTTTTCGAGTGCTTCCATGACTTCATTTTCAATTTCATCAGGATTTAAATCACGTTTGTGCCTTGTGAGCGTAAAAGCAAGATTTTCTCGAACCGACATCGAGTCGTATAAAGCGCCACTTTGAAACAAAAAGCCTATTCTGACTCTTATTTCATTTAGTTCGCTTTTTTTCAGGTTTAAGACATTTTCGCCAAAAACTTTTATTTCACCTTGATCGGGTTCTATTAAACCAACAATACATTTTATAGTAACTGATTTTCCAGAACCAGAACGGCCCAAAACCACAAGATCTTCACCTTTGTTTAGATTTAGGTTAACGCCTTTCAGAATCGTGTTATCTGTGCCAAAAGTTTTGTGCAAGTCTTTGATCTCGATAATGGGTGTCTTATCTTCTGTTTTTGCTTTTGGATCTTTATGTAATTTTTCTTTAATCATTTTTAAAAGAATAAATCGGTTATTTGAACTGCTACCATATCAATTATAAAAATGCTTAATGAGGCTGTCACAACTGCTGAATTTGCAGCTTGCCCAACACTCTCTGTTCCGTTTGAGGCATTAAAGCCTTTAAAGCATCCAATCATGCCAATACAAAAGCCAAAAAAGAATGTTTTTATAGTGGCAGGGAAAAGATCAAGAAATTCTAAAGACTGAATGATCTGCGTGAGATATCGATAAAAGTTTACATCTCCATGAATATTGATTCCGACATAGCCACCTATAATCCCAACCGCATCGGCAAAAAATACCAAAATCGGAACCATTAGCGTACAAGCCAGAACTCTTGTAACCACGAGGTAATTATACGGATTGATAGCGGCAACTTCCATAGCATCTATTTGTTCGGTTACTTTCATAGAACCCAATTCGGCTCCAATTCCCGAAGAAATTTTTCCTGCACATATCAACGCAGTTATGACAGGAGCAATTTCGCGTATAAGCGATAATGCCACCATTCCCGGAAGCCAAGATTCGGCTCCAAATTTGACTAGCGTTGGGCGAGATTGAAGCGTAAGTACCAATCCCATGATAAATCCCGTAATCGCTACAAGTGGAAGAGATTTATAACCTATAACGTAACATTGTCTTAGAAACTCTTTGGTCTCGTAAGGCGGAACAAAAACCTCCTTAAAAAACTTCTTTGCAAACAAAGAGGTTTCTCCAATTTCTGTAAATATATTTTTTAGACTGAGAATCAAAATGTTAATGTTTTAATGGTGAATGATATAAAAACAGCCAATCAGATTCGAAAAGAGCTGATTTTGCTATATTAAATTTACTTTTATTACAAGGAAAAAATCTTACACAACTTTTTTTCAACTTTATATAATTTTCATCGTACTGCACAATAAAGACTGTAAACCAACGTTAGGAGGGACTTATGTAAACAAAAAATCCCTCTTTGCGAAGAGGGATTTTCTGGGTTTAAATGAAGTATTTGGTTAGCTTCACCGTGTATATTTTAATTTCTTGATTTAAGAATTCATTGCTATGCCTGTTCGGTTTTTCATTAACGGAATCACTTTTGTATCCGACATCTTAAGATTTTCCATAATCAATCTTGCTGTTAAATAACAAACTGTCGATTCGGCTCCCTGATTGAGATTGACATTTTCTTTTTCGAGACCATCGTAACCACCGCCACTTACGGGATTGTACATAATTTGTCCGAGGTGATTTTTTCCTAAAAACCAGTCAAAAGCTTTTTTCATTTTGTGTTTGTATTCTGGAATTCCAAAAGCTTTATAAAATGAATTTAAAGTTTGAATGGTGTACGAAACGTCAATTGGCTGTTCTCCATACGGATGCGGTTCAGAATCTCTATGAAGCCATCCGTTATTCGAAATAACTCTAAAAGTTTTATTGACGAATGTTTTAGACATTAAGAAATCCAGCGAATCCATAGCTACTTTTTTGTAAACGGGTTTGTTGGTTACTAAATAAGCATAAAGCATAGATTCTGGTAAAACACCGTTTCCGTATGTTAGGTAATTTTCAAACCATTGCCATTCGTCTGAGGCATGATCTTCGTAATTGGCAAGCAATTTTGCATTCAATTTGTTTATTATTGCGGCAACATACAAGTTCGGAACGGCTGTATGATATAGATAAAGCCCTTTAGTAGCAAAACCAATTGAACGGGGAGACTGAATATTTTCTGCCCATTTTAGCGAATGCAATAAACATTTGGCCGCTTTTTTGGTAATGGCCTCTGGAAGAATTTCTCCAATCGATACTACTGTTCCTAATGCCCAAACGGCTCTCGCATTTGAGTCTTCTAGATTAACTTCGGCATTTTGCTCGATATGTTCTCGGTTTTCCTTATCTACATAATTAAGGAAGTTTCCTTTTGGTTTTTGACAACGAATTATAAAATCAAGATAAATTAGAATATAAGCCAAATCTTCTTTGTCTTGCGTAAGTTGATAATGCATACAGAAAGCAACCAGTGCTCTAGCATTATCGTCTAAAGTGTATCCTGAATCTAAATCGGGAATAGAGATTTTACTGAATTGAATTATTCCGAGATCAGTAGTCAGCTTTTTGACGTGTTTAAGTTGAATATCCGGATAACTAAATTTAATTTCCGACGGATTATCAATTAGTTTTTTATAAGCATTTACCTGTGTTATAGCAACATTTTCCCATGAAGTAGCTCTCATTTTTGTAAATGAATTAATTCCCATTTCATGTCTTAGATTTTCATCTTCGATCAGTTTAATTGCTGCTGCAGCAAATTGATCAGGATTTCCGATATCGCATAAAATTCCTGAATCTGAAGTTAAAACTTCTTTTGTATGCGGTATTTTAGAAGCCACAATCGGGCACGCACAACTCATAGCATAAGCAAAAGTGCCGCTTACAGCCTGATTCGGATCTTTAGAAGTAAACATATAAATGTCTGTAGCTTTCAGATATTCTAAAAGTTCTTCAGTATCTAAATATTCATTAATAAAACGTACATTGTCTTTTAAATTAAGGTCAGCAACGATTCCTTCCAGTTTTTCACGATAAGGATCAAAGCCGTCTTTAATTAAATTTGGATGCGTTTTGCCAATAATTAAATACAATGCGTTTGGTGCTTTTTCGATAATTTTTGGAAGCGCCTGTAATCCTGTCTCGATATTCTTTCCTTCGCCCAAAAGTCCGAAAGTAGCTAATACCAATCTGTCTTGAATATTCAGTCTTTCTTTTGCTGTTTCTGGAGTTTCATAAACAACAATATGAGTTCCGTGTGATACGCAAGTAATTATTTTTTCATCAATTTCGTAATCAGTGATTAATATTTCTTTTGATTTATTCGTCATTACAAAAACCGAATCGCTGTAGGTCAATAATAGTTTGACAAATGTTCGTAAATCGTCATTCGGATTTGGAATTACGCTGTGAAATGTAAAAGTGACTGGTTTTTTAATCGTATTTAAAAAATCTAAAAGATAATCCCCATAATTCCCAGAAAACAAACCAAATTCATGCTGAATGTGAACTAGTTTTACAGTTTCATCCTCATTAATTTCTTCAGCTACTTTAGCATATTCTTCTCTGTTTTTTGTGTTTAAAGTAAAAGCCTGCGTAGGCTGCTCCTTAGGTTTATCAACCAATTCACATATTTCGCATTGAATAGATTTACCATAAACATCTGTGATTCCTTTAATGGTATCCTGAGTATAGGTTGCTATGCCGCATTGCGTTGGCGGAAAAGTAGATAAAAAAACTATTTTTGATTTATTTAATATTGTTTTCATGAGGACTAATTTTTATTCGGTTAATAACACGTTGAAGTTCTGTAATGCCACCGCAATTGTATCATCGGCAGCGCCATATCTCGATATAAAATCAATACAGTTTATCGCTATTTTAAGCGCTGTAAAAATTTTTATCTAAAATTACTTTAGGACTAAAGCGGGTATTGATCCAATCGATCAAAAAATTAACTCAAAAGCTTAAACATGGTAATTCTGTAAGTATTAAGGATAATGCTGAAACCCCTTAGTAAACAGGTGTTTCGGTATTATTTATGTTAAAAAAACACGGTTTTGCAATAAATGCTATTTGTAAGAATTAGAGAAATGAGAAATTCATGATTTTTTAAGATTTTAATACCATTTTGCGTAGTATTTCCTCGTGATAAAAGCAATAGGCATCCCGACACAACAAATAATAATCAATATAGAGAGCAGAAGAGGAAAATCGAGCTTTTTTTCTGGAAGCACCGGAAAAGCAAGCGGGAGCACAATAAGGTTCATAATAATCCAAACAAAAATACCGTATAAAATTCCAGAAAGAACTGTGTTTATTTTGAAAAAAGGAATGTACGGAAATATCTTAAAGTAAAACCACGCAAATATAAATGCAATTAGAAAGTGAAGGCATAAACCATAAACGGCCATTTCTGAACCGCCTGTATAAGCTTCTTTTTTGAAAATACCGCTAGCAACAGACTGCAGGATTTTTTCGGCAGTAGTTTTATGAAGGATTACTGCATAAACTAAAATTGCAGCTGTAATATCTAAAGTGCCGGCTACTAAACCAGATGAAACAATGGTTTTTGCTTTTGATCTCATAAAAAATGGTTTTTGGTTAAATGCGAATTATTTTTTCTTGAGAGTTTCATAAATCGATTGTAACTGATGTGTATGTCTTTGTGTATGCACAATTGCAAAGTGAAGCCATTCGTAGATAGTGAAATTTTCAAAACCAGGAATTTTTGCATCCAGACAAGTCAGTGTTAAATCGTATGTTTCGGCAGCTTCAAACAAATCATTTTGGATTTTTGTTATAGAAATGGCCAAAAGTTTTTTGTCATAAACAATTTCGGGAGGTTTTATATTCTCGGGAGATTGGTATTTGGTATTGAAATCTAAAAAGATGGTATCTAGTTGTTTGATATTTTCATCAGGTTTTCGTGTGGTTTTTTCGGTTTTTCCAGCAAATAACATCGGAATACCGGAACTTGCCAAAATTATATGCTGTACTGTTTGCCCGCCAGTCCAGCTTCCTTCAAAGGGAACCTCATTAATTTCTTCCTGTGTAAATGAGGAAAGAATATCATTCAGCTTACTATAGGTTTCTAAAATAGTATTTTGGACTGCACTTTTCATCTTATTTAATTTAGAAATTAGAGAATTAACAATAAATGCAAAGCTTAGGATTTGAAGAAACCCGCAATGTATCTTTGTTAAATTAAATTTATAGAATTACAGGAATGATAGTATTTCAAATATACGATAAAAAAAATAAAATACTATAAATGAGTATTTTGTGTGTTTTTGAAGTTTAAGGAAGGACTTCACAAATATACCCATGAAAATTTAGAATGGAAATGATTTTTGTGTTCGAAATTTCGTTGGCATGCACACGCAGAATTTTGTCACAATCTTCTAAATCAAAATTAATTGAGCTGTTGGGATAATGCTCAAGAAGTTTTTCAATGATAATCTTACATTGAGATTCTTCCTGAACATTGGTTTTGAAAACTTCAATCATAAAGTTTTGCTATTAGAGAGCGATGTTTTTGTAACGCTGTATTTTATGATAGGTAACATAAGATATAACTAGGATTCCTAGAACAATCAAAGGAAAAATGGTCTGAAAATCAAATCCGTCTACAGCGAAGTGACTTATAGAAGCGAAAATAAAATCAAAGGCGAATCCGGCATAAGCCCATTCTTTTACTCGTGCAGGAACTTGGGGAATAATCAAGGCCAAAACGCCAAGAATTTTAAAAACAACTAAGGCATTTCCGAAATATTCAGGATAACCAAGATGTTTGATTCCTTCTTTAGCCAATTCGGTCTGAGAAGTCAGTGCCGGCATTACTCCTTCAAAAAGGAAAATCAGAATAGTGGTAGTCCAGAAAATAATTTTGGTAGTTTTCATTTGGTATTTGTTTAAATGATTATTAGTTAATGTATTACAAATCTACTAATGTTCTTTCGGTTACAAATACATATTTGGGACTATTTTAGGGGCATTTAAGACAAGATTGTTTTTTGAGAGGTTCAAAGATGCAAAGTGACAAAGGTTCAGAGTTTTTTTTTTAGTTCGTCTATTACAGTATATCATCCTAGAGGAAAGAAGGATTTCCGTAAGTAGCTCTGCAAAGTGATAAATAAAGTTATCACAACAGTTTGTCATTTCGACTGAAAGGAGAAATCACACTAGAAATTCTACACAGTAATTTGCCAATTGTTGTCGATTTACTAGTGTGATTTCTCCTTTCAGTCGAAATGACAAAAACAATGGAATTTGGGATTTTTTAAATTTGAAATTTATACCAGTTGGTAATTTGTAATCGTAAACAAATCCTCAAAACCCAATTGAGTATAAATACCTTTTCCTAAGGCTGAAGCTTGTAATTGTGCATATTCACATTCTGCATCAATCGCTTCGTTAATTGCAAATTTCATGATTTCTTCGGCGAAGCCTCTTTTGCGCATTTCTGGAATAACGCCGACACCGTGAATTCCCATTGTTTTTTCGGTCTGGAAAAGAGTAAGCGTTCCAATTGGTTTTCCTTCAAAATGAACCAAGTAAAACTTCACATCTTCATAATTATGAACCAAAGTTTCTTTACTGATTACATAACTAAAAGATAACGGATAAATATCTGACCAAGTTTTGGCATCTTCCTCACTTAAAACTCTTTTAAAACTAAGATTGTTTTGAAGCGGAAATTTTTCTCCAAGTTTTAGCGCCATTGCTACAAGCTGAATTCGAATATTAAAGCCGTTTTTTTCAAAAAAAGATTTTGAATTACTTCCAAAAATATCCCAATACGGAACCACCAAGCCGGGATTTTTTTCGATGGTATCGAGAATTTCAGTAAGATTTTCTTCCGTAATATCTTCACGAAACCATAATCTATTTGGCCAGCCTGAGTTTTTGATTTGAGAGAATTCTAAAAAATCGGCTTTATAATAGGAAAGGAGAGGAGTTGCAACGGTTTTCCAAAGCGTTGTAAGATTGTCAATATTGTCTTTAATAAGATTTATAGAGTTCATTATAAATGGCGAGTTTGAATTATAAAAACAAAGGTAAATTGAGTTTTTCAGAAAAGCCTTTACATATGTTGATTTACATTTTTTTTTCCAAACTTTTTCTGATTCGGCTTAATTGTGTTGGTGTAATGCCTAAATGTGACGCAATATGTAATAACGGAACACGCTCTGCAATATCAGGATGTTTTTCCAGAAGTTTTAGGTATCGTTCTGTTGCATTTTGCATTACTAAAGCCACTTCTCTTTGTTCTTTTTCGATAATCCAATTTTTCTCTAAATGAGCAATGTAGAAATTTTTAAGATCGTCGTTTTGGTAGATCAGTTCCATGTATTTTTTATAGTTGATGTTGATTACAATCGAATCTTCCAAAGCTTCAATTGTAAAATTAGAAGGAGTTTGGAGCATCAACGAAACTTTAGAACCCGCAAAATAATTTTCAAGAAAAAGATTTTTGTTATAGAAATTTCCTTCTTCGTCTGTGATAAAAGCCCTTAAAATGCCTTTTGCAATAAAATGAAGATTTTTAGCAACTTCGCCGTTTTCTAATAGTTTTTCACCTTTTTTAAGAGTTTGGAAATGGGTGGTGCTTTCTATCTGTTTCCAAGACTGATCAGAAAGCGGGTAATAACTTTCGATGGTTTGTTTTAGGTTGTTGAGGTATATTTCTTTATTGAAAGTCATATATTGGTTTGGTTTTGCCACGAAGGCACGAAGGCACAAAGTTTACTGCCACGAATTTCACGAATTTTCACGAATTATTTTTATAATTATTTCAAGAAAGAAAAAGAAATTAGTGAAAATTCGTGGCAAACTAAAAAACTTAGCGTCTTAGTGCCTTAGTGGCAAATAAAAACAAAAAACTAAAAAACGCCATGAAACCAAAAATGGCTTCACAGCGTTTTCCTCTCAAAAAATAAATAATTAACGGGTAATGTAATAGGTATTATTTCCAGCCTCCGCCGAGAGCGCGGTACAAGTCTGTATTGGCTGTAAGTTGTTGTCTTTTTAAGTCGGCAAGTTCCAATTCGCTTTGCAGTAAATTCGCTTGCGCAGTTAAAACTTCAAGATATTCTGCCATACCGTTTTTAAATAACAAATTCGAATTTTTAATTGCCAACTGTAGTGTTTTTACTTTTTCTTTCAAGAAAGTTTCCTGCAATTGTAATTTTTCTACTTTAACCAAAGCATCCGAAACTTCGCTTACCGCAACCAAAACGGATTGTCTAAAACTTAAGACCGCTTTTTCTCTTTCCGCGACAGCGATATTATATTGCGTTCTTACTCTTTTGTTGTTCAGAATTGGCTGTGTTAAGCCTCCTGCAACAGTTCCGAAAAGAGAAGCCGGAATAGTAAACCAGCTGCTCGTTTCGAAAGAGTTTAAACCACCTTGAGCCGTAATTCTAAGAGCTGGGTATAAATCCGCTTTTGTGATACCGACATTGGCATTGGCTACTTTAAGTGCCAATTCAGCGCTTTTTACATCTGGCCTTCTGCTTACTAATGAAGACGGAATTCCAATCGCTGGATTGCTTTTTATTTCAATTGAATTTAAAAGAATGGTTCTTTGTTTTGAATTTGGGAATGAACCTGTCAAAACACTCAAAGCATTTTCCTGAATAGCAATGTTTTGTTCCAATAAAGGAATCAATTGTTCTGAGTTTAATTTTTGTGCTTCAGACTGCTGAATCGCTAATGTAGTTACCTGACCAGCATCGTATTTTAACTTGATAATGTTAGTCGTACTGTCATTTAATTTCAAGTTTTGCTGTGCGATTTTCAACTGAGCGTCAAGCATCAAAAGATTGTAATATCCTCTTGAAACATTGGCCACAATATTGGTCTGCAATGCTTTTTTTACTTCTTCAGATTGAAGATATCCTGCAAAAGCTCCTTTCTTTTGGTTTCTAATCTTTCCCCAAATATCAGCCTCCCAAGAAAGTGAAGCTCCAGCAGAATAATCATCAATATGTTTTGCACCTAATGCCTGATTCAAGTTCATTCCTGTAAAACTATTGTCAGAAGGATTGCTTGTACTGGCATTTATAAATAAATTAACCTGAGGAACATTTCCCCATTTTGATTGTGTGAATCTGTATTGCGCAATTTCGATGTTTTTTTGTGCAATAAGCAGATCGTTATTTCTAGCAACCGCGCTGTCGATTAACTGAACAATATCTTTTTCTGTAAAGAATTTTTTCCACTCGATATCGGCAATACTTGTCGTATCACTCGAAACCGATGCACTCCTGAAATTCTCAGGAAATGCATCTTTTGGAGTTTCAATATCCTTAGAAACTTTACAGGATATTATAGTCGTGATCAGAATGGCGAAGGTCACGATTTTGGTTATATAATTTTTCATTTAGTTTTTTATTAAATTTTTTATCCGTTGGATGTAGTTTTTTTAAACACATAGAAACATAGTTTGTAGTGGCTTTAAAAAAGGCGTTTCACTAGTTTAAATGCACATAGTTTAGCTATGTGTAGAAACTTGTTTCTTTTAGTCTCTTTTTTTCGCATAAAAAATCTATATCTCTATGTATTAAAATATTTTTCATCCCAAAGGCCTAAATCTCTGTACAAGTATCTTTTCTAGTTTCAAGATCTTTCGAGATTCTGTATGATATATATCCGATGCCAAATAGTATGGCTCCGAGAATAATTGTGATATAGTTTTCCATATTTTATTTTTCTTCGTTATGAATGACAGCGATTGGTTTGCCGCTGAATTTTTCTTGTAAATATTGGAATACGATGAATAAAACCGGAATAATGAATAATCCTAAAATTACTCCCGAAATCATTCCGCCCGCAGCTCCAATACTGATAGAGTGATTTCCTTGAGCCGATGGTCCTTTGGCGCTCATCATTGGCACTAAACCAACGATAAAGGCTAGAGAAGTCATGATAATTGGTCTTAGACGTAATTTTGCAGCATCTATAGAAGCTTTTACTAATGCCATACCTGATTTTCGTTTTTGTACCGCAAATTCCACAATCAAAATGGCGTTTTTAGCGAGTAATCCGATCAGCATGACAAGTGCAACTTGTACATAAATGTTGTTTTCGATTCCAGTTAAACCAATTGCCACAAATACTCCAAAAATACCTGCAGGGATTGACAAGATAACTGCTAGAGGAAGGATATAACTCTCATACTGTGCAGCAAGTAGGAAATAAATGAATATCAAACACAGTAAGAAAATTGTAGCCGACTGCCCTCCAGAAGAAATCTCTTCACGCGTTTGGCCCGAGAATTCAAACCCGTAACCTGCAGGTAATTGTTGTGCTGCTACTTCTTCAATTGCTTTAATGGCATCTCCAGAACTAAATCCAGGTTTCGGAATGGCATTAATCGAAATTGAATTAAATAAATTGTATCTGGAAGCGGTTTCAGAACCATAAATACGAGTTAGTTTCACTAAAGTATTTATTGGCACCATTTCGCCTGTTTTGTTTTTTACAAAGACTCTGTCAATGGCAGTTGGATCGGCTCTGTCTTCGATATCAGCCTGAACTACAACTCGGTAATATTTACCAAATCGGTTGAAATCAGATGCCTGCGCACTACCGAAATAAGCCTGCATCGTTTGTAAAATGTCTTTTACATTAACACCCAATTGATTTGCTTTTTCATCGTTAACTTCCAATTGCAATTGTGGATAATCGGCTTTGAAAGAGGTGAAGGCCACTGCAATCTCTGGACGTTTCATTAATTCACCGATAAAGTTTTGAGAAATACCACTGAATTTATCCAGTTTTCCTCCCGTTTTATCTTGAAGAACTAAATCTAAAGCCTCAACGTTACTAAATCCAGGAACCGTTGGGAAACTGAATACGAAGAAACTTCCGCCAGAAATACTGCCCAGTTTACCACGAACCTGATTCATGATTTCGTCAATATTTTTCACTTCGCCACGTTCTTCGTTTGGTTTAAGCAATACGAAAACTACGGCTGAAGACGGACTTGTTGAATTTGTTAATAAGTTAAAACCAGAAATCGCGGTTACGAATCTTGAAGCATCTAAACCTCTTAAAGTATTTTCAGCTTCGGTCATTACTTTTTGAGTTCCGTCAAGCGAAGTTCCAGATGGTGTATTTACAGCAATTGCAATAAATCCTTGATCTTCTGTTGGAATAAATCCTGCAGGCGTAGTTTTTACTAATAAAACAGTTGCTAAAGTAATTGCAGCCAATCCGCCTAAACTCAACCATTTTTTTCTGATTAAGAATTTCAATCCGCCAACATAACAATTTGTAAGCGATTCAAAACTGCTGTTAAAAGCCGTAAAGAATTTTTCCTTAAATCCTTTTTTCTCATAAGGCGCATTTGCATCATGAGCTGAATGATTGTCTTTCAAAAATAATGCAGCAAGAGCAGGACTCAAAGTCAAGGCATTAACAGCCGAAATTACAATTGCAATTGCCATCGTAAAGGCAAACTGACGATAGAAAACTCCTGTTGAGCCTTCCATAAAACCAACCGGCAGGAATACAGCAGCCATTACCAGCGTAATCGAGATAATAGCACCCGTTATTTCGTGCATTGCTTCATGCGTGGCGATTTTTGGAGACAAACGTTTGTGCTCCATTTTCGCATGCACCGCTTCGACTACCACAATGGCATCATCGACCACAATACCAATCGCCAGAATTAATGCGAAAAGCGTTAAAAGGTTGATCGAAAATCCGAATAACTGCATGAAGAAGAACGTTCCTAAAATTGCTACAGGTACAGCAATAGCCGGGATTAATGTTGATCTAAAATCTTGCAAGAAGATAAATACCACAATAAATACCAGTATAAAAGCTTCTAATAATGTATGTTCAACTTGTTCGATAGATTGATCAAGAGAAACTTTTGTACTGTAAAATATATTGTGTTTAATACCTTTTGGAAAATCTTTAGAAGCCTTTTCCATCATTTTATTGATTGCAATCTGAATATCATTCGAGTTAGAACCCGCTAACTGAATCACACCAATTACAATTCCTTTTTTACCATTTAAACGAGTTAAACTGTTGTAAGAGTAAGCACCCAATTCAACTCTCGCCACATCTTTTAAACGAAGAACAGAACCATCTGAATTAGAACGTATAGCAATATTTTGATAATCTTCTGGTTTAGTAAGTTTTCCTTTGTATTTAATAACGTATTCAAAAACTTCTTTACTTCGCTCTCCAAATTTCCCTGGAGCCGCTTCCAAACTTTTGTCTTGAATTGCACCCATAACTTCACTTGGCGTAACATTATGAGTTGCCATTTGTGTAGGGTTTAACCAAACACGCATAGAATAATCTTTTACACCACCAAAAATACTGGCAGAACCAACTCCGGGAATACGTTTTAATTCCGGAATAATATTAATCTGTGCATAGTTTGCAACAAAGGTTTGGTCGTATTTTGCTTCATCTTCGGTATACATACCAATGGCCATGATGAAAGAGTTCTGTTGTTTTGCTGTGATAACACCTTGCTGAACAACCTCTGCTGGTAATTGGCTAGTTGCTTGTGCCACACGGTTTTGTACGTTTACCGCAGCCTGATCGGCATCTGTTCCTAATTTAAAGAAAACAGTAATAGCCAAAGTACCATCGTTGCTGGCAGTAGAACTCATATAAGTCATGTTTTCTACACCATTTATAGACTCTTCCAGAGAAGGCGCCACAGAACGTAAAACCGTTTCTGCGTTGGCTCCCGGATATACCGCCGTTACCAAAACCGATGGAGGCGCAATATCAGGAAACTGTTGTAAAGGCAGTTTTGTTAAACCCAATACTCCCAGAATCACCAACAAAATGGAAATTACGGTTGCCAGTACAGGTCTTTGTATAAATATTTTGAACATTGTGTTTTAGAATTATTTTTGATTAGTTACTTCGGCAACTTTAGTTGATTTTTCAGGTTGAATCGCTTGTCCGTCCTGAAGCTTGTCAATACCGCTTAATACGATTTGGTCGCCTGTTTTTACACCTTCTTTAATTAAATAATTAGTACCGCTTTTACCCACAACTGTAATAGGCATTTTGGTTACTTTGTTGTCTTTGCCTACCGTGAAAACAAATATTTTGTCCTGCATTTCAACTGTAGCCGATTGAGGTACCAAAATCGCATCATCGTGATTTAATCCTAAACGGATTCTTCCTGTGTTTCCAGAACGTAAAGTTCCGTTTGTGTTTGGGAAAGTTGCTCTAAGCGTGATTGCACCAGTAGTTTTATCAAACTGACCGTCAACCATATCGATTTTTCCAGTTTTTGGATAATCAGTATTATCAGCTAGAATCAAGTTAACTGGAGGCAGTTTTTTGATTTTATCTCCTAAAGAATTTCCAGCGTATTTTGATTTAAAGTTGATGAAATCCGTTTCACTTAAAGAGAAATAAGCAAATACTTCATGAACATCTGAAAGAGTAGTTAAAGGCTCAATATCTGAAGCAGAAACCAAACTTCCTTGTTTTTTAGGCAGTCTTCCAATATAACCGCTAACTGGAGCTGTTACATTCGTATATCCTAAGTTGATTTTAGCAGAACCAACCATCGCTTTTGCCTGTTCTATATTCGCTGTTGCGATTTTCTGAGAAGCTTTAGCAGTTTTCAATTGATAATCAGAAACTACTTTGTTTTGTACAAGCGGAGCCAATTTATCTACTTCTAAGTTTGCGTTGATTAAAGCCGCTTCAGCTGCATGAAGACTAGCCAAAGCATTGTTTAACTGCTCGCGGAACGGACGCTCATTAATTTTAAATAAAGTCTGTCCTTTGCTTACATAAGCTCCTTCGTCAACAAAAATTCTGTCAAGGTTGCCACTTACTTGTGGACGAATTTCAACGTCAACAGTTCCTTGTATAGAAGCAGGATATTCATTATCTGTAGTAGTGTTTGCACTTGTGATAGCCAAAACTGGTAAAACTGGTGGAGGTGGAGCAGTAGGCGCCTGATTTTTATCGGCACAGCTGCTTAGTACTAATGCCAGAATAAAACTGGTTATAATTACATTTTTCATTTTCATTTTGGTTTTAATTGGTTGAACATTTTCTCGGGTAAAAATTGTTTGAATTCTAGAATTCTCGGGATTCATATTTAATTGAATTAAATTATCTAACGTTGTTAAGTAAATGTGCGCAAATTTTCATACAGCAATCCTTTCCAATTTTATTTAAAATCAGTATTAAAATATTTAACAGTGTTAAGTAAAAGTCTAAAAAAAGAGCTTTTATTACCTTTATTAAATTTTCTAACAGTGTTAAGCGAAAGTTCTAAAAAAAAGGATTTTGTATTATCCTGTTTAAATCATTTTACACTGTTAAGTAAAATTGAAAATTTTTTTTATTGTATAGATTTGATGATACCACCAATGGCATCCTTCAAAATCTGAGCATTAATTGTTTCTAAAATATCACTTTTATTAATGATGTTGATGGCGATTAAACCATGAATAACAGAAAAGAAAGTGAAGTACTTTTGCTTTATGATATCTTGACTCGGATTGCTGTCTTTCATTACTTCAGCAATTACGTGAGTGAATAATTTGTAAGGTCCCTCTTGAGCTGAACATCGTTGTGCACAGCAAGTCATTTGGACACCAAACATCAGTTGATACATTTCAGTATTAGTAAAAGCGAAGTCCCAGTAAGTCATCCACATGGCTTCCAATTGATCTTCGGGTTTTTTAAACTTGTCTATTGCAGCTTGTAGCTCTTTAGTCAGTTTAACGAAACCTTTGCCTGTCAGTTCTTCTAAAATAGCTTCTTTATTCGAGAAATATTCATAAATAATAGGAGCAGTATATTCGATTCTGTCGGCAATTTTACGCATACTCAAACCATTCCAGCCTTCATCTTTTACGATATCATAAGCAGCGCCAAGAATATTATTTCTTGTCTCTTCTTTTTGTCTTAAAATTCGATCTTTGCTAGCCATTGTATTCAAGTATTAAATCGTTTAACACTGTTAGGCAAATGTATGGCGGATTTTCGAATTACAAAATATTTTTATCATAATATTTTCTTATCGTGCCATAGATTAATTGAAAAGGCTTGATTTTACTGATATTTTTACTTTTAATATTTTTCAGGAGCAGCACATTTTTCGGTTTTTAAGAACGTTTTGTCCTGCTCTTCACTATATTCCCGATTTAGAAAAACTGCGCTAAAAAGCTTTGTTTTTCTAAATCGGGAGATGCCGTTTCGATCGGGGCTAGGAGTGAACGTATCTTTTTCTTAAGAACTTTGACAGTTTCAAATTTTGACAAAGTTTATTATGAAGGATTATCATTGGTAAAATTCCAGAAGAATGGAATATTTATAGATCATTCGATTACCAATAGAGAAAATGCTCCAGAGAAGCAACATCGTATTCACCATAAATTTTAATTGATAATTTTTATTTCACAGGATATTTTTCGGGATTCTGCGAAGTATGAAAAACAGCATTTAAAAATACAGTTTTCGATAATTCATCAACGATGAAAAATGCGATGTACGGAAATTTTTTAAAAGGAAGATAGCGGTAGTTGTTATCGTGAAATTGATAAAATGGATTTATTTGTAGCGCTTTATAAACTTTTTTATAATCATTAAGAAAGTCTAAGGCTACTTTTTTACTAACTTTTAAGATGTAATATTCAACTGCCTCTTCGATGTTTTTTAATGCAATTGGCGAAACAGTAATCTTATAATTCATACTTCTTTTTTAAATCAGTATAAATAGCTTCAGCATCTTTGTAATTGCTTTTGTCCGAATTAAGCTGACTGTCTAAAATTTCTTGTTGTTCAGAAGATAATTCGTAAGGTTTTACATTTGCAATTTCAAATTTTATCTTTAATGCTTTCATAAAAGCTTTTACAGCTTCAATTTGCGAAGCATCTTCTGTATACGCTGTGATATTGATTGCTTTCATGGTGTTTAAAGTTTACTAAAGTTGATAAACAAAGTTAAGACAAAAGTCTAATCTTCATGTTAATGATTATAATTTATTTTATAAAACCTATTTATGAACTTCAATTTTTTCGTAACATTACAATAAAAAAATGAACGCACTAACTAGCATCAAAACCACATTTGCTGTTTTATTTTTCCAACAAATAGCTTTCGCTCAGGAAACAAAAAAAGAAACCGCATCACCTCAATATACAATCGAAAACTGTGTCAATCATTTTGAATTGAAGAAAGCCACCAAAACCAAAGTAGGTTATCAATATTGGTTTGGCAACAAAAACTTCACTCAAGAAAATACACTAAAAATGAGTATCGTTGAACCTAGAAAATCAACACACGCGCCACATCATCATCCAGAAGAAGAATTCTTTTATATTCTAGAAGGTTCAGCTTCTTTTTTCTTAGATGGTAAAACCGTTGTCGTGGGGCCAAATACAAGTTTATACTGCCCGCCAAATGCCGAGCATGGAATAAGCAATGCCGGAAATACTGATTTGAAATATCTGGTTATTAAGAAAGATTTGAGGTAAATAAATAGAAAGGCAAGCGATTGAACTTTGCCTTTCTTTATTAATTTTAAAAAGATTATTATTTCTTACTAAGATTTATCTTTATTCTAAATTGATTTTTAGTTCTTTCGTTTTTTGTGCAATTTCTTTAGCAAAATATTTTTGCAATTCATCTATATTAACGTAAGTGTCATCACTAAGAGAAGGATTAATTCTAAGGACTTTTATGCCTGGATTTTTTTGCGAAAGAAATAGAAAACCATCCAATACCATTTGGTTTCCGAGAACGACACCTCCAGTTGACTCTAAAACTTTATCCTTTGAAGTAAACATAGGAATAAACTCGACATTTTTTTCGTCAATGTAACTCTGAAAATTAACATCATTAGTTTTAGGATTAGTTCCTTTTTTGTTTAGCAATACAACAATCTTATTTTCGAAAATTACTCTAAATTTTTCTAAGTCGTTTTCTGAGGTTTCTTCTTTCGCCGTACTTACTTCTATTTCTGGAATATCCTTATTTAAAGGCTCTTTTTTATTTTCTCCGCAGGATATAACGAAAATTGAAGTTAATAATAACAATGATTTTTTCATTTTTAGCTTGGTTTAAAATACTTGGTTATTAAAAAAGATTTGAGGTAATTTATTTCTCGTTTTTAGGGTTATAATTTATAAAAAGACATTTGAATTTGTCTTTTAATGTCAATAGATGAATGGTGTCTTCTTCATACTTTAAAATTTTATATTTTGAATCGCACAATTCTAAAATACTGTCCTTTTCAACATATTTCCATTTACAATCTTTTACTTGGCCATCAATAAATATATGTTTTTGGCCATTTGAAATATACCGATTTTCAAAATCTCCATTGGGATGAAATTTCATGTAAAAAATTATTCTCGAATTCGGATTTAATTTATGATTGTTAATATAAGACCACTTTTTATCTGGATTAATAAGTAAATTTTCAAATTCACTTTTTTGACATGACGTGAAGAGTAAGATGATAGTTATAAAAAAAATATTTTTAATCATTTTCAGTTTTGAGTTTGAAAGTACACGCAAAGACAAATAATGTTTGTATTATTTTTGCGAATAAGGATTTAGAAAAACGATTTTTTGCTAATCCCACCATAGCCATAATCCGTGCATTTCTTGAATGGCTGGTTTTAGATTTTCTAGAGAACCAACGCCTTGATCGACAGAATCTGGACAGAACTTATAAACTTCTTTTGAAAAAGCATCCAAGTCAGCTGGAAGTTTGTCAAACTCGATATGAACCCAGTCTCTCCCGCAGCCAATCACTACTAAACCGTATTTTGATTTCCATTCAGAGATTTTTTCTACTATAGCAGTATTCTCCAAACCATAGTTTATTCCATCAGTTCTTCTGTATTTAAGAATGTCCAAATCATCTGTTCCTTTAATCACAGCAACCCCTTTTTTGCTATCATCTCCTTCAAATACAAAAACTAAATAACCACTGTCTCTGAATTTACTTTTAAGTTTTTTGACAATTTCTACAGCCTTATCTTCCGTAGTTTCTGAATAAGATCCGTCGTAAAACTTATCACTAAGAATTTCTCCCGTTTCCTGATCTATTGCAGGTAATTTTTTTAAATCGTTTTGAGTAAGATCTTTTAATTCTTTCAGTAAATCTGCTTCGGAGTTGGTACTTTTTTCTGTTTTAGATTCCGTTTCTGGTTGATTGTTTTTTTTGTCGCAATTAGATAATAAAAAGAGTCCGAGAGCCGCAATTAGTAATTTTTGTTTCATGCTGATTTTTTAGTTAACAAGTTCTGGTATTGGTAATCTTTTTCAAATATATTCAAATCTTCTTACAAATAAGGATTGGTTTTTATTTTTGAAGGAAAACAAAAAAGCACCTTCGAAATACTATTTCAAAGATGGAAATATTTTTTTCAGTTTTTAAAATGCTCAACAATGACTTCCTTAGTTTTTATCCTATAAAATAGTAACCTAAATGGATATCAATTTTATATAATTTTAGTTTAATTTTTAATAAAAACCTGTATTTCAATTAATTAACTTTTATTAAAGAAAGGTTTAACATCGTCTGTTTCCAATGGCTATCTGAAATAAGTAATTTTAGGTAAATCAAATTAATAACATTTTAAAAAATTAAAATCATGAAAAAGAATATAGCCATATTAGCCACAAACGGTTTTGAAGAATCAGAATTAGCATCTCCTAAAGCCTATCTAGAAGAACAAGGTTGGAATGCCGATATCGTCAGTTTGAAATCAGGAACTATCAAAGCTTGGAAAGACGGTAATTGGAGCAACGAATACAATGTTGATGTTGTATTAGATCAGGCAAATGAAGCAGATTACGATGCTTTGGTTTTGCCTGGAGGAGTTATAAATCCTGATTTATTAAGAAGAGAAGAAGCGGCAGTAGATTTTGTACGTTCCTTTTTTGAAAGTAAAAAACCGGTAGCCGCTATTTGTCATGGACCTCAAATTCTGGTCGATGCCGATGTTTTAGATGGTCGAAAAGTAACTTCGTTCTTCTCTGTTAAAAACGATTTAAAAAATGCCGGAGCACAATGGGAAGACTCAGAAGTAGTCGTTGACAACGGATTAGTAACCAGCCGAAACCCGAACGATTTACCCGCTTTTAATAAAAAAATGGTGGAAGAAATTAAAGAAGGAATACACGAGCGTCAGAGAGTCTAAAATTTCTTTTTAGATTTATCAAATTATAAAAAATGCAAGATCAATTTTGGTCTTGCATTTTTTTATTATGGAATTTTTAATCCAGTTTGTCATTTCGACCGGAGGGAGAAATCACACTCGAGAATCGACAAAGATTGGCGACATACTTTGCGAAGTTTCTAGTGTGATTTTGCTTCGCCTGTTCGCTATCGCTCGAGTCTCCTTAATTCGAAGATGACAAGATGGTGTGTATAAGTTTAGCTTGTCATTTCAACCGAAAGCAGTAATCACATAAGATTATCGACAAAGATTTGAAAACTCATTCAAAATGGAAATTAAGAAATTCGAAGGTTTCATTAAAATTCTTTATTAATTCAATTTTTTTATCTCTTCGCCATTTCTTCAGTTCTTTTTCTCGTGCGATTGCTTCCTGTATCCATGTGAATTTTTCGTAAAAAACTAAAAACTGAATATTATATTTTGCAGCAAAACTGCTAATATTTAAGTCGATGTTTTCCTTATGTTTTGCAAGTCTTTGTTTTAAATTATTGGTAACTCCGATATAAAAGGAAGAGCGATGTTCATTCGTTATAATGTAAACATAATAACTGTGAAAGCCAATTTGTGGATTTAGCATTTTCTTTTTTTTGTGCGAATATACATGTTTTTTTTATGATTTGTCATTTCGACCGAAGGGAGAAATCACACGCGTATATCGACAAAGATTGGTGATATACTTTGCGGAGTTGCTAGTGTGATTTCTCCTTACGTCGAAATGACAAACTGAGCCTTATACTGTAAACTCAAGTAAATTGCATTTTAGCTCTCGGCGTAATGCGACAACACGAAACCCTCCAAATAGGACTAACCAATTTTGATGACAATTAGTATTGGCTCAATGAATTGGCGGAGATTTTGAATCCTTATTTGAGTTAGGAGTAAGGTTTATAAAATGGAAAAACCTCGATTTTTTAGGATCGAGGTTTTTAATTTATTGTTTACCAATCAGTGGATTTATTTTATTTCTTAATTGATTTTCTATGACAGGAATTATAGCGTCATAATTTGTTAATTGAAGATTTATTACACTAATTCTAAAAGTTTCTTGTTTCATATTTTCTCTTGCTAAAAGTTTCATGGCAAAAGTTGTTTTACCTAACTCTTTATAAATATGGCCATGTAATCTAGTTTTAATGTTTTTTGATTTTCCAATGTATAATGGAATCCATTCTTTTAATTCATTATGAGCTTTTATTCTTTTCAATTTAAAATTTGGAGTAAACTTTTTTAAATAGCTTTTGTCTTCCCATCTAAATTTAAAATCATTAACCCATTCTTCAAACAATTCAAAATTCTGATTATTTCTAACTTCTATTAAATAAAGCCCTGAATGCGTTAAATTACTCCATGGAATATTTTCTAATTTTTCGTTCAATTCAAATTGACATATTTCTTTAAAATGAAGTTCATTTGCAAATGCTTTAATTAAATCAAGTTGTTTGGTTATTTCTGTATCAACTATTCGTATCATTTTTTAAGTTTAAATTTCAGATCCTATTACTTTTAACTTTAGCCCAGCTGTAATATTTAAATGATTAGCTGTAACATATAATAGTTTGAGAACATTTTCAGAAACATCATTTTTATTTATTCCAGGTTGAACTAGAAAAATTTGAATTTCTAAAGGTTTTTTTCTCATACTGTTACACACTTCATCGATTAGATCTAAATCGCCTTTTAAAATTCTTGTTTTATTTATTAGTTTCTTCAAATTCTCTCTTCTATTGAAATGCTCTTTAAAAAATTTATAATCTTTATACTTCCAATTAATAGATTTTTGAACTTGTCCACATATTTGATATAAATTTAAATTTTCTAGATTGTTAGTTGGAATAGCTACAGCTTGATTTCTCCCTTTAGTGACAAATTTAATATGATATAAATTCAAACAGACTTTATCAGGATCATCTCTCAGTAAGACTAAATCTGCCATTTCATTTCTATCATCATCATTAAAAATCACATCCCAATTTTCATTTTTTAAAGATTCATATAATTTGTATTGAATAGAGTCTTTTACAAAACTAGCTTTATCAAACCCCATCGATTCTTTTGATAGATCTACGCCTTCCCAAAGAAATGGTATAATTTCATTCTTTGGAAAATCTAAAATTTCTTCATTGTATTTTATATAGCGATTCCCATAAAGTATAGAATTTTCTATAAAACCTATCTGAGGAGGATAATCTCCATTAAAATAACTAAGTAAAGTTTTTGATTCTTGTGTTCCTTTTATTATTAAAACATCTAATGTTGAAATTTTTTCTATTTTAAATCCACTTGCATTTATTACTAATTTAAAACTAATTATATCCTTTGCAGTTAATAAATCAAATAGTATATCTCCTGTTTCACTTGGATTTTTAATTTGTAATTCACAATCCCATAAATTAAATGTGACACCTGAAATCTTTATTAGATACTTTTTATCGATCTCTTTATAAAAAAGAGGATTCCAATCAATAAAATATGGTATTGACTCTGGTCTTGTTTCTATAATTTTGGGTTCTAGAGTATCTAGCACTTCATTAGGATCTATATCTGGATCAATTAATTTATCTCCTACACTTGAACACCAATTTGTAAGTTCTTTTAGATTACCTCTTAAATATGACCAGATTTTACCTTTAGTTGAAGCTCCAAAAGAAACTTTATCTCCATTTTCAAATCCAACTCCAAAAATATTATTCTTAATACCAGCATTTAATTCAGCTTTTGTTATAGCAGATTGTAAATTACTGCCAAAGTAAGATTGAAAACTCTTATCTTTTCCTGGAGTCATTCTCATGCCAACGTTAAATAACAACAACCTCTTTACGTTGTAAAACACCTTAAATACATCAATTTCTGAAATTTTTCTATATCCTTCAACAAAAACTTTATCAACTAAATAATTAAAACTTTCTTTTTTAACTGATGAATGGATAAAAAGCAAATTATTTTTGGCCTCATAATGAATTACCATTAAATGCCAGTCAAAATTTTGAAATTCACTAAAACTTCCCCACTCAACATTAAACTCTTTACCTAATAAAATAACCAAAGTTCTTTCTTCTTCATTATATGAAATGAACCTGTGTTTGTATTCAGGAAAATCTTCTTTTGTAATTACATTTAATTTCTGAAAGACATTTTTCGAATTTTTATAAACTAATGTACTAAAAGCAGGATTTATGTTTTGAAATGGAATATCCGATTCTTCTATATTATTAAATCCCGCTAAAAACTCACTAAAATCAATCTGATCTTGAGTTGCAATTTGGCTTAAATCTGGCAAGATAGTATTCCAATTAGATTCCTTATTATAAAGCAAATCTATACCTTCTTCAATTCCTTCTTGTCTTAAATTAGCAATAAACGAAGCATTCCCTAATTTAATTGAATTACTTACTCTTGTAAATCTTCCAATAAACTGAAGGGTAATAGGCAGACTTTTTCTTATATCATGTAATGCTGCAATTTTTAATTCAGGTAAGTCAAAACCTTCTCCAAGCATATCAACACAAACTATTATTTTATGTTTTCCCTTTTTTATATTTTCTAGAATAAATTGTCTGTTTAAAACATTCGAATGGATTACAACGGGATTAAACTCAGTATAATTTTCATATAATTTAAATACTTCATCAGCTCTTAAATTGGTTCTACATCTTGCCATGAGAAAATGATCCAAGTTTTTAATATCTCTATCCTCTTTTAATTTGTCGATAGCTTTTAAAGCAATTTCTTTATCAGCAATCGCTCTATCATATTCTCTAACCGGTATAAAATCGATTTTTTGAAAATAACCTTGCTCTTGTGCATCTTTCATAGAAAAATTATAAATAAATTTTCCTGAAAGACGCTCTCCATCGTATCTAAATGGTGTAGCTGTAAATTGTATTACCTTTCCTTTATCAAAATATCCAATTACTCTGCTCCACTGTTTTGCTTTTGCATGGTGTGCTTCGTCAACAAATAAATGTGAACATAGACCAGCAATAATTTCAATATATTCATTTGGTATATTTGAAATTAAATTCATTGTAGATATAATAACATTTGATTTTTCAAAAAAATCTTTTAAATCTTCTATTTTTTTTATTCCTGTATCTAATATTCCAACTTTTGGATATAATGCAGATTTAGAAACAATACCAAACTTTTTTAAGATACCTAGTGAAATAAATTTTTCAGAAAGCTGACCACGCAAAGAATCAGAAGGTACTATAACGAGAAGTTTTTTGCATCTATTAGCTATTAATACAGAAAGCATGGTTTCTGTCTTTCCTGTTCCAGTTGGCAATACAACAATACCAGCTTCTTTCGAATTTGTAAAATGCCCTAAAATATTATGTATGGCTCCTAATTGTGGTTTTCGCAACCCTTCTCCGCTAGCTTTAGAGTTGCTATCACTTTTATAAACAAAGCTATCTTTCCAGGAATCAATTATTATATTTGGATCGGTTTCATTTATATCAGGATGTTTTAACCATTTTTTTATAACAATTTTTTCAGTTGTAGGAGCTCCATTTGACAATAAAATATAGTCAGTTTTATCTGGATATATTTTCTTGTTTCCAGTGATGCAATATTTATGATTGTTATAATTGAATGTGATGTAACTTCTGTTCTTTTCATCTATAACAACTTCGATTTCCCTTTCAACATCTTTTAAATTGATTATAGAGTTATTATGAATTTTGGTTTTTTCTCTTAATTCGGGTAAAATTATTTTCATAATGGTTTATTTAGTTAAAGGCTATAAATTTAATTAGATCATTTACTGTGTTTTTACGGAAAACCATAATTGGTTTAAAAAATCATCGAGAAACAATTTTAAAGATAATTAGAATAAAAAAAGCAAGTGTTTTTACCTGATTTTTTTCCAAAAAAAAACAGCCCTCCAAATAAATAGAGGGCCGTTAGGGCAAATTTAAAAATTTGCATTCCTAAGAATGCGTACAGTAATTGGTAATCACTAAAATGAAGGCTAAACGCAGGTTATTCGTTTATGACATCGCCTTCCTTAGTTTCTTCGCTGGCAATTTTAACTAGTTTATCTTGTGGGTTTAAATCACCAAATATTTCGATTTTGTCGTCGATTTCTCTTCCTTTTTTAATGTCAACTCTTGTGGCTTTGTGGTTTACTACTTTTACTACATACAAACCTTCTGCAGAATTCACTACCGCAGATTTTGGTACTACAAAAGTGCTGTCTTTCGCGTTAAGCGGTAACAAAACTTCGGCAACCATTCCAGGTAATAGGTTTGCTTTGGTGTTGTGAACGTCCATTTCAACTCTTTCAGAACGAAGTTTTAAATCTAAAGCGCCAGACATTCTGGTAATTTTAGCTTTAAAATTATCTGGAAGCGATTTTACATTAAAAGTCATTTCGTCGCCTGGATGTAAATAACCAGTATACAATTCTGGAACCGAAACCGCCAAACGTAATTTAGATTGCTCCTGAATCGTCAATAAAGGCAAATCTGAACCTTTTCCTGCCGGGCCAACAAAGGTTCCTAAATTGACATTTCTAGCGGCTACAACTCCGTCAAAAGGCGCGCGAATTTCTAAGTAACCTCTCATAATCGAGATTTCTTTATGTGCCGCGATTGCTGCTTGATATTGTGCGTAATCAGAATTTTTCTTTCCGTTCGCCATTTCTAAATCGTTTTTAGAAATGGTTCCTTCAACCTTGCTGGTTTCGTACAAACGGTTATAAGTGCTTTTGCTGGTTGTGTAAATCGCTTCCATCGCTTTTAATCTCGATTCGGCTGCTGCCAATTGTGAACTGATTTCTGGTGCTTCTAAGACAATCAAAAGTTGTCCTTTTTTTACTTTAGAACCAATATCTACTTTTAAGGTTTTTACGAAACTGCTCACTTTGGCATACAAATCAACTTGTTGAAAACCGGTTAATTCTGCTGGCAAACGCAATTCTGTAGTCAGTTTTTCTTTCGCTAAAGCGAAAGTTTCCACTTTAGGTTCGATTTCTGGTTTAACAACTTCTTCTTTTTTAGAATTACAGCTGTTAAGGAAAAATAATGCTGCAAAAAACAGCGTGCTATATTTTATGATTTTAGTGTTCATTTTTTGGTTTTATATAATGAATATGTTTTTAACTCTTTGCGAGTAATTATTTTAACACATAGAAACATAGCTTTTCTTTGTGCATAAAAGGCGTTTCACTTTTTTTAATAAACATAGCTATGTGTGAAAACTAGTTTTTTCTTTTACCTTTTTATTTAAAATTAAAATCTATGTTTCTATGTGTTTAAAAAATAGTTACATTCAACGAGTTAAGACTTTCTGACTTTATGACTTTCCAACTTTCGACTTACTTATCGATGAGATATAATGGATGCTTTCTTCGTCTTCAGGATCTAAAGAAACCGATCTTGTCGATGTTTTTTCTTGTGCCCACGCAAATATCTGAGGCAGGATCAATAATACGGCAAAAGTAGAAAATAATAGTCCACCAATAACCGCTCTTCCTAACGGAGAAACTTGATCGCCTCCTTCGCCGTGCCCAATCGCCATTGGCAACATACCTGCAATCATCGCAACCGAAGTCATGACAATCGGACGAAGACGCAATGCAGCCGCTTCACGAGCCGATTCTAACGCATTTCCGTTTATTTTACGCAATTGTTCGGCATTAGTCACCAAAAGTACGGCATTGGCAATAGAAACCCCGACCGACATGATGATTCCCATATACGATTGTAAATTCAAGGTTGAACCTGTAATTGTTAGCATTAATAAAGCGCCTAAAACTACTGCAGGAACTGTCGTTAAAATTACCAACGAAACTTTGAACGATTGGAAATTAGCGGCCAACATTAAGAAGATTACGAAAACGGCAACCAATAATCCGGTTTGCAAACTGCTTAATGTTTCGGTCAGTACAGTACTTAGTCCGATTGGCGTTATAAACAAACCACGTGGCAATTCGCCCAAAGAACTAATTGTTTTGCTCACATCTTTTGAAGCCGTTCCTAAATCGGTCTGGTTGATGTTGGCAGTAACGGTAATGTACGGCATGGCCCCTAAATTGTCATTTTCACCACTTACAAAGCTTGGTGTAATTTTGGCAACGTCACTTAAAACAGGACGAAGCGAGTTTTTCAATACCGGAATTTCCCCAATATCGGTTTTACTTTTCATTTTATTCAAAGGAACCTGAACCTGTACAGAATACGATAATCCTGCTTTTTCATCTACCCAGTTGTTTTTTTCGGTATAACGTGAAGATGAAGTTGAGGCTACAAGCGAACGCGAAATGTCATTCATATCTACTCCCAATTCGGCTGCTCTTGTTCTATCAATATCGATATTCATAGCCGGATAATGAATTGGCTGTCCAATCTGCACGTCTCTGAAATACGAAATTCCTTTTAATTTCTCTACAATTTGAGTCGCGTACAATTCATTTCGTTTTTTATCTTTTCCGGCAACACGAATTTCAATTGGAGTAGGCGAGCCCTGACTTAAAACTTTATCTGTCAACTCAATCGGTTCAAAAGAAACTTTGGTGTCTGGCAAGACTTTTTTAATTCTGGCACGTAAGTCATCTTTAAATTCGTCCATATCAGCGTGATAATCTTTCAAACTTACCTGAAAAACCGCTTCATGAGAACCTGCCATGAACAAATAAATCGGGTTGATTGAGAATAGAGAAGGGTGTTGCCCTACATATACAGACGAAATTCCGATATGTTCTTTTCCGACTTTGTTCTCAATTTCTTTTAAAACTTTAATGGCTTGTTCCTCTGTTCTTTCTAAACGAGTTCCTTCTGCAGCACGCATTCGCAACTGAAACTGACTCGAATTAGTTTTCGGGAAAACGTCTTTTCCAATAAAAGAAATCAAAACGATGGCTAAAAATGTAGCGGAAACCAAATAAATAATACTAGTCGCCTTTTTATGTACAAACAATCGGTCTAAAGTTCGCATGAAACGATTTCTGAATCGTTCAAAAGCACTTACTTTTCCATCGTTGTTAAAATCTTCTCTTTCGACCATACCCTTTTTCTGGCTAATTAAATTTTGCTCAGATTCAGGCGTTAGGCCGCAGTCGTTAAATTCGGCTTCATCATCTGTAATTTCAGGACCATGTTCGTGTTTTTCATGTCCTTTCATCATCCAGTTGGCCATTACAGGCACAAAAGTCTGTGATAATAAAAATGAAATCACCATCGAAAATCCAATTGCTAAAGCCAAAGGCAAGAATAACGCTCCCGGAATACCAACCATGGTAAACGCTGGCGCAAATACCGCTAGAATACAAAGTAAGATCAATAATTTAGGCAACGCAATTTCCTGACAGGCATCCCAAATGGCAAGGGCTTTTGGTTTTCCCATATCGAGATGCTGGTGAATGTTTTCGATGGTTACGGTACTTTCGTCGACCAAAATACCAATTGCCAAAGCCAAGCCTGATAAAGACATTAAGTTAATTGTCTGTCCGAATAATTTCAGGAATAAAACCCCAGAAATAATCGAAATCGGAATCGTCATAATTACAATTAAAGCTGCACGACGGTCGCCAAGGAAAAGCATTACCATTAATCCGGTTAAAACCGCACCGATGATTCCCTCAGTGATCAAACTTTTAACCGAGTTGATTACATAAACAGATTGGTCAAATTCATAAGATAATTTTACGTCTTCTGGAAGCGTACTTTGAATTTTTGGCAATTCAGATTTTAATTTCTGAACCACATCCCAAGTCGAAGCATCTCCCGCTTTTGCAATACTGATGTAAACCGAACGTTTTCCGTTTACCAAAGCATAACCTGCCGTAATATCGGCACCGTCTTTTACAGACGCAACATCGCCCAATTTTAAGTTCTGAACACCGCCTTTGAAAATCGGAATTTGTTCGAAATCTTTAACTTCTTTAATCGTATTATTGGTTGGCGTAATATAGTTTTTGTCGCCCATACGAACGTTTCCAGATGGCGCAGTCTGATTGTTTAAACGAATCGCTTCTACAATCTGATCGGGAGTCATGTTGTGCGAACGCAATAAATCTGGATCTACGTTAATCTCGATTGTTCTTGGGCTTCCGCCGAAAGGCGCTGGAGATAATAAACCAGGAATGGAAGTAAACGAAGCACGAACATAAACGTTGGCTAAATCCTGTAATTCGTTATTTGAACGTATTTTACTGCTCAAAACCAATTGTCCAATTGGAAGAGAAGAAGCGTCAAAACGAATGATAAACGGTGGCTGTGTTCCTGGTGGAAAAACCGCTTGGATTCTGTTTGAAAGGGCACTTAACTCGGCAGCGGCCTGAGCCATGTTTGTTCCTTCGTAATAGGTTAATTTCATAATCATTAACCCTTGAATATTTTTAGTCTCTACCGATTTGATACCGTTCGAGAAAGGCAAAACGTTTACGTAGTTTTTGGCAAAATAAGCCTCCATTTGGTCTGGCGTATAACCTCCAAACGGGTGCGCGATATAGATAACTGGCAAATTCATTTTTGGTAAAATATCTACCTTAATGTCTTTGATGGCACCGATTCCGAAGAAAAATAGACCCGCAACCAGTACTAAAATGGAAATGGGTTTGCGGAGTGCAAAACGTATTAAATTCATTAGGATTTATAATTAAAATTCATTTATAAATAAGTCAAAATTTCCTGTTGCGGCGACTTTCAATAAATACGACTGCCACACATTATTATTGACAATATCTCGGTCGATTTCAGCACGGTTTAAAACATACATTGTTTGTGTCAAATCGGTTAAATCGGTTAAACCATTTTTGTATAAGGTCGATTTTTGAATGTAAGCTCTTTTTGCAGCTTCTACCTGAATCGGTGCTTCGGCATAATTTTCGAGCGTTATTCTGATTTTATCTTCGGCAAAATTCAACTGCGATTTTAGTTCTCTGTCCGCTTGATTGTATTCTTCTTGGATTGCCTGAGAAACAAATTTTTGAGCACTTACTTGTTTGCTTGAACGGAATGGCGTGGTCAAATTCCACGTAATTCCAACTCCAATTAAATAGTTTGTACGGTCAGGATTTACGCCATCCCAATAATTTCTCGTAAAAGCATTTTGATTGGTGGCATACGAAGAATCAAATCCAGAAGCTCTGGTTTGCAGGACTCCAAAAGCACTCATGGTCGGATAATAAAATCTTTTATACAATTTAACCTGTTGGTTGCTGTAATCGATTCGGGTTTTATACAATTGTAATAAAGGGTGAAGACTGTCTGTTGCAGTTTCTTTTGTTACCAATTCTTTTGGAATTTGAGTTACAAAAAGTGTATCAGCAACAAAATCCTGCGGTGCAACGCCCATTAAATCTACTAATTTGTTGTTTTGTTCTTTAACGAAGTTTTTAGCAAGGTTTAAAGCAATTTTAGCTTTAGAAACTTCGGCTGTAGCCAATGTAGAATCGACTCCTGCCAATAATCCATTTTTAACTCTCGCTGCAGCCGTCTTTTTGAAAACTTCTGCACGGTCTAAATTCTTTTGCTGTGAGATCAATAATCTTTGGCTTGCCAACAGATTTAAATAAGCGGCCGAAATTTTGATTTCCTGTTGGAATTTCTCTTGTTGCAAATCTTTTTCTTTAGCCTGAACATCAATTTTAGACAAATTGATTTTTTGCTGTATTTTTCCGAAAGTGAAAAAATCCCAGTTCATGTTGACTAAATAAAGCGCTCCAAACGCCGAATTCCAGTTTTGTTCAGGAAGTGGTAATCCTGACGAAGCAACTCCTAAACCTCCAAAACCGTAAAGCGGTCCGTTTTGTCCGTTTACAGTTCCGTAATCCTGCTGTGCCGATAAATTTAGGTTTGGCAGATAATCACGGCGCGATTGTTTTAGAGTCTCTTTTGATGCATTGGTGTAATTGCTTTTTGCCCGGATCGAACCATAATTCTCAAGACCTGTCTTAACTGCTTCTTTTAAAGATAGGGTTTGAGCATGACCGATTGAGGCAAAAATCAATAAAAATAAAATGGTAATTTTTTTGAAATACATAAACTCAAGGTGTGATATAAATAGTTTTTGATGAAACAAATTTATTTCTCTTACGCTGATAAAAGTCATCTTTAGTGATGTACTGCACTAGTAAATGACGAATTCAATTGGTCATTTTTTGAAAAAAATAATTAAATATTTGTTCGTACTTTGTAAACTATTTCAAAATTAAGAATGAACCAAAGAATTGATAACATACTGGATAACAAATGGTGGCAAGAAGTGGCTGTTATCCTTTTCTCTTTCACCATATATACTTTGAAAAATGATTGGATGCTGATCAGTTCATTCACTTCAATTTTGATGGGAATATTTTTTTACTGCATTTTGTACATGCACGCCCAGTTTAATCGTTTTTTCCTGCTTCCGATATTATTCAAATCCAATAAACCTTTCACTTACATTATTTTAACGCTTTTTGGAGTTTTTGTTTTTTCTGTTTTGTTGTACGAAATTACAATGATGGATATGTTTGCGAAATGTCATCTGTATCAAAACTCGCATCAAAGAAGTTATGCGTACCAATTGGCGAGCGTTTTAGGTACTTTGGTCTGTATTCTGAGTCCGATAATTGTTTTTAAGTTTTATCGTATTCACCGAAAACAAACCGATGCGGCTTTATTGTTCAATCAAATGCAATTGAATTCATTGAAAGGACAATTAAATCCGCATTTTTTGTTCAATACCTTTAATACGCTTTACGGAATCAGTTTGGAGTTTCCAGACAGAACGCCCGATTTGATTATGAAAGTTTCGCAGTTAATGCGTTACCAATTAGAAAGCAATGGTAAGCAATTTGTGTCTTTAGAAGACGAGCTGGAGTTTATAAACAGTTACGTTCAGTTGGAAAAAGAACGCGTTGGTTATCGTTGCGATATTGCATTTGAAAGTACGGTTGATAAAGATTATACCTATAAAATTTCGCCAATGCTTTTAATTGCATTCATTGAAAATGCCTTTAAACACGGAACTTGCGCAATCGAAAAGTGTTTTGTGAAAATAAAAATTACGGTCGAAAACGGATTGTTGCATCTTCATGCAGAAAATTCAATTCCGAAAAAAACGGATGTGATTTCTACAAAAATCGGACTCAAAAACACCATCGAAAGATTGAATTTAATTTATGGAAAAGACTATAAGTTAGATATTCAGGATAATAAACAGATATATGTGGTTGATTTAGAAATACAACTTAAAAAGTTTGTAGGATGAGAGAGACCAAAAAGTGCATTATTGTAGACGATGAACCAGCAGCGCATTATGTTCTGGTCAATTATATCAAGCAGAATCCGCAATTGGAATTGGTTTTTCAAGGTTATAACGGAATTGAAGCGATGAATTACCTTCGCGAAAACACTGTCGATTTGATGTTTTTGGATATCAATATGCCTGAAATTTCAGGAATGGAATTGTTAAAGATTATTCCGAACCATCCTAAAACGGTTTTAACAACGGCTTATTCTGAATTTGCTCTAGAAAGTTATGATTATGGCGTAATAGATTATTTATTGAAACCCATTTATTTCCCTAGATTTTTAAAAGCAATTGATCGTTTTTTTGCCTCAGAAGGCACAAAAATTAAAATAGAAGAAGCAGTAAATACAATTTCGGTTAAAGTAGATGGTTATTTAATGGATATTGAACTCGACCAGCTTTTGTATGCGCAAAGCTTTGGGAATTACGTCAAACTGCATACGCTAAAACGAACCTATCTTGCTTCAATAACAACAACAGAATTAGAGAAATGTCTTCCTGAAAGGAATTTTGTGCGAATTCATAAATCATATATTGTTGCTTTGGACAAAATTGATTTGACTGAAAAGGATTTTCTTGTAATTAAGAATGAAAAACTTCCAATCGGAATTACTTATAAAAGAGAATTGACCGACCGATTGAAGAAAAATTAATTATGAATTTTCAGTTTTCGGGGTTTTAAACGCTGTAGGAGAAGTTGTGTAAAGAAAACTAAAAAAAATGAAAAAGTTCAGTTATTCTTAATGAAAAAGTAGTACTTTTAATACGCTTGTTGAGTTGGGTTTTAAAAAATGAAGCTATGAAAAACGTATTATTTATTGCTGTTTTTTTATGCAGCAGTTTTCTGAGAGCACAGGAGGGAACTAACATGAAAAGAGTGATAGTGCCTCCAGAAATAGTAAAATTGGCTTTTGAAAAAGAATATCCTGGAAAAACACCGGTTTGGTCTGAAGAATATGTGGGAGACGATAATGATGAGATTCGATATGAAGCGAAATACGATGTAAACAAGACAACGAAAGCGCTGGCAATATATGATAATCTGGGAAATCTAAAAGCATATGAAATGCAGATTTCGTTAAGTCAATTGCCACCAAAAGCGCAAAGTTATCTGAAGAAAAATTATCCCGCAAAAGCAATTAAAGAAATTGCTGTAGTTGTAGACGATAAAAACAAAACGACCTATGAAGTTGGTATTGAGAAAGATTCCAGATTTTATGATGTAGTGTTTGATAAAAACGGTGGATTCGATGTCATTATCGAGAAAAATTAAGATTGCTTACTAATTCAAATTTTATTTGAAACGACAAACCCGATGAGTTTTTTGCTCATCGGGTTTTGTTTTTATAGTTTTTATAGTTTTTTAGTTTCAGGTTTCAAGTTTCACGTTCAAACCTGAAACTTGAAACCTGAAACTTGAAACATATATTTTAAAACTCCATTACAACATCATTCCTCCAGAAGCTTCAATTCTTTGGGCATTTATCCATCTTGCGTCTTCCGTACATAAAAAGGCAACAACACCTCCAATATCATCTGGTAATCCAACTCTTCCTAAAGCAGTTACCGAAGCAATTTGCTGATTCATTTGTTCGTTGTCACGAACTACGCCACCGCCAAAATCAGTTTCAATTGCTCCGGGAGCAACTACATTAACTCTGATTTTTCTAGCACCTAATTCTTTTGCCTGATATTTAGTCAAAGTTTCAATCGCTCCTTTCATAGAAGCATACGCAGCATAACCTGGGAATGAAAATCTCGCTAAACCTGTAGAAATGTTTACAATTCCACCGCCGTCATGCATTACGTTAAGTCCTTTTTGTGTCAAGAAAAATGGTCCTTTAAATTGAATATTAGTCAATTGGTCAAATTCTTCTTCTGTTGTTCCGATGAAAGAATTGTGAATCCCGATTCCAGCGTTGTTTACCAAAAAGTCGAATTTGTCTGTTTTAAAATTGTCTTTCAAAACTGTTTTTACTTCTTCAAAAAAAGAATCAAAAGTTCCTGATGCAGCAACATTTAATTGTAATGCAGCAGCTTTTTGACCTAAGCTTTCAATTTCTGCGACTACTGTTTCAGCTTCTTCTTTTTTACTGTTGTACGTGATGATTACATCAAGTCCTTTTTTTGCAATTGCGATTGCCATGTTTTTTCCTAAACCTCTGCTTCCTCCTGTAACCAGAGCTATTTTTGTATTTACTGCCATTTTATATAGTGTTTTATTGTTTGTTGTTTATTGTCAGTCTTAGCGAAGTCGAAGGCTTTTAGTACGAATATTTTTAAACACATAGAAACATAGACTTTAGCTTCTCTTTTAAAGATTATTGAAAGAAACTAGTTTCTGATAAATAGCCTATGTGTTTAATTTAGAATTAATTATGCATTGCATTGAAATGATTTCGCAATTCTTCTGCACTTGCCTTTAATCTAGTTTCGCTTGTTCCGAATGTAAGTTCTTGTTTGCCTTCTTTTAATTGTTCAAAAATCGCTTCGATAAAACTGCTTACGCTTGGATGTGCGTCGTGAAGGCCGATTCCGCCTAAATCGGTATTCAATGCTGGTGGAATGATTTCGACTACTTCAATATTTTTGGCTTTCAGCAAATGACGAAGCGAAAGCGTAAACGAACGGAAAAATGCTTTTGTAGCCGAATAAACCGGAACTTTTGCAAAAGGAGAAAAGGCCAATCCAGAAGTCACGTTCATTACTGTTTTTAGAGATTGCAACTCAATAAATAGGGAAGTTAAGTGCAAAGGAGCTTCTATATTGGTAGTTAGCTCATTTTTCATGTTTTCATAAAAGTCGGCATCTGTTATCGTCATCCAATTCTGAATTCCGGCGTTGTTTACTAAAACATTCAAATCAGGGTGATTTTCTTTGATCCATTCATAAAGAGCAATACGTTCTGCTTCTTGAGACAAATCGCATACTTTCGTGATGATTGTCGGGAATTTTGCTTGTACTTCTTCTAAAAGAGAAGCTCTTCTGCCACAGATAATTACTGTATTGTTTTCCTGAATAAATCGTTCGGCAAGTCCAAGTCCGATACCGCTTGCACCGCCAGTTATTAAAATTTTGTTGTTTGATAAATTCATTTTTTTCGATCTTTTAATTTGATGAGACAAAGTTAGAAACGAAGCAGTAATGGTGAATTGTAAATATCAAATCGATGTTTGCGAAATTCAAATCAGTTATGAAATCCCAATAATGAAATCCCAATAATGAAATTCCAAATTCCAAACTTTGACAAAGTTTCAGCGAAACCTGAAACCTGAAACCTGAAACAACCTAACTCCTAAAAGCCAAAGGTGTATAAGAAGTTTGTTTTTTAAAGAAATTAGAGAAATGTGCCAGTTCTTCAAAACCAAGAGAATAGGCAATTTCAGAAATGTTCCAGTCTGTCTGTTTTAAGAGTATTTTGGCTTCGTTGGTTAGTCGATTGCTGATTAATTCAGTAGTGGTTTTTCCAGTGTTTTCCTTTAAAACCTTATTCAAATGATTGACATGTACCGATAATCGAGCAGCAAAATCTTTTGCAGTTCTTAATTCTAAGCGCTGTCGTGGTGATTCGATTGGGAATTGTCTTTCTAGTAATTCAGCAAATAAAGATGAAACCCTTGCTGCTGAATTGTGTTTTGAATACAAGGCAGTTATTGGCTGTAATTTTTGTCCAAAGTGAATCAATTCAGCGACATAATTTCGGATTAAATCGTATTTATAAATATAATCGGAGTTGATTTCTTTTTGTATTTTATTGAAAATCAATTCTACCTCTGCAACTTCTTCATCAGATAATTGAAAAATAGGATATCCGTCTGAAGCGAAAATTGGTAATTCGTCCAAATCAATTCCGCTTTTATTTTTCGACAAAAATTCACTAGTAAAAACACAAAACTGTCCACCTTGATTAGTATCTTGAGGCAAATAGTTATAAGGAATTTTAGGCGTTGCAAACAATAATCCCTGTTTCTCGATTTCGATTATTTTATCGGCATATTCGGCTCTGTTGTGGCCTTTTATCAAACTGATTTTGTAATACGCTCTTCTGTCATATGGCATAACCGATTTTCCCTGTAAGCGCTCCAAAAGCTCTTTTATATCAAAAATATTAAAATGTCCGATTTCCTTTTGGATATCATTTGGAAGCAAAGAATTGGGATCAACTGTTGAGCCTTCGGTTATGTCTTTGTAAAAAGAGTCAAGTGATTTCATATTGCAAGGAATTGTAAAATTCAAATATACAAAAAAATCTCGTGCAGTTTTTTTTGCCACGAAGGCACTAAGATGCAAAGTTTACTTTACAGTATTTACAATTGGTACAGAAAAAAAAATGATTTTGATTATAGCCCGTGTTTTCAACAACGATTAACAAAAGGTATATATTGATTTGCAATGGTTCAAACCATTCGCTTTTTTTTCATTTTTAGAAAAAATATATTTGTGCCTTGGTGTCTTCGTGGCAGAACAATTAAAACAAACTTCCCTGAACAAACTCTGGTTTTGGATTATTTCCAAAAGGAAAAGTGTCAATTACGAAAAACTGCTTTTTTATGGGGTCAAGTTCGCGAAGAACGATTTCATTACAAAAAAAATTCAATTCGATTGTGGTGAAAAGCTGTGACGCGATTTTAAGATTTTCGGGAGTTAGTTTTCTTCCAATCGACATATGCGGATCTTCGCTTTTCTTTAGCTTTAAAGGTTTTAAAGATTCCTGAAGATTTTTCATAATGGGTTTCAGGGCATTTTTTGAATTTTCATCAGGAGCTATATAGTAAGCGCCAGCATTGTCATAAGAACCAAAATGGTCTAAATGTACCTGAAAAGGAATAAAAGTATCACATACTTTAAAAATCTTTTGTTTGTATTTGTCTATTTCAGAATCATCAATAGAAAATTCACAAATGGTAATATGAGCTGCCGAATTACAGCTGTTAAACCAATCGATTTTACTTTTTAAATAGTCCTTCATTGTTTTTACAGCGTCATGAACTTCTTGTGAAGGGTAAATAGCAACCGAATACTTTTTTTCCATTTTTTTGGCTTTGATGTACAAATCTAAAGTTTTCCTTTCAAATGTAATCTATGAAGTATTTCAGATTTCAACAAACCGCTTCCGCCTCCAAAATGTTCAATAACTTCTACATCCGGCTGTTTTTCCAAACAGAATAATGTAAAATCTTTCTCAACATGGTCTTCAATTCCGGAACTCAGCAATACAATGTCTATTTTGTGATTTTGAAAATGCTCCTCGGCATCCTTTTCGTTATCAAAAGCGACTGCATTCCAATTTTCATCAGCATTTACAAGACGGAGTAAGATGGCTAGTATTGCCTCATTTTTTCCAAGTAATAAAAATTCCAGAGTTTTCATATTTGGGTTGATTTTATTAAAAAATAGAAATTTTGCAGTTTATTATTACTTTCACAGCAATAGTATTCTGCTTTACAAATGTATTGCTTAAAAAGGATGTTCAACTTAATCTAGGATAAGAAAAAGAGTTTTTTAATCTTTTTACTTTCTGAATTTTGAAACGTTTTATCTTGGGAAATTGGAAGTAAATTGTTTTTTGCGTCTGAAGTTGTGTAAAATATATGTTAAATTTTTAAATTTAATTTATTGAAAAACAATTATTTGGATTTACGTTTTTTGAAAAACAATTTGATTTTTTGCGATAATGTGGAAACCCGTAAGGTTATCAGTAAACCGCTTTATACTTTTGGGATAGTAAAAAATTAATGATTGTGATGTTTTTTTACCTTTTAAATATCATATTAAGTTTTTACTCTAAAACTGTTTTTGGAGAAACGTTTTTATTTTTTTTTGAAACAAAAGTTAGGCACCATTGATCGTGGTCTTTGTATGAATTTACAATTGTACAATCTGTCTTAATTTTTAGGGTTTTTAGATTTTTCTAAAAACCCTTTTTTTTTTTCTCATGTACAGACTGCAGGATTTCTATCTGAATAAATGTAATTAATTACAATAGTTATGACTTTTAAGCCATTCTGTACAGTCTTTTGTCCAATAAAGACTCGTGTCTTTTATGCCTAAGCCAAATCCATGGCCTCCCTTTTCATAAATATGCATTTCGGTTGCAACACCATTTTTTTTCAGAGCCATATAATAAGCAATACTGTTTTCAGCATAAACGGCGCCATCGTCTGTTGCATGAATCAAAAATGCAGGAGGAGTCTGAGGAGTTACTTTTTTTTCATTCGAAAAAGAATCAATGATATCTTGTGAAGGTTTTTCTCCTAAGAGACTAGTTTGCGAACCTTTATGAGTAAGCTCGTTCTGCATAGAAATTACGGGATAAATCAACAACGAAAAATCAGGTCTGGCACTAACATTAAAACGGCTTGTATAGGTGTTGTCGTCATAATGAGTTGACAGGCTCGCCGCTAAATGACCGCCGGCAGAGAAGCCCATGATTCCTATTTTATGAATGTCCAGATTCCATTTTGCCGCATTTTGGCGTACGTAACGCAAAGCTTCTTGTGCATCCTGAAGCGGTCCGATATTCTTGTTTTTCATAATCAAATCGTTAGGGAGGCGGTATTTTAAAACAAATGCTGTTATTCCTAGACTATTAAGCCACTGAGCAACTTTCGTTCCTTCTTTATCAATTGCTAAATGCGAGTAACCACCACCTGGGCATATGATAACAGCAGTTTGATTTGGTTTTGCTGAAGGAACAAAAATGCTTAAAGTAGGAATAGAAACCTGACTAGTACTTTGTACTTTCCCATCCTTTAGAGTCTCTTTTTCTTTGTAAGAGCCGTTTTGAATTTCTCCGGGAACCTGCTCCCATAAATTAACAACCTGATTTTGTGCCGAGCTGTAAATGGTAGTTATAAGTGTAAAAATTAAGCTAAGCAAAATTTTTCTTCTTGTTGCTTTCGTGTTTTTTATTTGTGATGTAATCTGTTGTTTCATAAAAGTTTATAGCTAGTTTTTTAATGTTTTATTTTAATCAAGTAAAAATGGAATTTAAAAGAATATCATTTTTTGCAAGAGTTTGTATTGGACAATTTTGTACCCAAAAACGAATGAATTTTCAAGGATAACTTTTAACAAATATATTATTTAATGTGTAATTTTGTAAGCCTATTTTTAAATGATATGTTTATTTTAGGCGTTAAAATAATTTTTTATACAATTAATTTGGAATATAGAGATTAAAAACTATATTTGTGCAATCGATTACATTATTTTATTTTTAATTGTTTAAAGATTTGATTTTTAATTAATTTAATGAACTTATGAAATTGAACTCAAATCGCCAAAAATTATAAATTTTACACTACCGACTATCATGAATCAAACCGATGCCGTTTCTACGAACAACACCATTAAATCTGCAGGAAAATACCGTTGGAGTATTTGTGCACTACTGTTTTTTGCAACAACCATCAATTATTTAGACAGACAAGTACTTTCTTTAACATGGAAAGATTTTATCGCTCCAGAATTTCATTGGACCAATAGTGATTATGGAGATATAACTGCTTTGTTTTCTATATTTTATGCTGTTTCATTGTTGTTTGCTGGTCGATTTGTAGATTGGTTGGATACGAAAAAAGGATTTCTGTGGGCAATCGGAATTTGGTCTATCGGAGCCTGTCTTCATGCTTTCTGTGGTATTGCTACGTCAGGAATCATAACAGGCGATTGGTTTGTTGGTTTTCATGGGTCAAAAGAAATAATAAGCACCGTTCAGGATACTGCCTTAGTAATCAATGTGAGCGTTGCTTTGTTTATTTTTGCACGTTTTGTTCTAGCTGTAGGAGAAGCAGGAAACTTTCCTGCTGCTATTAAAACCACGGCAGAATATTTTCCTAAAAAAGACAGGGCTTTTGCGACTAGTATTTTTAATGCAGGAGCAACAGTTGGAGCTTTAGCTGCACCAGTTACAATTCCGTTTATTGCTAAATCTTTTGGTTGGGAAATGGCATTTATCATTATTGGAGCTTTAGGATTTATTTGGATGGGATTCTGGATGTTTATGTATGATAAGCCAGAAAAACATTCAAAAGTAACTCCAGAAGAGTTGGCTTATATTCAGCAAGATGATATAGTAGATGGTGCATTAGCAGGAGGTGTTTCAGAAAAAAGTTCAAAAGTTTCTTTAGCAGATTGTTTTAAATACAAACAAACGTGGGCTTTTGCATTTGGAAAATTCATGACTGACGGTGTTTGGTGGTTCTTTTTATTCTGGACACCAGCCTACTTGAGTTCTGTTTATGGAATGGATTCTACACAAGCAGCTTTGCCATTGTTTGTTCTTTATATGATTACTTTATTGTCAATTATCGGAGGATGGTTGCCGACTTATTTTGTAGAGAAAAAAGGCATGAATCCTTACGAAGGAAGAATGAGAGCAATGCTTATTTTTGCCTTTTTCCCTTTGTTGGCTTTAGCGGCTCAGCCTTTAGGTTACATTAGCTATTGGGTGCCGGTTATCATTATCGGAATCGCAGGAGCTGCACACCAATCTTGGTCGGCAAATATTTTTACAACAGTAGGAGATATGTTCCCAAAGAAAGCAATCGCGACGATTACAGGTATCGGAGGATTAGCAGGAGGAATCGGCTCTACGCTTATAAACAAGGGTTCTGGTGTATTGTTTGATTTTACACAAAGAAATTGGAGCACCATAAACGGTCAGCCATTATTAGAAAAATATCCGCAGTTTCAAGATGCAGTAACAGAAAAAGCTTTTTTGGCTGAAAAAGGAGTAGGGAATTTAGAGGAGTTCTTAAAATCACTTACAACTGCTGGAGAAAATGTTGTAAACGGAATAAACACTGGCTATATGATAATTTTTTCAATCTGTGCAGTCTGCTATTTGACAGGATGGATTGTAATGAAAACATTAGTGCCAAAATACAGACCAATTACAGATCTTTAACCACGATCTGAATACTAACTAACCAACCTAAACCAATCAAAACTAATTATGAACCAAACTAATGCAGCAATTGGGAAATACCGCTGGACAATTTGCGGTTTAGTCTTTTTTGCAACTACAGTAAATTATTTAGATAGAAATGTAATAAGTTACCTTCGTCCTTTTTTAGCAGAAGCTTTTCATTGGACACCAGAACAGGAGGTTATAGATTATTCGAATATAGAATTAGCTTTTAAAATAGCCTATGCATTCGGAATGCTGATTGCGGGTGGTATTATTGATAAATTGGGTACAAAAATCGGTTATGCAATTGCAACCGGTTTATGGAGTTTAGCGGCCATTGGTCATGCATTGGCAACAGGAACTGGAGGCTTTTTAATTGCACGTGTGTTTTTGGGAGTTACAGAAGCCGGAAATTTCCCAGCAGCGATTAAAGCTACTGCAGAATGGTTTCCGCAGAAGGAAAGAGCATTGGCAACAGGGCTTTTCAATTCAGGAAGCAATATAGGCGCAATTATAGTCCCATTAACTGTTCCGTATGTTGCAGAACATTTTGGCTGGCAGTGGGCTTTTATTCTAACAGGAATAGTTGGATTTGTATGGCTTGGACTTTGGTTTCTTTTGTATGAAGTTCCGCAAAAGCAAAAAAGATTGTCTCAGGCAGAATTAGAATACATAATTTCTGATCAAGTAGCTGGTGAAGAACAAGCGAATGAAAAGGAAGAAAAAGTTTCATGGCTTAAATTGCTTTCTTTTCGCCAGACTTGGGCTTTTGCTATTGGCAAACTGCTTACTGATCCAGTATGGTGGTTTTATCTCTTCTGGCTGCCCGATTTTCTGATGAAGCAGTATAAGTTATCAGCAACAGAGATTATCTGGCCTTGCGCCTTAGTATATATGATTGGCAGTGTTGGAAGCATTGGCGGAGGCTGGCTTCCGTTAAGGTTAATAAATAACAGTTGGCCAGCTTACAAGGCTCGTAAAACCAGTATGCTGATTTATGCCATTGCAGTGCTGCCTGTTTTGTTTTCGCAGTATTTAGGTGCAATAAACATATGGCTGGCGATATTGGTGATTGGTTTGGCGGTTTCTGCGCATCAGGCGTGGAGCGCTAACATTTTCACAACAGTTTCAGATATGTTTCCAAAGAATGCAACGGCATCTGTTACAGGAATAGGAGGAATGTTTGGAGCTTTGGGAGGAATTCTTTTGACTGTGCTGGTTCAGAAAAATATGTTTGTTTATTACACTAAAATAGGAAAGATAGAAACGGGGTATTTTATTATGTTCTGCATTTGCGGAGCATCATATTTGTCAGCATGGCTAATTATGCATGTTCTGGTTCCTAGAATGAAAAAAGTTGAATTGTAATTTTAAATGAAAATTGAAATAAATTTTTGTTTGAATTATGGTTTTTAAATATAAAAATATAATTTTGTGCAATCGATTACATTAAATAAAAAATTATGACAAAATATAGTTCAAGATACGCGTCAAGCCCAGATGCAGTTAAGAAATACGACACGCAACAGTTGAGAGATGAATTCTTAATTGATGATTTAATGCAAGAGGATGAAGTTGTATTGGTTTACTCGCACTACGATCGATATATTGCAGGTTCTGCAGTTCCTGTAAAGGGCGATTTGCTTTTGGAAACAATAGATCCGCTTAAAGCTCCGTATTTTTTAGAAAGAAGAGAATTAGGTATCATCAATGTTGGAGGAAGTGGTTCTGTGGTAGTTGAAGGAACTGCTTATGAGTTAGGTTTTAAAGATGCTTTGTATATCGGAGCTGGCAATAAAGAAGTCGTTTTTAAAAGCGATGATAAAAACAACCCAGCTAAATTCTATTTAAACTCTGCACCAGCACATACCACTTACCCAACTAAAAAAGTAAGTTTAGCAGAAGCGAATAAATTGCAGTTGGGAACTATGGAAACGGCAAATCATCGTACAGTAAATCAAATGATTATTGGAAGTGTGGTTACAACTTGCCAATTACAAATGGGAATGACGGAATTAAAACCAGGAAGTGTTTGGAATACAATGCCAGCACACGTCCACGATCGTAGAATGGAAGTGTATTTCTATTTAGATATTCCAGAAAACCAAGCTGTTTGCCATTTTATGGGACAGCCACAGGAAACAAGACATATCTGGATGAATAATCATCAAGCAGTAATTTCTCCACCTTGGTCAATTCACTCAGGTTCAGGGACTAGTAATTATACTTTTATCTGGGGAATGGCTGGTGAGAATTTAGATTACGGAGATATGGATGTTTGTAAAATCACTGATTTAAGATAAGAAAATGACAAATTTATTTGATATAAAAGGAAAAGTTGCCCTTATCACAGGAAGTACACACGGACTGGGAATGGCAATGGCAAAAGGATTAGGTCAAGCGGGTGCAACAATTGTTGTAAATGGAAATTCTTCTCAGGAAAAAATTGATAGTGCTGTCGTAGCATTAAAAAGCGAAGGAATCAATGCTGTCGGTTACAAATTTAATGTAACAGAAGAAGAGGAAGTTAAAACAGCTGTTCAAAAAATTGAAAGTGAAGTTGGGGCGATCGACATCTTAATTAACAATGCTGGAATTATCAAAAGAATTCCGTTGCTTGATATGGAAGTTTCAGATTTCAGAGAAGTGGTTGATATAGATTTAGTAAGTCCGTTTATTGTTTCTAAGCATGTTGCTAAAGGAATGATTGAAAGAAGACAAGGAAAAATAATCAACATCTGTTCTATGATGAGTGAGTTGGGTAGAAATACCGTTTCTGCTTATGCTGCTGCAAAAGGCGGTTTAAAAATGCTTACCAAAAATATGGCAACAGAATGGGCGAAATACAATGTTCAGATTAACGGAATCGGACCTGGATATTTTGCAACTGAGCAAACGAAACCAATTAGAGTTGATGGACATCCTTTTAATGATTTTATCATCAGCAGAACGCCAGCAGCAAAATGGGGAGACCCAAGCGATTTAGCCGGAGCAGCAATATTTTTATCATCAAAAGCTAGTGATTTTGTAAATGGTCACATTTTATATGTTGATGGAGGAATCCTTGCTACAATCGGAAAACCTTCAAACGAAGAATAATTTTCAAATTATATTTAAAAAGACATGAGCCAGACATTCATAAACGATAATTTTTTATTAGAAAATAAATATGCTGAAGAGTTATACCACAATTACTCTAAAAATCAGCCAATTATTGATTACCATAATCACTTAAATCCGCAGTTTATTGCCGAAGACAAAATCTTCGACAATATTACACAAGTTTGGATCAATGGTGATCACTACAAATGGCGTGCAATGCGTACTTTAGGAATCAACGAGCAGTTTGTAACAGGAAATGGATCGGATAAAGATAAATTCTTAAACTGGGCAAAAACAGTTCCGTACTCCATGCGTAATCCATTATACCACTGGACACATTTAGAGTTGGCTCGTTATTTTGATATTTATGATTTGTTGAATGAAAAGTCAGCTGAAAAAATCTATCTTGAAACTTCAGAAAAGATAAATTCTCAGGCTTATAGCACTCAAAACCTTCTTAAAAAAGTAAACGCTGAATTAGTTTGTACTACAGAAGATCCAATTGATTCTTTAGAATTTCACCAAAAATTCGCAAACAACTCAACTGGAATCAAGATGAGTACGGCTTTCAGACCTGATAAAGCCATCTTAATTGCTAATGATGGTTATAATGCATATCTGGACACATTAGGGGATGTGTCCGGAGTTGCAATTAATACTTATGCTGATTTATTGACAGCATTAAGAAAAAGAATCGAATTCTTTAATGCAAACGGATGTAAATTAAGTGACCACGGTTTGGATCAGATTTACTTCGAAAGCTTTACAGAAAGCGAAATCAACGCTATTTTCAAAAAGAAAAGAGAAAATGGAGAATTGTCTCCAGAAGAAGCGCTAAAATTCCAAAGTGCCGTTTTGATTTTCTTATGCGAAACGTATCACGAGTTTGGATGGGTACAGCAGTTTCACTTAGGTGCGTTGCGTAACAACAATGCACGTATGCACAGAATCTTAGGCCCAGATACAGGATGGGATTCTATAGGAGATTATCCGCAAGCACAAAAATTGTCTGGCTTTTTAAATGCTTTAGACAGTAAAGATAAATTGACTAAAACTATTATTTATAACTTGAATCCTGCCGATAACGAAGTTATGGCAACTATGATTGGAAACTTTAACGACGGAAGCGTTCGCGGAAAAGTACAATTTGGATCAGGATGGTGGTTCTTAGATCAAAAAGATGGAATGACTAAACAATTGAATGCGCTTTCAAACATGGGCTTGATTAGCTGTTTTGTTGGAATGTTGACAGATTCAAGAAGTTTCTTATCATTCCCAAGACACGAATATTTCAGACGTATTTTATGTAATCTTCTTGGAGATGAAATCAAAAGAGGAGAATTGCCAAATGATATGGAATGGATTGGAAAATTGGTTTCTGATATTTCATACAACAACGCAAAAGAATATTTCAAATTTTAATTTTTTTTAACCATTAAGAGATTAAGAAAATTAAGTTTTTGAGCTTAAATTAATTTTAAAATAAAAAGATAATGAAGCAGAAATGCTTAATAAACTTAAATTTTGAAGTATAGAATTTAAAAAAAGGTTTAAGCTTAATTTTCTTAATCTCTTAATGGTGAAATGAAAAATACCTCAAGGGTAAAATATAAAAAAGATAGTATGAGTAGAGTAGTTGCATTTGGAGAAATCATGCTTCGTCTTTCGACGGAGAGACATTTACGTTTTTCACAATCTACGGCATTTGGTGCTACATATGGTGGAGGAGAATTTAACGTATGTGTTTCATTAGCAAATTATGGTGTAAATGCTGAATTTGTTACGAGATTACCTGAAAATGAAATCGGTTTTTCTGCATTAAGAGAAATGAGAAAAATGAATGTCGAATCTAAAAACATTGTTTATGGAGGAGAGCGTTTAGGAATCTATTTCTTAGAAACTGGTGCAGGGACACGTGGCAGTAATGTTGTGTATGATCGTGCGCACAGTGCTATGTCAACGATACAAAAAGGTCAGATTGACTGGGAAAAAGTTTTGGAAGGCGCTGAGTGGTTTCATTGGAGCGGTATTACGCCTGCAATTTCTCAAAGTGCTGCAGAAGCTTGTTTAGAAGCTATTCAGACAGCTCATAAATTAGGAATTAAAATTTCGTGCGATTTAAATTATAGATCAAAACTTTGGCAGTATGGCAAAACTCCAAGCGAAGTAATGCCAGAGATGCTTAAATACAGCAATATAATTTTAGGAGATATTGATACTGCCTATTTTATGCTTGGAATTCCTAAGGTAAATCCAAATTATCAGGATGAAAAAACACTTCCAGCTGTTTATAATAAGTTGTTTGAATTGATTCCGAATCTTAAAATTGCTGCGACGACACTTCGTTATTCTGTAAGTGCTTCTCATCAAAGAATTGGTGGAATTTTATATGACGGAAAAGCAATTTATAGTGCAACTGTAAAAGAAGTAACGCCAGTTGTAGATAGAGTTGGAAGTGGTGACGCTTTTATGGGCGGATTGATTTACGGTTTATTAGAATATCAGAATAATAATCAGAGAGCTTTAGATTTTGCTGTAGCGGCTTGTTGCTTAAAACATACTATTGCTGGAGATTATAATTTAGTTACATTAAAAGAAGTTGAAAATATGATTGATGGTGATGGTTCTGCATTAGTATCAAGATAAATAGAGAAAAATGGCAAAATATTCAAGAATAGAAGTAGCTGCTCAAATGAAAGAAAACGGAATGGTTCCGTTGTTTTTTCATTCAGATATAGAAGTCAGCAAGAAAGTTTTAAAAGCATGTTATGACGGAGGTTCCAGATTAATGGAATTTACTAGCAGAGGTGATTTTGCCCATGAAGTTTTCGGGGCTTTAAATAAATATGCTTTAGCAGAACTTCCAGGAATGATGTTGGGTGTAGGATCTATTACAGATGCAGCTTCGGCTTCTTTGTATATGAGTTTAGGTGCAAATTTTATTGTCACACCTGTTTTTAGAGAAGATATTGCAATTGCTTGTAACCGCAGAAAAGTACTTTGGTCTCCTGGTTGCGGTACTTTGACAGAAATTGCAAGAGCTGAAGAATTAGGATGTGAAATCGTAAAATTATTTCCTGCGGATATTTATGGACCAGAATTTATTAAAGCAATAAAGGGACCATGCCCATGGACAAACATTATGCCTACTGGAGGTGTTTATCCAACTGTTGAAAGTTTAAGCTCATGGCTCAATGCGGGTGCAACTTGCGTTGGGTTAGGGTCGCAGCTTATTTCGAAAGATCTTTTAGACAGTAAAGATTTTGACGGACTGACCAAAAAAGTGAGTGAGGTTCTTGATATAATTAAAGACATTAGAAAAAAATAAATAAGGAGTAATCATGCCAACTCCTTATTTAGATACGTTTTTTTTAGATTTTAGAGATTGTAATTGAACATTGCGCTTGAGTAATTAAGCTTGTCACTCCTCACAGCAGGTTTTGTTTTAAGTGTGATGTTTCTTTTACAATTTAGAAAACAAAGTAGAAAAATAAGGTTTATAGTGGTTATTTGTAACGCTTTACAAGAAGAAAATTTAAAATGAAAAAATTAAATAGAATAAATACGGGATTAGAAAAGTTACAGCCAATTAAGGTGGTTCAGTTTGGAGAAGGCAACTTTTTAAGAGCCTTTGTTGATTATGCTTTTTACAGACTAAATAAAGAAGTTGATTTTAATGCTGGTATTGCAATAGTTCAACCTTTGAAAGACGGTATGGTAAATATGATTAATGATCAGGACGGTCTTTATACCTTGTTTATGAACGGAATCAAAAAAGGTGAAAAGATACAAGATATTGAGTTAATTGATAATATCGTAAAAACTGTAAACCCATATACTGAATTTGCAAATTATTTAGCTTTAGCTAAAGAAGAAGAACTTCAGTTTATTGTTTCTAATACTACAGAAGCTGGAATTGAATTTATTGAAAGTGATACTCCAGAGATGCAGCCACCAGTGTCATTTCCTGCAAAATTGACGGTTTTATTATATGAAAGATTTAAACATTTTAATGGAGATGCTTCTAAAGGAGTTACAATAATTCCTTGTGAATTAATTGATTATAACTCTGAGACGCTTAAAAAATATATTTTACAATATGTTGATTTGTGGAAATTAGAAGATACATTTAAAATTTGGGTATCAGATGCTTGTACATATCATAGTACTTTGGTTGACAGAATTGTTCCTGGATATCCAAGAGCTGAAATTGAAGAATACAATAGTAAATTAGATTATCAGGACAATTTAATTGTTGCGGCTGAACCTTTTTTCCTTTGGGCTATTGAAGGTGGAGATGATTTAAAAGCAAAATTGCCTTTTCACAAGACAGATTTGAATGTAAAAATCGTTGATGATATACGTCCTTTTAAAATGATTAAAGTTCGTATTTTAAACGGTGCGCATACGGCAATGGTTCCTTTTTCACTTTTGCATGGTAATAAATTAGTAATGGAAACTGTTAACGGAGATTTTACTGGAAAATTTGTAAATAGTGTCATTAGTGAAATTAGTGAAACTCTTGATATGGACAAAAATGAAATTACGGCCTATTCTGAGGAAGTAATGGATCGATTTAAAAATCCATTTATCAAACATGCACTTGCTGATATTGCATTAAATTCTGTGTCGAAATTCAAAGTAAGAGTTTTGCCTAGTTTATTAGGATATGTTAATGCTAATAAAAAACTACCTGTTAATTTGACGTTTTCATTTGCGAGTTTAATTCGTTTCTACAAAGGAAATTGGAATGGTCAAAGTTTACCGGTTAAAGACAGTGAAGATATTACAGCATTCTTCAACGGACTTTGGAAGTCTGATGACTATGAGAAAATTGCTCGTTTAACATTGCAAAATAAAGGTTTCTGGGATGTGGATTTAACTGAAATTCCAGGATTAACTAGAGCGATTACAATTGCTTTAGAAGAAATAGATTCAAGCGGAATTGAAGCTGGCTTTGTTAAGTTTCAAGAAAGAATAAAATAATAAAGTAAAATCTAATTTGATCTGCTGAAATCTTTTAAAATCTGTGTGAAATATTTTTTGCTCATCGATTTTTTCACACAGATTTATGCAGATTTAAATCTAAGATGTTGAGAAAAATTGTATCATTTCAATTTTACTCAACTATTTAAAATAAAAGAAAAACAAAAAAAACAAAGACAAAGGTTGATTATGGCAGCGCAGAAAAAATTAATTAAAGTTCACCCTACTGATAATGTTGCAGTAGCTTTGGTGAATCTTACAGCAGGCGAAGTAATTGATTTTGAAGGAGAATCAATTACTGTTGAGTCTGATGTAAAAATGAAACATAAGATTGCAATGGTTCCTTTTAATGTAGGAGACAGAATCATTATGTATGGTGTATTGGTAGGTAAAGCGAGTGCAAGAATCGAAAAAGGAGGATTGCTTTCTACTGCCAATGTTAAGCACGAAAGTGACAAAGTAACCGGCAAAACTGAAACGATTGGCTGGTCTGCACCAAATGTTGATAAATGGAAAGACAGAACGTGGCAGGGCTATCACAGAGAAGATGGACAGGTTGGAACAGAAAATGTATGGTTGTTTTTTCCATTAGTATTCTGTGAAAACAGAAACATCGAAATCTTGAAAGATATTTTTGAGAAAGAGTTGATGAAGCCTAAAGAAAACGATTATCAATTGTTACTTCGTTCTTTAGTGAAGTCAGAAACGGGAGGTGCTGGAAATGAGGCTGCTTCTAACGATGCTAATTTGTTTAACAATATTGAAGTTAAATTTATTACACATCAAGGTGGGTGCGGTGGAATTCGTCAGGATTCTCATAGCTTGGCTAAACTTTTAGCTGGTTATGTAAACAATCCAAACGTTGCTGGTGCGACTGTGTTAAGCTTAGGATGTCAGAATCTTCAGATTCAGATTTTCAAAGATGCATTAGATGCAATTAATCCAAATAGTAAAAAGCCTGTTTTGATTTACGATCAGCAATCTATCGGAACGATTGAAACGATGTTGAGTAGTGTTGTAAAAGATACTTTTGAAGCTATTAAAAAGGCAAATGAAATTAAGAGAGAACCAGCACCATTATCTAAACTAAGAATTGGTTTAGAGTGCGGTGGATCTGATGGATTCTCTGGAATTTCTGCTAATCCAACTTTAGGAGTGTTGTCTGATAAGTTGGCTGCATTAGGAGGAACAACGATTCTTTCTGAGTTTCCTGAATTATGTGGTGTAGAGCAAGAATTAGTAAACCGTTGTGTGGATGACGAGGATGGAAAGCGTTTCTTGGATTTGATGAAATGGTACGAAAAAACAGTTGTTGACGCTGGTTCAGGATTTGACATGAATCCTTCTCCTGGAAACATTAAAGACGGTTTGATTACTGATGCTATGAAATCTGCAGGAGCTGCTAAAAAAGGTGGGACATCTCCAATTGCAGGTGTTTATGATTACGGTGAGTATATTAACGAGCCAGGATTAACATTGCTATGCACGCCAGGAAACGATGTTGAGTGCACAACCGCAATGGTAGGGTCAGGAGCTAATATGGTATTGTTTACAACAGGTTTAGGAACTCCTACAGGAAATCCAATTGCACCTGTAGTTAAAATATCTTCTAACTCAGAATTAGCGGCAAAGATGTCTGATATTATCGATATTGACACTGGTGGAATTATCAAAGGTGAAAAATCTATCGAAGAAATGGCTGATGAAATGCTTGAAACTATTATCGATATCGCTAGTGGGACTGTAAAAACTAAAGCAGCAATATTAAATCAAAATGATTTTATTCCTTGGAAAAGAGGAGTTTCACTTTAGTCTCTTAGTAGAGAGTTACAAAGTGACAAAAGTTTGTAAAGAGACGCACAGTGCGTCTCTTTTTTTTTCTAATAGAGAAAGCTTCAACGGAGTCAAATAACTTTTTTCAACAAAAAAAGCTCACTATGAATGAGCTTATTTATCTTAATAGGTGAAAACAATTAAAAGATTGTTCGCGTAGAAGATTTGCGGATATGCAATTCTGGTGCAAGCACGACCTTTTTTTCAATTTTAATAGTATCGGTTTTGTCAACTTGTTCTAAGAAAACTCGGGCAGACATTCTTCCCATTTCAAGCGGTGACTGATCGACAGAAGTGATTGAAAGTTCCATGAATTTGGTAAAAGGTTCGTTACTGAATCCTGCTACACAAAATTCCTTTGGAATACTAATATTTCTGGATTGAAGCTCTTTAATTGCTCCTAAAGCAGCAAAATCACTTGAAGAAAAAATGGCATCGGGTGGTGTTTCTAAATCTAATAATATTTCAACAGCTTCTTTTCCTGCATCTACAGAACTTTTAGAGTAAATAACGTATTCTTCTTTAAAAGGGATTCCGTTATCCAGTAAAGCCTGTTTGTATCCTAAAAAACGATTTTTAAAAATTTCAAGTGATTGATCTCCGGACAAATGTGCAATGCATTTACAACCTTCATCAATTAAATGTTTGGTAGTCATGTAGCCACCTTTAAAATCGTTAATGGTAACAGAGCTTACTCCTTCGATATGTTTGCTTCGGTCAAAGAAGATTAAAGGCACATTTTTTTGGAGAACATTTCTAAAGGCACTGTCATTTTCATTAGATACATCAGTCACAGACATCATAATTCCGTCAACCTGAGCATCTACCAAAGTATGAAGGTTTTCATTTTCCCTTTTTGTGCTTTCATGAGTCTGACATATAATCACTTGGTAACCATGAGGATAAAGTTCTTCTTCTATTCCCCTGATAACCGATGCGAAAAAGTTGCTGTCTACACGTGGCACTATAACACCTATATTATTGCTTCTGCCGCTTTTTAATGCCAATGCCAGCTTGTTTTGCTTGTAATTCATAGAAGCGGCAGTCTTTAACACTAAATCACGGGTGCTCTCTTTTATTTTAGGATTATTATTTAATGCTCTAGAAACAGTAGCAGCAGTGATATTTAATTTTTCGGCAATATCGTAAATGGTTACTTTTTCGCTCATTAAAAATGGTTTTTCAGATTATTTTTAGACAAAAATACATTTTTTTTCATAACTCAATATAAATTGTTATCGATTACCAAAGGCTTTTCTTAAAACGATTTCAGTTCTACAATGATAATAAATTATATGTTTTTTTGCATTAAATGTAATTATTTTTTGCAATAAAAATTAAATATACATTTTTTTTCTAAATAAATTTGGTGTGTCAGAACAAATTTCCTATTTTCGTGTAATCGATTACATAATTTATGACGTTTTTGGTCGTAAATGATAAAAAACACTCCGCAATGATCCAGAATAAGCTTATTAGATTGAAATGTATTGTGTCTTTAACCGCTGCCGCCTTGATGGTTATGTCTTGCGCGCAAAAGACATCTTCTGGTTCTTCTAGTAATCCATGGAAAGAAATGGATTTAGTTGTAAAAACTCTTCCAAAGACAAACTTTCAAGATAAGAATTATAATATCAATGATTTTGGAGCTGTTGCAGATGGAAAAACGTTAAATACGGAGGCATTTCAAAAAGCAATAAAACAATGCGCTGCTAATGGAGGTGGTAAAGTAATTGTTCCGAATGGAAAATATCTAACAGGTTCTATTCATTTAGAAAGTAATGTTAATCTTCATTTAGAAGATAATGCAGAAATTCTTTTTAGTATCAATCCTAAAGATTATCCGATTGTTCATACTTCTTGGGAAGGAACAGAATTAATGAACTACTCGCCCTTAATTTATGCTAAAAACAAGACTAATGTTGCTGTTACAGGTAAAGGAACTTTAAATGGACAAGCAAACAATACAAACTGGTGGATTTGGTCTGGAGCTAAAAGTTATGGTTGGAAAAAAGGAGTTCCATCTCAGAATGACCCAACAAATCGTGAAGTTTTAGTAGATATGGCTGAGAGAGGAATTCCAGTATCAGAAAGAATTTTTGGTGAGGGAAGATACCTTCGTCCAAATTTTATTGAATTTATGGATTGCAATACGGTTTTGGTAAAAGACATCAAAGTCATAAATTCTCCTTTTTGGATTCTGCATCCTATCAGAACCAATAATATGATCATTGATGGAGTAAGAGTAAACAGTCATGGACCAAATAATGACGGATGTGATCCTGAATACTCTCAAAATGTTTTAATCAAAAATTGCACTTTCAATACAGGTGATGACTGTATTGCTATCAAAGCCGGCCGAGATGCTGACGGAAGAAGAGTAGCGATTCCAAGCAAAAATATTATCGTACAAAACTGCAAAATGATTGACGGACACGGTGGTGTGGTAATTGGCAGCGAAATATCAGCAGGAGTAAACAATGTTTTTGTAGAAAACTGTGTTATGGACAGTCCGAATCTGGATCGCGCCATTCGAATTAAAACCAATTCAAGAAGAGGCGGAATCATTGAGAATATATATGTAAGAAATCTCGAAGTGGGAACTGTAAAAGAATGTGTTTTAAAATTAAACATGTTTTACAATGTCTACGGTTCGCAAACTGGAAATTTTATCCCAGTGATCAGAAATGTAAGTCTGGAAAATGTAACTGTTAAGAATGGCGGAAAATACAGCGTTTGGGCAGAGGGATATAAAGAATCTCCAGTAGAAAACATTACACTTAAAAATGTAAAAATTCAAAAGGTAGATTCTGTCTATTTATTAAAAAATGTAAAAAATATAAACTTTATAAACACCTATATCAATGAAAAGAAAGTAGAAACCATTAAAAACTAAACAACTATCAATTTAACTAAACAAGTAACCACATTATGAGTATTAAACAATTATTGCAGAAAAATATAAAATGCAGACTTGCGTTTTTATTTTTCGTGAATTTGCTGTTTTGCAACAATATGAGTGCACAGTCAAATACAATTGAAGGAAAAATTACAGATGCTTCGGGACTATCGTTACCGGGTGTTAATATCCAAGAAAAAGGAACAAAAAACGGAAGTTCGACAGATTTTGAAGGAAGTTTCAAAATTAACGTCACAAATCCTAAAGCTATTTTAATTATCAGCTATTTAGGCTTTCAAACGCAGGAAGTAAGTGTGGCTGGAAAAACAAAAATCAATGTAAGTCTTGCAGAACAATCTAATTCATTAAACGAAGTCGTAGTTGTAGGATATGGTTCGGTTAAGAAGACCGATCTTACCGGTTCTGTAAGTACAATTAGCGCTGCAACAATAACCGAAAGAAATACAGTAAATCCTCTTGAAGCAATTCAAGGAAGCACACCTGGGGTGCAAATATCATCTTCGTCTGGACGTGCTGGTGATGGATTTAAAGTAGTTATTCGTGGAAACAATTCATTAATTGCTGATTCGAACAATCCTAGTGTAGTAGGATCTTCTCCGCTATATGTAGTAGATGGAGTTCCAATGGACGGAATTGATTTCCTAAACCCGCAAGATATTGCTAGAATGGACGTTTTAAAAGATGCTTCTTCTGCAGCTATTTATGGTTCGAGAGGTTCAAATGGGGTTATCATTGTAACAACAAAAAGCGGTACAAGTGCAAAAGCAGGTATTAGTGTTACGTTTGATACTTCTTACGGAAACAAAAGCGCAACAAGATTACCAAAAATGATGACCGGAGAAGAATGGTGGAAATTCCATCAGGTGGCTTACATGAGTGCTACGCCTCAGACACAAACTCCAGCTCAATTGGCAACTTTAGCAGGAAATCAGAGTCCATTATTGGTTTCTCGTGCTAATAGTGGTTACAATTTTAATTGGTATGATGCTGTGTTGAAATCAGGAATGACCGAGAATAATTATTTAAACATTACAGGACGTTCTGAATCTGGTTTGAGCTACAACTTAGGATTTGGTATTCAAAGCGACAGAGGTTTAATTGATAATGATTCAACAGATAAATACTCTTTTAAATTAGGATTAAATCACAAAATAAACGATAAATTTTCAACAGGTGTTAATGTTACAATTGCCAGATTAGACAATCAGTTAGGAAGTGATCTAGCTATGCAGGATGCCTTCAGATTGAGTCCATTAATGTCTCCATGGGCTATTGATGCAGCCGGAAATGAAAAGGTCGGAACTTTATTTTTTCTACCTGGTAAATTGACTTACCCTGATGGTTCATGGGCGATTAATAAAACATCAACGGTAAATCCTTTAATGGAAATTGCCAATTCTTCTCAAACTGAAAAAACATGGCAGACAGTTGGTAATGCTTATTTCCAGTATCAGGCTTTAAAATGGCTTTCGTTCAAAACCACTTTTGCTGCAGGTATTATGGATACAAAAAATTCAAAAGCCTATACTGCACAAACCAATGCAGGTGTAACATTAAACGGAAAAAACGCTGCAACACTTGAAAATTTCAACAATTTCAATTATACATGGGACAATCAAGTTGATATCAAACATACTTTTAATGAAGTACATGATTTTAGTTTGTTGTTGTTACAGAGTTTATACTCAAATGTTGATGAATTTTCTTCTCTTTACTCTAATAATCAACCTTTTGATGTAGGAACTGATAATATGGGATCTGGTGTTCAAACGAGTTATGTTGTAAAATCATCTTACGCAAAAAACACTTTAAATTCATATGCTGTTCGTTTAAACTATGGTTATAAAGATAAGTACTTAGTAACAGCGTCAACAAGATGGGATGGTTCTTCAGTATTATCAAAAGGAAATAAATGGCAGAGCTTCCCTTCTGTAGCTTTAGGTTGGAAAATCAGTAAAGAATCTTTCTTACAAAATAGTTCAGTGGTTTCTGATTTAAAACTTCGTGCCAGTTTAGGTTACACAGGAAATGACAACGTTGCTCCTTATACTTCTCAGGCATTGTTAAACCAACAGACATTTTATGCAGCTGGTGCTAATGTGGTTACTGGATGGCAGTCAGAAAATTTAGCAAATCCTGATTTGACTTGGGAAAAAACAAGAGAATACAATTTAGGTCTTGATTTTGGATTCTTAAAAAATAGAATTTCTGGTAGTATCGATGTTTACGACAGATTATCAGATGACTTGATTTACAAACAACAGTTACCAGCAGAATCTGGATGGAAAAATACTTTTGCCAATGTTGGATCTGTAAGCAACAAAGGGGTCGAAGTATTATTGACTACAAAAAATATAAAAAGCGCGAAAGTAAACTGGGAAACTACTTTTACTTTTACTAAAAACGTAAACAAATTAGAGTCTATTTACAATCAGGATAAAGTAAGTGATATAGGTAACAAATTAATACTTGGAGCTCCGTTAAACCCTAATTATAATTATGTGTATGATGGAGTTTGGCAGGAAAGCGAAGCGGCTCAGGCAGCATCTTACGGAATGGCTCCTGGACAAGCAAGACCAAAAGATCTAAATGGAGACGGTAAATTTAACCAAGATGATAGAACTGTTATTGGAAATCCAAATCCGGAATGGCAAGGAAGTTTGTATTCTAAATTAACTGTAGGCCAGTTTGATTTTAATTTCTCAGTTTTAACAAGCCAAGGGCAAACAGTATTAAGTACATTTCACCAAAACTTTGCTGATGTAAGCGATAGAGGGCGCCAAAAATTAGCAATGGATTATTTTATTCCAACAAACGGTACAGGTATAGAAGCAAACGCTAATAATACGAATCCAAGACCAGGACCTGTAGCAACTGGAGCCGGGGCATATTGGACTTCATTATTTGGATACTACAGAGACGCTTCATATGTAAAAATCAAAAATATATCTTTAGGATACACATTAGATTCAGAATTGTTAAAAAGATTGAAAATCACTAATTTAAGGATTTATGTGAATGTTTTGGACCCATTTGTATTTACTAAATTTGATGGTTACGATCCAGAATGGGCAGGTTCGCCATTTGGAGTAAACCGTCCGGCATCAGTAACTACGCAATTGGGATTAAGTGTTAAATTTTAATAAAGATATCTAATGAAAAAAATCATAATAATGTTAGGAATAATCGCTGTTTCTGTAAGTTCATGCAGTGATTATATTGAAGAAGATAGCCGTTCTTATGTACCAGCTGATGCAACGTACAAGACAGCGTCTGGATTTCAATTATTAGTAAATACAAATTATGCGTGGCTGAAAAGCATCTATGGTGGTAATCCATGGCTTTTCGAAGCTGGAACTGATATGTATGCAGAAGGAAGAACTCCTGAACCTGCAGGTTTAAGCCAGTACACCCTTCTAATACCTTCATCAGATAATGTTGCTGATTTATACACGCCTTGTTACCAATTGATTCAATCTGTTAATAAAACGATTTATTATTCAACTGTAACAGAGCAGACGGCAAATTTAAACACTTTAGTAGGAGAAGCTAGATTCTTAAGAGCCCAGGCCTACTTTTTATTGGTTCAGACTTATGGTGGTGTCCCAGTTGTAAATGAGCACATTACAACACCAGTTCTGTCTTTTACAAGAAACACTGCTGAAGAAGTTTATACACAGATAATTTCTGATTTAGATTTTGCTTTAGCAAATGCAGGAACTTCAACCTATAGTACATCAGGAAAAGTAAACAAAAGAGCTGTTAATGATTTATTGGCTAAAGTTTATTTAACTAGAGGATATGAAAGTTTTGGTAAACCTGATGATTTTGCAAAAGCAGCAGCTTATGCAGATGTGGCAATTGCAGGACAGGCATTGAATGTTGCTTGGGATCAATTATTTAAGCCAGGAAACGACCTTAATGCCGAAACTATTTTTTCGGTTCAGTATGATAAAGCTTCTGCTAGTACCGATCCAACAAGACTTGGAAACAATCAGTTTTATTATTTCAGCTCTTATTTAGGAGGTGCAGAAACAGGAGCTCCATTAAGAAGTTATAATTTATGCCCGACAGATTATGCTCTTGGACTATATGAAAAAGGAGATAAGAGATGGGATGCTACTTTTATGACAGAAATTTTAGAGGGACCAGAAACAACAAATGGCGTAACTAAAACAATTTTATATTATCCATATTATAGAAGTGCAAATCCGGCATCATTAAAAGTGAGACATTTTTATGAGCCAAAATGGTTTACGGCAGCTGATAAAACTGCTTGGATGACAACTAATGCTTCTAGATTGGCAGCTACGTTTGTGTATCATCCTTGGGGAGAATATTCAGCAGCTCATACACTAATTAAAAATTTAGATTGTTACACAATTCCAGTTAAAAAATTTGATGATCCAGATCCAACTACTCCTTCAAGCACAGGACCTGTTAGTACAAGAGATATAATTGTTTCCAGACTTGGAGAAACGTATTTAATTGCTGCAGAAGCTTACTTAAAAGCAGGAGTGCCGTCAACAGGATTGGATCGCTTGAATGAAGTAAGAAGAAGAGCAGGAGTTGCTAATGCAACTATCGGACAATTCAATATCGATTATATTTTAGATGAAAGAGGAAGAGAGTTATTGGGAGAATATAAACGCTGGTTTGATTTAAAACGTACCGGAACTCTTGTTGCAAGAGCATCTGCTCATAATTATAAAATTAAAGCTGCAAATTTTGCAGGTATAGGTGGTGCACTTAAGATTTTAAGACCAATTCCACAAACGGTATTGGATTTAAATCAAAATAAAGATTTTCCTCAAAATCCTGGTTATTAGTAATTTGTTAGTTTTTTGAGACTATTTGTTTTTTGAAAAGTTAAAAAGGAGTTTGGCTTTTGTCGAACTCCTTTCTTAACTAAACTTAAAGATTTATAATGAAGAATATTAGAGTAATTTTATTGGTGCTTTTTATTGCTATTAATGCAAATTGCCAGCAGTATAAGGTTGATACATCTTATACTGTTAAAAGCACGTATGACAAATTACTAAAAAAACATCCTTTCATTACAATTCCAGAAGTAAAACCAAATTCCAATGTCAAAGAAACATTCGATTTGGTTTATAATCAGGAACAAGGACGTATTTTGCATTTTGATGCTTTCGTCAATAAAAAGAAAAAAAAGAATCCCGCAATCATTATGATACACGGCGGAGGCTGGAGATCGGGGAACAAAAGTCAAATGCAGTTTTTGGCAAAAGAAATCGCAGCAAAAGGATATTCTTGTTTTTCGATTGAATACAGATTATCATTAGAAGCCAAATATCCAACAGGAGTTATAGATGTAAAAAATGCGATAAAATTTATAAAAGATAATGCAGGAAAGTTTAATGTTGATCCAAACAAAATTGCGGTTTTAGGCTGTTCTTCGGGAGGCCAAATGGCAGCTTTGATTGGTACAACAAACAACAATCCGATTTTTGAGGATAAATCTTTTAAAAGTAAATCTTCTTCAAAAGTGCATGCAATTATAGATGTAGATGGCGTTTTAGCGTTTAAGCATCCTGAATCATCAGAAGGAGATATGGCGGCCTTTTGGCTGGGAGGAAAATCGGATGAGAATCCAGAAACTTGGAAAATAGCTTCAGCATTAACTCATACAGATCAAAATACACCTCCAACATTATTCATCTGCAGCAGTATACCTAGATTTCATGCCGGACGAGATGATATGATTAAGATTTTGAATGACAATAAAATATACAATGAGGTAAAAACTATTGCAGATTCACCACATTCATTTTGGTTTTTCGAACCTTGGTTCAGTCAAACAATTTCGTACACAACACTATTTTTAGAGAGAATTTTTAAATAACGATAACAATTGAAAATTCGTAAAAAAAACATGAATAAAGTCGCCTTAATAAAAACTAATTTTCTAAAATGCATCATTGCTTTTCTATTTATTTTGAATGGAAATATAAATGCTCAAAGTCAGGAAAGTAAAAATGTAATTTCTAATCAATTGAAATGGTCAGAAAGAATGGCTCTTTCTATTATGAAACGTGCTCCAAAAGCATGGCAGATTGATAATAATGAAAAAACAAAATGGGATTATAAGTTAGGTCTTGCAATGATGTCGTTTGAGGAACTTTATAAAAAGACAAAGAACCCGATTTATCTGGAATATGCAAAAGGATATGCAGAATCGACTATAAATGAAAAAGGAGAAATCCTGAATTATAAATTAGATGATTACAATATTGATAATATTAATGCTGGAAAAATTCTTTTTGATCTTTACGATTCGACCAAAGAGCAACGTTATCTTATTGCAATGCAGACTTTAAGAAAACAGTTGGAAACGCATCCGAGAACAAATTCTGGAGGTTTCTGGCACAAAAAGATTTACCCTTACCAAATGTGGCTCGATGGTTTGTATATGGGAGCGCCATTTTATGCTCGCTACACTTCTGTATTTGAAAATGGAACGGCATTTGATGATATCGCAAAGCAGTTTGAAGAAATCCACAAGCATACATTAGATCTAAAAACGGGACTGCTTTTTCATGCTTGGGACGAAAGCAAACAAATGGGTTGGGCAAATAAAGAAACAGGTACTTCGCCGAATTTTTGGTCACGTTCTATCGGTTGGTATATGATGGCTTTGACAGATGTATTAGATTATATGCCAAAGGATCATCCGAAAAGAAAAGAACTAATTCAGTATTTGAATGCTATTTCAAAAGCGGTTTTAAAATATCAGGATAAATCTGGATTGTGGTATCAGGTTACCGATGCAGGAAATAAGAAAGGCAATTATCTTGAAGCGTCAGGATCAGAAATGTTTGTTTACGCTTTTGCAAAAGGATACAATAAAGGATATTTACCAGAAAAGTATAAAAAAGCTGCCTTAAGAGGTTTTGACGGAATTGTAAAGAAATTAATTACTTTAGATTCGGATGGAGAAATACACATTACTCAGGTATGCGCCAGTGCAGGGCTTGGAGGAAATCCGTATCGCGATGGTTCATATGAATATTATATAGGCGAAAAAATAAAAGTAGACAATTCACATGGTTTAGGGCCATTTATTTTGGCTGCATTAGAATTAGAAAAATAGTAGAATTTAAATATATTTTGAAATGAAGAATAGTAGAAAGCAGCGTTATTTTATGTCGGTTTTGATGATTTGCATCATGACCATTACAAGTTGTAAAGTAACTTCACAAGAACCTGCAAGCAAAGAAATTGTAATCGGTAAGAATTTGAAATGGTCTGATAAAATGGCTTTGACTTTAATGAAACGTCATCCGCAGGCTTATATGTTGGATGATGCTAAGAAGCCAAAATGGGACTATGTGCATGCTTTGGTTTTACATTCTATTGAAGAATTGTACAAAAAAAATCCCGATTCAAGATACAAAGCATATGTTAGAGGTTATGTAGATGAGCTGGTTCAGGAAGACGGTTCTATCAAAACTTACGAATTTGACAAATACAACATTGATTTAGTTGTGCCTGGACGCTTGCTTTTTGATATCTATTCAGAAACAAAACAAGATAAATATTTAAAAGCGTTACAGCAGATACGTAAACAATTACAAGAACAGCCAAGAACTGCTAGTGGCGGGTTTTGGCATAAGCAGATTTATCCAAACCAAATGTGGCTTGACGGATTGTATATGGGTGAGCCATTTTATACGCAATACACTGTTACTTTCGAGAATGGTAAAAACTTAGATGATATTGCAAAACAGTTTGAATTGATTCAGATGCATGCAACAGATCCTAAAACTGGATTATTGTATCATGGTTGGGATGAAAGTAAGCAAATGCCATGGGCTAATAAAGAAACCGGAAATTCTCCAAATTTCTGGTCTAGAGCATTAGGCTGGTACGTTATGGCTTTGGTAGATGTACTTGATTATTTTCCAAAAGATCATCCAAAACAAAAAGAATTGGTTAAATATTTGAACAATGCATCTGAAGCTTTGGCGAAATATCAAGATAAATCGTCTGGATTGTGGTATCAGGTTACGGACAAAGCAGGAGGAAAAGATAATTATTTAGAAGCTTCAGGTTCTGCTATGTTCTCTTATGCTTTTGCAAAAGGAGCCAACAAAGGTTATTTGCCTTCTAAATATAAAAAGCTGGCTAATAAAGCTTTTGACGGACTTACAAAAGTATTGATCAAAAAAGTAGATGAAGACGGCGGAATCACTTTAACCAACTGTTGTCAGGTTGCTGGTTTAGGTGGAACTCCTTATCGTGATGGTTCTTATGAATATTATGTAAACGAAAGAAAAAAAGACAATGATCCTAAAGCAACAGGTCCGTTTATTTTGGCAGCTTTAGAATTAAACAGATAGGAAATTATTGCAAATTATCTTAAACATCCTGACAGGTTTTATAGGCCCTGTCAGGATTAAGTTTTTAAAGCCAAATATTTTAAAATGAAAAATATAAAAATCATCCTTTTTCTTCTTTACTTTTTTTCTTTTCAGAAGAATACCGCACAAGTCTGGGTTTCAGATAATGGAGACGGGACTTATACAAATCCAATTCTTCATGCTGATTATTCAGACCCCGATGTTGTCCGTGTAGGCGATGATTATTATATGACAGCTTCCTCTTTTAATTGTATTCCAGGGCTTCCAATTTTACATTCTAAGGATCTTGTAAATTGGAAAATAATTGGTCATGCACTTGTAAAACAGCCACCTTTTGAAACGTATAATAAAGTACAGCACGGAAACGGAGTTTGGGCGCCAAGCATCAATTATCATAACAACGAATTTTATATTTATTATCCTGATCCCGATTTTGGAATTTATATGATTAAAGCAAAAAAAGCATCAGGACCTTGGTCTGAGCCTCTTTTAGTTAAAGCAGGAACAGGACTGATAGATCCGAGTCCGCTTTGGGATAATGACGGAAAGGCATATTTGGTACACGCTTTTGCAGGAAGCCGTGCGCAGATAAAAAGTTTGTTAGTAGTCTGCACGATGAGTCAGGATGGAACAAAAGTGAATAATGACGAAGTAATGGTTATTGACGGGCATGATGGTGAAGGAACAATTGAGGGACCAAAGTTCTATAAGAGAAATAATTACTATTATATTTTTGCTCCAGCCGGCGGTGTTCCTACAGGCTGGCAAACGGTTTTAAGATCCAAGAATGTTTTCGGTCCTTATGAAAAGAAAAAAGTCCTAGAACAAGGCTCAACTAATATAAATGGTCCGCATCAAGGTGCTTGGGTAACAACGCAAACAGGAGAAGATTGGTTTTTTCATTTCCAAGATAAGGGCGCTTACGGACGCATCGTGCATTTACAACCTATGAAATGGGTAAACGATTGGCCCGTAATGGGACAGGATTTCGACAAAAACGGAATAGGAGAACCTGTGACTACCTTTAAAAAACCAAACGTAGGAAAAAAATATGCTATAGAAACTCCTGCTGAATCAGATGAATTTAATTCTCCAGAGTTAGGACTGCAATGGCAATGGCAAGCCAATAAACAAATAAATTGGGGAATGCCGACAAGTTTGGGTTATTTGAATTTATATTGCCAGACTTCAGTCAACAGTAAAAATATTTTTAATGCTCCAAACCTCTTGTTGCAAAAATTTCCGGCAGAAGAATTTACAGCAACAGCAAAATTAACCTTTAACTCCAGAATAAATGGAGAATCTACCGGTCTGATTATAATGGGATTGGATTATAGTTATTTATGTTTAAAGAATAATGACGGGAAATTGTATCTAAGTCAAAAAACAGGAACTTTTAATAAAACGGTATCAGAATCAGAATCAAAGCCAGTTTTAATAACAGAAAATACAATTTATTTAAGAGTCAAGATAAAAAAAGGTGCAATCTGTAGTTTTTACTACAGTACAGATGACAAAGATTATCAGAGACTTGGAAATGATTTCACGGCTATTGAAGGAAAATGGATTGGAGCCAAAGTTGGTCTTTTTGCTTTAGGGGAAAAAGTGACCAACGATTCAGGAAATGTTGCTGTTGATTGGTTTAGAATTACAAAATAAGAGAGTAATGAAAATGATTAAAAAAAGTATTTTATTCTTGATGTGTTGCTTAAGCTTTGGTTTAAATGCACAGAATAATTATAAAAGCTGGTCAGAAATTATCCGTAAGAATGAGTCAGCTTGGTTTGGTACAGCCGAAGCAAAAAAAATAGCAGAAAATGTTTTGCTCTATCAGAGAGATATCGGCGGATGGCCAAAGAACATTCAGATGCAGCAGGAGCTTTCCGAAAAACAGCAGAAAGATTTATTGGCTCTTAAAAAGACAGCAGTTGAAACTACAACAGACAATGGAGCAACTACTCAGGAAATGCTTTTTATGTCTAAGATGTATGAACAAACAAAAGACGAACGCTATAAAGAGTCATTTTTGAAAGGTCTGGATTATTTGCTAGAAGCACAATATGCAAATGGAGGCTGGCCACAGTTTTATCCTCTTAAAAAAGGATATTACACACATATTACCTACAATGATGATTCTATGGTAAACATCATGAATGTCATTAAAAATATTGCACAAGAAACCAATTTTTACAGTATAAAACCTTCTAATGGCGTTGTCGAAAAATGTAAAAAAGCTTTTGATAAAGGAATAGACTGTATCTTAAAAACGCAATATAAACAGAACGGAGTTTTAACTGCTTGGTGTGCGCAACATGATGAAGTAACATTATTGCCAGCAAAGGCAAGAGCTTTTGAATTGGTGTCTTTGAGTGGTCACGAATCAGCTAGAATTACGTTGCTTTTAATGTCAATTGAAAAACCTTCAGCTGAAATTATCACTGCTGTAAAAAGTGCTGTAGCTTGGTTCGAAAAAACGAAAATCACCAATTTAGAAGAAAAAAGGGTATTGAATGATGCAGGAAAAATTATCGATAAAAAGATGATTCCTGTAACAAACGGATCTCCGATATGGGCGAGATTTATGGACTTAGATACCAATGAACCTTTCTTTTGCGATCGTGACGGAATTAGAAAAAAATCTATTGATGAAATTGGTTCTGAAAGACGAAACGGCTATTCGTGGTATTCTGATGCACCAAAGGAAGTTTTAAAGAAATTTCCAGACTGGGCAGTAAAAAACGGAACAAAAGTAAGTGCTTCAGATAAAAAGAATGTTACTCTGATTACTGTTGCACAAGACGGTTCGGGTGATTTTACAAAAATTCAAGATGCAGTGTATGCCTGTCCAGCTTTCCCTTATGAAAAAGTAACCATATTCGTGAAAAATGGCACTTACAACGAAAAAGTACGAATTCCAGAATGGAACACCAATGTGATTTTAAAAGGTGAAAGCAAAGAGAAGACTATAATAACATTCGATGATAATTTTTCGAAAATTGCTTTGGGCAGAAACAGTACTTTTTACACCTATACTGTTTTGGTAGAAGGAGATGATTGTGCAGTTTTAAATTTAACAATCAAAAATGCATCGGGAGATCGTGGTCAGGGAATTGCCTTGTCTGTAGTGGCAAATCGCGTAAAAGTTTCAAATTGCAATCTTTTAGGAAATCAGGATACGTTGTATGTATCTGGAAAAGATGCCAAGCAGTATTTTAAGGATTGTTACATTGAAGGAACAACCGATTTTATTTTTGGAAGTGCTACCGCTTTATTCGAAAACTGTATTATTCACAGTATCAAAAGTTCTTATATCACTGCCGCTTCAACACCCCAAGGAACTCCTTACGGATTTGTTTTTAAGGAATGCAAATTAACTTCAAATCCAGAGGCAAAAGATGTTTATCTCGGCAGACCTTGGCGTATTTATGCAAAAACGGTTTATATCAATTGCGAGATGGGAAATCAAATCAAGCAGGAAGGCTGGGAAAACTGGTCAAAACCAGAAGCACAGAAAAACAGTTTTTATGCAGAATACAACTGTAAGGGCGAAGGTTATCAGCCTACAAAAAGAGTTAAGTGGTCACATCAGCTTTCTAAGAAACAAGCAGAACAGTATTCGATAGAAAAAATTCTGAGCGACAAAACCGGAAATTGGTATTCAAAATAAGTTCCTTTTTTAATTAGATACTATGAATTTTAAATATTTGATTTTTTTACTGATTGGTTGTACTTCTTTTTCGCAGAATAATTTTCCGTCGTCTGAAGTCGCCTCTATTGTCGAGAGAATTAAGCTTCCTGTTATTCCCTCTTACCAGATAAGTGTTGCCAAATTAGGCGCTAAAGGTGATTCTATTACCGATAATAAAAAGTTTTTTGAAAAAGCGATGGCGTTATGCAAAAAGAATAAAGGAGGGACAATCATTGTGCCTAGAGGTATTTATAAAATAAACGGACCTATTCATTTTGTGAGTAACGTAAATTTGAGGATTGAAAAAGGAGCAAAAATTAAATTCAGCGACAATCCGAAAGATTATCTTCCAATGGTTTTAACCAGTTGGGAAGGAACAATGTTGTACAATTACAGTCCATTAATTTATGCTGCTGACTGTGATAATATTGCCATAACGGGTGAAGGAATTATTGATGGTGAAGGAGGAAAGACCTGGAAAACTTTTAAGGCAAAAGAAGCAAAAGGAAAAGAGCTAAGCCGTGAAATGAATCATACCAGCGCTCCGATTGAAAATCGAAAATTTGGAGAAGGTTATTTTTTAAGACCGCAAATGATTCAATTTTTAAATTGTAAAAATATTTTGGTAGAGAATGTTCGAATCGAAAATTCACCATTTTGGTGTCTCCATCTTCTAAAATCACAAAGTATCACAATACGTGGAATCAGCTATAAATCATTAAACCATAATAATGATGGAATCGATCCCGAATATGCAAAAGATGTGCTGATTGAAAACGTTGATTTTGATAACGGAGATGATAATGTTGCTATAAAAGCAGGAAGGGATCATGAAGGAAGAGCAAGCACGACACCAAGCGAAAATATTGTAATTCGAAATTGTAACTTTAAAGGTCTACATGGAGTAGTGATTGGCAGTGAAATGTCTGCTGGCGTACAAAATGTATTTGTAGAAAATTGCAAAACTGCGGGATATTTAAAAAGAGGAATTTACCTAAAAACCAATGCAGACAGAGGAGGTTTTATTAAAAATGTATTTGTTCGAAACATCACATTGGATCAGGTTGAAGATTGTTTATACATTACAGCAAATTATCACGGAGAAGGAAAAGGCTATCAATCAGAGATTTCCAACATTCATTTTTCTAATATAAGCTGTAACAAAGCCTCAGAATCCGGAATTGTAATTCAGGGATTTGCCGATAAAAAGATCAGGAACATATCTTTAAATAATGTCGAAATCAAAGAAGCAAAAAATGCAATATCCAACGAAAATGCAGAAAACGTTTTGATGACCGATGTTTTTATTGGAAAAAGAGCGAGCGTACCCACGGCCGTTTCGAAAAATTAAATTAAAAGAGACAAAGCTTAGCACCTTTGCGTTAAAAAAAATCAACGCTTTTGTGGTTAAAAAAACAATCAAATGAAAAAATATATTTTACTAACGCTCTTGATTACTTCTCTAGGCTTCGCCCAGAAAACAACAATTTATTGCATTGGCGATTCTACTATGGCCAATAAAAAAGATCCGGATAAAAACCCAGAACATGGGTGGGCACAGGTGTTGCAACCTTTTTTTAAGGATGAAATAATAGTTGTAAATAAAGCAGTTAATGGAAGAAGCACCAGAAGTTTTATCAATGAAAATCGCTGGGATTCTATTTATAAAAAATTAAAGAAAGGTGATTATGTACTGATAGAATTTGGACATAACGATGAAAAGATAGAAGATCCAAGCCGTTATACAAATCCACATACAGCTTACAGATACAACTTGATCCGTTTTGTAAAAGAAAGTAGGGAAAAAGGTGCCATTCCTGTTTTATTGACTTCAATAGCAAGGCGTAATTTTAATGAAAAAGGCGTATTAGTGCCGACGCATGGCGATTATCCGTTAGAAACCCGTTTGGTCGCTCAGGAATACAAAGTTCCTTTTATTGATTTAGAATATTATACGGAACTGCTGGAACAATCCTATGGTCCTGAAAAATCGAAGCTCTTACATCTGCATTTTAAAGCTGGAGAAAATCCATATTATGATAAAGATAAAGCAGATGATACACATTTATCTTTAAAAGGAGCTGAAGAAATAGCTCAAATATTTATTAAACAGCTTAGGTTATTAGAAGATGCCTCTTTGAACAAATTAAAGAAAAACATAAAATAAGAGCTAAGAGTGCCTTATAAATAAATTATATTGATCTTATTCTATCCAAATTAAAACTTATAGGAGCTAAATTCCTTTCAAGGAGAACTATATTTGTAAACTGTAAAAGAAATTGAGATAGATTTTTTATCCATTATTAGTAATTAGTTGTAAAGAGAAAGCGGAAGCTTTCTCTTTTTTTTAATAAACAGATTTCCAAGTCTTTGTTTTGTTTGGATATATTTTGTTGACTGACCTTAATTTACAAGTTTTAAGACGTTTACAGGTAAACTAGAACACCAATTCTTAAGAAATTTGCGTACAGAAATTAATTTCTGGTTTGGAAAAATGTTTTTCGTTTTTCTACTGGTATTCATGATGCATCTTTCGCAGCGGGAACTTTATTTTAACAAAGTCTGATTTAAGAATTAGAAAATGAAAAAAATACTTCATGTTTTGTTGTTAATCCAAGGAGGATTAATAATGGCACAAACAAAGACGTTGGTGACAATGTATGGTGAAAAAGTGCAATACAATCCTAATCCTATTGTCAACGCTAATAACGGTCTTACAGCCGCTTCTGGAAATGTACAGTTGGGAGGTAGTTTAACGATACCTTCTACTGTCATAACTGCTTCGCCAACAAATACATTGGCGATAGTAGGGTTGCAGTCAGGGGTTGGTACAGATAATTTTATGATGGTAAGTAGTGGTGGAATTTTAAAAACATTAGCACCAACTGCATTACCTATGTGGGGACTTAAAGGGAATGGGAGCACTGTTGCGGGAACTAATTTTTTAGGTACGACTGATGATGTTGATTTAATTTTTAAACGAAAAAGTATTCAAGCAGGACAATTAGGTGCTACCAATACAGCATTTGGCGTTGACGCATTTTCAGGAGCCATAGGTGGTGCGAGTCAGAATGTTGCAATTGGAGTAGGGGCTTTAAAAAATGCGTATGGATCCTACAACAATGTGGCAGTAGGATATTCAGCACTCCCAGCAATTAATGGCGGTGCTCATAATTTGGCTATTGGTGGGGCGTCTTTAATGTCAAATACTTCCGGAAATCATAATGTATCAGTTGGAAGCGCGACGATGTATTACAATAGTACAGGTGGATATAATACAATAGTAGGAAATGCTAGTCTTCAATATTGTACAACCGGAGCTTCATTTAATGCTTCTCTTGGCCATAGTGTATTGACTCAACTACTTACAGGTAATTTTAATTTAGCGGCGGGATATATGGCTGGAAATGCTTTGACAACGGGTAGTAATAATATTATACTGGGGAGTCATGCGGGAGCATCGTATTTTGCAGTAATGGATAATTCTATAATATTGGGAGCTAAGGCAAGGGTGAATGGCAATAATGAAACTAATGAAATTGTGATAGGATATGGAGCAGTAGGAAGAGGTTCTAACACAGTTACTATTGGAGATAGCACTATTGGAAGTATTGGAGGTTACCAGCCTTGGTCAAACGTGTCGGATGTTCGTTTAAAAAAGGATATTAATGACAGTGTTTTTGGTTTAAACTTCATCACCAAATTGCGTCCAGTTACTTATTTTATGCAATCCGGACCAACCGATTTAAAAACAGGTTTCATAGCACAAGAAGTGGAAACTGTAGCAAATTCAATAGATTATCAGTTTAGTGGTGTGGTTAAACCTCAATCTAAAGATGGTTATTATAGTCTTAGTTACGCAGAATTTGTAGTGCCACTTGTAAAGGCAGTTCAGGAACAACAAGCGGAGATTGAATCTCAGAATAGTAAGATTAATGAACTTCAGCAAGAAGTGAGGAACATGAAAAAAATACTTGATGAATTGTTGAAAAAAGGATAAACTAATAGCATATTAAATAGGAATAATCTAATAATGTGATTTTTTGTTTAGAGTACTTAGATAAGAGAAGGGAAAGTTTTAAACTTTCCCTTTTTTATGTTTATAACTCATGAAAATATTTAACAGATTCAGCTTCTTTATTCTTCAAAGTATTTGTTTTTAAGAGTTTAAAATTAAAAAACTTATAGAATTACCCTAATCTATAAGTTTAAAAACTTTTACTGGCACAAATAAAAGTTGTTTGGGAGGAAATTTGCATTTTAAAATAAGGGTCTATTGTTAGAAATCTTTATTGAGTCGATATAGGTGTTGCTTAATAAAAGAGGACTGATAATTATGCTCTTATGATTGTTGAATAGTTCAAACATTCTAATAATTTAAATGTCATGAAAAATAAATTACTCCCTTTATTCATTGCCTTGGGGTCATATTCCGCTTATTCGCAAGTAGGTGTTGGGACATTAAAGCCTAATGCTTCTTGATAATAAAGGGATTTTTTTAAGGATGTTTAAAAGAAAATTCAAAGAAGAATTTGATTTTTTTGAGGATTTGCTTTTTAGTAAAACAAACGAATCAATAAGTTTTGATCGATACATATATGTAGTGTATGATAAATTTGAATTGCTTCAGTTTTTTAAAATGGAGCAAAAAGACAAGAATGTTTTGGTGTGTTTATTTGACAAGCAATTATATAATAGTTTGTTTTTTCTGGAGGAGATTAAAAATTTCATTTTATTAGACGCTTCTAAAACAAGAACTGAAATTATTAAGGATCTGAAGGCACATTTTAAAAGTAATTCAGGGGTTACGTCTAAAAAGATTAAAAGAAATATTGCAAATGCTCAAATCCTTCAATCCAAATTTAATAATTACTATAAAGCCATGTTTTTCTTAATGTAACTTTACAATACCTATTCTGATTGGGATAGATAAGTAGTGCAGGATAATTGTTGTTCGTTATCCTGCATTTTACTTTTATTCACTTATGCGTAAAAAAATGTTTTATTTCTCGAAGAAAGTTTCTGTTTAAGTTTTAATTATTAAATTGTTCTAAATAATAAACAATATAAGAATGAAAAAGGTAAGCAGATTTTGTCTTTATATTTCCCTGCCAATTGTCTTGTTTTCGAACTGTAAAACAACGCAGCAATTATCGGATAAAACAATTGTCTTAAGAAACAACAGTTCAGTTGCATTGGTGCAAAAGCCTGTATCTCTCTTAAGAAGTCATTTTGAGGGAAATGATTTACAAGATAATTTTCCGATTGTTATTTTTAAGAATGATACCATTCCGGCTCAGATTAATGATTTTAATGCAGATGGAAAATGGGATGAAATCTTCTTCACTGCCGATTTTTTGCCCAATGAAGAAAAAAGGTTAGAATTAAAATGGTCGCAGACAGATCCAAAATTCACTAAGAAAACAAGTGTAAGGTTTGGTAAAAGAGAAGCCGAAAATCTTCCTGTACATCCTGCTCAGGAAGAAGTTTTAATGGCTGATCAGGTGTATAAAAAATTAGGGTATCAAAAATATCAGACCGATGGACCAACATGGGAAAATGACAAGGTTGGATTTAGACATTATTTGGATGGAAGAAATTCAAAGGATGTGTTCGGGAAAAAACTGCCTGCAATTACGCCAGAAGATGTTGGGATAAATAGTAAAGGAGCTGTAGAAGATAATTATCATGTTATGTATGATTGGGGGAGGGATATTTTTCCTGTTGGAAGTTCTGTTGGTTTAGGAGGCTATGCATTATTAATTGATAATAAAATTGACAGGCTTGGTATTTTGGGAACCGATATGGTGAATAATGTTGCAAAAACAACTTTTAAAATTGTAAGTGAAGGGCCTGTAAATTCTGTTTTAAGCTATCAGTATGAAAATTGGAACGCGTCTGGAAATTTATATCAGGTACAAGAAACAACCTCAATCTGGGCTGGAATTTATGGTTATAAAAATACCGTTTCAATAAAAGGAATAAAAGGTAAAGAAACTTTTCTAGCAGCTATTTCTAATTTAAATAATAAAAATCCCCTGCAGGTTGTTGAATCTGGAAATTGGGTTTGCCTAATACAGCACGATTACCTAACATATAACCGCGAATGGATTCTTGGTACAGCTATTTTAGTTCCAAAAGACATATATCTCGGATATATTGAAGCTCCCAAAACAGGACAGCTTACTGATTCTTATTTGGCAAAATTGAAAATCCAGAATGATAAAGAAATCAGTTATTACGCTATTGCAGCATGGGAATTAAGTGCAGATAAAGGTTTTAATGATGCGACTTATTTTAAAAATTATGTTGTAAATCTGGCTGAACAGCTTTCTGCCGAAATAAAGGTAGAGTTTAAATAGAATTTTATAATACGGTTTTGTTTGGATTGTAGTTAATTTAATGCTCAATGACTAGATTTGAAAATGAAGCTTCAGTTGACGTTTTTTGATCAAATATTTCTTAAAAGGAGTCTTTCTAGAGGCAGTTTTGCTTTGAATAGAATTTTTATAACCGCTGATTTGTAGGTATTTGCTGATTTTTTGAAGTAAACGAAAAAAGGAATTTAAAAAAATGGATTGTTGTTTTAAGTATCTATAGGTTTAGTTTTTTTAACATTTTGAAAATAACTGTTTGATTTTTAGATTGTTGTGTTGGTGCAGGTTTTAAAGGAGTTAAAGAAGCTTTTGTAATAAATTTTATGACTGAAAAACAGTACTAAATTTAACAGCAAAAGTGTTGTAACTATCACACAAACTTTTATTTTTGTGGCTTAATTTAACAAAATATAATCATGAAAGATTTATTAGTAAAAATCAACGCCGAAATTGAAACATTTAAAGCAGAAGCTGAATCTTTAACTGAAAAAGGAATTAAAGCTGCAGGTCCAAGAGCACGTAAAGCTACTTTAGAAATCGAAAAACTTTTGAAAGAGTTCAGAAAAGTTTCTATCGAAGAATCAAAAAAATAATACAACTAAAAACCTCGTCAATAGACGAGGTTTTTTTATGTTTTACAAAAGTACAAAGTACAAAGAAAAAAACTTAGAATCTCAGCATCTTAGCCACTAAGTATCTTTAAATAGAATTTCTATCAATAAAATTAAACGGAACTTTAAATTGTCCTTTTTCTTTATTTAAGATCATTCTGGCGGCAGTTTCTCCCATGATATTAAAATCAGTTGACATTACTGTAATTCCTAATAACTCTTTTAAAGGAGTGTCATTATAAGATATCACTCCAATCTCTTTGCCTAAAATAAATTCTTCGTCGCGAATTTGTTTCATTAAATTAACTAGATCAGATTCTTCAATCGTAATAAACAAATCACCTTTTTTAAGAATCATATCGTCATAAACTTCGCTGAGAATTTCAAAATTGACTTCATGTTCAACGCAGAATTTTCTAAAACCATGAAGAATTCTTCTTGGATAAGGATAAACGGCTTTGTCTGGATATACCAGAATTAAACGTTTGTATTTGGTTATTTTAGAAAGTCCTTCTTTTAAGGCATTATAAATGTCATTTTCAAAATCTTGGTAAATTTTTATCACGTCGTCGCCCATTCCGAGTTTGATATTGTCTAAAACGACTAGCTTATCTTGCGGAATATTTCGGATCGCACTAACCACTTCATCAGTAAAACTTAAGTGTTTTAGTTCGTCTGTTTTAAAATGTGTGGTAATTACGTAATAATCGTAAGCGCCTTCAAATTTGTCAAGAAGGTTTAAAAATAAGGTTTCGTCGCAATGATAAATATGGAGATCTACATGCGCATTTGCACCTAAAGTATTAATGAAGGTGCTGTAAGTCTTCATTTTATAGGCGCTCAGTTTATTGGTCAGAAACAAAATATTCACTTTCGATTCTAATTTTGTTCTGGTAATGTAGTATCCTTTTCCGCGAATTGAAGAAATTATTTTTCGTTCTTTCAGAATGTTATATGCCTTTTCTACAGTATCTCTTGACATATAAAACTCTTCACTAAAACTATTGATAGACGGAATTTTCTGATTGATTTTTAGATTTCCGTTGGCAATGTTTTGAAGAATAGAATCAACAATTTGTTTGTATTTAGGAACCCTTGAGTCTTCGTCTATTTTAATAAGTTTAATCATGATTATCTTCTGCAGATTCGTTTAATCAATAAAAACGAATTTTAAATTATAATTTTTGTAAAAACTCTTCAAATAAAGCTGGGATTTTTTTACTATTTTTCTTACCCAAAAGAGCTTTTTAAATAAGGCTTGTTTTATATTTGCTGTAATCTGGCTGTTAACTGCGGATTGCAGATTCAATAATTACGAAATCGATTGCTAAAATAGCGTTTTTAAATTTATTTTTCCAATAATAATGCCAGCTTCTTTGCATTAAATATCCAGTTTTAACATAATTGCTATTACTGTACAAGGATAGTACAGGACAGTTTTGTTTTTTACATTCTATTATTTTACAAAAACAAATTAACTATCACAATAACCACAACCAAAAAACATTAAATGGAATCAATATTAGGAATTATTTTTCATTCTATAGGAGGATTTTCTTCAGGCAGTTTTTATATGCCTTTTAAGAAAGTAAAAAATTGGGCTTGGGAAAGCTATTGGCTAGTAGGAGGTTTTTTTTCATGGTTGATAGTACCACCAATTGCAGCTTACTTAACGATTCCAAATTTCACAGAAATAATTGTGGAGGCAGCGCCTTCAGTAAAAGCATTAGCATTCTCAATGGGATTGATTTGGGGAATTGGAGGATTAACTTACGGGTTAGGTGTACGCTATCTCGGAATGTCACTTGGTAATTCAATCACTTTAGGATTTTGTTCTGCTTTTGGTGCTTTGATTCCACCTATTTATTATAATTTCAATGCAGTAGAAGGCAAAGAGTCAATTAGTGATATGTTTGCTAACTCAGGAGGGCAGATGGTTTTAGGCGGTGTGCTTGTTTGTATTATTGGTATTGCAATTTTAGGAAAGGCAGGAATGCTAAAAGAAAAAGATTTTGCAACAGGCCACGAAGATAAAGATAAAGATTTCAGCTTAGTAAAAGGGCTTATCATTGCTATTGTATCGGGTATTTTAAGCTCGTTTTTCAATTTCGGAATTGAAGCTGCAAAACCGATGGCAGACGTTGCAAATAATGCTTGGAAAGTCTTGCATCCAAATCAGGGAGAATTCCTTTTTCAGAACAATGTAAGTTATATCATAATACTCTGGGGAGGATTGACAACAAACTTTATTTGGTGTATTTATCTGAACTTAAAAAATAAAACTATTGGCGATTATACCAATAAATCTACACCAATTGCCAAAAACGTGCTTTTTTCTGCACTCGCAGGAACAATGTGGTTTCTTCAGTTTTTCTTTTATGGAATGGGAGAAAGCAAATTAGGAAATGGAGCAAGTTCATGGATTCTTCATATGGCAACGATAATTTTGACTGCCAACTTCTGGGGATTTTATCTGAAAGAATGGAAAGGAGTTTCAAAAAAGACTTTCAGTGCTTTTGTTTTAGGAATAGCTCTTATGATGCTTTCGATCGTTTTGGTTGGAATAGGTAACTCATTATAAATAACAGAAAAATAATATAAATACTATATGTCGAATATAAACACAATTAATATGAATTTTAAGCATGTAAGCTACCTTTGGGATGACGCTAAGGCAGCAGCATTAGCAGGTGATGAAGTAGCGCTTTTTATTTATCGTTCTAACTTGTTAGGTGCGGATTTAAGATTGACCAACTACGGAGGTGGTAACACTTCTGTGAAAATTACAGATAAAGATCCTCTTACTGGAGAAGCTTCTGAAGTAATGTGGATTAAAGGTTCTGGCGGGGATATAGGAACATTGACAAAATCTGGTTGTGCCGCTTTGTATTTGGAAAGACTTCGCAATCTTGAAAATGTTTACAGAGGAATTGAGTTTGAAGACGAAATGGTAGAGTTATTTAACCACTGTATTTTCGATTTGGCTTCTAAAGCGCCTTCAATCGATACTCCATTACACGGTTTTCTTCCATTTAAACATATAGACCACCTTCATCCAGATGCGGCTATTGCAATCGCTGCTGCGAAAGATGGAAAAAAAATTACCGAAGAATTATTCAACGGAGAAATCGGTTGGGTAGGATGGCAACGTCCAGGATTTGATCTTGGTCTTCAGTTAAGAGCTTGTTTAGAAGAAGCAGCTCAAAATGGCAAAAAGTTACGTGGTATCATGTTAGGTTCTCACGGATTATTTACTTGGGGAGACACTGCATTTGAAAGCTATATCAATACACTTGAGGTAATCGAGAAATGTGCAACTTACCTTGAAGAAAATTACGGAAAAAAACGTCCTGTTTTTGGAGGTAAAAAAATAGACAGCCTCCCAGAAGCTGACCGTAAACTTAAAGCGGCAAAAGTGGCTCCAATTTTGAGAGGTTTCTGTTCATCAGAACGTCAGATGATTGGTCATTATACTGATGATGCAAGAGTATTAGAGTTTATCAATTCTAATGATCTTTCAAAATTAGCTCCATTAGGAACTTCTTGTCCGGATCACTTTTTAAGAACAAAAATTAGTCCTTTAGTTTTAGAATTGGATCCAAACGAAGATTTATCTGATGTTGATGCTATTAAAGCAAAATTAACTCCTGCGTTTGAAGCTTACCGTGCAATGTACAAAGATTATTACAATGCATGCAAAAAATCAAACTCACCAGCAATGCGTGACCCAAATCCGGTTGTGATTTTATATCCAGGTGTGGGAATGTTTACTTTTGCTAAAGATAAAACGATGGCGCGTTTAGCATCTGAATATTATATCAATGCTGTAAATGTAATGAAAGGTGCAGAAGCCGTTTCTGAATATACCTCTTTGCCTCACCAAGAAGCTTTTGATATTGAATACTGGTTGTTGGAAGAAGCTAAACTACAGCGTATGCCAAAACCAAAAGCATTATCAGGAAGAGTTGCTTTGATTACAGGTTCTGCTGGTGGAATTGGTAAAGCTATCGCTAAAAAATTCGCTCAAGAAGGTGCTTGTGTAGTGATTAATGATATTAATGAAGAGCGTTTACAAGGCGCGACTGCCGAGTTTATCAAGGCATTTGGAAAAGATGCAGTTTCTAGTACTTTATTGAATGTTACAGACGAAGTTAGCACAGAAAAAGCATTAGACGAAGCTTCTTTAGCTTTTGGAGGTGTTGACATTGTGGTAAATAATGCTGGAATCAGTATTTCAAAATCTATTGCCGAACATACTCTTGAAGAGTGGGATAGATTATACGATATCTTGGTTAAAGGACAATTTATTGTTTCTAAAGCTGGAATCGAAGTGATGCGTAAACAAGGTTTTGGAGGAGATATCGTAAATATCGTTTCTAAAAACGCTGTTGTTGCTGGCCCGAATAACCCTGGTTATGGTTCTGCAAAAGCAGCACAAGCACATTTAACACGTTTGATGGCTGCAGAACTTGGAGCTGATAAAATTCGTGTAAATACAGTAAATCCTGATGCTGTAATTTCAGATTCAAATATTTGGTCTGGAGGATGGGCGGAAGGCCGTGCAAAAGCATACGGAGTTACTGTTGAAGAACTTCCTGCATATTACGCAAAACGTACATTATTAAACGAAATAATACTGCCTGATGATATCGCAAACGCTTGTTTTGCATTTGTTGGAGGTTTACTAGGTAAATCGACAGGAAATGCGTTAAATGTAGATGGCGGAGTAGCAATGGGCTTTTATAGATAAGTGTTTAGGTTTTTTATATAAGTTTGTTTAAGCAAAAGTGGTTTTTTGTGGTCTAACGTTCGAATTTTTCGGACGTTAGATTTTTTATAATAACCGTAATTAAACAAAAGCAAAACTTAACAAAAAAATGAAGTACAACCAGAGTTTAGTTGCTATAAAATTTTTAAGTTGAAAAATATTAAACACATGAAAATCACAGAACGCGGATGACACGGATTCGCTATTGCGAAGACGCTGAAAAAAACGGATTTTTTTGTTACACGCAGATTTGACAGATTTAAGCAAATCTAACAGATTTTAATTTGAGATGATTAAAAAAAAGATCTGTGTTATCTGCTAAAATCCTTTTTCAATCTGCGTGAAACCCAGAAAATAAAATCTGCGTCAATCCGCGTCTTCGCGATAGCGAATCCGTAAAATCCGCGTCCAAAATTTCGCAAAGCATGTTAAAAAAAAAATATACTAAACGTATAAAATTTATATATTGTAAACTCTATTAAAAAGATAAATAACTATGTTAATCTCATCAAACCACATCGAATCTCATAATGAGGATTTATTAAAAAAACACCAAAACAAATTAGTTTTTACAGCTTCTGAAATAAATGAATCAGAAGCGATTATCAAAAAGTTAATCGATTTTCAAATTGCAATTCCATCTTGGGCTTTAGGAACAGGAGGAACTAGATTTGGCCGTTTTGCAGGTGGTGGAGAGCCTCGCTCATTAGAAGAAAAAATTGAAGATGTTGGATTGCTTCATAAATTAAACAATGCTTCTGGTGCTATTTCGCTTCATATTCCTTGGGATATTCCACAAGATTATAAAGCGATTAGAACTCTTGCCGCACAACACGGTTTGAAGTTTGATGCGATGAACTCAAATACGTTTCAGGATCAAGCAAATTCAGAGCATACTTATAAATACGGCTCTTTGCAAAACGTAAACAAAGCTGTTCGCAAACAGGCGATTGCTCACAATATTGAAGTTATTAAACACGGAATCGAATTAGGATCTGAGTCTTTGACAGTTTGGTTGGCAGACGGTTCTAATTTTCCTGGGCAATTGAATTTTAGAAAAGCCTATCAGAATACATTAGAAAGTTTAGAGGAAATCTATGATGCATTGCCTTCAAACTGGAAATTATTTTTAGAATATAAATGTGCTGAACCTAATTTTTATTCTACAACTGTAGCCGATTGGGGACAGTCTTATTCTTATGTGCAAAAATTAGGAGACAAAGCAAAAACACTTGTTGATTTAGGCCATCATTTACCAAATGCAAACATTGAACAAATTGTTTCTATTTTATTGATGGATAATAAATTAGGAGGTTTCCATTTCAATGATTCTAAATACGGTGACGATGATTTGACTGCTGGAGCATTAAAACCATATCAATTGTTCTTGATTTTCAATGAATTGGTAGAAGGTATGGATGCTAGAGGAATGAATCACGCTAAAGATTTAGGTTGGATGATTGATGCTTCTCATAACATCAAAGATCCATTGGAAGATTTATTACAATCTGTAGAAGCGATTATGATTGCTTATGCACAAGCACTTTCTGTTGACAGAAAAGCATTGGAAAAAGCTCAGGAAGAAAATGATGTGGTAAAAGCGCAAGAAATTCTTCAGAATGCATTCCGTACAGATGTTCGCGCACTTGTAGCGGAAGCTCGTCTTCGTTCTGGCGCGGCATTAAATCCGGTTGAATTATATCGTTCTATTCAAGTTAGAGAAAATCTAATTGGTGAGAGAGGTTTAAAAACAATGGCTACCGGCTTATAATCTGAAATCTTAAGTTATGAATTATGGGTTAAGAGTTATAAGTTGAAATGGATTTTTTTTGCTTACACTGTTTATTTGATTTGTAAATCAAATGATTAAGGATAAGATTATCACACTTTTCAGTATAACCTTTAACCCATAACCTTTAACTCCTAACTTCTAACCACAAATTAACTAAATGAATGTAGCTGCAATTTTTGATATTGGTAAAACAAACAAGAAGGTTTTTTTATTTAATGAAAATTATAAAATTGTCTGGGAAAGATCAGTAAATCTTGTAGAATCTAAAGATGAAGATGGTTTTCCGTGTGAGGATATAGATTTACTGCAAAATTGGATTTTGGACCGATTGGCAGAAATAAAAGAACTGAAAGATTATGTTTTAAAAGCAATCAACTTTAGCACTTACGGGGCTAGCTTTGTTTACATAGATAAAGATGGAAAAGTTTTAACTCCTCTGTATAATTATTTAAAAGATTATCCAGAGGATTTAAAATCAGAGTTTTATAAAAAATATAAGGGAGAAGAAAAATTTGCTGTAAAAACAGCTTCTCCCGTTCTAGGAAGTCTGAACTCCGGAATGCAGATTTACAGGCTAAAGGAAGAAAAACCAGAAATATTCGAAAAGGTAAAGTACTGCCTGCATCTTCCTCAGTTTTTAAGTTTTTTACTGACTAATGAAGCTTATGCTGATATTACCAGTATTGGATGCCATACTAATTTATGGAATTTCAAAAAGATGAAATACCATAAATGGCTAAAACAGGAAGAAATTTCAGAAAAACTACCGCCTATTCATCACGGTAAAGATGTTATTAAAAACAAAGAAGGTTTAGCAGTAGGAGTTGGTCTTCACGATAGTTCTTCGGCTATTATACCTTATACTATCAACTTTACAGAACCTTTTGTTTTATTATCGACAGGAACCTGGAGTATTTCTCTGAATCCTTTCAATAATAAGCCACTGACTTTTGAAGAGTTGCAGCAAGACTGTTTGTGTTATATGCAGTACACCGACAAACCTGTAAAGGCAGCGCGTTTGTTTGCGGGTAATGAACACGAAGTGCAGACTAAACGTTTGGCAGAGTATTTTAATGTACCGATTGATACTTATAAAGAAGTTTATTTTGATAAAAAGATAACTTCAAACCTGCGTTCGCTCAACTATCAGATTTTTTATCCAAAGAAATACGATTTTGATATCTTAAGCGAATGTCCGTTTCAGAAAAGAGACCTTTCGCAGTTTAAAGATTACGAGACAGCTTATCATCAATTGATGCTGGATTTGGTAGAACAACAGTATTTTTCGACTAATCTGGTGATTCATAACAGTCCAGTGAAAAAGATTTTTGTAGATGGAGGTTTTAGTAAGAATTCTATTTACATGAATTTATTAGCAGAAGCTTTTCCTGATGTAGAAGTTTATGCGGCTTCGATGGCGCAAGCGAGTGCTTTGGGAGCAGCGCTGGCGATTCATCAAAACTGGAATCCAAAACCAATTCAGAATGATTTAATTGACTTGAAATTCTATAAACATTAGGCAAAAACGGTTTGTATGTCGTAAATTTGCAGAAAACAAATTTTTTACGATTCTGCTATTATACGCCTAATGAACAACACAATAAATACTACAATATGAAAATTGGACTTTTTATACCTTGTTATGTCGACCAATTTTACCCAAAAGTAGGTATAGCAACCTACGAATTACTACAGAAATTAGGTTGCGAAGTTCATTTTCCGATGGGACAAACCTGTTGCGGCCAGCCAATGGCAAACAGCGGTTATGCACACTTAACAAAAGGCTGTGACGCCAATTTTGTTGCCAATTTTTCTGGATTTGATTATATCGTCTGTCCGTCAGGAAGCTGTGTTTTACACGTGAAAGACCATTTACATGACGAAAAACAGGAAGAAAAAGCAACAGCTATTCGAAATACTGTTTACGAACTTACGGAGTTTATAACTGATGTTTTGAAAATTGATCATATAGACGGAAGATTTCCTTTTAAAGTCGGAATGCATGTTAGCTGTCATGGTCAGCGAGGTTTAAAGCTTTCGCAGATGTCAGAATTAAATGCGCCGTTTTTTTCTAAACCAGAACAATTATTACACAGTATAAGAGATCTTGATTTGGTTGCTTTAACCAGAAAAGATGAATGTTGCGGTTTTGGAGGTACATTTTGCGTTACTGAAGAAGCTATTTCTGTAAAAATGGGACAAGATCGTATTAAAGATCACGAAAGTCATGATGTGGATTATATTACAGGCGGAGACATGTCTTGCTTAATGCATTTGGATGGAATTCTAAAAAGACAAAAAAGCAGAATCAAAACCATCCATATTGCAGAAATATTAAATTCACTCGAAAACTAAGAATAGATGTTGAGTATAAAATTTAACCGCAAAGTTCGCAAAGTTTTACGCAAGGTTCGCAAAGTTAATTTTAATCTTTGCGAACTTTGCGCTTTTTCCTTTGCGAACTTTGCGGTTAAATAAATCATACCAATGATAAACATTTCAAAATTGACTTTTAAATAGTAAAAAATGTCATCAGAAAAAATAATACAGCACAGCGAAGCGGCGGCAAAGTTTAATAAAGATGTAGAACGTGTCAATTGGCATGATGAAACACTTTGGTTTGTTCGTGCTAAGAGAGATAAATCGGCACATCAGATTAAAGATTGGGAATTGCTTCGTGAAACGGCTTCTCAAATAAAATTAAATGTACTTTCTAATATTCACGATTATTTAGTTGAATTTGAAGCTAATGCTCAAAGAAACGGCGTAATTGTACATTGGGCGGCCGATGCAAAAGAACACAACGAAATTGTACATTCAATTTTGGCAAAACATGATGTAAAGAAAATGGTAAAATCCAAATCGATGCTTACAGAAGAATGCCATTTAAATGATTATTTAGCCGAAAAAGGAATCGAAGTAATCGACTCAGATTTAGGAGAATATATTGTACAGCTTCGAAAAGAACCGCCAAGTCATATTGTACTTCCTGCGATTCACCTTAAAAAAGAAGACGTAAGCGAAACTTTTCACGAACATTTAGGTACAGAAAAAGGAAATTTTAATCCGCAGTATTTAACAGAATCTGCGCGTCAAAGTTTACGAAATACCTTTTTGACGAGAAAAGCAGCTTTAACAGGAGTTAATTTTGCTGTTGCAGAAACAGGAGAATTTGTTGTTTGTACCAACGAAGGAAATGCTGATATGGGAGCGCATTTAGCAGACGTTCACATTGCCTGCATGGGATTCGAGAAATTAATTCCGAAAAGAGAACATTTAGGTGTTTTCCTGAGATTATTAGCTAGAAGCGCAACAGGACAGCCTATTACCACTTTTTCAAGTCATTTTAAGAAACCAAGAGACGGAAAAGAAATGCATATCGTAATTGTGGACAACGGAAGAAGTAAACAATTAGGAAGAGAAGAATTTAGAAATTCGCTGAAATGTATTCGTTGTGGTGCTTGTATGAATACTTGTCCCGTTTACAGACGAAGCGGCGGACACAGCTACCATAATGCGGTTGCAGGGCCAATTGGTTCTATTTTGGCACCAAATTTAGACATGAGCAAAAATGCCGATTTGCCTTTTGCGAGTACGCTTTGTGGTTCTTGTACCAATGTTTGTCCGGTAAAAATTGATATTCACGATCAGTTGTACAAATGGCGTCAGGTTTTGGTTAAAGAAGGACATACGCCAAAAGCAAAAACAATGGCAATGAAAACAATGGCAACTGTTTTAGCCAATCCGACCGTTTTTAATATTGCTGGAAAATCAGGACGATTTGTAATGAAGAATATCCCAGGAATGGTCAATAATAAATTGAATAAATGGTACGATCAGCGCGAAATGCCAGATGTTCCAGAAGAATCATTTAGAGAATGGTACAAGAAAAATTCGAAAGAATCTAAAGAAAAAGGAAATGAGTAGTAAAGGCGAAATTTTAAAAAGAATAAAAGCAAATCAGCCTGATTTGGTTTCAGAACTGCCAGATCTTAAAGTTTTAGGTTCTGAACAATTTGATATTTTAGAAACCTATAAAACAGTTTTAAAAGGTATCGGAGGTGATCCTGTAGAAGTTGCCAATTACAATGAAATAATCAATTATATAAAATCCAATTATAATCTGGAAAAAAGGCTGATTACCACACTTCCTGAACTTTCAGAAATTGCTTCCTTAGACTGGAAAACAGCTGACCCACATTCACTTCAAGATGTCGAATTAACGGTTATTAAGGCTCATTTTGGAGTAGCAGAAAACAGCGGACTTTGGGTTACCGATGATATTTTAGGACAGCGTGTTGCACCTTTTATAGCTCAATATTTAGCGATTGTAGTTCATAAAAATGACATTTTGCGAACTATGCAGCAGGCTTATGACAGAATTGGAAACATGGAATATGGTTTTGGAACTTTTATCGCAGGGCCGTCCAAAACCGCTGATATTGAACAGTCTTTAGTTCTTGGAGCTCATGGAGCAAGAGGGTTAATCGTGTTCTTGTTAGATTAATAAATCACAAGAGCTTATTTATTAATGAAAATATTCCCATATAATCTAAAACCGATAAGGAATGTTTTGTTAAAAAGAAAAGCTTAAATATAAAATCTTAATTAGAATGCAGGAATGTTTGTCATTTCTGCATTCTTTTTTTAAGTTTTATCTAAAATTAGATTATAATTGTACTTATTACTCGACTATAACTAAGTACATTTTGAAACCACTTATTCTCTATTTTCTACTCCTTATCGGATTTTCTCCTGAGGTTTTCTCTCAGGATTATCCAGTCAAATTTCTTGATATATCAGACGGGTTGTCTAACAATTCAATTATCTCAATTTATCAGGATAACGAGGGATTTATGTGGTTTGGAACTTATGATGGTTTAAATAGATACGACGGTTACAACTTTAAGGTATTTCGAAACCGAATCAACGATAAAAAATCACTTTTATTCAATACCATCTACAATATTGAAGGCGATTCTAAAAATAATATTTGGGTAGGAGGAACCAACGGGATTTGTATTTACGACAAAAAGAAAGCTGTTTTTCATACCGTTCGATATATAGCTCAGGATAAAAAAACAAAAGTTTTACAGGATATTATTCATCAGATGCGTTCTGTATCAGATCAATTGGTGCTTGTTGCTTCCCAAAAATTGGGTTTATTAGCTTTTGAAAATGGCTCTTTTATAGGAAATCCAATTCCCCTGAATGCTTTAGGAAATAGAATCAGTATTAATAGTTACGATGCCATTGCTATTCAGGAGAACAAAGAAAAATCGGGATGTTGGGTTTATGTGCGTAATGTTGGAGTTTGTGTTTACAATTATAAAGCAAAAGATTTAAAAATCATTTTTCCGCTTTCTATTGGCGTAAAAGCCATGAAACTTTCTGCCGATGGTAATCTTTTATTAGGAAGCGATGAAGGGTTATTTTTATTGAATACCAAAACGGGTTCTGTTTCTAATAATTATTTTGCAAATAAATGCAGTGTTACCGATATTTTAATAGATAAAAAAGGAACAACCTGGTTGACAACGGACGGATGCGGTATTTTTTACATCTATCAAAATAACAAACCTCTTCCTTATAACGAGCAATTGGCCAAGAGTAATTCGGTTTGGAGTTTATACGAAGATAAATCGGGTAACAAATGGTTTGGTTCGCTTCGTGGCGGAATCAGTATGCTGAGTGATTCGCCTAAATATTTTAAAAGCATCCGATATAATGCTAAAGAACCAGCCGATAACTTTATTTTATCTTTTTGTGAAGATGAAAAAAAGAATCTTTTGGTGGGAACAGATGGTGCGGGATTAAAATATTGGGACCGAAAAAATAATACATATACCAATTATGGAACTTCACTTTCAAGCCCTTTTATAACGGGAATAATTCGAGATAATAATGATATCTGGATTTCTACCTGGGCGGGAGGTATCAATCGAATCAATAAGAAAACAAATACTGTAAAACATTATTCCTGTTACAACACTTTTACCAAACAAACGGAAAAAAATATCTGGTTTGTATTTAAGGATTCAAAAGCCAATATCTGGGCAAGCGCAACAAATGAAGGTTCCCTATATCTTTTAGACCGAAGTACAGACAATTTTATTCTTTTCGATAAAAATATTGACAATCTGCAATGTATGACGGAAACTTCAGACGGGAAATTGTGGGCTGGGAATTATAGCACGCTTTTGTCTATCGAAAAAGAAACCCGAAAAGTTACTAAAAAAGCGATTGGAAATCCTATTCGATGTATTTATGAAGACAAAGACAAAAATCTATGGATTGGAACACAAGAAGGAGGTTTGCTTTTGTTTGATCGAAAAACAAACACTTTTAAAAGATTGACCATTGATGACGGTTTGCCATCAAATACTGTCTTAAGGTTGTTGGAAGACAAATACGGCAACTTATGGATGAGTACCTACAACGGAATCTGCAGATACGATAAGAAGCGTAAGACATTCCGTAATTTCTCTTTAAATGATGGACTTCAAAGCAATCAGTTTAGTTTTAATGCTGGAATTAAGCTTTCTTCTGGTGAATTTCTTTTTGGAGGAATTAATGGTTTTAATATTTTTTATCCGGAAACGATAAAGGGATTTAACCAAAAGAATACCGTTTTACTGACTGATTTTTACGTCAACAATCAATTGATAGAAGAAAGTAAAGCAGAAGTTGATATTGATTCAGATAAAATAAAAGATGTTAGTTTAGAATACGATCAAACGACATTGTCATTAGAGTTTGTTGCGTTGGATTATAACAATTCAGACAAAATAAATTACGCTTATTTTCTGGAAGGCTGGGATGAACAATGGAATTATGTTGGACAAATCCGAAAAGCAAATTACTCTAGACTTCCGGAAGGAAAATATACTTTTAAGGTAAAAACAACCAATTTTCAGGGCGGATGGAATAAAGGAGTCAGTTTGGTTTCTATAACCGTTTTACCGCCTTGGTACAGAACCTGGTGGGCTTATACATTATATTTAGCAATAATTGGCGGAGTTTTATTTCTATATCTGGATTACAATAAGAATAAAGAAAAATTAAAGTACAAGGTAAAAATCGCTGAACTTGAAAGCAAAAAAGAAAAAGAGATAGCTGAAAAACAGGCATCAATGTTTACTTATATTTCGCATGAATTTAGAACACCGCTTTCGCTGATTATTAATCCGTTGAAAAAAGCGGTTCAGAAAGAAATTGTAGAAAACGGCTCTTCTGGAAGTGATTTGGCTATTGCGCACCGAAACGCTAGAAGGCTTTTAAGTTTGGTCGATCAATTGCTTTTACTACGAAAAGCAGAAAATGATGCCGATTCATTACGTTTATCTCCAATCAATGTAAATAATCTTTGTAATGAAGTGTATCAATGTTTTGTGAATCAGGCGAAAGAAAAGCAGATTAGGTACAATCACATTAGTACAGAACATGAAATAATCATTATTGGCGATTATGAAAAGATAGAGATTTCGTTGTTTAATTTAATGTCAAATGCGTTTAAATACACGCCGATTGGAGGCGAAATCAATTTGACTGTAACCGAAAATGATGAAAAAGTTTTTCTTCAAATAACCGACAGTGGTGACGGAATTGACAAAAAAGATATTGACGTTATTTTTGAAAAATTCAAGCAAATCAATTCGAAAGTTTCCGTTGGAACTGGTTTTGGCATTGGACTTTATATCGTTAAGTATTTTGTGGACAAACACAAAGGAACTGTAACCTGTAGTAGTGAAACAGGAAAAGGAAGCACTTTTAAGCTAACCTTCTTAAAAGGAAACAGTCATTTTGAAGATGCTGAAATAACAGACGAAAAACAGCAGAGAAGTCAGTTGTTTGATGAATTGGTTCCAGATGAAATTGAAGAACCAGCCATAATAAATTCAGTTTCTGAAAGCGATTTAAATAAGGCAATGTTGACCGAAAAACGAACAGTTTTAATTATTGATGATAATGCAGAAATCCGGGCATATTTAATCAAATTGTTTTCGGATAACTACATTGTCTATAGTGCAGAAAATGGAGAAGAAGGTTTAAAACTCACGAAAAAACACATGCCCGATCTTGTAATCAGTGATATTACGATGGAAGAAATGGACGGTCTGGAATTGTGCCGAAAAATAAAAGAAGATAATGCTTTATCCCATATACCAGTTATTTTACTGACAGCCTCTAAAAATCCTGAAACTCATTTGCAGGGAATTAATGAAGGCGCCGACGATTATATAACAAAACCATTCGACGATGATATTCTCACCGCCAGAGTAGAATCGTTATTGCGAAACAGACATAATTTACGTGCTTATTTCTTAGACAGTATTACATTAAAAGAAAACACACAGAAGGTTCCCGTAGAGTATCAGCAGATGCTTAAAAAATGTATTGATATTGTAGAAGCCAATATTCATAAAAAAGACTTTACGATTCGAACTTTTGCGCTCGAAATGGGAATGAGCCATAGAACACTTTATACCAAAATCAAAATTATTTCCGGACAAACTTTAAATGCTTTTATTCGTTCGTTACGAATTCGAAGAGCTGCCATGTTGATGCTAACCGAAGAAATGAATATTGCACAAGCAAGTGCTGAGGTAGGTTTTGAAGATCCAAAATATTTCAGACAGCAGTTTGTAAAACTTTTTGGAATGACTCCTTCAGAATATATCAAAAAGTATAAAAGTTCCTTCAATTCGGATTTAAATATCATTAAATAGTTAAGAGAACAATAAAATTATGCTGCATTATTTGCTTGATTTTTGCGATAATGCTTAAAATCTTCTATGCAACTTAAACGTTTTAGCTGTAAAAATAGTATTTATTCAATAATTGCGGATAATTTAAAAATACGTATCTAATTTTTAATAGTTGCTAAAAACAAACAAGAAATAATAATTAATTACCATTTTGACCTCCTTTTTTTTCCATTTTACCCCTCCTTAGAAGTGTGTAATAAACATTTCTTTGCAATTATAGCAATCAATTAATAATGAATTGGTGTTAGTTATAAAAGTTAGTTTCAAGATAATTTTTTTATCTGTTTAAAGAGCGGAACACTCTTTAAATTTTCTAAAAGTAATGGTTGGTTACATTACTTTTTGAACCCGCAGTTTAAAAATAAGCTGCGGGTTAATTAAAAAAAACGGACACACTTAAGAAGTAAAAAAAGAAAAAAATAGAGAACAATTAATCAAACTCAATTCACTATGCAAGTAACTACATAATTAATTCTGACTCCTTTTTTTGCCTTCGGGAAAAAGAGAGAATTCGAATAACTTACTATTAAAACTTTCGCTTTAGAAAGAAAACCAACTAACTAAACCTTAAAATCAAAGAAATGAAAAAAAATGTATTTTTATTTTTTCTTGCTCTTTTTGGCATTCTTCTAACAGGCTGTCAAAATAATGAATCAGGATTTCCTAGTTCTGATAACCCTACGGTGGTAGTTTCTACAAAAGAAATTTATGGAGCGCCAAGTAGAAAATTTGAAATCAAAGCAACTCTTGCTGATGATTTAGGATTAAAAAGCGTACAGATTCAAATTCCAGAATTATCATTAGATAAAACAATTAGTTTTTCGACAAATCCGCTTTTAGAATCGTATGATCTTAGTTACTTTTTTGAAGTTCCAGCAAACAGAGGAACATCAGAAGCATTCAAAATAAAATTAATCATTACTGACGTTTCGGGAAATGTTGTAAATGAAGAAATCAATTTACGTCTTGACGGAGAGTTTGCAGCACCAAGCATTTCCATGATAACGCCAAAAGAAGGAGCAGTAATTTTATTGTCTACAAGTAATGACATGCCTGTAAATTTTGTGGTAAATGATGATTCAGGTATCGATTATATTCAGGTAAAATGTGAAGAGCTTGATATCGATGAAACTATTCAATTGGACGGTTCTCCACAATCTTATACTTTCAATAAAACCTATACTTTACCAGTTACTGCGGCAAACTATGTTTTAACAATTACGGCTAAAGATAAATTTACGATTCCAAATACAGGATCAATAAATATAAATATTGTGGCTACAAATGAGTATCCAGCAATCTATTTATGTGACCAGCCAAAAGGAACTAATTTGACAACAGATGCAGTTGGTGTTCCAATGTATTTCCATGAGAAAACAGGTCAGGATTTCGAATTCAAATATTATGCAGATAAAGACAATAAAGAAATTTACTTCTTAGGTCAGGAATCCGATTTTGCACCACATTGTTTTGGTTTAAATGCATCAGGCGAATTGGTTGATGATGTTGCTTCAACAGCCATTATTTTACCAACAAAAGGATACTACAAAATTAAAGTCAATCCAAATACTTTAAAATACACTGCAGAAAAATACACGCCTTCAAGCAAAGTTTGGGCAGATGTGGCCAACGGTTTATGGCATGATGATGCAGCGCAGAGAAAACCTTTCGTAAGTGTTTGCGGCGGCGGTATTCAAGGTGCGACTTGGGATACTTGGGATGCTTGGACACAAAAAGGGCTTCACTTAGCTAATAATGCTTCAAACCCATATCAATTGGTTGGAGAATATACTTTAACGGGAACTATGGAGGCTACTTTCACAGGTCAATGGTGGGATCCATCTTGGAGATTGATTAAAAACGGAATTGCAACGATGTCACCGGGAGAAAATGGAAATGCTAAATACCCAGCTGCTGCAGGGGTTTACAAAGTAGTTTTAGATACCGAATTAGAAAGAGTATTTATAACAAAAAAATAGTTGGTTATAACCTTGTTGTAACATTTAACAAATAAAACAGCTTCATATGAAATTTAAATATATAGGATTTTTTATTGCCCTTTTGTGTACTGCTGTATCCTTTGGACAAATAAAAATAAAAGGTACTGTAAAGGATAAAGCCAATGTGCCAATTCCGGGAGTAAATGTAATGGTAAAAGGAACTTCATCATCGGCAGCAACTGATTTTGACGGGAATTATGTAATCGATGTTCCGAATAAAAATGCACAAATCGAATTCACTTTTGTTGGTTTTACAACCAAATTGGAAACGATTGGAGATAAAACTGAGATTAATGTCATACTTGAAGAATCGAGCCAAACATTAGACGAGATAGTTGTAGTAGGTTATGCCGCAGTAAAAAAGAGTGATGTAACAAGTTCTATTTCTTCAGTAAAAGGAAAAGAATTACAGACTATGACAGTAGGTAATGTTACGGAATCATTACAGGGAAAAGTTTCCGGTGTCCAAGTAACGGGGGCTGGAGGTCCGGGAGCTCAACCCAGAGTTTTAATTCGTGGTATTTCGACTTTAAACCTAAATACAGATCCTCTTTATGTGGTTGATGGAATTCCGATGGGAACCAGCATCAATTTCTTAAGCAACAATGAAATTGAATCTATGGAAGTTTTAAAAGATGCTTCTGCAAGTGCTATTTATGGTTCTCGTGCTTCGAATGGGGTTATTTTGATTACCACTAAAAAAGGAAAAGTGGGTAAAACAAGATTCAATTTTGACTTAAGTTCTGGTATGCAGATTATGAATAATCCTTATAATATGGCTGATGCTGAGGGCTATGCTAGAATTATGAATACAGCTTACAACAATTCAGGATATTCAGATTATTTACCAAATCCTTCTCAATACAGAGGAAAAACTACCGATTGGTGGAATACTGGAATTAGAAAAGGAACACCTGTTACTAATGCTTCTTTAGGTATATCTGGAGGCTCTGATAAACATACTTATGCCATCAGTTTGAACTACTATAATTCTGATTCTATGTATGGAGTTGGAGGCTGGGAAAGAGTGACAATGAGAATCGCAAATGATTTCAAGTTCTCTGATAAATTCTCGGCAGGAATCACTTTAAACCCACGTTATGAAACTTGGGGAGCGCCTAACAATTGGGCAGATTTTGATAAAATTGATCCGATTACACCAATTTATAAACCTGCTAATCAGTTAAACGGTACTGAAAACGAATACAGTATTTATGCAAGATCACCTTCGTATGTATGGAATCCTGTTGCTGGCGTAAAAAGATATGACGATTATTCAGATCAGTATAACTTGAATACAAACGGATATTTACAATACGAACCAATCAAAGGTTTAGTGATTCGTTCACAAGCTTCAATTGAAGTTGGGGATATTGTTAGAAATAAATTCAGCCCAGATTTTGTAATTGATGCTGCACACGAAAAAGCAGAAATCAACAGTATTGAAAAATGGAATACTACTGATGTTAACTGGACATGGCAAAACACAATTACCTATAATAAAACATTCGCAGAAAAACACAATGCGTCTTTAATGGTGGGTAATACAATGGAAGAATATAATCAAAGTAAACTTTGGGGATATGGAGAAGGAGTTCCAAACAACTCTGATTCTATGAGAGAATTGGATGCTGCTACTAAAAACCGTAACAGCAGTGGTAACAGAACGTCAAATTCTTTAATGTCTTATATTTCCCGTTTTTCATATAACTATGATGGTAAATATTATTTCACAGGAACATTCAGAAGAGACGGTTCTTCAAAGTTCATGACTGAAAACAAATGGGCAAATTTCCCTTCGGCATCGGTTTCTTGGAGAATTTTAAACGAAGGCTTTATGGAACCGGTTAAAGATGTTGTAAGTGATTTGAGACTTAGAGCAGGATGGGGTAAAGTAGGGAATCAAGGGTTGCCAGATGCTGTTTATCAATCTAATATTGGACAAGGTTATTATGTAATTGGCGGTGAAGTTGTAGATACTTCTTATCCTTCTTCAATGGCAAACAAAGACATTAAATGGGAAACAGTTGAAGATATGAGTTTTGGTCTTGATTTCGGATTCTTTAAAAACAAAATATCTGGTTCTTTGGAATATTACAGAAAACAGACACACGATATGTTGTTCTTAAAACAATTTCCAACTTACAGCGGATTTCCAGATAATTCTAGAATGTGGACAAACATTGGATCTATGCAGTCAAGCGGTATTGATTTGTTACTTTCTTATAAAAACAAAAAAGGGGATTTCTCATACGGTGTAGATGTGACTTTTACAACGGTAAATGTTGAAATGTTGTCTCTTTCTGCTGATGGAGAAAGATTGTACGGTTCAAATAATAGAACATTAACGGTTAAAGGTAATGAACCAGGATATTTCTACGGATATGTTGCAGATGGTTTATTCCAAAACCAAACCCAATTAAATTCGCATACAGATGAACACGGAACCAAATTACAGCCTTATGCACAAGTGGGAGACATTCGTTTTAAAGATCTTAATGGCGATGGAAAAATTGATGATAAGGATAGAACAAAAATTGGTTCTCCTTGGGCAGATTATAATATTGGTCTAAACTTAAATTTTGCTTACAAAAACTTTGATTTGATAGCTAATTTCTATTCAAGCATCGGGAATGATATAGTAAATGAAAATATTTCGGATTTGTATAACGGAGCAAGCTTAACGAATAAAGTAAGCGGATTAGAACAAATGGCTTGGCATGGCGAAGGAACTTCTAATTACATTCCGAGATTATCAAAAGATGACAACAACGAGAACTTTACAAAATTCTCTTCTTTTTATGTCGAAGACGGTTCTTTTGTGCGTATGAAAAACTTACAGCTGGGGTATTCTTTCTACAACAAATTCGGTTTAGACAAATTAAGAATTTCATTATCAGGACAAAATTTATGGACTTGGACAAAGTACACGGGAGTTGATCCTGAGGTAGGTGCGGGAGATCCTGATAAACAGGACAGAGTAAAAGGAGCAGGTTTTGGAGGATGGAATTATCCAGTACAGCCAACAATCTTGATGGGACTTAATGTTGCATTTTAATTAAAAAGATCATGAAAAAAATAATAGTATCAATTATAGCTTTTTCTCTATTCTCGGCTTCTTGCAGCGACTTTATTGAAAAAGAACAAAGAGGAAAGCAGACGTTAGAAAACTATTTTCAAACGGTACAAGAATGCGAAAACTATGCAAATGAATTGACGCAGCGTTTGTTATTGGCAAAAGAATGGTGGGTATTAACTGCTCCAAGAGTAACCAACGAAATGTCTACTGATGACGCTTGGATGGGAAACACAGGACAGGACAACAGCGCGCACAGACCTTGTTCGCAATATATCATTACGCCAGATAATATGGGAGATATGAATGGTATTTATACGGCTCATTACTACACCATTCAATCGGCAAATATTGGTTTGGAAAAAATGGCTATGTCGCCAATTACTGAAACTCAGAAAAACCAATATATGGGAGAATCATTATTTGTACGTGCTTATTGTTACTACGAATTGGTAAATCTTTTTGGAGGAGTTCCTTTGTATACAAAATCATTAGGAACATCAGATTTAACTCTGGAAAGAAGTTCTGCAGCAGATGTATATGCACAGATTGAAGCTGACCTTAAAGATGCAGCTGCAAAATTAGAAAGTGCTCCAGTAGCAAGAGACGGAAGAATAAACAAATGGGCTGCTTATGCTTTATTGGCACGTGTATCGCTGTTCCAAGAAAAATGGGCAGAAGCGAAAACTTATGCGAACAAAGTAATTACGGAAGGGCCGTTCCAATTAGAGGCTGATTTCTTAAATATCTGGAATGTCAATAATCATAACGGAGTTGAATCTATTTTAGAAGCACAGTCATCATCTGTCCAAAATAGAGATTTAGGAGCGGCTTTGCCAACTTTAGCTGGTGCTAGAGGGGAAGACAAAAAGAATTTCCCAAGTAATGATGCTGCAGACGTTCTAGACGGATGGGGATGGTGTATGCCAACAAGTGATTTGGAGAATGCTTATTTATCTGAAAATGATGTAATCCGTCGTAGAAGTACTATTACAAAATGGGGAGAAGCTGCGTATGGAGATGAGGTTTTAAATCCAACACATAAGTTCAGTTTAAACGATAATAAATCAGGACGTATCTGTCGCAAATATTATATTCCAATTGCAACACGTCGTTCATTGGATAAAAAGGATGGTCACTTGCCGTTGAATATTCCGTTGATTCGTTTGGCTGAAATGTATTTGACAAGAGCGGAGGCTAATTATCATACAGGAGGAGATGCTTTAGCAGACATCAATGTAATTAGAGCACGTGTAAAATTAGATCCAAAAACAGGAATTTCTGGCCCAACGCTTTTAAGACAAATCTACAAAGAGCGTCGTTTAGAATTGGCTTTCGAAGGATTACGTTTGTTCGATATTCGTCGTGAAAAAGATCCAACAACAGGAAGACCAGTTATCGAATCTTTGATGGGACCAAACGGGACTTTCGTTCAATATAACTTGAGTTCTACAGATCCATACGAAACCACAAACTTGAGAGAACCACAAGATAAAGGAATCAATTTTAACCCTGCTAAACACTTAATGTGGCCAATTCCACAATTAGAAATCGATTTGAGTGGAAATGTCATCAAACAAAACCCAGGATACTAAGATGAAGTTTAATAATCATAATAAAGTAGGTCTGCTGTGTGCAGGCTTACTTTTCGCAAGTTCTTTTTTTGTAGGTTGTGATGCTGAAAAATCTGAAAATTCAGGTTCAGAAAACACGTTAACGGAATTGAAAGTAAGTTTGGATATGAATCTTCAGACAATGGAAAGTTTTGGAGCTTCTGATGCTTGGCAGTGTAATTTTATTGGAAAAAACTGGCCGACGGATAAAAGAAATAAAATAGCCGATTTATTGTTCAGCCAAGGTTTAGATGCTGATGGAAATCCAAAAGGAATCGGATTATCGTTATGGCGTTTCAACCTAGGAGCAGGAAGTGCAGAGCAGGGAGATGCCAGTGATATTACAGATGAATGGAGAAGATCGGAATGTTTTACAACTAACGGAGTTACGTATGATATGAGTAAACAAGCTGGACAGGTTTGGTTTATGAAAGCAGCAAGAGAACGTGGTGTAGATAAATTATTAGCATTTGCAAACAGTGCTCCGGTTTATTTGACTCAAAACGGAAAAGCACATGCTTCTATCAAAGAATTCTACAATTTAAAAGATGGAAAAATGCCCGATTTAGCTGATTTCTGGGTTACCTCTTTAGACAAATTAAAAACAGAACACGGCTTAACAATTGATTATGTGAGCCCGTTTAATGAACCACAATACGAATGGGATGGTTCAGGACAGGAAGGTTCGCCGGCAACTAATACAAACATTTACAGTTTTGTGAACATTTTATCTCCAAAATTGCAGGCTAAAAATTTAGAAGCAAAAATTGTGGTGGGAGAAGCAGGAGCTTATGAACCTTTATATAAAACAGTTTCAGGAAAAGAAAGCAGATCAAACCAGATTGATTATTTCTTTGCTGCGAATTCGACTAAAAATATTGGCGGTTTAAGCAATGTAAAAAAGACTATTTCTGGACACAGTTACTGGCAGGCTTGGCCGTTAAGCACTCTTGTTTCGTCAAGACAGGAAGCGGCATCAAGAATCCAGTCAGTTGGAGGAGTTAGTCTTTGGTCATCAGAATATTGTGTTTTAGAAAGTCCAGGAACAGCTGAACTTCCGGGTGGAGCAGGAGCAGGAAGAGATTTAGGAATGTCATTAGCACTTTGGACAGCTCGTATTGTCAGCACTGATATTGCTGTTGGAGGTGTTACTTCTTGGCAATGGTGGACAGCAATCAGCCGTGGAGATTACAAAGATGGTTTGATTCACGTAGACGATGGCGCAAGCAACGGAGCTGGAAATTCAGATTACTGTAAAAATGACGGATACATCAGAGATTCTAAAACGCTTTGGGCATTAGGAAACTTTTCATTCTTCGTAAAACCGGGAATGGTTAGAGTTCAAATTCCAAGTGTTGATAATACGACAGAATTAAATAATGTAATGGTTACGGCTTATAAAGATGCAACAAACAAAAAACTAGTTGTGGTTGCGGTTAATATGAGCAAATCGGCAAAAGCCTATAAATTAAATCTTGCAGGAGGAACTGTAACCGATAATAAATTAACACCTTATATTACTTCTGAAGCCTTAAGTTTGAAAAAAGGAACTGCGGTTGATGTTTCTGGTTTTGAAATTCCTGCCAGATCGGTAGTGACTTATGTAGGAACGTATAAATAAGATACTAAGGTTCTGAAATGCTAAGATACTAAGGTTTTGAAAAACATAAAGTAAGAATGAAAATTAACCGCAAAGATGATAGAAAACTTTGCGAACATTGCGTAAAACTTAGCGTCTTTGCGGTTAAATAAAAATAAAAAACAAATGAGAAAAGTATATCTCTCGCTTTTATTGGTAATCAGTTCGTTGTCTTTTGCACAGCGAACCGTTACCATCAGCACAGATAATGTAGTACAAATCATGGACGGTTTTGGAGGTTCTGATGCCTGGAGAACGCAGTTTGTGGGCAAAAATTGGCCAGAACAGAAAAAAAATGCTATTGCAGATTTGTTATTCAGTAAAGAAATCGATGCAAACGGAAATCCAAAAGGAATTGGACTTTCAATCTGGCGATTTAATTTGGGTGCTGGAAGTACGGAACAAGGAGAAAATAGCAAAGTTTCTGACGAGTGGAGAAGAAGTGAATGTTTTCTAAATGCTGATGGGAATTATGATTTTTCTAAACAAGAAGGACAAAGATGGTTTCTGCAGGCAGCTAAAAAACGAGGAGTAGAAAAATTTCTTATTTTTACCAATAGTCCTCCGGTTTATATGACAAACAACGGATTATCTTTTGCCTCTCAAAAGAATAAACTGAATCTAAAAGATGGTGCAATTCCAAAATTTGCTGATTTCTTAGTTCAAAGTATTCAAGGATTGGAGAAAAAAGAAGGAATTAAATTCGATTATGTTAGTCCGATAAACGAACCACAGTGGGAATGGATGCCAAAACAAGGCGATACCAACAGTCAGGAAGGAACACCGGCAACCAATCAGGAAATTTATGATTTGACCAAATCACTTTCGGAAAAGCTGAAAGCTAAAAAAATGAATACTGAAATTGTGATTGCAGAAGCAGCACAAATTGATTATTTATATGAAAATGTAAATGCAGAAAATCGTGACAATCAAATTGATTTTTTCTTTGGAAAGACTAAGACGAATGTCATTAAATTTCCAAACGTAAAAAATGTAATCCTAGGACACAGTTATTTTACAACTTGGCCAATTGAAAGACAAGTTTTAAGCCGAAAGTTAATTGCTGCCGAAGTAAAACAAAAACCAGGATTAAAATATTGGCAATCTGAGTATTGTATTTTAGAAAATCCGGGAGAAGCTGAAATTCCGGGTGGTTCAGGCGGAGGAAGAGATTTAGGAATGCAGACCGCTTTATTTGTAGCAAGATTAATCCATAATGATATTGCAGTTGCCAATGCAGCTTCATGGCAGTGGTGGACATCCATCACAAGAGTAGATTACAAAGACGGATTAATTTATTTGGATGATGGAAAAAGCAATGGTGGAACTGAGCCAAATTATGTAAAAAATGATGGAGAATTTCACGATTCAAAATTACTTTGGGCATTAGGAAATTATTCTCTTTTTGTTCGTCCGGGAATGCAGAGAATTGATATTCCAAACCAAAAAGAATTAGATGCTGCAAATGATGTGATGTTGACCGCTTACAAAGATATTCAGAACAAAAAACTGATTGTTGTAGCTGTTAACTGTGGTAAAGAAGCTCAGAAATATAAATTCGATTTATCAAAAGGAACTCTAAAAAATAATGAGTTTACTCCTTATGTAACTTCTGATAATTTAAATTTAAAAAGAGCCAATTCGCAGAAAATTAATAATTTAGAAATTCCTGCGAAGTCGGTAGTGACGTTTGTGGGAGAATTTGAGTAAGTGAGCAGGTTTTTAGTATTCAGTCGCAGTCTCAGTTTTCAGCTTAGCAACTGTAAACTGAGACTGCGAACTAAATCAAAAATGCAAGAAAAACAAATTAACTAAAAAATAAAAATATAGTGTTAAGTAAGAAAACTTTAATCCCAGTTTTACTCTTTTCATGTCTGTCTGCGAGCAGTCAGATTTCGTTTGGAGATTCGAAGAAAATAAATGACAATTGGAAATTCAATCTTCAGGATGTTTCCGATGCAAAAAATACCAATTTTGATGATGCTAAATGGCAGAACGTAAATGTACCGCACGATTGGAGCGTAAAAGGACAATTGAGTCCAACGTTGGCAAGCTGTCAAGGATACTTGCCGGGCGGTATTGCTTGGTACAGAAAATCAATTAATATTCCGCAGAGCAAATCGGGTGAAAAAGTGTATTTGTACTTTGAGGGAGTTTACAACAGAAGTGAAGTTTTCATCAACGGAAAATCATTAGGGAAACGTCCAAATGGTTACATTTCTTTTGCGTATGATGCAACGCCGTTTGTGAAATTTGGTGGAGAAAATACCATTTCTGTTCGTGTTGACCACAGTCAAAGTGCTGATTCAAGATGGTACACGGGTTCAGGAATTTACAGAAATGTGTGGGTAGTTTATGCTAATCCCGTTCATATTGCGCAATGGGGCGTTTATGCCTATCCGGAAGTAAAAAAAGGAACAGGAACTCTAAATGTTGAGGTTGATGTAGAAAATGGTTCTTCTTCTAAATCAGCTTTGACTGTTGTAAACGAACTGTTTTCAAAAGATGGAAAATCAGTTGGGAAAACAACTTCTAAAGTTGAAGTTGCAGGGAATCAAAACGGAAAAATTTCAGCTAAAATCAATGTTAAGAACCCACAGTTATGGGATTTAGACAACCCAAATTTATACGAACTGAAAACTACTGTTTTACAAGACGGAAAAGAAATCGATAAAACGGTAACACAAACAGGTTTTAGAAACTTTACATTCGATCCAAACAATGGTTTTGCTCTTAACGGAAAGTGGATGAAAATGAAGGGAGTTTGTTTACATCACGATGCTGGAGTTTTAGGTTCAGCAGTTCCAAGAGAAGTTTGGAAAACAAGATTGCAAACCTTGAAGGAAATTGGTGTAAATGCCATCAGAACAAGTCATAATCCACAGGCACCGGTTTTTTATGAGCTTTGTGACGAATTAGGATTATTAGTTTTAAACGAAGCGTATGACGAATGGGAATTTCCAAAACGTAAATGGTTAGAAGGCTGGAATTATGGAACTCCAGGTTTTGAAGGTTCGTTTGATATTTTTGCAGAGTATGCTGAAAAAGACCTTGAAGATTTTGTACGTCGTGATAGAAATCATCTTTCTGTATTTGCATGGAGTATTGGTAACGAAGTAGATTATCCAAACGATCCGTATTCGCATCCTGTTTTAGATAAAGGAAAAGACGGTTTCGGACAAGCAGCTTATGGCGGTTATAAACCAGATGCGCCAGATGCTATGAGACTTGGAGCAATCGCAAAACGTTTGGTAGCAGCAGTTAAAAAATATGATAAATCACGGCCGACAACAGCTGGTTTAGCAGGAGTTGCTATGTCTAATGAAACAGAATACCCAGGCGCTTTAGACATTACAGGATACAATTATACAGAAAGTAAATATCAGACTGATCATGCTAAATATCCAAAAAGAGTAATCTACGGAAGTGAAAATGTTCATGATATGGAACCTTGGCTGGCAGTAAAAAACAACAAACATATTTTCGGACAGTTCCTTTGGACAGGTATCGATTATTTAGGAGAATCAGGAAGATGGCCTTCAAGAGGATTTTACTCTGGACTAGTTGATTTTGCTGGAGTTATCAAACCAAGAGGTTATTTCCGACAGTCTTTATGGTCAGATAAACCAATGGCTTATTTAGGAACGTATCCATTAGTAAACGAAAAAGATATTTCTAAAGATGCATGGGCAATTTGGAATTATGAAAACGGACAAAAAATCCGTGTGTTTTGTTATACTAATGCTGCAAAAGCACGTTTAGAATTAAACGGAAAAGTAGTTGGTGAAACGAAATTATACGACGAAAAAACAGGAATTATGTATTGGGATATTCCTTTTGCTTCAGGAAAATTGGAAGCTGTTGGTTTAAACAAAAACGATAAAGAAGTCAGCCGTTATGCCATTAATTCGACACAACAGCCAGTTGAATTAACGATTGCAGAGAAAAACATCACAATCAGCAAAGATAAAGGTGTAGCCAAAATCATGGTTCAGGTTAAAGACCAAAACGGGCTTCCAGTAATGCTTTCAGACAATGAAGTAACTTGTACAATTACAGGGCCAGGTACTTTGTTAGGTCTTGAAGCAGGAAACAACAGCGATATGACAGATTATACCGATAATGTACAAAGAGTATTTCACGGTCACATCGCAGCGTATATTCAGGCAAAAGGAGATTCATCAGAACCGATAAAAGTGAAATTCACAAGCCAATGGCTAAAACCAGTTGAGGTTACCATTAATGTAAAATAAAAATGTTCCAACGGAACATCTCATCGGTAGTAGAGATTACCATTAATGTAAAATTAAAAATGTTTCATCCGAACATCTCATCGGTAAAAAAAAAATGTCCCATTGGAATATTATCATTGATAATAAATTGATAAATGTTCCATTTGGGACATTTTGTTTGTATGATTAAATTGGCAAAATAACCTTACAAGAGAAATTGACATTTGAAGAATTTCACAAGTAAATCTCTAATTGACAGAAAACTATAATTGTTATTAAAAAAAGTTCATTACTTTTAAAGTGTAAAACTTACACATAAACCATCTATAATGAAAAAATCTAACTTACTAGCCATGATGATGGGAACATTTTTCCTGTCAGTTGTATCTACCGCACAAACCAAACCATTTCAAAAAGAAGAATTTAAACAATGGGCTCAGACACCGCCAATGGGCTGGAATAGCTGGGATTGTTACGGACCGACTGTTGAAGAACATGAAGTAAAAGCCAACGCCGATTATATGGCAAAAGAGCTGAAGAAATTTGGCTGGGAATATGTCGTAGTCGATATCCGATGGTTTGTCGAAAATGACAAAGCGGGCGGTTACAATCAAACAGATCCACGTTATGTAATCGATCAATACGGAAGGTATCTTCCTGCTGTAAACCGATTTCCTTCAGCGAAAGATGGACAAGGTTTTAAGCCTTTAGCCGATTATATTCATAAAAAAGGATTGAAATTCGGAATTCATATCATGCGTGGTATTCCCAAAAAAGCGGTTGAAGAAAAAATGCCGATTAAAGGTGCAAACGGAATTACAGCAGATCAAGTTTATTCGACAGCATTGCAATGCGAATGGTTGAGAGACAATTATACAGTTGTAGCAGACAAACCAGGAGCACAGGAATATTATAATTCTATTTTCGAATTGTATGCACAATGGGGAGTAGATTTTATTAAGATTGATGATTTATCAAGGCCCTATCACGAAGGCGAAATCAATTTGATTAGAAATGCGATTGACCATTGCGGACGCAAAATTGTATTAAGCACTTCGCCTGGAGAAACACCAATTTCGGCAGCACAGCACGTAACGACGCACGCCAATATGTGGCGTATGGTTGACGATGTTTGGGACACTTGGCCACATATCACACATTTAATGGATGTAGCACAAAAATGGTATCCGTACATCGCACCGGGAACATGGCCAGATTGCGATATGATTCCGTTAGGGCGTATTTCGATTAGAGGCGAACGTGGCAACGATAGAATGACTCGTTTAACAAAAGACGAACAATATACTTTAATTACATTTTTCAACATCTTTAAATCACCATTGTTTTTTGGAGGAGATTTACCAAGTAATGATGCCTTCACTTTATCATTATTAACAAATAAAGAGGTTGTGAAAATGCATAATGAAAGCACGGCTGTAAAACAACTTTTCCAGAAAGACGGAAAGATTGCAGTGACTTCAAAAAATGCAAAAGATGGAAGTGTTTATTTGGCACTATTCAATATCTCAGATAAAGACTCACAGAAAGTATCTGTAAATCTTTCAGATGTTGGAATTTCAGGTTCTGCGGAAATTTTAAATATATGGACAGGCGAAAAATCTAAAACAACTTCAAAAGAAATTGGTGCCGATTTAAAACCGCATAGTTCAGTTCTGTATCAATTAAAAAGCAAAAAATAATGAAAAGGTTTTTGCTTAAAAGCACTATAAAGTTGCTTTTGCTTTTTGTCATTATTTTTGGAATGTCTGGATTTACAATCAAAACAAAAGATGAAAATCCTGGTAAAGTTTACTTATTTGCGTATTCTACTTTAAAAAATAATGGAAAAAACGGACTTCATTTTGCGTGGAGTACAGATCAGAAAAACTGGTTTGCGATTGGCCCTGAATTCAGTTTTCTAAAATCAGATTTTGGAAGCTGGGGACCAACGGGTAAAAGTATGTCTGAAGCTTTTTTGATTCGTGATAATGCTGGGATTTTTCATTGCTATTGGAGCGTTAGAGATAATGTTTTTGCGCATTCAGAAAGCAAAGATTTAGTCAATTGGGGAAGACAAAATTACATTCAGGGAATGAAAAATTTTGTTGGAAAAAGCCAAGACAAATCAGTTATCCTAAATGTTCAGGTTAGTCAGAAAGAGGAACAATATGTAGTTCACTTTAGCGAAAGCGGTAAAAATTATCATACTGCTACAAAAGACTTTCAAAATTATACTCCTGCTGTAATTGATGCTAATGCTTCTCCTTTAAATTTAAAAAGTGAAATTAAGCTCCAAGGAGAGGTTTTACAAGGAACACTGCATAAAGTAGATTGGAGTTTGTTAGACAACATGATTAAAAATATGGAGTCGGTTAAGTTTAGAGATAAACAGAATAATACTTCTCCTAAAAGTGATAGTTTACTTTTTTTAGGTTTAAAACCGGTTAAGGCCGAAATTAAAATAAACGGTCAAGATTCAAAAAAAATCAGCAATATGCTAACGGGTGTTTTCTTTGAAGACATCAATTATGCAGCAGATGGCGGTTTATATGGAGAACTGATTCAGAATCGTGATTTCGAATATTCGCTTCATGATAAAAAAGGAAGAGACGAAAAATGGAATGCTTCAATGGCTTGGAGCGGTGATTTTAAAATTGAAAAAGAAAATCCAATTCATGTTAACAATCCAAATTATGCCGTAATCAAAAACGGAAATATCACGAATTTAGGTTTTGACGGAATTACGCTTAAAGCGAATGAAAAGTACGATTTTAGTGTTTTTGCTAAAGGAACAAAAGCCATTGTTCGTCTGAAAACGGCAAGCGGAGAAACTTTAGCGGAAGCGGTATTTACACCTTCAAATTCATGGAAGAAATTTAATTTAGTTTTAAAACCTTATAAAACAGTAAATGATGCTCATTTAGAAATTAGTACCAACGGTGAAACTGCTGTTGATATGGTTTCACTTTTTCCTCAGCAAACATTTAAAAATCGTAAAAACGGATTACGTTTGGATCTTGCTGAAGCAATTGCAGCTATGCACCCAAAATTTGTTCGTTTTCCGGGCGGATGTGTAGCACACGGAGATGGATTGCATAATATTTACAAATGGAAAAATACGATTGGACCGCTAGAAAGCCGAATAGGATCGCGAAATATTTGGGGCTATCATCAATCAATGGGATTGGGGTATTTTGAGTATTTTCAGTTTTGTGAAGATTTAGGAGCCGAAGCTGTTCCCGTTTTAGCTGCTGGAGTTCCATGTCAAAATTCATCTGACGGAGGTTCTGGACAGCAATTTGGAATTCCAATGGAAGACATGGATGAATATGTTCAGGATGTTTTGGATTTAATTGAATATGCTAACGGAAGCGTCAATACCGTTTGGGGTAAAAAACGTGCTGAGGCGGGACATCCAAAACCTTTCAATTTAGAATATGTCGGGATTGGGAATGAAGATTTAATCAGTGATGTTTTCGAAGAACGTTACCGAATGATTGTAAAAGCGGTACAGCAAAAATATCCTGAAATTATCATTATCGGTACAGTCGGACCATTTTTTGAAGGAACAGATTATAGAGAAGGCTGGAGAATTGCTGATGATTTGAAACTGCCACTTGTTGATGAACATTATTACCAATCGCCAGGATGGTTTATTAATAATCACGATTTTTATGATAGTTATGATCGTTCAAAATCTAAGGTATATTTAGGAGAATATGCTTCATGGGGCAATAAGTTCTATAACGCTTTGGCAGAGGCATTGTATCTAACAGGTGTTGAACGAAATGGAGATGTGGTTTCAATGGCTTCTTATGCACCTTTATTGGCAAGAGAAAAACATACACAATGGAATCCGGATTTAATTTATTTTAATGGAAATGAAGTAAAACCGACAGTAAATTATTTCGTTCAAAAACTTTACGGTCAAAACCCAGGCGATATTTATATTGAAAGCAGTATAAAAGCTTCGGATAATGCCGAGGCTAATAAACGTATTGGCATATCTGTTGTTAAAGAAAGTATTTCGGGAGATTTGATTGTAAAATTAGTCAACGTGCTTCCTGTGAGTTTTATACCATCAATTGAAATAGCTGATTTAACTACAACTGAAAATGCAAGTTATACGGTATTAGCGGGAAATCCAGAAAAAACAGATGCTAGACCAATTACTCAAAATATTACCGTTAAAGAAGCATTTTCAAAAGAATTACCGCCCTATTCTTTTACTGTTATCCGTATTAAAACTAAAAAATAAACTGTTGTATTATTTTCGAAAATATAACGGCATTAAACTTATTACAAAATGAAAAAATTAAAAATCAGCATTGTATTCTTGCTATTGATTTCAACTTTTTTACAAGCGCAAGATAAAGCACAAGGAGTTCCACCTGCAGTTGCAGAGAAAGATTTGACAGCCTATTTATTCGTTTATTTTATCGGAAATAAGGTAGAAGAAGAAGCGGTTAATTATGCTGTGAGTCAAGATGGTTATCATTATTATAGTTTAAATGGAAACAAACCGGTTATAGATAGTAAAGCAATCAGTTCAACCGGAGGCGTTCGCGATCCGCATATATTGCGAGGAGAAGATGGCAAAACATTTTATATGGTTTTGACCGACATGACTTCTTCAAAAGGCTGGGACAGTAATCGTGCAATGGTTTTATTAAAAAGTACCGATTTAGTAAATTGGAAAAGCAGTATAGTGAATATCCAGACTACATTTCCAGGAAACGAAAACTTAAAAAGAGTTTGGGCACCTCAGACTATTTATGATACGAAAGCTGGAAAATACATGATTTATTTCAGTATGCAGCATGCTGGAGGACCTGATAAGATTTATTATGCTTACGCCAATAAAGATTTTACAGCTTTAGAAGGCGAGCCGAAATTATTGTATGTGCCAAAATCGGGTAACGCTTGTATAGATGGAGACATTATAGAAAAAGACGGAGTTTATCATCTTTTTTATAAAACAGAAACCAATACTCCGGGAATCAAATCGGCAACTGCAACTGATTTGACTTCAGGAAAATGGATAGAAAATGACAATTATCTTCAACAGACAAAAGAATCTGTTGAAGGTTCTAGTATTTTTAAACTCAACAATTCTGATGAATATATTCTTATGTACGATGTCTACAAAAAAGGACAATATCAATTTACCAAAAGTACAGATTTGGAGAATTTTACTGTAATTGACAATGAGATTTCGATGGATTTTAAACCACGTCACGGAACTATTCTCCCAATCACGAGATCAGAATTAAAAAGAATAACCGAAAAATGGGGAATGCCTGCTCAATATCCTAAAATAAATAACAACCCGGTTTTAGAAGGATATTATGCCGATCCTGAAATTTTATATTCGAACAAAACTAAAAAATATTATATCTACCCAACAAGCGACGGATTTGACAGTTGGTCTGGTTATTATTTTAAAACTTTTTCTTCTGATAATCTTATTGATTGGAAAGACGAAGGCGTAATTTTAGATTTAAAAAAAGATGTTTCTTGGGCAGACAGAAATGCATGGGCACCTTGTATCGTGGAGAAAAAAATAAAAGGGAAATATAAATATTTCTACTATTTTACGGCTGCTCAAAAAATAGGCGTTGCGGTTTCAGACAACCCAACAGGCCCTTTTAAAGACAGTGGAAAAGCCCTTGTGGCAACAAAACCAGAAGGAATAAAAGGCGGACAAGAAATTGATCCCGATGTTTTTACAGATCCCAAAAGTGGTAAAAGTTATTTTTACTGGGGGAATGGTTATATGGGGGCTTTTGAATTGAATGACGATATGATTTCTGCTAAAAAAGGAACCGAAACAGTAATAAAAGTGGACAAAACTTTCCGCGAAGGAACTTATGTTTTCTACAGAAAAGGAACCTACTATTTTTTATGGAGTGAGGATGATACGAGAAGTCCGAATTACAAAGTACGATACGGGATTTCAAAATCGCCTTTAGGGCCAATCGAAATCCCGGAAAATAATATTGTGATTCAAGGAGTCCCTGAGCAGGGAATTCACGCAACGGGTCATAATTCGGTTTTACAAATTCCAAACAAAGATGAATGGTATATGGTATATCATCGATTTTCTTACCCAACAGGAATTAAAATGGGAAGAGCTGGTGGTTTTCATCGTGAAGTCTGTATTGATAAGTTAGAGTTTAATTTAGACGGAACTATTAAGCAGGTTGTTCCTACTCATACAGGAATCGAAAGTTTGAAGTGAGTTTTTAATGAGTTAGAAAAAGGCCAATTTCTTAATGGAAATTGGCCTTTTTTTTATTTAGGAGTTGTGTTTAAGATTGAGAACTTTTTTTTAAAATGATTAAAGACATTATGATGGAATTATAAACTTAAAACGTGCTTAAATATTTATATATAAGTATTTTAGTAATAAAATAATTTTAAGTATTTGATTATTAATGTTTTATTTTTATTTAAATTTACAATTCTAAATTTATGTCTATTACTTTTTAACAATCAAATCTAGTACTTGCACTGATTTTCTTTTGTATTGTTATCTGCCATTCAAACTTATTTTATTAGCAATTCAATTGCTTTTTCATTTTTTCTTAGCAAAAATAATTATAGGAACTATTTAGGTCTTCTCTAAATAATTCCTTTTAAGATTCCTCAAAGCCAAAATTTAAGATTTGATTTTTTGTTTTTTTATTTCTGTTATAATTTAAAATTGTTAATGCTAATAATTCAATCTTATGAAGAATAAAATACTTTGCATTCTTATTTTTTTAGGGAGTTTTACTGTTTGTTCTCAAGTTGGAATAGGGACACCAATGCCTAATGCATCTTCTCAACTGGAAGTCGCTGCAACAAATCGAGGAATACTGATTCCTAGAATAAATTTGACCAGTTCAACAGATGTAGCAACAATTGTGGGTGGAAATATCAATAGTTTATTGGTGTTTAATACAGCAACTGTTGCTGATATAAAACCAGGATACTATTACTGGTTCGATAATAAATGGAATAGGATTGTAATTTCGGGAGAAACAACCACAGCTTCTGGAACAGTTATTTACAATGCAGTTACTCAAACTTTTTCCTATACCGATAATTCGGGAAATTTTCAAGTAATTGATTTTGGTCCTATTGTTAAAGCGAATGAAACTGTTACCAATCAGGTTCAGAACACAGCAACGGGGGCAATTACCTATACAAATGAGACAGGGAATTCAATAACTTCACAAGTAATCAGTGCTAATGTAGGGAACTTACTTAAAGTAGGAACCGATGGAGGAGCGATGTTAGATATTTCTGTGATTCCGGTAAGTTCTATCACAGTTTCTAATGCGTCAAATGTAAATACAGCAACAGTTACTGTAAACGGAATTACAAGTTCAGGCGCTTCGATTGTCAATACAAACGAAACATCATTATCGGGAACTGAACTGACTACAACTGTGAACGGAGTTGCAAGTACGGCTTTGGATTTAAGTTCGATTTTGGCTTCTGGAACTACAAACGCTTTGAGTTTATCAGGAAATATTTTGACATCGAACGTAAACGGAATTAGTTCAACTTCTGATGCAGTAAGTAATGTTTCAAATTCTTTGTCAGGAAGCAGTTTGACTACATCTGTGAATGGTGTTTCTGGAACAGCTTTGGATTTGACTCCGATTTTGACTTCTGCAACAACAAATGCATTGAGTTTAGCAGGAAATACTTTGACATCGAACGTAAACGGAATTAGTTCAACTTCTGATGCAGTAAGTAATGTTTCAAATTCTTTGTCAGGAAGCAGTTTGACTACATCTGTGAATGGAGTTTCTGGAACAGCTTTGGATTTGACTCCGATTTTGGCTTCTGGAACTACAAACGCTTTGAGTTTAGCAGGAAATACTTTGACATCGAACGTAAACGGAATTAGTTCAACTTCTGATGCAGTAAGTAATGTTTCAAATTCTTTGTCAGGAAGCAGTTTGACTACATCTGTGAATGGTGTTTATGGAACAGCTTTGGATTTGACTCCAATTTTGGCCTCTGCAACAACAAACGGTTTGAGTTTAGCAGGAAATACTTTGACATCGAACGTAAATGGAATTACTTCGACTTCAAATGCCGTAAGCGGAATATCGAATGCATCAAATGTAAATACAGCAACAGTTACTGTAAACGGAATTACAAGTTCAGGCGCTCCGATTATCAATACAAACGTAACATCATTGTCGGGAACAGAATTGACTACAACTGTGAACGGAGTTGCAAGTGCGGCTTTGGATTTAAGTCCGATTTTGGCTTCTGGAACTACAAACGCTTTGAGTTTAGCAGGAAATACATTGACATCCAACGTAAACGGAATTACTTCGACTTCAAATGCCGTAAGCGGAATTTCAAATGCGTCAAATGTAAATACAGCAACAGTCACGGTAAACGGAATTACAAGTTCAGGAGCTCCAATTGTCAATACAAACGAAACATCACTATCAGGAACAGAACTAACTACAACTGTGAACGGAGTTTCGAGTACAGCTTTGGATATTGCCCCAGCAGTTTCGGCATCTCAGACTTTGACCAACCTAGTGCAGTCTTCCACCACTGGCGTAATCACCTATACCAATGAGGACGGAACCGGGCAGACAGCAAATATTACCAGTGCCGATGTAGGCAATATCTTGACAATTGGAACTGACGGCGGATCATTATTGACTCCGGCATCGCTTAGTATAGCAACGTCTGTTTCAAATACATCGGCAGTAAATACATTGAGTACAACAGTAAATGGAGTAACAGGAACGGGAGTGGACATTATTAATACCAATACATTAACAGCGACAAACGGAAATTTAGTATCTACGATAAACGGTGTATTGACAACACCATCAGTTCCTGTATTAATTACAGCAAACAATGGTTTGACATCAACTAATGGCAATGTGCAGTTAGGCGGTACGTTGGTACAATCTACTACTCTGACAACTAATAGCAATAATTTTGCAATTAATGGCTTACCAGTTGGGACAGCATCAGATAGGCTCGTAGCTATTGACCCTTCAAGCGGAATTTTAAGAACAGTTACTCAATCAATGTGGTCCACAATCGGTAATGCAAGTACAACTCCAACGACTAATTTCATTGGAACTACTGATGATCAGTATTTAATGTTCAAGGTTAATAATGCTGTATCTGGCATGGTGAGCACCGCTGCTATTGGCAAGTCTAATACTTCTTTAGGATATAGGACTCTTTCGAATTGGTCAACTACTCCAGTTGCGCAACAAGGTTTTGAAAATACAGCTCTAGGAAACAGTGCTTTAGCTGTTGGTGGTAGTGCCAATGATAATACAGCTATAGGCTATGCAGCGTTAAGTAAAGCTACAGGGTCTAGTTTTTCTGGTAATACAGCGGTTGGTGCTATGGCACTTGCAAATGCTAATAGTATCACTTTTTTAGGGCGAAATACAGCTATAGGCTACCTCTCATTAGGAGATAACACTTCAGGGTCCTATAATACAGGTTTAGGAGCAAGTTCTCTAAATCATAATTTAACGGGAGGATACAATACATCATTAGGAAACCTGACTCTTCAAAATAATTCATCAGGTAACTATAATATAGCGATTGGTGATAGTGCAGGAATTACTAATACTACTGGAAGTAGCAATATACTAATTGGAGGAGGAGCTTCATCCATTAATGTAAATGCATCTGCGCCAACTAGCAGTAATGAAATGAATATAGGTAATACTTTGTTTGGGACAGGAGTAAATAACGCAACAGGAACATTGACAGGTAAAATTGGAATTAATACTAATGTACCAACAAATACTTTACATGTTACAGCCACGGCAGATCCAATTCGCGCCGAAGGTCTACAAACAGGAGCTGTTACAGATAATTTTGTTGTGGTGAATTCAACCGGTGTGCTTAAAACAATTGCACCGAATGCTGCAAACTACTGGAGAATGACAGGAAATGGAGGAACTGATTCTGCAGTAAATTTTCTAGGAACTACTGATGGTCAATCCTTGATGTTTAAAATTAATAATGTAAAAGCTGGAATATTATCTCAAATAGGTGCAACTGCTTTTGGCCTAAGAGCACTGTCAAATTCTATAGGAACCAATAATACGGCATTTGGTCATAATACTTTGACTAGCTCATCAAGCGGTACAGGAAATGTTGCCATGGGGTACAGAGCGCTTGAGGGAAATACAGGGAGTTTTAACACGGCATTAGGAGTCGGAACTCTGCTCGCTAATACATCAGGAAATCAAAATATTGCTATAGGTAATACTGCGCTTGGAGTTTTAGCAACTGGCACAGGTAATACAGCTTTAGGATATCAGGCTGGTATGAATTTAACATCAGGAAGCCAAAACATTATTATAGGAAATACTGTAAATCTGCCGGCAGCAACAGGAAGTAACCGTTTAAATATTGGGAATGCTATTTTTGGTACAGGAGTTAATAATTTAGGGTCTTCAGCTAAGGTTTCAAAAATTGGAATTAATATTGATACGCCAACTAACACACTTCATGTTTCGCCTCAGACTGTAGGTACAGATGACCCAGTTCGAATTGAGGGACTTAAAGCTGGAAGTACCATCACAGATAATTTAGTAGTTGCCGATGCAAATGGAGTTTTGAAAATTGTAAGTCCTTTTTATGCTGCTTTAGGGCCTTGGCACATCCAAACCACTAATGATAAATCTACTTCAAACACAGATGCAATTTACCAAACTGGTAAAGTTGCTATTGGTACTTCAGATATGTTTGGAGGAACGGCAGATCCTGCAACTTGGCTTGCCGTAAACGGATCGATACAAACTACTACAAACATTTATCCGGATTATGTATTTGAAAAATATTTTGAAAAAAGGAGTTCTTCAAATAAAAATTATTCATTTAAATCATTAAAGGAAATTGAAAATTTTGTAAATGAAAACAATCATTTGCCAGGAGTTACAGGAATAAAAGAACTGTCTAAAAATGAAAAAGGAGATTATATTTTTAATGTATCAGAATTATCAGTTCAGGTTTTAGAAAAAGTAGAAGAGCTCTATTTATATGCAATTGAACAGCAAAAGCAGCTCGATGCAAAAGATATGGAAATTCAAAACTTAAAACAGACCGTTGCAGCCATGGATTTACGTTTAGCACGTTTAGAGAAGTTAGTAGAAAAAATGGAACAAGAAGAATAATGTTAGTAGTATTAAAGTCATGAACAAAATAAAAAAATATAGAGCATTCTCCTGTATAATTATGATATTCTGCATTGGACCCATATCGGCACAAACCGTAAATATCGGCGAATTATCAATAGCACCCAATACACAGTTTTCTACCATTTTTGACCTTGAAAACAAAACAAGTGGCGATTTTCTAAATGACGGAAATTTGTATGTTTATGCAAATTTCAAAAATGACGGATTATTTACCTATTCAGGTTCAGAAAATGGAAAAACTTTTTTCATTGGAAATAAAGAACAGCTCATCGACGGTTTGTCTATTTCACATTTCCAGAATATTGAGTTTAACAATACTTCAGATGTAATGCCTTTTCGTTTAGCAACAACAATTGTTGTTAACAAACAGGCATTATTTAAAAACGGAATTATTGATGCCTCCAATGATATTGGAAAAATGATTTTTAATGAAAATGCTTCACATTCAGACGCTAGTAATTTGAGTTTTGTTGATGGAAGAGTAGAAAAAAAAGGTTCTGCTAAATTTGAATTTCCTGTGGGAGATGATGTCTTTTACAGACCATCAATGAAGGACGAAAACAGCAATATGAATATATATGTAACGGAGTATTTTTTTGAGACTACAGGTAATATTCATCCCTATACCAGTAAAGAAGAAAGCATTATAACCATAGATGAAGCCGAATATTGGAATGTGACTCAAGAACAAGGAGCAGATAAAGTCGTTTTAAGTCTTACTTTGGACAAAAATACGACACCGCCTGTTTTTTTTCTGGAAAGTGATGATACCCAATTAGGAATAGTGAGATGGGATGCAGCAACGTCTAAATGGATTAATGAAAAAGGCATTACAACAGAGCTTCTCACAGGAGCAGATTATACAAAACTAATAACAACTCAAGTCAGTGCATATGGAATTTTTGCAATTGCAATAGTTAAAAAAGAAAATCCAGAACCTCCCGCTGATGGAATTACAATTTACAATGCACTCTCACCAAATGGAGATGGAATAAATGATACTTTTCATATCAAAGGAATAAGTCAATTTCCTGATAATAGAGTCGAAATCTATAATCGCTGGGGAGTAAAAGTCTACGATGCAAAATCATACAATGAAAGCGATAGAATGTTTGAAGGTTATTCTGATGGGCGTGCAACAATCAATAGAGGAGAAAAGCTTCCTACTGGCACTTACTTCTATATTATAAACTATACTAAAGGCAACGATGTAATTGAAAAAACGGGTTATTTGTACATCAACAATCAATAAAATTGGCTTATGGAAAAATACTTTTACATAATAACGATATTATTATTGGCAAGTTTTGAAACTCAGGCTCAGCAAGAATCGCAATACACACAATATATGTACAACACTATGACTTTTAATCCCGGATATACGGGTTCGAGAGAAGTGGTTAGCGCAATGGGATTATACAGAACGCAGTGGGTCGGACTTGATGGTGCTCCAAAAACAATGAATTTTTCAATTCAAAGTCCATTAGGATATCACGCTAATGGTATCGGATTAGATATTGTTAGCGAAGAAATTGGACCAACAAACAATATTGGGTTAATGATAAATTATGCCTACACCATCATTGGTAATAATGATTTACGATATTCTTTTGGTATTTCGGCAGGTTTCAATAATTATGAAGTTAATTACAATGAATTGAATGTCGAAAATCCAGATCAATTTCTATATGGGCAAGAATCTAAATTTCTACCCAATTTGGGAGTCGGATTCTATGTGCATACCTACAATTGGTATTTTGGAGTATCGGTACCCAAATTGCTTAAAACTAATTATTACGACGATGTTGCATCAACGGTGTATTCTTCAAGCGCGCATTTTTATGGTATAGCAGGATATGTATTTGATCTAAATCCAGATTTAAGATTTAAGCCTGCCGTTTTGGTCAAAGCGGTAGAAGGAGCTCCTATAGCGGTAGATGTATCGGCTAATTTATCAATAAATAATAAATTAACTTTAGGAGTTGGCTATCGATGGAGTGCGAGTATAAGTGCTTTAGCTGGTTTTCAGGCTACCGATCATATACAAATTGGTTATGCGTATGACTATGAAACAACAAACTTAGGAAATTACAACTCAGGTACACATGAGATTCTTTTGAGATTTGATTTTTTCAATAAATCAAGGAAACGAATGATTAATCCGAGATTCTTTTAAATCATTTTATATAAAAAGAGGTATTACTTTTACAATAATACCTCATTTTTAAAATATAAGATTGTTTTTATACCGTCTGGTCGTCTATAGTGGCTTCAGGAGCATTTTTCTTAACAGATTCGATTCCGTTTTCTCTTGCGGCAACACTTTCGTACATTTCGCTAGAGCCAATAATCTGCCCATTTCCAGCTTTTAAATTAAAATATGGTTTTCCGCTTTTAGACTCTAATCTATCATAGCGATCGTCGTCTGGCGCATTTTTTTTAACAGATTCAATGCCATTATTGCATGCTGCTTTTGTAGTGTAACCTTCGCTTGTTAAGATGGTCTGGCCATTACCAGCTTTTAAATTGAATTGAAACTCACCGTTGGTTCTAGTAGTGATTACAAATTTTCCCATGTAGTTTATTAATTAAGTTAGGTAATATTATTTTGCTATCGATAAAAATACAAAACTTGGTAATACAAATCATACATCTATTTAAAAAAATGATTATATTAATGCTAAAAAATAGAGCATAAGAAAATCTGAAAAACAGTCTTTTTAGAATGGAAGTTATATTCCTAAACGGAAATCAGAAACACTTTTTTCTTCTAGATTAATTTCCTCAAAAATACTTTGTGTGCCTTTATCAACAGGACATTGCGTGCTGATTCCCATCCAGATTTCTTTTGGGTAATTGTTTTTGTACAAACGAACCATCTGCCAATTCTTTTTATCAATAGAATAATAACTAGCAACCGTTTTAGTATCAGAAGAGATTTTCATATAAACAGAAGGCTCTTTTACCACATCGTGGTTGTTGTCATCAGAAGTTCCCATGGTACGAACCGTTACAATTCTGTGATTTCCTCTTTCGTCTTGTTCAAAACAGAATTTCTGGTAAAAACTGTCATTCACATAAATGTATAAAACACCAGCATTATACAGGCCTTTTTCAGTAAATTGAGGAGTTATTTTTGCAGTCAGCGTAAATGGTTTGGTGTTGTCGACTTTAGACAAAAGCATTGGCGCAGTAGTGTTGGATAATTTTCCGTCTGGATCAGAGAAATAATCTGATTTCTCGCCAGCTTTAAAAATGATTTTCTCATCAGCTTCTTTATTGATTAAGGTGTCAGCACCATTTACGGCTTTCGTAAAATGTATATTTGACAGCTTGATGTCGCATGGCGAGCCATTTACAATTGCAGAATCAGTTTTTGTTTCTTCTTTCATTGTTGTTTTTGAAGTTTCATTTTTGTTATTACAGCTTGATAATACAGAAAGACTTAAAAGAATAATGGCATTGTAAAAAAATGTTTTCATAAATTGTTTTTTTGAGATAGAAAGTAATATTTTTAATTTTCCAAAAATAGAATTGTCTAACAAGAACAGCAATACGTAAAATTAACCAATTCCACTTTTTAAATGTCTCAGATGCCTTCAATCGAAAACCAATTAATAACTACATTTTTAGAACAAAAGTTTGAGATTGAAGAAGCTAATGATATTGAAATGTACAAAGAATTTGTTTCGAATTATGTTAAGATTGAGCAATGTGTAGCAGTTTTGTCGGATTACAGATCAGATTGCAGTTATATTTATTCGGGCAGTTTTGGTTCTGTTTTTGGGCTTCCAAATGAAAATTCCGTAATCGACTCTGCTTTTGAAGAATGTATCTTCACTAAAATCAACCCTGATGATTTGGTTGAACGTCACGTTTTAGAACTTAATTTTTATCAGTTTTTAAAGGGAATTCCACAGGAAGAATATAGCAATTACAGTACATCGAGCCGACTTAGAATGAAAGGTTTGGTCGAAAAATGCTCTTATATCAATCACAGAACGATTTACCTTAAAACCTTTAGCAATGGAAGTATTTCTCTTGCTTTGTGTTTGTATCTGCCTTCAACAGATTTACAATCCAGACCTGGAATTGATGGAAAGATTTTCAATATTAAGACAGGAGAAGTAATTGAAGCTGAAAAATACAAAAACAACACAGAAAATATACTTTCGAAAAGAGAAATAGAGGTTTTAACCAGCGTTGCAAAAGGTAATAAAAGCGAACAGGTTGCTTCAGAGATGAATATTTCGGTCTATACCGTTCGTCGCCATCGACAAAACATCATAGAGAAATTAAAAGTAACAAATACTGCCGAAGCTGTTCAGACGGCTTTTGTGATGGGAATTATTTCTCTTTAAAAGATTTCCTTATTTTTGTTAGGAGGATAATTGATCATGAAAGAAATCAGCGATATATTAAAAGCATATTCAGAGGAAAAAAAAACAGCTAAAAAATGTGCTTTAGCAACCGTCGTAAAAGTTGAAGGCTCATCTTATAGACAAGCAGGAGCGCGCATGCTCGTTACTGAAGACGGAATTCTAACAGGTGCAATTAGCGGAGGTTGCCTTGAAGGCGATGCGCTTCGAAAAGCACTTCTTTCCATAAATCAAAAACAGAATAAACTTGTAACCTATGATACCAATAACGAAGATGATGCCGAAATAGGTTTACAGTTGGGGTGCAACGGAATTGTTCATATTTTGTTTGAATACATTGACAATGAAAGCAATATTAATCCGATTCAGCTTTTACAAGAATTGGAATTGGAAAGAAAAGAAGCTGTTGTAGTTACCGTTTTTTCATTAAAGAGAAACGCTTCACAGATAGGAACGACTTTGTTTTTTAGAAAAGATAGTCCGGTTTTAAATTACAACAACGATGTTTTGAGTTTGATTCCAGATGTAAAAGAGGTTTTGGAGACGAAAACCTCAATCGTAAAAAAACTTCAAGAGGAAAACGGTAACGAAGCTTTAATTGAATACATAAAACCCTCTATTTCCTTAGTGATTGCAGGAGCTGGAAATGATATTCAGCCTTTAGTAAAAATTGCTGCCGTTTTAGGCTGGAAAATTACCATTAAGGAAGGGCGAGCTACACATGCAACAAAAAAGCGCTTTCCAAAAGCAGATGATATCTTTATTGTAAAATCGCAAGAATTTTTAGAAAATATTGTTGTCGATGATCAAACCTATTTTCTTTTGATGACTCACAATTACAAATACGATTTAGCGGTCTTGAAAGCGTTATTAACAACAGATTGCCATTATATTGGAATTCTTGGTCCCAAATCAAAATTCAACAGAATGTTAGACGATCTTTTGAAGGAAGAAGTCGCTGTAAACGAAGAGCAATTAAGAAGAATTCACAGCCCTGTAGGTTTAGACATTGGTGCTGAAACTTCTGAAGAAATAGCTTTATCGATTATTGCGGAAATTAAAGCTTTTGCATCGCAAAGAACGGGAACTTCTCTAAAATTTAAGACGGGCAAAATTCACAACGAAATTCATTATGAAGAAATTTCGAAATAAGACTGGCATCATCATTCTGGCCGCTGGAAATTCCTCTAGGCTGGGTAGACCAAAACAATTGCTGCAATACAAAGAATCGACCTTGCTAAAAAATTCTATATATGAAGCTTTAAAGGTTGAAAATTCATTTATAATTATCGTTACAGGCTCAGATCATGATTTAATAGAAAAAGAGCTTAATTCGCCTGAAATAACATTTTCTTTCAACTCCAATTGGGAAACAGGAATGTCTTCATCAATCGTAAAAGGAATTAGTGAGTTGTTGCTTTTAAATCCAGATTGTGAACAATGTATTATGGCGGTTTGTGATCAGCCTTTTGTTACGAGTTCTGTTTTCGAAAGTTTAATTTTTGAATCAAGTAAAAGAGGAAAAGGAATCGTTGCATCGGCTTATTCTGAAACTTTAGGAACACCGGTTTTATTTCATAAAAAGTATTTTCAAGAACTTTTGGAATTAAAAGGACAAGAAGGCGCCAAAAAACTCCTTAAGAATTATGCAAATGATGTAGTTTCAGTTCTTTTTGAAAAAGGCAATATTGATATCGATACCGAAGAAGATTATCTTCAATTGATTTCTGATTTAAGTGACAAAGGCTCAAAGTGACAAAGGTTCAAAGTGACAGAGTGGCAAAGGTTCTCCTTTCCATATTTTGAGCTCAAAAAATATAAATAAAGAAATCTTCGCATCTTTGTGAGATTTAAAAAATAGATAAAAAAACTTCGTGCCTTAGCGCCTTTGTGGCAAAACCAATTGCCGAGCCAAATTCAAAACCCTCTCAATTGCTATATCAATTTCTTTTTCTGAAGAAAATCTTCCTAAACTAAAACGGATTGAACTCAAAGCTTCTTCATCAGACAATCCCATTGCTTTTAAAACATGTGAAGGTTCAGAAGTGACGGCTGAACACGAAGCGCCATTTGAAACAGAAATGTTTCCTAAAGCCAAAATCAGCTGTTCTGAATTTACCCCCGGAAAACAAATGTTGGAAGTATTGTAAATTCGGTTTTCTTCATCGCCGTTTAAAAAAGAACCTTCAAACTGCAATAAACCTTTTTCGAGTTTTTGTCGTAATAGATAAATTCTATTTTTATCTTTTTCTAATTCATTTACAGCGATTTCAGATGCTTTACCTAAACCGATAATTCCGGGAACATTGAGTGTGCCGCTTCTTGATTTCCGTTGCTGTCCGCCGCCAAGAATTTGTGGTGACAATTTTATTTTGGCTTTCGCCGAAACATACAAAGCGCCAATCCCTTTTGGGCCATAAAATTTATGTGCTGACAAGGTTAAAAGGTCAATTCCGAGTTTTTTTACATCGACCGGAATTTTACCGACAGCCTGGGTCGCATCACAGAAAAAAAGCACATTTTTGCTTTTTAGTATTTTAGAAATCGCATTGATATTTTGAATGACACCAGTTTCATTATTAGAAAACATTCCTATGAAAACCAAAGTTTTATCTGTAATTACTTCATCTAGAAGTTGAAAGTTTAAAAGTCCATCAGAGTCAATTGGTAAGTATGTAACTTCAAAGCCGTTGTCTTCCATAAAACGACACGTTTCAAGAACGGCTTTGTGTTCGGTTTGAATGGTAACAATATGTTTTCTTTCTTGACTAGCCAAACCTTTTATCGCTAAATTGATAGCCTCAGTAGCGCCAGAGGTAAAAATGATTTCTTCTGCGTCAGCATTTATCAAATCGGCCGTTTGCCAGGCAGCATTTTCAACTGCTTCTTTTACCGTTAATCCAGCTAAATGCGCTCCTGTTGAATTAGCATACAAATCAGTAAAATAGGGAAGCATTGCATTCAGAACTCGTTCATCAACGCGTGTTGTGGCATTATTATCGAGATAAATGATTTCTTGCTGTGACATATTTTGGCTTATTTCAGTAAAAATACAATTTCAGAATTAATAAGTGTGAAAATTTAACCACAATCCCGATAGCTATCGGGAGCTAAGGATTTTCGCTAAGGTCGCAAAGTATTAATGCGTATAAATTTTTGTTTCTCGCAGATTTTACAGATCTAAACAGATTTTTTATTTCTATCATAAAGAATCTGCATTATCTGCGAAATCTGCGAGAGAAAATAATAAAAAGCTTTGCGACCTTAGCGAAAATCCTTTGCGTGCTTTGCGGTTAAAAAAACACGAAATTGTAATTATTCTAAATAAGAGTAATGTTTGAATTTCATAACTTTTTGTGATTTAAGATGATTAAATTTGTTAGAATGACAAAAAGTGAATTAGCTAATTTAACAAATAGACTGAATGGCTTCTAAAAAAACAAACCAGAATAAAGTAACGCCAGAAGACGTTAATTCGCGTCGTGACTTTATAAAGAAATCAGGACTTTTTACCGCTCTTGCTCTGGCACCGCCTTCATTGGTAATGGCTTCAGAAAATAAATGGGACGAAAAAATTGCGGAGTATTTAGAAACAGTACCGCTTTCTATTGAAGTAAATGGCACAAAACACAATTTAAACATCGAGCCGCGAACCACGTTGCTTGATTTACTTCGTGAACAATTACAGCTTACGGGAACCAAAAAAGGTTGTGATCATGGACAATGTGGAGCTTGTACTGTACACGTAAACGGGACAAGAATTTTGTCTTGCCTGTCTTTGGCAACAATGCAACAAAATGCTCAGGTTACCACAATCGAAGGACTTTCTAAAGGCAAAAAACTACACCCAATGCAAGAAGCTTTTATCAAGCACGATGGGTTTCAGTGCGGGTATTGCACGCCTGGACAAATCATGTCTGGAATTGCTTGTATCAAAGAAGGTCATGCCAACAGCAGAGAAGAGATTAGCGAATATATGAGCGGAAATATCTGTAGATGTGGTGCTTATCACAATATTGTTGATGCTATAACTGAAGTGAAGGAAGGAGGGAAGGAGATATGAAAAATTTTCAGATAATTAAAGCTTTATCGTCTTCGTCGGCAGTGACAGGAAAAGCAAAAGATAATTCTTCAATGTTTATTGCAGGAGGAACTAATCTGGTCGATTTAATGAAGAAGAACATCGTGGCACCAGACAAATTAGTAGACATCAATGGATTAGATTTAAAGAAAATAGAGTTTTTAAAAGGAAAAGTTTCGATTGGAGCTTTGGCTAAAAACAGTCAAGTTGCGGAAGATACTTCCATAAAAGAAAAACATCCTTTGCTAGCATTGGCTTTAGCGGCAGGTGCTTCTCAGCAGATTCGCCATATGGCAACGGTCGGAGGAAATATGTTGCAACGTACTAGATGCTCTTATTTTTATAATACCGATATGCCGTGCAACAAACGGGTGCCAAAAAGTGGATGCGGTGCTATTGGAGGTTCTAATAGAATGGCGGCCGTTTTTGGAGCTTCAGACAGCTGTATTGCCGTTCACCCAAGTGATATGTGTGTCGCTTTGGCTGCACTAGATGCAACGGTTTTGGTAGAAGGTCCAAAAGGAAAGCGCGAAATCAATTTTACCGATTTTCATCGACTTCCTGGAAATACGCCAGAAAAAGACAATACTTTAGAAAGCAGAGAATTGATTACTTCAATTGAAATTCCGGATAATAATTTCACTAAAAATGTTCATTATCTAAAAGTTCGCGACAGAACGAGTTACGCCTTTGCTCTAGTATCTGTTGCCGTAGCTTTGGATATAAAAAACAATACGATACATGATGTTAGGCTGGCAATGGGCGGTGTAGCACATAAACCTTGGAGGTTAACTGAAACAGAAAAATTCCTTAAAGGAAAAACGATTTCAGAAGATGTATTTAAACAAGCAGGCCATTTGTCTATGAAAGGCGCCAGAGGATACGGCGGTAATGATTTTAAACTGACGCTTGGAGAAAACGCAGTAACCGAAGCACTTACAATAGCAGCATCAAAATAATTAGATTATGAGCAAGACAAGTAATATTAATAGAGTTGACGGATTTGCTAAAGTAACTGGCTCTGCAACTTATTCGGCTGAATATAAAACGGCGGGTGTAGTCTATGCCTGTTTGGTAGGAAGTACGATTGCCAAAGGAAGAATCAAAACCATTGATACTAAAAAAGCCGAATGGGCGCCAGGCGTTTTGGCGGTTATTACGCATTTGAATGTCGACAAACCTTCTGGTTATCAAAAGGCAAAAGACAAACGAAATTTTGGTCAGCCACTTCAGATTTTCAAAGATAATTCGATTTTGTATTATGATCAGCCAATTGCTTTGGTGATTGCTGATACTTTTGAACGTATGCGATATGCCGCAAGTTTGATTAAAGCAGATTATCTGAAAGAAGAACATTCGACGGAACTTCATAAAGCTGCCGATAAAGAAAGAAAAATAGATACTGACAAAGGAAATGACTACCATCGCGGTGAACAGGACGGTTATAAAAATGCTGAGGTCATTCTAGAAACTGAATATACGATTCCGACCGAAGTTCACAATCCAATGGAGTTGGCGAATATTATTGCAAAATGGGAAGGAAATAAACCAATTTTATATACGAAAAGCCAAGGTGTTGAAGGAACACGCCGAAGTGTAGCTGGAGTTTTTGATGTTCCTGTGGAAGATGTCGAAGTACATGCGGAATATATTGGAGGCGCTTTCGGAATGGGATTGCATACTTGGCCGTACGAAATCGCTGCTTTGATTGGTGCGAAAAAACTAAATCGTCCGGTAAAATTGGTTTTGCATCGTGAACAGATGTTTACCAATGTTGGTTTCAGACCTTATACTATTCAAAAAATGGGATTGGGTGCCACAAAAGATGGAAAACTGACGGGATTAACACATGAAGCTGTTGCTATGACTTCTAGCTATGAAGATTTCATGGAAGGAACGGTAAATATGTCCAGATTTATCTACGATTGCCCGAATGTTTCTACGCGTTATAGAATTGTGCCTCTTGATACCTGTACGCCAATCTGGATGCGCGGTCCGGGAGAAGCGACGGGTTCTTTTGCATTAGAATCTGCAATGGACGAATTAGCATACAAACTAAATTTGGATCCGATTGAATTCAGAAAACGCAATTATGCCGAAAAAGATCAAGAACAAAATAAACCCTGGAGCAGCAAGTTTCTGTTAGAATGTTACGAAGCGGGAATGGAACGCATTGGCTGGAAAAACCGAAAAAACGAACCAGGTTCTGTAAAAGAAGGTAACTGGCTGGTTGGTTACGGAATGGGAACGGGAACTTTTGGTTGCTATAGAAGTCCGACTTCTGTAAAAGCAAAATTCTTAGCCAATGGCGATTTGGTTTTGCAATGCAGTGTAAACGATATGGGACCAGGAACAGCAACCATGATGACGGCAATTGGAGCCGAAGTAATTGGTCTGCCATCAGAAAATGTTATTATTGAAATGGGTAAAAGCGGATTGCCAAAAGGACCGACTCAGGGAGGTTCGGCAACAACTTCATCGGTTGGTTCTGCCGTACATGATGCCTGTAATTTATTGTTGAATAAAATAATTGAAGTAGGAAGTAAAAATCCTGCTTTAAAAGGAATAGCGATTACAGATTTGACTTTTGAAAATGGATCGGTCTTTTCTAAAAAAGACAAATCTAAATCGGTTACTTTAACCGCGCTTTTGAGAAGTAACAAATTAGAAGATTTTGAAGTAGAAAATCTGTCTAAAGCCGCTGAAGAAGCAAAGAAATATTCGATTTATTCGTTTTCGGTTCATTTTGTAAAAGTATTAGTAAATCCGAATTTGGGTAAAATAAGACTGGCGCACGTGGTTTCTTGTGCCGATATTGGAACCGTTATAAGTCAGAAAACTTCTGCCGGACAAATGTTTGGAGGTGCAGTAGGCGGAATCGGGATGGGATTGATGGAGGCACTGGAAATCGATCATCGTTTTGGTCGTCCGATTAATAATAATTTTGCGGATTATCATGTTCCTGTAAATGCCGATATTGAAAAACAAGAAGTATTTTTCATAAACAAAAAAGACCCAATCAGCAATCCAATGGGAACAAAAGGTCTAGGAGAAACTGCTTTAGTTGGAATGGCGCCTGCAATTGCAAATGCGGTTTTTAATGCAACAGGAAAACGTGTTCGAGATCTGCCAATTACATTGGATAAGATTATAGAAACCGTTAAGGTTTAAGTATAAAAAACAATTACAAGAATCCCTTTAAGAGTAAAATCTTGTTTTTTTTTGTGTTATGAAAAAATCTCGCGAAGTCGCAGAGACGCAAAGTTTATTACAGAGGTTATCACTCAATCTTGTCATTCCGCGGAACGAGGAATCACACTTGTTATTCGACAAAGATTAAGGATTCACTTTGTGGAGTTTCGTGTGTGATTTCTCCTTACGTCGAAATGACAAAAATGGGTTACTTTGTCAATAAACTTTGCGTCTCTGCGACTTAGCAAGATTAAAAAAAACGAACCTTGCAAACCCTGCCGTCTTTACGTTTAAATAAAAAAAGTCGCAAAGCTTAAAAAAACTTTGCGACTTTGTGCCTTCGTGGCATATCAGTTAAACTTATTTAACCGTAATAGGCAATTCAACAGTTGTTTTGTCCCATCCAATAACTAAATTAGCGATATTTCCTTGAGTTGTAAACGCGATAGATAAAGCTTCGATAACATCAGAAACGTTTTTAACCGGTACAGAAACTCTAACTACATCTTTGCTTTCGTCATAAGCGTAACCGCCCCATAAATCCAACTCTTTATTGATGATGATAGTCCATTTGTCTTTTTCTGGAATAGCAAATAAACTGTAGTATCCAGCAGGAACTTTTTTACCTCCAATGGTTACGTCTTTGTAAAATTTGATTTCTGTATTTTCGTTGGCACCAACTCTCCAAACTTCACCAAACTTTACAACATCGCCAAAAATAGCTCTTCCATTTGCAGAGGGTCTTGCGTAAACAACTTTGACAACCGGATTTGGATTATCTGTTTTTTTGAATTTAACAGCTTTGTTTGGGAAATAAGAAATATCAACAGGACTTTTGTCTAATGGAGAAAATTTAACTACATCTTGTGCCTGAACTGTAAAAGCAGCAAACAATGTTACTGCCATTAAATAAAATTTTTTCATAGGATTACAATTTTTAGAATAACTACAAAGTAAGTTAATAATGAAGAAAAATCATATAATTTTGAGCTTGTTTTTTGTTAATGAATTGGTAATGGACTTCTATTTAATTTAGAATGACAGAAATGCTTTAATACTCTTTTTTCATTTTGGCGTACCAATTTTGCATAATGTAAAAGGCTTTTTTCTTTTCGCCATCATTTGAAATTAATCCTTTACGATTGTAACCGTCCTGAATGCCAGGAAGCAATCTTTTCGGTGACCTGAAATCAACCAAAATCCAAGGACTTGTACCGCTTAGATGTGGAATCTTTTCTATCATTTTTAAATTCTGAATGTACAGGTATTCTTGGTATTCTTCTGTCCATCGCTCGTTTTTCTCTCCGTGAAAACCGGCTTTAGCATCTCCTCCAAATTCAGAAACAATAACCGGTTTATTGTATTTCGTTTTCCAGAGTATTTTTTCTGCATCTTCTAGTTTTCCTCCGTACCAGCCTAAATACTGATTAAAGGAAATAATGTCTAAATAATCGCCAATAGCGTCATTTATAGTCCCAAAACCTGCAGAATCACTTTGCGTTAATAATGCGGCACTGATTAATCGCGTATTGTCTAATGATTTGGTATGATCTACCAGTTTTTTAATGAATTCATTTCTGGCATCAGAAATCGGAGTTTCGTTTGCCATAGACCAAATAATAATGCTTGCTCTGTTTTTATCTCTTGTAATTGCAGCTGTTAATTGATCCTGAGAATTTTGATAGGTATTTTTATTGGTGAATTCCACAGTCCAGTAAACCGGAATTTCTTCCCAAACCATTAAGCCCATTTTGTCGGCTTCGCGAATGATGTTTTCATTATGTGGATAATGCGCAAGACGAACAAAATTACAGCCTAACTCTTTTGCCCAGTTCAACAAACGTAAAGCATCTTCCTGAGAATTTGCTCGGCCGCCTTTGGCATTTTCTTCATGAATAGAAATACCACGTAAAAAAATTGGTTTTCCGTTGAGCAGAATTTTATCTTCTTTCGTTTCAATGGTTCTGAAGCCAATAGTATCTTTTATTTTTTGACCATTAAAATCAATCAAAACATCATACAATTTCGGATTTTCAGGTGACCAAAGCGAGATTTTCTTTGCTGGAATTTCAAAACTCAAAATTCCATTATCACCAACTTTTCCTTTAAAATTGATTTTTAATTCTGGAATCGAAATCGAAACATTGTTTTGTGAAGCATCTAAATTATTGATTTTTATAAAACCAGAAATAACATTTGCATTGCCTTTTTTAAGCTGAATCGTATAATCTTCTACAAAAGAAGATTCTTCCTCAATTAGAGTCACATCGCGCGTTATGCCACCGTAATTCCACCAATCGGTATTTAAGGTTGGAACATCTTCTTTATGGCGTGTATTATCAACTTTTATTACCAGATAGTTTCCTTTTGGCTGTACAATTGAAGTTACTTCATAATTAAATGGAGTAAAACCGCCTTCATGAGTACCCAGTTTTTTTCCGTTTAAATAAACATCAGCTTTATAATTGATAGCTCCTAAATATAGAAACAGACGTTTTTTAGACACCAGATTATAATCGAAAGACTTTTTAAACCATACATTTCCCTCATAATATTTCAGCTCCGGAACTTGAGAATTCCAGTCGCCTGGAATGTTGATTGTTGGTGATTTATCAAAATCATATTCAACTAATTCCTGCTTATTTTGAGCATGATAATTATTGAAAAACGCTCCTTTTGCTAATTTTTCCTGTTTATCGTATTGATCAAGGTGAAAACTGTAAAAACCAGTTTGATAGGGGTCGATAATGTAATTCCAAATTCCGTTTAGCGAAGTGGTGTTTCGATTCGGTACATTAGAGATTAGATTTTGTGCAAATCCCAAAACAGAAGAGGTTAGGAGTAGTACGATTAATAGTTTTTTCATTTTTTTTGTATTTTTTTGTTTTGCCACGAAGGCGCTAGGGCACGATTTTTTTTTATTTTTTTAGCTTTCGCAAAGTCGCTAAATCGCAAGGTTTTTGTCATTCCTTCTACGTCAAGGATGACAAACAGTTTCTAAAATAAATCTGCTCAATCTGCATAATCTGCGAAAGAAAAAAAACTTAGAGTCTTTGCGCCTTTGTGGCAATAATTCTTACTCTATAGGAATCCTCAGATATTCTCCTTTGAAACTCTGGTTTAATGCCGTCATTTCAATTGAGTTGCCAGAACCATCAGGAATTACTTCGATTGAAGCTTTTCCGTTTGCCATTCTTATAGATTCGCTTCCCGTTGGTGTTCCTTGGTTTTTTAATGTTTTTCCTCCCTTTAAACATTGAAAGTACACACTTGCTTCATAATCCAGACAACGTAAATTATTGTTGTCGACAGCAATTGCGGTTATCAGATAATTTCCATTTTTTAGTTTTTCTGATGATAATTGCAAAGAAACCGCTGTGTCATTTTTAGTAAAACGATAATTAACTTTTAGCGTATCAGAAACTGTTTTTCCTTCTTTTGTTTTCCCAACAGCAATTAAAATATTTTCACCTTTAGTAAAATTGACATCCCAAGTTAAGCCATTTGCGGGATATAAAGAAAGATTTCGCTGTTTTTCTCCCAATGATTTTCCGTTATGCGTTAAAGTTACTTTATCGCAATTACTAAAAACGCTAATTGTTCTCGTAGTATTTTCAGGACCCTGACGTTCTGTCCAAGTATGTGATTCAATGTAGGTAAAAGGTTCTTTTGCCCAATAACTTTTAAAAACATAATACGCATCTTTCGGAATTCCGTTGCGATCTGTAAGTCCTTTTTGGTTCATGTACGGAATATCATCCTCAGGACGTAAAGGTGTTGCAAAATCCTTAAATGCCCATTGTACATTGCCCACAAAAGCTGGGTCATTCTCAGATATATGCAAATGCCAGTCAAACAAATCGACAATATAATTTTCGCTCCAGTCGCCAATTTGAGCAATGTTTGCCACTTTTGTCTGTACAATCGCTTCTTCCCAGCCTTCGGCTTTTATGATATTTTCTCCTGTAATTGGGTTTTCGCTGTGACGGCCTACATGACTGTCTCCGCCATATTCGGCATGTATAAAATGTTTGTATTCTTTTTTGTAAACATCAATTGCTTTTTGATAGTTTTTGTAACTTCCAGAATACCAGCCGGACCAAATAGAAGGAGAGAAGACGTCTACGATATGCGAACCTTCATAATATTTTCTGATGGCTGTTTTTCGAGTTGGATCTAGTTTGTGCGCGATATCATTCAATTCATTTAAAAAGACATTTGTTTTTTCTGCATTATCGCCATCTGGAAAATCAGGAAGCCAGTTCATCTCGTTTCCTAAAGACCAGATAATAATACTTGGATGGTTGTAGTTTTGATTGATGATTTCTGCCAGCATATTTTTAGTATTGGTTTTCCAAACGTCGTTCCCAATTCCGCCACGGCACCAAGGAAGCTCATCCCAAACTAATAAACCTAATTCGTCACAAGCTTTGTAAACCTCTGGATCTTGCGGATAGTGGGCCAAACGGACAAAATTTGCTCCCATATCTTTTATCGATTTCATGTCTGCCCAATGTTGTGCGTTTGTCATTGCAGCACCAACTCCGGCTTGTTCTTCATGTCGATGTGTTCCGCGAAGCAACAGACGTTTTCCGTTAAGGTAAAAAGGGCCATGATCTTTAAACTCAAACCATCTAAAACCAACTTTTTCTGAAATACTGTCTCTAATTTGATTTTTTTCTAATAAAACGGCGGTCAGTTTGTATAAATTCGGCTTCTCAGTATCCCAAAGTTCTGGATTTTTGATGTTTTCGAAAGTAATCGTAGAGGTTTTATCTGAAACCGAAATTACCTTGCTAGCTACTTTTTTTCCTTTCGGATTTTTTAAAGTAACCGTCAATGACAAATATTTTGAATTATCCGAATTTAAAATTGAAGAAATAATCTGAACCGAAGCTTTTTTAGCCGAAACTTCGGGAGTTGTTATTTTTATATTTTCGATATGATTTTTGTATTTTGAAACCAGCCAGACATCACGTGTTATGCCACCGTAAATAAAGAAATCGCTTTTTTGAGACGGAATAATTTCGATATCATAACTATTATCTACACGAACAAAAATAGTATTGTTTCCTTCTTTGATCAAATTCGTGATATCGATAGAAAACCCGATATAACCGCCAATGTGCGAACCAGCTTCTTTTCCGTTTACGTAAACCTTGGTCGTTACATTCGAACCTTCAAAGTATAAGGAATAAACTTTGTTTTTGTCGATTTGCGGAATATTTAATTTTTTTTGATACCAACTGGCATCGCGTCGGTATCCTGGAACTAAATCGGTTGCATCTTCGGCATTCCATGTATGAGGTAAGTTTAAAGGAATCCAGTTAGAAGCTTTTTGTGCTTCGTTGAGGTTTGTTGTATGATTTTCTAAATAAAGCCAATTGTCGTTGATATTCATTTTTGTCTGAGCAAAACCGCTGCTCAGACAAATCTGAAAAAAAACAAAAAGCGCAAAAATTGAAAATGCATTATGGTGTTGTTTTTTCATAGTTACAAAGGTTCATAGTTACAAAGGTTCAAAGGTTTTCTGGCTCAAAGGTTCAAAGTTTCAAAACCTTTGTTACTTTGAACCTTTGAGCCTTTGCACCTTTATTAATGCTTCCAGAAAATAGTAATCAGCGTAGATTATCGGTTCATCAATTTCGTCGTGTTTTGGCCAGTTTCCAGTACTGTGGTCAAATAAGAAAGGCGCCTTGATTTTTGGATCTAAAATGTATCGATCTGTTTGTACAGAAGTCATCAGCTTATCAGCGAAAACCAAATAAGTGTCATTTTTCGTATAACTATACAATTCGTATAAAGCAGATGCCATAACCATAGCCGCAGAAACATCGCGTGGCGAATTGGGAATATTTGGATCTTTAAAATCCCAATATGGAATTCCGTCTTCGGGCAAGTTTTTATTAGTCATAAAAAACTTTGCGGTTCCTTCTGCTTGCTTTAAGTACGCCGGATTTTTTGTGTAACGATAGGACATCGTAAATCCGTAAACTGCCCAAGCCTGACCGCGAGCCCAAACCGAATCGTCGTTATAACCCTGAAGTGTTGTTTTCTTTCTCACTTCGCCTGTAGCTGGGTTGTAATCAATAACATGATAACATGAATTGTCTTCTCTAAACTGATTCTTTAAAGTTGTATTAGCATGTTTAATGGCAACATCACGATATTTTGGATTCCCCGATATTTTTGACGCTTCAAAAAGAAGTTCTAAATTCATCATATTATCAATAATTACAGGATAATCCCAGATTTCTTTGTTGAAATCCCAAGAACGAATCAAGCCCACTTTTGAATTAAATCTTGTACACAAAGTTTCTGCGCCTTTAACAATCACAGCTTCGTATTCTTTCTTGTTTTCCACTTTCAGAGCTTCTCCAAAACTGCAAAACACTTTAAAACCTACGTCGTGCGAATTACTATTGACACTTTCCTTTTTGCTGAAAGGAGTCCATTTTTGAGCTTTTTCTTTGTATTTTGAATCGCCTGTTAATCGGTACAATTGCCAAAGGTTTCCGGCAAAAAAACCGCTTGTCCAGTCTTTTGAAGGAACTTTGCGAATTTCAAGCGTTTTGGTATTCATACTTCTAGGCATCGACATCGAATCTACAGGATAATCGAGTAACATTTTGTAACGCGTTTCTAGAAGTGTATTTGCCGATAAAGCGTTTTTTGTTGTTGAATTAATTCCGGATTTGCACGCTGTAACCAGCAATGCAAATCCAAGAATCAAAGAAATGAAATTGACATTTTTCATATTGAATATTTTATAATCATGATTTTTAGACGCGGATTGTACGGATTCGCTACCGCGAAAACACTGATTTGCACAGATTTTTTTATTTCACGCAGATTCTACAGATTAAAGCAGATTTTGCAGATTTTCTTTATCGGTATGCTGATAAATCAATTTAATCTGCTACAATCTTTTTTAAATCTGTGTGAAACTTAAATATTCTTTATCTGTTTTTATTTTCTCGCAGATCTCGCAGATTTGGCCGATTCTTGCTTACGCAGATTATTAAAAAATATAATAAATAGAACCCGTTGGGTGAAATAGAATAAAATAGCTTGACTCAAGAATTAAAATCTAATTTAATCTGCTGAAATCTTTTAAAATCTGCGTGAAATTCTTTTACTTATAAATTTTTCACGCAGATTAATACAGATTAAAGTAGATTTAGACATAAACTGATTTAATAGAGTTGAAAAAAAAATAATTTCACCCAACGGGTTAAATAGATTCTAAAATCTGCAAAATCTGTGTGAGACTAACAATATTGGGTAAATAATAAATTAAGCTAAATTAATACCCAGGATTATTCGGTTTTAAATTCGGATTAATAGCCAATTCGGTTCCCGGCAACGGCCATAAATAATCTCGGTTTGGGTCAAAATTAGCATGCGGTTCTAATCCGTTTGCTCCAAATACTTCTAATCCGATTTTAAGTCTTTTAATGTCGTACCATCTTACATATTCAAAAGCCAATTCCAATCTTCTTTCGTCAATAACCATTTTTCTAAAATCGGATTGAGAAAGCCCAGGAGTTACATTTGCGGGAAAAGAAACCAGTTTTCCTGCTTTGTTTCTGGCTCTTGCACGAACTCGGTTTACATAGCCATCCGCTTCTGCTGTTCCCGGAGTGATTTCGTTTAAGGCTTCTGCAGCGGTCAATAAAACTTCTGCAAAACGCATCGTGATATAATTGTGCTGAGAAGTTCTTCCGTTAGCTCCGGCTTTTCCTGGAAAACGGAAATATTTTGCAATATGCGGACGAGGCGCTTTTTCGTTATCGCTTGAAGGATAAACCTGTAAAGAACCGCCTGGACCTGTTTTTTTTCTGATGATTGTATCAAAACTTACCGCTCTTCTGTAATCTCTTTGATCCCAAGTATTGAAAACTTTTAAAGATGGAACCGCAACCGAGAATCCTTGTCCATAACTGTAACTGTCGTCTTTTAAAGATCCAGTAAAAAACGCTGTATAATCCTGACCATAATTTCCAGAGGTCAAGTTGTTGAAATCGATTGTAAAAAGCGGTTCTTTTAATGAGGCAGTCTTTGTAGCATTAAACAAATCCTGAAAGTCGGCATCAAGTCCTAAACCGAATTTAGCTTCGTTTGTAATTACATATTTGGCTTCATCGTAAGCTTTTTGAAAATTTCCTAAAGTCAGATGGACAGATGCTAAATATCCTGCGGCGGTGCCTTTACCAGGAACAGCTTTTACTTTTGGTTTGTCTTCAAGCCATTGTTTTGCAAATTCTAAATCGGCTATGATTTTTGGATAAACATCTGCTTCTTTAGTTTTGCTCATCGAATTAATCTGAGAAACATCATTCACAACAAAATCAACATAGGGAATATCTCCAAAAAGGCGTACCAAATGATAGTAGGTAAAAGCTCTTGCAAAATACGCCTGAGCCACAATTGCATTGACTTTTGCGGGGTCTCCCGGAGTTTTTTTTGCACCTTCAATTGCCTGATTGGCTGCTGTAATGATTACGTACGACTGAGGCCAAAAGTTGGCTACAAGCGCATTGGTATCGTTCATCGACATATCGTTTACGTCTATACGAGCGGCTTGTGTAGTTCTGTCGCCAATATCGGCCATATCGTCGCGAAGCATCAGAGCAATTGTAAATTCTCTTCCCCAATAATTATTGTGGGCAATGTTGGCAAAAGCTCCATTTACAGCGGCTTGTAAATCGTCTGTATTATTGAAGAAATTTTCTGGACGAATGATTCCTGTTGGTTTTTCTTCCAAATCAGAACAGCTGAAGAATGCCATTGTTCCGAAGAAAAGAAAAGCGATATATTTTTTCATGATAATTGTATTAGATTAAAATTTTAAATTGAATCCTGCTGTAAAAGTTCTTACGTTTGGATAACCTCCATAATCCAATCCTAAATTGGTATTGCTTCTTGAATTGGTATCGTTTAGGTAATTCGTTTCAGGATCGGTTCCCGGATAATTTGTAATGGTCCAAAGATTTTGGGCGCTGATGTAAAAACGAACTTTGCTTAAACCTAGTTTCGAAACCACTTTTTCGTCTAAACTGTATCCTAAAGAAATGTTTTTCAAACGAATGTAACTTCCATCGTAAACAAATCTTGAAGTGATTCTTTTGGTTCTCGCTGCATTTGCCGGAACATTTGTATCGGTATTGGTTGGTGTCCAAGCGTCTAAAACCTCAGTTGTAGCGTTGTTGTTTCCAGAAGCCAATTCCATCAAAGTATAGTTCAAGATTTGACCTCCTTGTGAACCTTGAAAAAAGATATTCAAATCTAGATTTTTATAAGTGAAATCATTATTAAATCCGAAGATGAAATCAGGATTTGGGTTTCCGATAATCGTTTTGTCCTGAGAATCTAGTTTTCCGTCGCCATTAAAATCCCTGAATTTTTCACCTCCGGGAGCTGTTTCAAAGTTTCCTGGCAATACTGTTTCTCCTTGCTGGATTACGCCGTCATAAATAAATCCGAAGAAAGAACCAACGGGCTGTCCGACTCTTAAAATTTGTGATTCAGTTGCTAGGAAATGTCCAGGAGCAGAATTGATCAAAAGATCTTTGTTGTCTGCTAATTTTAATACTTTGTTTTTGTTTGAAGAAATATTGAAGCTGGTCGACCAAGTAAAATCAGCACCAATAAAGTTTCGTGTATTAATTCCCAATTCCCATCCTTTATTTTCTAATTCCCCAACATTCTGCAACTGAGAAGCAATTCCAGAAACTCCCGGAAGCGGTCTGTTGAACAATAAATCTTTGGTAATCGTTTTGTAATAATCGGCTGTCATGCTGATTCTGTTGTCAAACAAACCTAAATCGATACCATAATCTTGCTGATAAGATGTTTCCCATTTTAAATTCGGATTGTCTAGCGATGTCAATTGTACCGCATTTGTAATCACATCGCCGCTTACATAGTAAATTTCAGAAAATCTAGAAAGGGTAGAGTAGGCACCAATCGAAGGATTTCCTGTTGCTCCGTAACTTGCTCTAAGTTTTAAGTTTGAAACGGTTTTATTTTCTTTCAAGAAATTTTCTTTACCAATGTTCCATCCAATAGCTCCAGAAGGAAAAGTTCCGTATTTGTAATTCTTGCTAAAGCTTGAAGAACCATCTCGTCTCGCTGTAAAGGTTAGTAAATATTTATCGGCATAATCAAAATTCAACCTTCCAAAAGCAGAGATCAATTCGGTTTCAGACAACCCAGAATCTGGTTTTAAGAAGACTGTTCCGGCTCCTAAATTTCTATATGAATTGGTATTCGTCAAAAATCCTCGTGAAGCAGCATACGAACTTTCGTTTTTGTTTTTTTGATACGAATAACCACCCAAGACAGTCAGCATTCCTTTCTCGATGATTTCACGTTTGAAAGTCAGATAATTCTCTGTCAGGAAAGAAGAGAATCTGGTGTTGTTGACTGAAGCCTCTCCTTTGATATTTTTTCCGGCAATTAAAGTCGAAGGAATAAATCTTCCAGTCTGCGAATTATTATCGGTTAAACCTAAAGTAGTTTTAAAATCAAGATCTTTTGTAATTTGATATTGCGCAAAGAAATTGCTTCTGTTTACGATAGAAACAGTTTCTAGGATATTTTCCATTGCTGTTGCATACGGATTATCGATATCGTCTCCAATCGGAGCAGTTGTCGTATAAGTTCCGTCTGTGTTGTAAATTCCTTTGTCTGGCATAAAACGATAGGCAGAAGCAATTACACCTGCAGCCCCTGTTCCTCCAGCACCTGTCTGACTTACGATTCCATCTTTGTTTTGTTTGCTTGTAAAAGTGTTTAAGCCCACTTTAAATTTTGGTGACAAATCGGCTTCAAGATTGGCAACAATGGTGTATTTGTCAATTCCTGAATTGATTACAACTCCATTTTGATTGAAATAAGTTCCAGAAACATAATACCTTACATTTTCAGATCCGCCAGAAAAAGATAACTGGGTATTAGAAATCATTCCATCACGATAAATAACATCTTGCCAATCTGTGTTTGCGGGACCTTGCGTGTGTGTAGTAAAGCTTTTTCTATAAGTCGCAAATTGGTCGGCATTTAATAAATGAAGTTTGTTGTTTACTGACTGAATCGAAGTCGAATTACTGAATTCAATTACTGGTTTTCCAGGTTTTCCTTTTTTTGTCGTTACCATAATAACTCCATTTGAACCTCTTGATCCGTAAATTGCTGTTGCCGAAGCGTCTTTTAAAACTTCAATAGAAGCAATATCCTGAGGAGCCGGCATAGCAACTCCTGCAAAACCATCGACTACTACAAGCGCATCACCGCTGGCATTGATAGAAGTTCCTCCACGAACCCTGATTTTTACAGGAGCTCCCGGTTCACCGCCATTATTGGTCATTACCGAAACACCCGCTGCACGTCCTTGCAAAGCCTGTTCTGCATTTAATAAAGGATAAGCTGTCAGTTCTTTTGCTGTGACAGACGAAACTGAGCCTGTAATATCGCTCTTTTTACGAGTTCCGTAGCCTACGACAATTACTTCGTCCAGCGCTTTTGTATCTGGTTTTAAGCTAACATTGATAACGTTTTTAGTTCCAACCGGAATTTCAACAGTTTGAAATCCGACAAAATTGAAAACTAGAACAGCATTTTTGTCTCCTACGATTACAGTATAATTTCCATCCATATCGGCAGAAGCGCCAACAGAAGAATTTTTAATATACACATTAGCGCCCGGAAGTCCGAGTAAATCTTCACTGGAAGTTATTTTTCCGATGACTTTTCGATCCTGTGCGTAAATCACGATATTCACCAGTAAAAAAGATACCAGTAAACACCATTTAAACGGTTTGGTTTTTTGTTTTGTAGACATTCATTTTTTGGTTTTAAGGTTATAAAAGTTAGATAAAGTAGAAAAGCAATAAACTCATTCCGATAATGATAATGACAAATAGAATCTGCAGAAATAAGAAGTTTGTTTTTTTGATTTTCATTCAGCAAATGTAGAAGCCAAATGAGAAACAGAAATACAAAAAAGGGTATCTAAAAATACAGATACCCTTTTTTAAGCCTTTAAAATAGAGGATTTTTTAATTTGTTGCAGAAGATCTATAAAATTTGTCTGCAAATTGAGAAGGAGTTTCTCCATACTTTTTCTGAAAGCATTTGCTAAAATATTTCGGATTATTGAACCCGACTTTATAACTGATTTCTGAAACAGTCAATTTGTTTTGTTCTAATAATTGAGCAGCGCGTTTCAACCTGATTTCGTGAATGAATTCATTTGGCGTGCAGTTCGTCCAAGCTTTGATTTTTAAAAATAACATGGTTCTGCTGACACCTAATTCTGAACAGAAAAACGGAATATCGAATTGTTCGTTTGAAATGTTTTCTTCTACAATTTTGAATGCTTTTTTCAAAAGTTCTTCATCCAAAGAAGAAACTGTTATTTCTGAAGGAATAAAACTGTCTTCGCTCGAAAATTTGATTCGCAGACGTTCGGTTGTGTTGAGAAGGTTTTTAACACGAAGTTTGAATTCCATTAAATTGAATGGTTTACTGATGTAATCATCGGCGCCACTTTCTAATCCTTCAAATTTATAAACCAATGAGGATCTTGAAGTTAGCAGGATTACAGGAATATGACTGGTTTTGATGTTTTCTTTTATTTTTGAACAAAGCTCCGTTCCAACCATTTCGGGCATTATGACATCGCTTATAATCAAATTCGGAACAATTTTTAAGGCTTTTTCTAAAGCAATTTTGCCATTTTCTGCTTCAATAATGTTGTACTCATTTTTGAGGAGATTTTTCATGAACTTTCTCAAAACTTTATGATCTTCAACAAGCAGAATGGTTTGCTTTTCTTCGTTTACGATTAAATCTTCGATGTCTTCATTTTCGACAACTTCAGAGGTTTCCAATTGAGCTTCATATTGTGCAATATCGTCGCTGATCTTAAAATCAGGAATGATTTCGCTGTCCAAAAGATGTTCGCGTCCAAGTGGTAAAGTCACTTTAAAAGTTACGCCGCCAGTCGTTTTGTTCGTAACATCAATTTTTCCTTTGTGCAGTTCAACAATGTTTTTTACGATAGAAAGACCAATTCCGGTTCCTTTATTGTAGTTTTTCTGAACCTGATTGTGTGTTGGAACTTCAAAAAACAAATCAAAAATCTTATCGATATGTTCTTCAGAAATGCCAACGCCAGAATCTTCAACAGTAATAAAAAGATGTTGTTGATCATGATTGATTTTAATTTTGATTGTTCCGCCTTTTGGAGTATATCGAAAGGCATTCGAAATCAGATTATAAAATACGCGTTCCAATTTATAGCGGTCAAAATAAATCAGAATTTCTTCATTTTCTGTTTCAAAGCTATAATCGTAGTCGCCGTCTTTGGCATATTCTATAAAAGATAAAAAGATTTCTTTGGTAAATTTTACAATGTTTCCGTTTGCCGATTCCAGCCTAACCTGATGATTTTCAAGTTTTCTGAAATCCATTAAACGGTTAATCAAACTCAAAAGGTGATTGGCGCTTCCTTCAACGACCAGAAGTTTTTTATACATTTCATTGGTTCCGTTGTAATCGGACAGAATTTGTTGCAATGGCCCTAAAATTAAAGTCAAAGGCGTTCTAAATTCATGCGAGATATTGGTAAAGAAATCCAGTTTTAGCTTATTGTTTTCTTCAATTCGCTGCGTTTCTAAATATTCCAATTCTAGTTTTTGCTTCAATGTGGCTTTCGATTTCATAATCCAAATCAAACCATATAAACCCAAACCAATAACAATTCCGTACAATAAAAATGCCCAAATGCTGCGCCACGGAGCTGGATTTACAATTACCGTCAAAGTCGTTGGAGTTTGATTCCAAACGCCGTCATTATTCGCGCCTCGGACTTCAAACGTGTACGTTCCTGGATTTTGAATTGCAAAATTTGCTTCGCTGTTTTTCGTAGTTGTCCAGTTATTTTCTAGACCTGTCAAACGATAACTGTATTGATTGTTTTTGGATCGAATGTAATTCGGAATCGCAAAACTGATTGAGAAATTCGCCTTGTCATAATCTAGCGTAATGGTTTTAGTAAAACCGATGCTTCGTTCTAAAATTCCATCTTTATCATGTGCATTTACCGTTTCGTTTTTAATTTTTAAATCGGTAATTAAAACTTGTGGTGCATAATGGTTTAAGGAGATTTTTGTCGCATCGAAGAAAGTTGCTCCCGACGGACTTCCGAAATAAAACTGATTTGATTCTAATTTTAAAGCTGAATTATCGTTGAATTCATTGCTCGCCAAACCGTCTTTTTGATCGTAAATTACAACCGATTTTTTAATAGTATTGTATTTGATAATTCCCTGATTGGTGCTGATCCATAAATTTTTATAATCATCTTCTAAAATCGAATGAATAGAAGTAATGACAGTATTTCCAACTTTAAGATTGATTGGATTGAATTTTTTTCCGTCGAAATAATGCAATCCCTTCGCTTTTGTTCCGACCCATATTTTGTTTTGAGAATCCTGAAACAAAGTCAAGATATCGTCGCCCGACAAAGCAGAATGATCATAAAAGAAATGTTGTATTTGGTATTTTTTTGAATTGAAATTTTGAAGCGGAATGCGGTTTAATCCATTTTGTGTTCCGATCCAAAGAAAGTTTTGTTTGTCAACCAAAAGTGTACGAAGAATATTGTTGGTTAGAAAGACAGATTTAGTATTGTCGCTTCCTATAACTTCAAAGATTTTGCTAACAGTATCATACCGAACTAAGCCTTTTCCAAAAGTTCCAATCCATAAAGTAGTGCCTTCTGATTTTAGTGCATATACGCCACTTTCTTTCAAAAAAGCAACTAAATCGGGCGCGATTCTGTTGTCTTCTATCCTTTTGGAAATAGTATTATAAGCAGACAATCCTTTAGAAAAAGTTCCAATCCATAAAACATGATCATCTGCGAGGCACATTGCTTTGATGTCATTTTTATGATTTTGACCAGTTTTGCTGTTAATGTAGCTTACGGCTTCGGTATTTTTATTGTAAATCGTGATGCCACCGCCTTCAGTTCCAAAATAAATATTCTGATTTTTATCAGCAATGATAGAACTCACGACATCAAAACTCATCGGAATTTTTTTTGAAGTCTGATTGTAATTAGAGAAATTTACATTCGAAATGTCCCAAAGATTAACGCCTTTGTAATAACATCCAATCCAGATAGAACCTTTTTTATCCATATAGACCGACTTTACTTTGTCGATTCCGTTGCCGTTATTGGTATTGTTGATTTTTTGAAGGCTTTTGTCTGGTTCTAAAATATAGATTCCGTCGTAAGCTCCAACCCACAAAGAACCTTGTTTGTCAATTAGTAAAGATCGAATATCTGTATTGATTTCACGGTATTTTTCAGCAGGTAAAAAAGGAACGAAAGTCTTTTGTTTTTCATCAAATTTCAAGAGGCCTTTATTTTTTGTTCCGATCCATAAATTTCCATTTTGATCTTCGATAACAGTTTGTACATTCAATAAATCAACTGGATTTAAAGGATAATTTTTAAATGAAAATCTACCGCCTTTTCTGCTTCTCAGCTGGCACAAACCTTTTGTGGTTCCAATCCAGATTTCGCCTTTTTTGGTTTTTAAAATGCTTAGAATATTATTGCTCGGCAAGGTTGAGGCATCATCATCTGAATGAAAAATGGAAGCAAACAACCCTGATTTTTTATTGTAGATTGTCAATCCTTTTGACGTTCCGAACCACATTTCTCCGTCAATTTCTCTGATGCTCCAAATAGCATTGTTGCTTATGGTATGATTTGTTTTGGTGTGAAGATATCTGGTAAAACGATTAGAAACAGGATCGTAGCAGTTGAGTCCGTTGTAAGTTCCCACCCATATTTTTCCCGAATTGTCTTCTTCAATAGCCAAAATATCATTATTGCTGATAGAGAATTTATCAGAAACATCATTCCTGAAAATCGTAAATCGGCTGCCGTCATATTTATTCAAACCATCGCGTGTCCCAAACCACATCTGCCCCAATTTATCTTGATGAATGGCAATAACAGAACTCTGCGAAAGCCCGTCTGTAGTTGAGAAATTTTTCAGGCGGTATTTATTTTGGGAGGACAGATTTCCAAAAACAAATAGAAATAATAAAACTACTATTTTTAGTTTCATAACGCACAGATTTATGTTGTGAATTGAGTTTCTCGCAAAGTCGCAGAGTCGCAAAGTTTTTTTTAAATTTTTTCTTTGCGTCAGCGACTTTGCGAGATTAAAAAAGAACTTTACTTCAATCGCTTTTTTAATTGATAATCATACAGCGACGGAATTTTTTCAATTGGTGTGTTCAAAAATTCAATGTATGGATCAACATCGTATTTGATTTCAAATTTCGTATTTCCGTGAACACCAATAATTCTAGCTAAAGCGCCGTCTTTCATTCCGTATAATAAAACCGATTTTGATGCGTCTGGGTTTTCTACCTGAACATTGATATTCCAAAACGTACTGAAAGGTCCGTGAGAAGGTTTCCAATATTCGGCACCGCCACCGCCAAATAAGGCGTAACTGTTGTTTTTATCGGGTTTTAAATGAACGGTAATATTATCAAATAAATTTTGATGATTGGCTCCCGAATGCTGGTCTAAAACTGGATCTGTAAAAATTTCACAGTTTTGATAAACATTTTTAGTCGCAAAAGTGTTGAAACTTAAAGGATGAACAGCTGAATTATAGATTTTCAAGTTCTTTACCAAAATATTATGCACGCCACCCAAAGTTACAGTATAATGTGCCAAATGCGAACCATCGGTCGTGATATCCTGAATGGTAACGTTAGCAACTTCTTCGGCTAAAATACCGCTGTCGGCATTGGTGATTTTGATGTCTTTTACCCAGCTGTTGAAAAGACGCGTCAAGAAAATGCTATTGTTTCCCGGTTCAACATGATGTGCAACTCTCGGAATATCTGGAAATGTAAAACGAAGATGTTCGATTCCGACTTCGTTTAAATGTTTCCATTCTACTAATTGTGCCTGATAGCTTGGTTTAATGGAAATAGTTAAAGGAGTTTTTAAAGTGATTTTTGAACCCGAAATTTTAGTGATTTCAACCTGCTGTCTCACAATCGGAAGTTTGGGGAATTTCCAATGATGCGAGCCTGGTTTTACTTTTGCGCCTTGATATAAATCTTTGATGATTTCGCCGTTTTCACCGTCTTTATTAAATAATTGCAATTCGACAACATCACCAACTTTTAATCCTTTTACATCTGAAACGGTAATGATATGTTCGCCCATTTTTCCCGAATTGACTTTCGCCAACGTATTAGATTCTGGTTCGTATTTATCCAAATACGATTTTACACGTTCGCCCGGAACTTGTGTCCAGATAAAACCGCCAGACCATGCATATTGCGAGAAAGGAAGATCGATATTGTTTTCGGATTCACGCTGTCTTTTGTCAAAAGTGGTTAAGTATTCGCGAAGCTCAGCCAAAACTTCAGAATCTTTAAGATACATCATCGGTCTTGGACAATAGATTTCAGTTCCGTTTGCATCAGAACCTGCGCCTCGAAGGACAAAATTGCTTCTTTCGATATAAAGAATATCACTTAAGATGATTTTTCCTTTTGGCAGTTGTAAAATGACATTTCCTTCAACGGCGTTAGCAGCTTTTAATGCCTTTAATAAAGCTTTAGAATCGTCTAATTCATCATCGGCTTTGACGCCAAAATCTGTTGCATTAATAATTTTCCCCTTAATTTCAGGAATTTGGCTTTCGCCGAAGTTGTATCCTGCATAACTAAAATCGGGAAGATAGTTTGTTTTTGAAGTACTAATTTTAGGTAATTCCTGCGCCAATATGGTATTCATAAAAAAGCCACAGGAGAGAATAATGGCTTGGCGAATCATGGTTTTTTGTGGTTGTGGTTAGTTAGTTTTTTTGTGAGGTTTGCCACTAAGGCGCTAAGACACAAAGTTTTTCTTTTTTTATTTCACGCAGATTTTAAAGGATTTAAGCAGATGCTCGCAGATATTCATTATAATAAAATCTGCTGTAATCTGCCAAATCTGCGTGAAACAAAATCCTTTTAATCTTTAGCATAAAAAAATCTTTGTGTCTTAGCGCCTTAGTGGCAAAAAAAATTATAAAGATCGTTTGATCCCTATTTCAAGTCCACGTAATTCTGCAAGACCTCTCAAACGGCCGATAGCAGAATAACCTGGATTAGTTTTTTTCTTCAAATCATCCAGCATTTGGTGTCCGTGATCCGGACGCATTGGTAATTTGCTGTTGTTTCTTTTTTCGACTTCGAGAATTGCTTTTACGACTTCGTACATGTCAACATCGCCTTCAAGATGATTGGCTTCATAGAAACTTCCTTCTTCGTCGCGTTGCGTGCTTCTTAAGTGAATAAAATTCATTTTATCGCCATGACGTCTTACAATTCCGGGCAAATCATTATCGGCACGAACACCGTACGAACCTGTACACATTGTGAATCCATTCGATGGAGAAGGAGCGGCGTTCATTAATTCTATTAAATCTTCCTCTGTGCTTACCACTCTTGGCAAACCTAAAATTGGGTAAGGAGGATCGTCTGGGTGAATCGCCATCAAAACGCCTTTACTTTCGGCAACTGGAATAATTTCTTTTAGAAAATGAAAAAGATTATTCTTCAAAGCTTGTCTGTCAATATGATTGTAAGCGCTTAAAGTCACCAAGAAATCTTCAACAGTATAAGCTTCTTCGGCGCCTGGTAGTCCAGCTAAAATATTTTGTTGCAATTTGACTTTATCTTCAGAAGTCATAGCTTCAAAATAACTTTTTGCTTTTTGTTTTTGTTCTTCAGAATATTCGTTTTCTGCGCCTGGTCTTTTCAAAATATGCAATTCAAATGCAGCAAATGCATTGATATCAAAACGCAGCGCTTTTGAACCGTCTTCAACCGTATATGACAAATCAGTTCTTGACCAATCTAAAACAGGCATAAAATTGTAACAAACGCATTTAATACCGCATAAAGCTAAATTTCTGATGCTTTCTTTATAATTTTCAATGTATTCCAGATATTTTCCAGTCTGTTTTTTAATGTCTTCGTGAACCGGAATACTCTCTACAACCGACCAAGTCAAACCAGAAGCTCCTTTTTTAGGATCGCCGTTTTCGTGTTCGATTTCAACTTTTCTTTTAATGATTTCATCAATGCTCCAAACTTCTCCGTTTGGAATATGGTGTAAAGCGGTTACAATTCCTGTTGCTCCAGTTTGTTTGATATCTTGTAAAGAAACAGGGTCATTTGGTCCGAACCATCTTAATGTTTGTTCCATGTTTTATGTTTTTAGTTCCTGCAAGGTTTATAAAAAACCTTGTAGGTTTGATTTTAAAGTTATTGTTGTAAATAGTTATACCTACAAGGTTTTATAAATCTTGCGGGAGAGATTTTGCTAAATTTTAAATACTCGTAGCGGCAAATCCGCCGTCTACTTTTAAGATAGTTCCTGTTACAAATTTCGACATGTCGCTGCATAAAAATAAAAGCGCACCGTCAATATCTTCTGGAGTTCCAAATCTTCCCATTGGTGTGTGGTCGATGATTTTCTCTCCTCTTGGGGTTAGTTTTCCTTCCGGAGTCAGCAATAATGCACGATTTTGTTCTCCGATGAAAAAACCAGGAGAAATGGCATTGACACGAATTCCTTCACCATATTTTGATGCCAATTCAACCGCCATCCATTGTGTGAAGTTGTCAATAGCAGCTTTTGAAGCCGAATATCCAACCACTCTCGTTAAAGGTCTTTGCGCCGATGCCGATGAAATGTTGATAATGTTTCCTGATTTCTGCTCTGCAAAAAGTGAAGAAAAAACTTGAGTTGGAAGCATGGTTCCGATAATGTTCAAATCAATAACTTTTTGCAAATCATCGCTTTTCATATCGTAAACGGCTTGATCTGGCTGAATCGTTGCCCCAGGCATATTTCCGCCTGCGGCATTAATTAGAATATCAAGACGTCCGTATTTTTCAACAATAAAATCTCTTACTTTTTCTACTTCTTCTTTATTTAAGACATTCGCTTGAACAGCAAATCCTTTTCCGCCGTTTACTTCAAGAGTTTTTACAGTGCTTTCTGCTTTTTCAAGCGACTGCGAAACGATTCCGACAATAACTCCTTGTTGCGCCAAAACATTTGCGAATCGGCTTCCTAAAACTCCTGCGCCTCCTGTAATCAGTGCAATTTTTCCTTTTAGATTGAATATTGAATCCATTTTTGATTTTTAATTTTCAATACTTTAAATTCCAATTTTGAGAAATAAAAGTATGGTTATGGTTAGTTTACTATTTAAGTTTTTAATTGGAATTTCAAACTACAAATTTGGAATTTCAAATATTGGATTTTTTAGATTTTAACCTTAAAGACAAGTTTTTTTATAAAACCTTCGCCAATCATAGCTGCGTGAACATCTTCTGGGTATAAAATGGCAAATTGTTTTTCTTGAAGTTCAAAAAACATATCCGGTTTATCGTGAAAGAAACGAACATCTCTTTCGTCACTGTAATCGCCGTTCGGACTAATACACTTTTCTCTTGGTTTCCATGCAAAAGTTTCAGGACCTTGTATCGAAATCTGAATATCAATATTTTTATCATGGCATTCAAATCCTTTAATGCTCTCCTCTCTAGAGTTTCCGTCTCCATGTATTACAATCAGTTTTAAGCCTTCGCTGATTTCAATCACGCCAGCTTCAAGACCAGCAATATCGGTTTGGTTTACATATTCGAAGGCTTTCTGAAAATTTGGATGAAGCCCAAAATATTTTGATGCATTTTGTAGAGAATCTATTATCATTATATTTTTTTGTTATGTTGAATTTTAAGTTTTTATTCTAAATCTCAGTTGTTTTAAGTCACAGATAATTTCAATTGTCGGTTTTGCGTCTAAAAATAAATTTTTACAAAAATCATGATAGTTTAGAAACATATGTTTATTTTTGCGTGTACGCACACGGACAATTACAAATGTAAATAAAAAGTTAAGCAAAACAACTTTTTTAGACGTAAAATAAAGGTGCTTAAATGTTATTTTTTCAACTTAAAAATAGAAATGCCATTATAACAATTAAACAAATTGCAGCTTTAGCAGGTGTTTCGGCAGGAACAGTAGACAGAATCATCCATAATCGAGGACAGGTTGCGCAAGAAACAGTCGATAAAGTAAATGCCATAATAGAAGAACACGACTACAAAAGAAATATTCTAGCCAGCAATCTGGCTTTGAACAAGAAGTTTCGTTTTGCTGTTTTTCTGCCGCATTATGAAAATCTTGAGTATTGGCGCAGCCAGATAGAAGGAATTATGGAAGCTGAGGAAGAATACAGTAAATTCGGAATCATGCTCGATTATTTCTTTTACGATTTTGATGTGGCTTCATTTAAGGAAGCCATAAAAGAAGTTCTTGAATATGAATGTGATGCTCTTTTGTTTGCTCCTATTTTTTATGAAGAATCAGTTCGATTTTTAAAAGAGTTTGAAAAGAAAAACGTTCCTGTAGTAATGATTGATTCAGATATTAAAAGCAGCGATCATGCCTATGTGGGACAAGACGCTTTTCAGAGCGGTTATTTGGCAGGAAGGTTAATTAGTTTTGCGGAAAAGAATGAACGACAAGTCCTTATATTTAAAATCGCTCGAGAAATTGAAAGTACTTCAGTTTATCTTCAGAGAATAGATGGTTTTTATTCTTATTTTAATGACCATCAGGAAATTACCAATTTTAAATTTTCTGAGATTACCATTAAAGATTCAGGAATTAACCAAATGAATTTGGAAATGTTTTCTGGAATAAACAGCATTTTTGTTCCCAATTCGAGGGCATATATAGTTGCTCAATTTTTGGAGGAAAACAATATAAAAGGTCTCCGTATTATAGGTTATGATTTACTAAATGAAAATATTGATTATCTGAATAAAGGAATAATCGATTTTTTAATCAATCAAAGACCAGAAAAACAAGGCTATTTGGGAATTAATTATTTATACAAAAAATTAGTGCTTCAGGAAGAAACAGACCGTACAAATTATATTCCGCTTGAGATTATTGTAAAAGAGAATTATTCTCCTGCTCGAAAGTAAAGATTGCAAATTATACCTAACAGATTTTAAAAAACTGTCAGGTATAATTTGTATGAAAAAACCTTTGTGTCTTTGTGCTTTAGTGGCAGAAAAAACTTATTTATTAACCTTCACAATCAGAGGATTATTAATCTTTTCAGCAAAAGCACTTAAGTAATTTTCCCATGATTTTTTTGTTACAAAATATCCTTGGGTTTTCCATCCAAAGCCTGCGTAGTAAACGGCTTTGTTCTTTTTAACAGAAATAGTTCCGTACAAATTGCTTAAATCCTTTTCGTCTGTTGCATGATTGTCAAAACTTAGCAAAGTATTTTTTGGAGCCACTAAACCCAAGCCGATTTCAGAATCGTCAATAGGTTCCCAATAGCTTAGCCAGCCTTGTTTTTGATTGGTTTCAACTGTACCTTTTTTATCGTGAAGAGTCAATCCTGCAGCAATTTCTTTTGTTCCGGTAATAGTGATTTCAAATTTTGAAAGATGGCTTCCATAATCCAGACTGATTAATTTTGATTCGGTTATTTTATTGCCTTTGGCATCCCAATCGGCATAAGTGAGAACAAAACTCGTTCTGATTGGTCCATTGGTAATCGTTTTCCAGCTGATGAAGTTTTTAGAGAAATAATACTTTCCATCTGCTTTTACTGCAATTCCGCCCACGCCGCGACTGTCACCTACGTGAAAGTTGTCTAGACCTTCGCCTGTATCTTTATGATAAGTTCCAGCTCCAGAAGTCATTTTTTGATACCATTTATCAATAATCGGATAATCGACTTTTTTTAGCCAAGCATCAATTCCGCTGGTTAATGTACCGCCTGGAATATTGTCTTCGACCATTTTTTGTGCCACAGGGCCGTAAGTCCTAAAAGCCACTCTGTTATTTTCCCATGCGTAATCGTCTGTACGTTCTGGTACGAAGCGAGAAAAACAGTTGATTTTTTTTGAAGCTGAAGGATTTGTTTCCACTAAAACTTCAAAATCTTGTTTTGATGAAGCTTTGATTTTTGGCTGAAACAATAAAACATCTGCTATTCCGTCTCCGTCATTATCTACTGTTTGAGTTTCTAAAAATGTATTGCCATTTTTTATTACATAATTTTCGAGTTTAATATTAGCTGCTAATCCAAGAGACTTTTTTGTTAATTCGATGGTTTCAAATTCTCTGTCAACTTTTAAATTATTGGTAACTGTTATGATTTTATTCTGAGAAAATGCAGTAAAATTGGCTGTCAGAATGGTTATGATTAAAAGGTGTTTTTTCAAAATGTAAGACTTTTTAATTTGTAAAATAGGTTTGATAGGATTTTATAAAAGTACAAATCAAAAATGAAATGGAAATACAGAATTGGAGTAATTCTGTACGGAATGTTGAATTTTAAATTATTTTGTTACGGAAAACCATAATAATTAATTTATAGTATTTTTTATGTTTGGCTATTAAATTTTTAAAAATGAAAAGATGAGATATGTACCCAATTTAATTCCAGACAAATCAAAAGTATTAGGACACTATTTTAAAGGAAATATTCATAAACCAAAAAAAGTGAGCTCTTTTCAGAATGTTTTAAGATGGATTGGCGGTTTATTTTTTATGTTAATTGCATTGTCATTTTTAAAACATTTAATACTTACATTATTATTTGGCTTAATTGGTTTTATGATTTTACCTCCAGGTCATAATTGGCTAGAGAAAAAGTTTCGTTTCAATTTAACGACAAAGATTAAATCTTTTTCGGGTGTCATAATTTTTTTATTTTCTCTCCCGCTTTTAGGACATTACGATTCATTAGATAAAAAAGAAGCTCAATTATTAAAGTTTAAAATTGAACAAGAAGAAAAACTGAAAGCTGAATTCCAAAAGAAAGAAAAAATTAGAAAAGATAGTCTTATTTTCTTTATAAATGAAAGTAAAAAACAGGTAGATATACATAAGACAGTTGAAGCTAAAAGGATACTAAATAAAGCTTCTTTTTTTGCTAGATTGCCTGAAGATAAAGAGAAAATTGTTGTTGAAGAAAATAATATAGCCAAAGTAAAAGCATTTGATTTTGTTGACTCGGGACAATATAAGTTAGCAATTCCTTTATTGGATACTTTAATTAGCGATGATGATGATAATGCGATTTTTTTCTATAAACGAGCAGTTTGTTATAGCAAAACAGGTAAAATTGGTGAAGCTGTTGTAGATTGTAAAACAGCGGTTAAATTGGGGGATACAAATGCGGAGAAGCTTCACGATAAAATCAATCCGATAAAAAAACGTATAGCATACTATGTAACTCGCTGTTGTGATGGCACTACTTCAAGTTCAAGCGGTAGAGGAACTTGCTCACACCATGGAGGAGTTTGCAATTGGAGCGAACCAGTTTATGAAGAATATAGAAAATACGAATAAGTTATGAGAGTTAATATTTTCCAAAACGTTCCGTTGGTAAAACCTAGTTTTTTTCAAAAATTATTTAAACAATTACCGATAGAGAATAGTGTAATTGAGTTAAATAACTTATTAGCAATTTATCCCATCTCGGAAATTTCTAAAAAAAGAGTTGCAGAGATCGAAAAACGTTATCAAATAATACTTAAAGACGAATTTAAGTTAAATCTTGAGGAGTTTTACGCTGTCTATTTAAATCATTGTCTTGAAGAAGGAAATTTAAAAGATGAAGATTTTGATAATCTGAATCATCTTCGTTTGATTCTGTCTTTAAATGATAGTACAGCTAAAGAACTGCACCACAAGATTGGAGAGATTGTTTACAAGAATTTTTTTGAGAAAGCGATTGCAAATGGCAGATTAATAAGGAGAGAGGAGGATTTTTTAGAAAAGATTGAAAATGATTTAGAGTTACCAAAGCAAACGGTAAATAGAATTTCGAATGATGTAAAAATGGGGTTTATTCATAATTATGCTAATAATATAATTAGAGATTTGGAGCTTACGCCAAATAAAGAACAAGAGCTGCAAAATATTGCTGAGAGCTTTAGAATAGATTTAAAGTTTGATAAAGAAACTACAGAGAAATTAGCAAGACTGCATTTATATTGGAAGTTGCAAAATTTACCTTTACCAACTGTTTCATGTAATATTGAAATTCAAAAATCAGAGCTATGTTATTTCAAAATTGATTCGGCTCAATGGCATGAATTAAAAAATTATAAGCACAAACCTGTTGATTATAATTCTAATGTTAAAGAACTAAAAAGATTTTATTTAAATACTCAAAAAACAAACAATACAGTTTATACAAAATATATCGATTCTGGAAGTTTATATCTTACTAATAAAAGAATTATTTTTATTGGAAGAAATAAAAATCTAAACATAAGATTTGAGAAAATTTTGAGATTAACTCCACAATCTAATGGAATTGAAATAGATAAAGAAACTATTAAATCTGTGTTTATTAAAATCTATAATCAAGCTGACGAATTTTCTTTAATTTTAGATAGGTTAATAAAACAAATAAAGTAGATTGTTTCATATTGAAAATTTAAATGAATGTAACTAAATATATTTATAATGGAATATAAAAAATGGCTTACATATTGGAAAAAAAACTTATCTGACTCTTTGAAAAGTGATATTGATATTAAAAACCTAAAACATTTTGAAGTTGATATTTTTAATATAGAAAATCCTGTTGTAAATGAACTTGGAAAAATAAATAAGTTAATAGATTTTGAAGAAGAAATTTTAAACAAAAAAAAAGGAATCACAAATAAAGAAAGTGAAAATTGGGTTTCTCTAGCTGATATCCACATTTTAATTTCTCCTATTAAAATTAAGCCTACAACCGAAAACTTGGTGTATTTAAAGGATAAAAATCCAAAATTTCCCTTTTGGTTTTTTGCAAAAGTAGATAGATTAGGTAATTTAAATGTTCCAGATGATACTTTTCCCATTTTTCAAAGAAAATTTTTAGAACCGCTTGCTGATGAGCGTACAGAGTTCATTTTTGGATCTCTAGAAAATATTGATAAAGCTACTGCTGTAGGAAAAGAAAAATTTGACAACTATTCGGATTATGTAAACTACCTGCAAAATGTTTTTAAATTGGCAATTGACCAAGATTTTAAAGATTATGTATCTACAGGATATGAAACGTTAAAAAGCGGAATTATTCTTTTGCCTAATGAAGAAATTAATGCAGCTGTCGGTATAATAAAATTGTACGAAAAAATATTAAAAGAAAAAGAGATTCCAAGTTTATTAAAGCACTTCATTACATTAGAAAACAAGAATGTAAATCCACCATTAGAAGTAAAGCAATTTATAGATTCTAATTTTCTGCATTTAGGACAAATGGGATATGAACATTCTATTTCTATTTCACAGAGAAAAAGCTTGTATACTTTTTTAGAGCGTAATGATAAAGTTTTTGCAGTAAACGGCCCTCCTGGAACAGGAAAAACTACGTTATTGCAGAGTATAGTTGCAAATAAAATAGTTGAAAGTGCAATTAAAGGTGGTGAAGCACCTCTAATTCTCGCTTGTTCGACAAATAACCAGGCTGTTACAAATATTATAGATAGTTTTTCTAAATCAAATACAAGAGAAGGAGATTTACAAGGAAGATGGATTCCTGAAATTGATGGATATGCAACTTATTTATCATCAAAAATAAAAACAGTAGAAGAATTAAAGGGGATTAATTACAAGAAAGAAGATGGCGAAGGATTGTTTAATAATGTAGAAAACCCATCTTATCTGAAAGAAGCGAAGGACTATTTTATTGAAAAAAGCAAAATTTACTTAAAAAAGCAAATCTTAAATATTCAATCAGTAACCACTGAACTTAGAAATGAGATAATTAAGATTGAAAATAATCTAAAAGAAGCTTCTGCTTTTTGGAATGATTATTTAAATATGGAAAACCAATTCCAGAATGAATACTATATTCCGAAAGCAATTAAAGATAAATATTATACAGGTACACTTTTAAACGAATCTTATTTTGATTCAGATATTAGTGAACTTAAAAAATTGGAAGAAAAAAATATCTTTTACTTTAATAATGAGCCATTTTTTAGAAAACTGTTTTGTTTTTTTAGATTTAAATCAGCTCTTCAAAATAGAAAATCAGAGATTAGAATTTTGTTGCGGGATTCATTAATAGAAGAAACAAATGATTTTGTATATAATAAGATTGATGTTCTTGACACAATTGATAAAAAAATAAGATTAGCTGATTCAATTTCAAACTCTGTAAAAAAGTGGAAAGATTGGAAAGTTAAAAATTCAATTATTGGAAATCCTCCAAAGAATGAAGATGAATATTGGAATTTTGAATATGCTAAGATAAAAAACAAGGCAGAACCAAATTGTTTTTACGATGAATTAGATGTCAGCCTTCGCCATAAGTCTTTTCAATTAGCTTTGCACTATTGGGAAGGTAGATGGCTTATGAGATTAGAGACAGATTTAACAGATCCTAATTTTAAGAAAAAAGGCATTGACGCTGTTAAAAATAGATGGAAACGTCAGGCCATGTTAACACCTTGTTTTGTTAGTACATTTTATATGGCTCCAAAATTTTTCAGTTATTATAAATTTTTCAGACAAAGTGAAGACGGAACTAATCTTTTTGATAATCCACCACTCTATGATTTTGTAGATTTATTGCTGGTTGACGAAGCTGGACAGGTAACACCAGAAGTTGGTGTTGCAACCTTTTCTCTTGCTAAACAAGCAGTAATTGTTGGAGATGTCAAACAAATTGAGCCAATTTGGAATGTTTCCAATAAAATTGATATAGGTAATCTTAAAAAGAGCGAGATAATTAAGAGTTATGATGATGGAATTTACGAGAAAGAATATGATTTTAAAGGATTTTTATCTTCTACTGGGAGCATAATGAAAATAGCTCAAAATGCATGCAATGTTAAATCAAGTAATTTTGAAGAGAAAGGTTTGACATTATTGGAGCATAGACGTTGTTATAATGAAATAATTGAGTATTGTAATGTTTTAGCATATAATGGACAATTGAAAGCTCTTAAAGGGAAAGCTCCTAATGATTTGTTATTTCCTCCAATGTATTGCATCCATGTAGAAGGTAAATCAAAAATTTTAAATTCTAGTAGATATAATCAAAATGAAGTAGATGCTATTGTAAATTGGCTGATTTCCAATAAAAAGAGCATTGAGTCAAAATACAAAAACAATGAAATATCAGAGAGAATTGAAAATATTATTGGGATTATCACACCTTTTGTAGGACAAAAAAACACTTTACGTAACGCATTGAAAAATGCTGGTTTTGATGTTAACCTGTTAAAATTAGGAACAGTTCATGCATTGCAAGGCGCAGAAAGACCTATTGTCTTATTTTCAATGGTCTATGGAAAAAACGATTCGGGAACAATGTTTTTTGACAGAGATAACAAACCTAATATGTTAAATGTTGCAGTTTCTAGAGCAAAGGATAATTTTATTGTTTTTGCAAATACAGAAATATTAAACAAACAATCAAAAATACCTTCTGGAATATTAGCGAATCATTTGATTTATAATGATAAGGTTTAATTAAGGGAGAAATATATTAATAAGGTATGGAAGTTAAATGTATTATTTTCGATTGTGATGGAGTATTGGTAGATACAGAAAAAATCGGAAACGGAATATTGCTGTCAATGGCTCAAGAGCACGGATTCGAAATGGATTTGGAAGATGCCTATCGTTATTTTAACGGACGCAGTTTAAAAGATTGTTTTTTACAGATTGAAAAAGGAATCGGGACAAAACTTCCGGAAGATTTTGAATCGAATTACAGAGATAGAAGTTTTGAAGCTTTTAAAAAAGAAACGAAAGCAATGGAAGGGATTGTTGATTTTTTAAACAGTCTAAAAATACCGTATTGTACGGCTTCGAGCGGTCCTCTTGAAAAAATCAGGCTTAATCTTGAACTTGCAGGACTTCTTGACAGATTTGAAGGCAGAATATTTAGCTCGTATGTTATTAAAAGCTGGAAACCTGATCCAGGAATTTTTTTGCACGCAGCTAAAGAAATGGGTTTTGAAGTAAAAGATTGTATCGTAATAGAAGACAGTGCGGCTGGTACTAAGGCAGGAGTAAGCGGAGGTTTTAAAGTCTTTGGTTTTGCAAACGGTTTCAATAATGAAGATTTAGAACAAGAAGGAGCGACCCTTTTTCATAGTTATAAGGAACTGACTGAGATTTTGAAATTTTAGATTTGATAATTCAGTTTTTAAAGAAACTTTCAGACTAAATCCGACAGATTTTAAAAACCTGTCGGATTTAGTGTTTAAAATCATTATTTATAGTGATTCTTTTAATGAAACCGAAAATTAAATTTGCTTTTGGACTTACATGCAAAATTAATTTTAGACTAAGGAAATGAAAGAATATCAAATAGCTATTGAGAAAGAAATTGCACAATTTGCGGCAGAACATGAATCGGATTACAAATTAATTATAGAAAAAATTCTTTCCTATAATTATAAAAATTACACAAACGATTTTAATGAATTTTTTAAATTTAGAAAAGAGCTTAAAAGCTATTACTTAAAACGTGCAATAGCTGATTTTAAAACTTCTAAAGATAAAAATCTAAAAGAATTAATTGTAAATCTCGCTGATGTGTCGTATGACCGTGATTATGATGTGTTGATTGGTCTCGAAGAAGAAGATATATTTCAAAAAGTGCTGGCTTATGCAAACGACTTTTTGAAAGGAGAGGATTTTATTTTTTTTCAGCAGCAGTATGTCAACTCAGAAGTGCTTTTTGCTTTGGTAAGTGCTTATGAAAATTCTCTGTTCAGCAAAGAAATTTTATTGTTTTTTGAAACTGCGTTTGATTATGTAAAAAAATATGCCTCAGAAAATGATACAAAAAAAACAAGTACCAGCAAAGATCCCGATGGAAGTACATTGCTTGAACTTGCAAAAGCACTTTCTTCTTTTGATGTAAAGTCAAGAGAGCATTTTACCTCTACAGTTTTTGAAATTTATATTTTCTCCATTAAAAGAAAAAGAAATTATCAAATGAAACAGACAGCAGGTTTTATAGCTGTTTTGTTAACAAAATTCCAAACTCCTTTTGATTTAAATATTTTAGAAAATTTTATCAAAAAAGAACGTAAGTTTTCTCCAGATGCAGTTTATGTACACCAAACGCGCTACACAAAATGGATTCTTGAAAAAAATACATCTAAACCGTTGCGTTTTCTAAAGAACGATGAAAACTTAAGTCCAATATTTGCGATTTTTGCTTTGGCCGATTTAAATTGTAAAAAAGCAATTCCGTTACTTTTAGAAAAGCAGCATAAAGAAACCAACCCTATAATTTGGGAGGTATACCAAGAAGCTGTTCAAAGATTAGAAAAAGATTTTACTGCCTTACATTATGAAGAAAGAATAATATCTCTTTATGATACACTTACTCCAGCACAGCGCGCACTAGGAGCAGAATCAGATAATGTTTTTGTTCATCGCGCTAAACAAAAGTTCATGGTCGATAATACGGTTTATGAAACAGATCAGGATTAAATTTTAGTTCTCAATAACCGGTTACGATTTTGAATTATAAGATAATTTCTTGCATTTTTGATATTCTTATTAGCAAATGTAATTTGTTGCATTAAAATAAAATTTTATATATTTGAATTTCGATATTCTCTTTTTTGGTTTGGTAATAATGAATAATTGTTATTGATACATTTAAAAAAAGAATGTTTTTTGCCTAAAAAACGACTTCTCCCAAAGGGTTGTTTTTAATGCTGTAGTTTCCCAATGACTGCAGAGTAACCTACAGACAGAAACAAAATGACGAAATTTAGAATTAGATTTTTAGTTTTATTAGTATCGCTTATTTCTCCGGTTGTTATTTCTCAAATTAAAAAAATTGGAGTTCCGTTTATTACTAGTTACAGTCCAAAAAATTATAAAGCGGCTTCTGAAAACTGGGATGTTATTCAGGATTCAAAAGGTATGATGTTTTTTGCCAATCATTTTGGAATCATGCAGTTTGACGGCGTTCGATGGAATATTATTACGCAGCCTGAAAATCGCAGTATGGTTCGCTCTCTCGCCATCGACAAGAATGATAAAATGTATGTAGGTGCTCAAGGAGATTTTGGTTATGTTGTTCAATTATCAAATGGCCAATATCGATATACATCTTTAGTAAAGCTACTTTCTGCTTCGGATAGAAATTTTGGAGATGTTACGCATACTGTGATTCGAAATAATGAAATTATTTTTTTTTCTGACGAAAGGATTTTTATTTATAAGAATAATAAAATCAATGTTTTAAAGTCAAGATCTAGTTTTGATGATTTTTTTGAATCAGGGAATGAAATCTATGTTTCTGATAATGCCAAAGGTTTAGTACAGTTAAAGAACGATGCTTTGGTTCCGTTTCCAAATGGAGAAAAATTTGCCGGAATGAAGATTAGAAAGATTTTTAAAACAAAAAAAGGGCTTTTATTGTTTACCCAACAGGAAGGACTTTTTCTTTATACAGAAAATCAGATAAAACCATTTGCAACAGAAGTCGATTATTTATTGAAGCAACATCAAATCTCAACCGGAATTCAATTTTCTAATGGGTATTTTGGAATTGGAACGCGTCAGACTGGTTTGATAGTTATAGATGGTGAAGGACATTTAATCCAACATATCAATAAACAAAAAGGACTTCAGAATAATTATGTTACTAGTTTTAAAGTTGATAGAGAAGACAATTTATGGGTAATATTAAAAGAAGGAATTTCGCTGATTCAGATTTCATCGCCTTTATCCAGAATTTTGGATGCTTCAAATTCTGAAACCAAAATATACTGCAGCAAGATTTATCAGGATAAATTGTATATCGCGACAGATAATGGTTTGTTGTGGTTCGATTGGCAAGCGTATAAAAAAGGAAAACGGGATAACATCCATTTTCAGCATATTGCTGGAATGTCAGAAAATGTTTGGAATATTGGTATTTTCGGAAACTCGCTTTTGGCTTTTGAGAAAAACGGAATATTTGAAGTTTCAGGAAATACAGCTAAAAACATTGCCAAAATAGATGGTGCTTGGCAGGGAATTCTGGTACCCAATCATCCTGATTTACTGCTTGTAGGAGGTTATAAAGGTTTGTATCTTTTAAAGAATATAAACGGATCGTGGGTTTATCAGCATAAATTAAAAGGTTTTGAAGAAAGCAGCCGTGTAATTGAAACGGATTCCAATAATGCTATATGGATTGCACATGGTTATAAAGGTATTTTTAAAATTAAATTGAATACGGCATTTGATGCTGTTTCGGATGTTCAGTTTTATAATCAGAAAAATGGTTTTCCTTCGAGTTTGTTTTTAAATACATTTAAGATTGACAAACAGATTCTTTTTGGAACGACAAAAGGAGTTTATAAACAGAATGAGGCTTCAAAGAAAATGTTTGCTGATCCTGTTTTTAAAAAATATTTGGGACTCGAAAATCATATCCGTCTTTTAAAACAGGACAGTCAAAACAATATCTGGTACATTTCTGGAGAAAATACTGGAAAAATGATTAGAAAAGCTAATGGTAATTTTGAAGTCGAAGAACTGCCTTTTAGAAAACTTCGTTATTTATATGTTCCAGGTTTTGAAAATATTCAGACTACAACCAGCGGAGATGTTTTTTTTGGAACTCAGGACGGCCTAATTCATTACAATTCAATAAAAAACAAAAAATATCAGACAAAATACAAAGCCGTAATTTCTGAAGTAAAATGCATTATACCGAAGGATAGTCTATTATTTTCAAGTCGATATGATGTCCTTCCAAATCTTAATAAATCTGCTGATGATAAATTTTCGGCAGTATTGTCATATAAAAATAATGCTCTTCATTTCTCTTTTGCTTCACTTTTTTATGATGAAGCTGAAGCGACTAGATACGAGTATTGGCTGGAGGGTTTTGAACCCAAATGGTCGGATTGCAGTCTTCAAACAGAAAAAGAATACACCAATCTTCCCGAAAAAGAATATGTTTTTCATGTACGTGCAAAAAACATTTACGATGTAGCAAGCGAAGAAGCCGTTTTTCGTTTTAAAATCTTACCGCCTTGGTACAGAACGATGTGGGCTTATATATTGTATTTTTTACTTTACAGTTTCGTGATTTATTTGATTGTTAAATACCAAAAAACAGTTGCAGGAAGACAACGCCATCAGTTAATCCAGAATCAGGAAAAGGAACTGCTTAGAAGTCGTGCAGAGCTTAACGAACAGAAACTTACGATGGAACATGAAAACATGGCTATTATACGCGAGAATCTTGAAGCAACGATTAATCTGAAAAATGCTAAAGTCGCTTCTAGTACCGTGAATATTATTCATTTAAATGAAATTCTGCTTTCGATAAAAGAACTCATAAGTCAGATTGATAAGAAGAATGATCCGAATGTAAACTTTAGTCTGTTAACCAAAATAAACAAACTGATTGATCACGAATTGCAGGGCGATAAACAATGGAATGAGTTTGAGGAGATTTTTAATCAGCTACATGATAATTTTATGCAAAGGCTCAAACAAAGTTACCCAGAACTTACGCCGCGAGATATGCGATTGTGTGCTTATCTGCGAATGAATTTCAATACAAAAGAAATCGCTCCGCTTTTAGGAATCTCTGTAAGAGGTGTTGAAGATACCCGATACAGAATACGCAAAAAGTTAAAGCTTCCATCTGATACAAACATAACAGAATTCATTCTTAATTTTTAGTTTTTTATTACAAAGTAAAATCTTAGGTAGTTTTACGGTTTTTGAGAGCTGTTTATTACAATTTTTTTATAAACACCGTAGTCAAACCGTAGCCCAAAATGTAAGTCTAGCCTGATTTATTTGTTAATATTGTCGGATTATTATTAAAATATCAACCTCATTCCTATGAGGTGAAGGTTTTATATGATAATAGACTTTACTAACAAAAAACTAAAAAAATGAATCAAAACTACTCTTTTTTCAGCCGACCACTGAAAGACAATTTCACTTATTTTAAGTTTTTGGCTGTAGCATTATTTGTATTGCTTCCGTTTTTAAAAGTTCAGGCACAGTGTAAGACATTGGTCTGGTCAGACGAATTTAACGGCACTACAGTCGATTTAACAAAATGGCAAAGTATTTCGGGAAATGGCTGTCCTTCGCTCTGCGGATTTGGTAATGCAGAAGCACAGCGTTACGATCCTAATCAGGCTACAATTGTAAAAGAAGGAACAAACAGTTACTTAAACATTGAGGCTAAATATCAGCCGACTTCTCAATTTCCAGACCAGCCTTATGCTTCTTCAAAATTAACAACAGAAGGGAAGTATTCACTTAAATACGGAAGAATAGAAGCTCGTATGAAATTATCAAACGGGCAGGGAGCATGGCCCGCTTTCTGGATGCTTCCTGTTAATGGAAACTGGCCGTACACTGGTGAAATTGACATTATGGAAGCCAAACACAGAAATCCGCAGTCTGTAGACGGAACCATTCACTACGACGGAAACGGATATCATTTTACAGGAAGAAGTTACAGTTCACCAACAGATTTATCTTCTGATTTTCATGTGTATGCTGTAGAATGGGGACCCAATTTCATCAAATGGTTTGTAGATGATGTTTTGTTTCATACAGCAACACCAAATACTACCGTAAATGGCGGATGGCCGTTTAATGATAGTCAGTTTTATATTATTTTAAATCTGGCTGTAGGAAGTGCAGGAACGCCTTATACAAGTGTAAATGGAGCGGGAGTTCCACCAATTCCAGCTGATTTTCCCGCAAAATTGCAAGTAGATTATGTTCGTGTTTATGATGGAAGTTATAAATATGGTGTTGCCGGAGATTCAAAAGTATATCAAAATGAAACGAGCAAAACGTATTCGATAAATGCTGTTGCAGGTGCATCATATAATTGGACAATTCCTGTGGGAGCTTCGATAAGTTCTGGACAGGGAACCAATGCTGTTACTGTAAACTGGGGAAGTGCAGGAGGTGATGTTTCTGTAACCACAACAGTTTCTGGTTGTACTGCAAATACGTATAAGTTGGCTGTAAAAACAGAACCAGCGATTCCGGTAGAAAGAATTTACGAAGATTTTCAGTCTAACCGAAATATAGTTTACGGAAATAAAACCGGAGTTTTGACAGAAGCTGTAGCCAATCCTTCGGCAACAGGAATCAATCCTTCGGCTTTGGTTGGAAGGTACGTTCGCAATTCATCAGAACTTTATGATGTATTCAATATTAAAAATGTAGTGATCAGTAATGCCAATGATTACGTTTATGGAAGAAAAAGAATTTCTTTTGATATATATACGTCTGCGCCTGTTGGAACTAAAATTTCAATGCAGTTAGAAAACAGTAATGTGACCACAGCGACCAATTATCCATCGGGAAGGCACAGCGGTTTTAAAGCGACAACAACGGTTCAAAATAAATGGGAAACAATCGAATTTGAATTCGAAAAAATAATCGACCCAAATACAAGTGCTTTGACAATCAATAATGTAGCTTTCCTTTTTGAATCGAATTCAAATTCGGGAGCCACCTATTATTTTGATAATCTGCTTACAAGAGCAGAACCAGAAAAACCAATTGTTGCCACAGATGTATTACAGAACTATGACGGCATCAATAAAATTATAAAAGGAACAACAACTGGAACTTATTCTGTTGTAGTAAATCCGGCTTCAAATTCGGTTAACTCATCTGCCAATGTAGCGAGATATGTCAGAAATGTGACAGAACAGTATGATGTACTTTTCTTTAACACACAAACTTCTATCGAAGATGCCGGCTTATTCAAAAGCCAGACAAACAAAATCATGATTGATGTTTATACTACGGCTCCAGTTGGAACGGTTGTAAGCATGAATTTTGAAAACAGTGCAACGTCGCTACCTGCCAATTATCCAACAGGAAGAAATAGTAATTATGTCGCCATTACTACCAAACAAAATCAATGGGAAACGCTGACTTTCTACTACAATTCAAGTCCTGATGCTGGGACTTCTAATCTTGCTGTAAACCAAATGGTTTTATTGTTTAATTCGGGTTCTTATACAAACGATACGTATTATTTTGATAATATCAGGATTGGATCAACCAAACTGCCGGATACTTACACTCCAGGTGTTATTTATGAAGATTATCAAAATACACACAATATAACGTTTAGAGATGCTATTGGAACTTACACGGCAAATGTGGGAAATCCCAACGCATCAGGAATTAATACTTCTTCAAATGTTGGGAGATACGTTCGTAAATCAACAGAGTTGTATGATAATTTCTCGTTCAATACGACTTTAACTAACATTGGTGATTTTAAAACAGGCACTAAAAAATTCGCAATGGATGTGTATACATCTGCTCCCGTTGGATCTATCATTTCATGGCAGGCAGAAAGCAGTGCTTCGGTTCCGTCTAATTATCCTGTCGGAAGACACAGCATTTATCAAGGAGTTGTAAAACAGACTAATACTTGGCATACCATTACGTTTACGTATGTAAGCACGCCAGATGCTTCGACTTCAGATAATGAGGTAAACCGTTTTGTTTTCTTGTTTGAACCAGGAACCAATTCAGGAAACACGTATTATTTTGATAATATCAGAGCTTTAAATTTAGTTTCGACAGAAACCCCTGCGGGATTGCCTTCGCCTTGGATCAGTACAGATTTAGGAGCGGTTACGCCAGCCGGAGAAGCTTCTCATTCTAACGGAACTTTTACAATTAAAGGCGCAGGAACAGATATCTGGGAAACAAGTGATCAGTTTCAGTTTGTCAATCAACCAATTACTAGTGATGCAGAAATTATTGCTAAAGTAAATTCATTAACAAATACAAATACTTATGCAAAAGCAGGAGTCATGTTTCGCGAAACGCTTACACCAACTTCTAAACACGCCATGACCGATGTAAGTGCTGCTGCAGGAATTGAGTTTTTGTCTCGTGATGTAACTTCTGGAATAACAACTGCGGAGGTTGTAACGGGAGCAGCTCCAAAATGGGTTCGTGTAGTAAGATCAGGAAATGTATTTACTTCTTATTCTTCGGATAACGGAACTACGTGGACGCAAATTGGAATGCCAAAAACGATTGCAATGGCAAATACAATTTATGTAGGAATGGCCGTAACATCTCACGCGAATGGAACTTTAGCAACAGGAGTTTTCAGCGATGTAATGGTTCGAAACATTACACCAAATCCGAATGTGAATTTAGCTTTGGCTAAAACAGCAACGGCTTCTACAGAAGAAAATGCGACTTTATCTGCCAATAAAGCAACAGACGGAGACGCGACAGCGACAAGATGGGCAAGTTCTTTTGCCAATGCAACAGAATGGATTTATGTTGATTTAGGAAGTAATTACAATCTAAATCGTGTAGTCCTAAAATGGGAAGCGGCTTATGCTACACAATATAAAGTACAGCTTTCAAGTGATAATGTTTTTACAGAAAGTGAAACAATCAGTACGCAGACCGCAAGTGATGGTGGAACTGATGATTTGACAGTAAGCGGAACCGGAAGATACCTTCGTATTTTATGTACAGCAAAAGCTTTAGCTCCTTATGGTTATTCGTTATACGAAATAGAAGCTTACGGATCGGCTTCAACTGCTAAAAAAGCAAATGACATTGTTGTAACAACTCAGCCGGAAGACACTGTTTTTATAGTATATCCAAACCCAGCAAGTAATTATATTCAACTTTCATTACCTGAAAATTTAGACAATAAAATCATTACGATTTATGACAATTCAGGAACATTGATTCTTGAGAAAACAGCTGAAGCGAATGTAAATGAAAGCACAATTGATATTAGCAGACTGACAAAAGGAATTTACATTTTGAATTTCAAATCAGATCAGAAAAGCTGGACCAAAAAGCTTATCAAGCAATAATTTTTAAATCCGTTGGATGTAATTCATTTTAAAGAACCCCCAATCAAAAAAAACTGGAATAAAATTTAAAAGGATAGCACCAGGAATTGCATCTGACGGATTATTTAAAGTCATTATGTAGAAAATGACTTTGGTTTAGAATCTATTTACGTAACCCCAAAATTATTTAGATATGAAGAAAAGTAAACTTCAAAAATCATCCATTTTGACAACACTGTTTCTGGTGTTTTCAAGTTTAATGTATGGTCAGGGACCAGTTCCTTTTACCATTTCAAACAATTCAACGTTCGCCGACAGCGATTTATATGTCGCTATTGTCGGGATTGATTATACAACAGGAAATCATGTTTGGGTAAACGCCAAAACGAGCCAGGTTTTACCAATGAATGCTTCTTACAATACGGTTACAGGGCCGACATATGGAGGAAATACCGGACCGGGACAAAACTCAAAATATGCTGCTTGTTTTACGAAACTGAGTGAAATTCCGAATAAAACCTTCACTTTGCCATTAATCGCAGGATGTAGAGTTTTTATTTCTAAAGGATCACAATTGTATTTCTACTTTTTTGGAGCCAGTGGTGCGCCTTCTGGATATGCATCGCCAAATCCGCAAAATGCAACCGATCCTAATCAGGGAATTTTATATGAAATGATTGAATTAACAAACAATCAGCACGGTTTCTTCGGAAATCCAACAAGAGTAGATTCCTATAAATATCCAATGGGATTGGAATTATTTGGAGCTAATGGCTACCAAAAGAAAGTAGGAGATTTAAAAAAACATGCTGAAATCGTTGCTGCTTTTAAAGCTAATGTTCCAGTAGAATTTCAAGGATGTGTAAACGATGCAACGGGAGAAATTACTGCCCCTTCTAAAACTCCAGCTTATGCGGAAGGATCTGGACAATATGCAAACTACCTGAAATCTTACATTGATGCGATTTGGAACAAATACAAAAATGAAGATTTGATCTTTTATGCCGGTGATGCCGGAGTTTTTAAAGGAAGAGTTATTGGCGAACAATTAGAAATGGTAGGACAATCTGGAGCTTTTGTTGGAAGGACCGGACGTGTTCAAAACCGACCAAGCACTCAAGAAGCTCTTGAAGGAAAAGGCGTTCTAGACAGAAGATTGGTTGATGGCGATTTAGATCTCGTAATTCAATCTCAGTTAACTGCTGCAATTAATCGTCATGTTGTGAATACAACTACGGCAAATCCTGGGCAACAAAACTGGTATGACGCATCAAAATATTATCAGGTAAACCCAACAAATCATTATTCAAAATTTTGGCATTTACCGGGTATCAATATCGATAATCTGGCTTACGGATTTGCTTACGATGATGTTGCAGATCAGTCGCCGTCGCTTCATTCGCCTCAGCCAACAAAAGTTATCGCGACTTTTGGAGGTTATGCAGGATTGACTCCTTCAGTTCCCGCATCAACAGATGTGATTACGGTTTATAAAGATTGTAACTACACAGGATTCTCAGGCGGATTGACAATTGGTGATTATAATCTAGCTCGTTTAAATTCTTTGGGAGTTCTAAATGATGATATTTCGTCACTAAGAATCACGCAAGGTTATCAAGCAATTTTATATATGGATGATAATTTCTCGGGAACATCAACTGTAATCAATTCTGATAATTCATGCTTAAACACAACTTGGAACGACAAAGTAAGTTCGATTAGAATTATCGCAAATGGTACGACAACGTTAGGAAACCAGACTTTCTTTCTACAAAACAGAAACAGCGGTTTATACATGGATGTTTGGAATGCAAGTCTATCAAACGGAGCAGGAATAAACCAAGGAGCGCTTACTTCAGGAAACAATCAGAAATTTACGTTTACGCATTTAGGAGACGGAATGTATAAAATCATTGCCAATCACAGCGGTCAGTCTTTAGACGTAAATAATTTTAATAAAGCTAATGGCGCAAGAGTAGAGCAATATCCATACAATGCTACAACCAATCAGCAGTTTGTTTTGGTTTCTACGGGCGATGGTTTTTACAAAATTGTTGCCCGTCACAGCGGAAGAATTGTTGAGGTAGCAGGAGCAAGCACAGCTTCGGGAGCAATCGTACAGCAATGGGACAACAACAACCAAACTTGCGGACAATGGAAATTAGTTCCGGCGACATCTACCCAAACTTCAATCTTAATTCAGGCCGAAGATTATTCATCAATGAGTGGTATTCAGGTAGAAGCAACAACGGATACTGGCGGAGGTTCTAATGTTGGTTATACAGAAACTGGTGATTGGCTGGCTTATAACAACATTAATTTTCCAACAACGGGTTCTTACTTGATCGAATACCGAGTGGCAAGTGCTGTTACAGGCGGCAGATTATCATCTGATCTAAATGCTGGAGCAATTGTTTTAGGCAATGTTGATATTCCAAATACAGGCGGATGGCAGAACTGGCAGACGGTTTCTCAAACTGTAAACGTAAATGCAGGAACGTACAATTTCGGAATCTATATTCAGAATACCGGAATGAACATCAACTGGATTAGAATTACAAAAGTGAGTAATGCAGCTGCAAAAACTGCTTCGGTACAAACGGAAGAAGAAGTCGCAGAAACAGTTTTAAATATTTACCCAAGCCCTGTAGTAACAACTTTATATACCACAACAAACCTTTCTGGAGGTGATGTGAAAATAGTAGACGCACAGACTGGAAATGCAGTTTTATCGAGAAAAATCAACGGAAATAGTATCGATGTTTCTCATTTGAGACAAGGAATCTATTTGATTGTTTTCGAAAAAGACGGCAAACAGACGATTAAGCGTTTCATTAAAAAATAATTTTAAAGTATAGATTTTAGATTGGTTTTAGATTATTTGGAAATCAATCTAGAATCTATATTCTAAAATCTAAAATTCAAAAAAACCGACCCCAATTATTTACGAATTTATTAATCTATTAAAACAATTATTATGAAAGACAATTACAAAAGAATGTCGGCAAAATGGATTCTCATTTTAGTAATATGTATTTTTAATTATGCAGAGGCGCAACAGAAAAAAGTGATTGCTTATGTGCCTAACTGGATAGATCTAAATGCTTTTTCGGGTACGATTCAGTACAGTAAATTGACACATATTAATATTGCTTTTGAAAATCCGGATGCTAGTGGTTACTTAAGTTTCAATTCTGGAAATAATGCAATAATCAATACAGCGCATGCTAATAATGTAAAAGTATTTGTTTCTCTTGGTGGAGGAGCCATTTCTGAAGGAGGAGCGATTCGTGACAATTATTTTAATTTAATAACCCCAGCCAACAGAACCGCATTTGTTCAAAAAATCTATGATTATGTAGTGGCTCATAATTTTGATGGAGTCGACGTGGATTTAGAAGGTCCAGCAATCAACAGTGATTACGGAGGTTTTGTGATGGCTTTAGCGAATAAACTTCATGCCAATGGAAAACTCATTACTGCGGCGCTATCAGAAGGTTATGGCGGTGCCAATGTACCTTCATCTGTTTTTTCAGCTTATGACTGGATCAACATCATGGCGTATGATGCAACAGGACCTTGGGCACCTGGAAATCCGGGACAGCATTCTCCTTACAGTATGGCTGTAAATCAGTTTAATTACTGGACAGGAAGAGGATTGCCAGCAAGTAAAGCTATTATTGGAGTTCCGTTTTATGGATATGGTTTTGGAGCTTCAGCAAATCAAGGAATTTCATTTGCAAATATTGTAGCCCAATATCCAGGAGCTGAAAATCTGGATCAGGTAGGAAATACTATTTATTATAACGGAATTCCAACTATCAAACAAAAAACGACTTTTGCGATTCAAAATGCAGGAGGAGTAATGATTTGGGAATTATCTCAAGATGCCACAGGATCAAAATCATTACTTACGGCAATCAATCAGGTAATTACGGGAAATAATCCTCCAACGGGAACCGGAACTTTAATTCAGGCAGAAAATTACAACGCTATGAGCGGTGTACAAACAGAACCGACAACAGATACTGGTGGCGGATTAAACGTAGGATACTGCGATACAGGTGATTGGATGGCGTATTACAATATCAATTTTCCAACTTCTGGAGCTTATGTGATTGAATATCGAGTAGCAAGTGCGGTTACAGGCGGCAGATTATCATCTGATTTGAATGCAGGAACTATTCAGCTAGGAAACTTAAATGTTCCAAATACTGGCGGATGGCAGAACTGGCAGACGATTACTCAAACCGTAAATGTAAATGCCGGAACGTACAATTTCGGGATATATGTTCAAAATACTGGGTTTAATTTAAACTGGTTTAGAATCACCAAATCGGGTTCGGCTTTAGCTGCTAAATCAGCTGCAACAGATAAAATCGAAAGCCTGACTATTTATCCGAATCCAAGTGAAAACGAACTATTCTTTACTGCAGAAGTTTCAGGAGGAAATGTTAATATTATCAATGCCGAAGGCGGTGCTGTAGTTTCTTCACAAACCATAAACAACAACAGCATTGATGTTTCGACTTTGAAATCTGGTATTTATCTAATTTCTGTGGAGAAGAACGGAATCAAAACAGTGAGACGCTTCATTAAAAAATAAGTTTTTTTAACCACAATTAACCGCAAAGAAAAACTGCAAAATTTTGTAAAGCTTGATGCTCTTTGCGGTTACTAATTTTTCAATATGTAATTCCTTAACCCCAAATTATATGAAAAACAATTACGGATTAATCCTAAGCCTGCTTGTGTTTTTGGCATTCGGAAGTTTTGCCTTTGCACAGACTTCTTTAGGGTCGAGTCAATCTTTTATGAATACTTTAAAGAAAGAATTGACTAGTTCAACTACTTCAAAAAGTGCAGATAAAACCATTCTGCTTCAGGCTGAGAAAACAAATTTCGACGGAAAAATAAATTTTAAAGAATCCAGTGAATCCAGTGAGTTTTTAATTGGAGAAATCAAGAACATTGCAGAATCTTCTTTTTACATTAAAGTAAAAGACAAATCATTGGAAGGACACATTCTTCTAAAAAAAACAAAAGAAGCCTACAAGTATTTTTCTGATGCACAGGGAAATGCTTATGTAAAAAAAGTAGACATCAATACTTTGGTTTGTATCGACTACAAAAATCTACCGACAAAAGATAATGCAACAAGTAAAACAGCTGCAGCCGCAGCAATTGCTCCCGCTTTACTCAATTTACAAAGTTTACCAGGTGCAGCTGGCTGTGTTATGCTGGATTTTGACGGTTACAATATGCCGGCAGGAAATCTTTGGAATAACGGTAATGCTATCAATGCAGCACCTTCTGGAATGAGTGATGCAGCGGTGCAACAGCACTGGGAAGTGGTTTCAGAAGATTACCGCCCTTTTAACGTAAATGTTACTACAAATGAAGCTGTTTTTAATTCTTATCCAAAAAATAGAAGAATGCGTGTTGTCGTTACGCCAACCAATACAGCAGCTCCCGGGGCTGGAGGTGTAGCCTATATTGGTTCTTTTAACTGGGATAATGATGTGCCTTGCTGGGTATTTGTTACATCTGGAAAATCGGGGGGTGATGCTTCTTCTCATGAAATTGGACATACTTTTGATCTTGGGCATGACGGACGAACAAGTCCAGCCGAAGATTATTTTATTGGTTTAGACGGAACTTCATGGGCACCTATTATGGGTGCAGGTTATTACAGACCTGTTGTGCAATGGAGTAAAGGCGAATACAATAATGCTAATAACAAACAAGATGATGTGGCGATTATTGCTAGCGCTAAATTTGGAGTTGGATTTCGTGGAGATGACTACGGAAACACGATTGCTTCTGCGGCAACTTTAGATTACAATTCAAGTGGACAAATCAATCAGAAAAACGGAATTATTTCTAATGAAGCAGATTATGATTTCTTTTCTTTTACAACTGGAGGCGGAAATGTTTCTATCAATGCCAATACTGTTTCGAGAGATGGAAATCTTCATCTTTTGATACGATTATATAATTCGGCAGGTGCAGAAATGGGAACGTATTGGAACTCAGATCCGTTTGCTTTAAATGCATCTATGAATGTAAATCTTGCAGCTGGTAAATATTATATTGGTGTTGATGGAACAGGAGCAGGAAATGCCGGAAGCGGTGGTTATTCTGCTTATGGTTCTATTGGAAGTTATTCGATTACCGGAACAATTCCGCCAGGAGGTAATATCAGTGCGTCTACAGATGTGATTACGGTTTATAAAGATTGCAACTACACAGGATTCTCAGGCGGATTGACAATCGGTGATTATAATCTGGCTCGTTTAAATTCTTTGGGAGTTTTAAATGATGATATTTCTTCACTAAAAATTACTCAGGGGTATCAGGCAATTTTATATATGGATGATAATTTCTCAGGAGCATCAACGGTAATTAATTCTGATAATTCTTGTTTGAACACAACTTGGAATGACAAAGTAAGTTCGATTAGAATTATTGCCAACGGAACAGCAACTTTAGGAAACCAGACTTTCTTTCTGCAAAACAGAAACAGCGGTTTGTATATGGATGTTTGGAATTCAAGCCCATCAAACGGAGCGGGAATCAATCAAGGCGGTCTTAATTCTGGAAACAACCAGAAATTTACATTTACGCATCTAGGAGACGGAATGTATAAGATTATTGCCAACCATAGCGGTCAATCAATGGATGTTAATGGTTTTAATAAAGCAAATGGTACGCGCGTTGAACAATATCCGTATAACGGAACTACGAATCAGCAGTTTATCTTAGTTTCTACAGGAGACGGATTCTATAAAATCGTTGCTCGCCACAGTGGCAGAATTGTTGAAGTTGCGGGAGCAAGTACAGCTTCGGGAGCAATCGTACAGCAGTGGGATAATAACAACCAAACTTGCGGGCAATGGAAATTGATTGCCACTACAACATCACAGACATCAACCTTAATTCAGGCCGAAGATTACTCAGCAATGAGCGGTATTCAAGTCGAAGCAACAACTGATACAGGCGGAGGATCTAATGTTGGTTACACAGAAACTGGCGATTGGCTGGCTTATAATAATATTAATTTCCCGATTACAGGTTCGTATTTAATCGAATATCGCGTTGCAAGCGGTGTTACAGGCGGTAGATTATCATCTGATTTAAATGCTGGAGCAATTGTTTTAGGAAATGTCGATATTCCAAATACAGGCGGATGGCAGAATTGGCAAACGGTTACGCAGACTGTAAGCGTAAATGCAGGAACATACAATTTCGGAATCTATATTCAGAATACTGGAATGAATATCAACTGGATTAGAATTACGAAAATTGGAAATGCAGCAACTGCGACAATTTCTGCCGAAGAACAAACACCAGAAAATATTTTTACTATATATCCAAATCCGGTTTCAGATGTATTGTCATTTACAACAGATGTAATAGGAGGAAAAATCAATATTATAGATTCTCAAGGAACCATTCTTGGTACTCAAAATGCAGAAGAAAATAGTTTGAATGTTTCGAATTTAAAACAAGGAATTTATTTTATTGTTTTAGAGAAAGATGGAAAAAGAACGGTAAAACGTTTCATTAAAAAGTAATTTTAACCCATTTGCCATAAGGGTTTTAATACATTAAATTTTAGGTTTTAATGTAATGAAGGCTGTCAGAAATGACAGCCTTTTTATTTTGTGAATCTATTTTAAACGGAATCTTCAATGAAAAACCATGATGAACTTTTTGAAAAAAGTATAATATGCCTTAAAAAATTATCATTCCGTAACACTAACATAAACTGATTCTAGGGTTAAATCGATAAAATTGCTGCTGATTAAAATTCCTAAAACTTCTAATAAGTGTCTCCAATTTAGTAAAGTTAAAACCTATGAATTTAAAACTTACCACACTTTTTATAGTGTCTTTTTTTGTTGTTTTTAATACTACCATTTCGGCGCAAAAAACAAAGAATTTAAACGGAACACAAGTTGCATTTTTATCAGATATCCATCTTCAGGATTTATTTGGTAATTTTTCAGATACTGATTTTAAAGGAGTTTTGAATACCAAAACTGGAAAATATACGTTAGTAAGAACGATGGCCTCGCAGTTGCATTCGACTAGAATTTTCAACGAAAATTATTTTGCCTTCATCGCAGCACTGGAAGATATCGCCAAGAGAAAGATAAAATATGTAGCACTTCCGGGCGATTACACAGATGACGGACAGCCGATACACGTGCGCGGATTGAAGAAAATTTTAGATCAGTATCAGAAAAAATATGGTATTGAATTTTTTATAACTACCGGAAATCATGATCCGGTTGGACCATTTGCTCAGGAATCGGGTAAAGAAGATTTTTTAGGAAAAGAAGGAAAAAGCCAACCCATTTTCAGCAAAGACGGCATGTATAAGCCTAACATGAATATCGAACAGCCAGTTGTCATTACAGCCGATATTGCTAAAATGGGTTATTTAGGCATAACAGAAGACCTTAAAAATTTTGGTTTTTATCCGAATAAGAACTATAAGTTCTGGGCAACTCCTTTTACCACTTACAACAGTCAGAATTATAATTACCAAAAAGCTCTTGATGGCTCACTTTTAAAGAACAGAGTTTATGAAGTAGAACCAGGATATGAAGTGCCAGACGTAAGTTATGTTGTGGAGCCAATTGACGGACTTTGGTTGATGGCAATTGATGGTAATGTTTATATTCCGAAGAAAAATGCTGCTGATCCTAAAGATTCTAAAAGTTATTCTGAAGCCAGTACAGGATATAACAATGTGCTTTCTAACAAAAAGCATCTTATAAAATGGGTGCAGGATATTGCAGCAGAAGCCAAGCTTAATGGAAAAACATTAGTTGCTTTCAGCCATTTTCCAATGATTGATTTTAATGATGACGCTTCAGCGGAAATAAAAGAGCTTTTGGGTCCGAATAAATGGCAGCTTAACCGTGTTCCTGTTGAAGAAGTAGCGCAGGTTTTTGCCGATGCGGGATTGAAGATTCATTTTGGAGGTCATATGCACATTAACGATACAGGAGTTCGTACGACCGAAAAAGGCAACACTTTAGTGAATGTTCAAACGCCTTCGCTGGCAGCTTATATTCCTGCATATAAATTGCTGACGATTCAAAAGGATAATCTTATTGACATTCAAACCATAACAATTGATAATGTTCCTCGATTTGATGAACTTTTTGATTTGTACAAAATGGAATATGAGTTTTTGCAAAGCCAGAACGATACAAATATTTGGAATATTGATATCCTGAAAACCAAAAAATATCATGATTTTACCGATTTCCATTTGAAAGAATTGGTACGTCTCCGTTTTCTAAAAGATGACTGGCCTTCTGCATTTAAAGATTTTATTATGAATGTTTCGGCCCAAGATTTATTGGTTTTAGCGAATATAAAAACGAATAAAGATTTTGATTATGTTCTTAAAAACAAAGAAGAATTTCAAAAAGAATGGAATGATTCCGAAGCACAATCAGAACAAATTTTAGCACAGTACAATCTGAAAAAAGAAAATTTCAATTGGACAGGAAATGACCTTTTGATTGATTTTTATCGCTTCAGAAGTGCAGACGAATTGGCTCTTGCTGATGTCGGGACGCAAAGAGCAAAAGAATATAAAGTGCTGTCGAATCTATTTTTAGAAGGTTCTAAATCGGATTTCTCAAAAGATAATCCTTTACAGAAACAGATGAAGTTATTTCTGGTAATCTTTAATAAATTCATGCATGAAGTTCCAGCAGATCATTTCTCAGTTGATTTGAAAACTGGAGAAATTAATCGCAAGCCACGTTAAGGTTTACTCAAAGTTTTTTTATCTGACAAAGTCGCGAAAACACAAACTATTTTAGATTTTTGTGACTTCGCGATTTTGTGAGCAATCTAAAAAAGTAAGTTCGTAAAGCTCTATTCATGAAGCTTTTCAGTTAAAAATGCTCCAAAATTATTACCATAACAATTAAACAAAAAAATATAATAATCAAACGAATAAATGTAAGATTTAACTACTGATTTGTTGTATATTTGATATGCCTTTTAATAGGTTTAAGTTATTGTTTTTCAGTGAAATAAAAATAAATACTAATTTAATTTAAAAGCATAATAATCATGATACATCAAATTGATACCACCGATAATATTGTTGCATTTAGAGCTTTGGCAGAAGTTACTAAAGAAGATTTTTTAACTGCGGTAGTTCCGGCAGTCGAACATCTGGTAAAGCAGACAAATGAAATTAATTTTTTATTGGTTTTAGACACGGATATTAAAAATTTTACAGCAGGAGCATGGCTTCAGGATGCGCTTCTCGGCCTAAAACATTTAGGGAAATGGAACCGCGCCGCAATTATTACCGATACAGAAGAAATTATATCGTTTACCAACGGTTTCAGTTATATTGTTCCAGGGGAATTTAGAGGATATAAAAAAGTAGAATTTAACAAAGCATTAAACTGGGTTGAGGGTAATATCTCGTAAAATTTATGATTTTTGATATCTAATTTTGAAAAATAAAAAAGCACTTCAATTATTAAATTAAAGTGCTTTTTTGTTGAATAAAACCATAACATTAGTGATTGTATTCTATACCGCTTGAACTATTGGCATCTCTTTTTTCTTTTGCAGTTGTGGTGTATTTTTTATACAAGGCAGAAGCTAGTAACGGTAAAGCAAGGCTTCCGACAAAAGCACTAGATTTCGCATGTCCCGTTTTTTTTAAGACAGCCGCAGCAATAAGACTTCCTACACCAGCACAGGCAAGCTGTTTAGCAGAAAGATCTAATTTATTTTCGTTTATAGGATTGATTCCGTGTAATAATGGGTCTATGAAATTTAAATTTTCCATGTTTGTTAATTTATTTAGTTATACTTAATTACAATTACTATTACCGTTGTTTTCTTTTTCGTTTTCAATTTTTTCAATCTCTACTTTTTCTTTTTTTATAGCCTGCCGTAGCAAAGCAAAAAGACTCATGTAGATATTTGCCATAAAAACCAGCGAAAAGCCTGCCAAAAAGCACCCTCGCCAATCGTTTAACAAAAGTTTATAATCTGTCAGCACGATAAAAAAGATAGTTACATAATGACTGAAACAATATTCGCAGGTAAAGAGGTAAAAGAACTTTCTGGAAATCAATAGCTTGTCAAATTTGGAACGTTTTACACACCATTCGTGTGGCTCTCTAAAAATTTCCTCATGTGTAACTGTCCAGCTGATGCAAGCTATCGGCACAGCAAGAACAAAAAGCCATATGATTTGTGTTGTAATTTCCATTCGTTGCTTTTATTCTCTAGGATGATTTTCAGGGTAATGCTCGGCATCAAAATCATCAAGTTCTTCGTCATCATCTAAATCGCGCTCTTTTTCCAAATCAGATTCCAAATCTGGATTATAATCCTCGTTTAAATCATTTTCGGTGTCATCATTTGTAATTGCATCATCTTCGTTTACAACACGTTCCTCGTTCGGAATATTTTCAGATTGTACATTAGAATTTCCTTCGAAGTCCTGTCCAGGATGTTTTAAATCGTCTATAAACTCTTTCTGATATTGGTACGGATCTTCATCTCTGGCATAATTATCATTGTCAATCAATGTATTTTGATCAATGTAGTCAGGGTCGCTTTCTCCAAATTCCATTTCGTTTTCTTTTTGCAAATCCTGCTTGTATTGATCTTCATAAGAATTAGTTCCGTCTATAAGTGTGTTTTGGTCTATAAAATCCGGATCAAATTGTCCGTAATCTTGATTATTTGGATTTTTCATAGCAGTATCTTTTAGTTTGTTTTGTTTAAATAGCCTGTTTTACAAAGTTATCCTATTTTTAAACGGACGTTCTTACAGAAATAAGGTTTGTATTTTTATAATTTTCAGTTTGTTACAATTTTTATGTTTTTTTGAATGCTATAAATGGTAAAATCATTAAACTAAATTTGAATCGTTGCAAACGTCCCTAGGGACGAAATAAAATGGCGATTAATATTGAAGTTCTACCGACGAGATGTTCCTAGCGGAACACTTTCATTTTGTCTCAAAATGACATTTTAATGTCTTTTGAAAGACATACGAATTATTGATTTTTTTGAATTTTATAGCAAATGTAAATAGATGTTCCTAGCGGAACACTTTCATTTTGTCTCAAAATGACATTTTAATGTTTTCTGAAAGACATACGAATTATTGATTTTTTTTGAATTTTATAGCAAATGTTAAAAAATGTTCCACTAGGAACATCTCATCGGTAGAACTATGGCAAATACGTACACACAATTGCATATACAATTTGTTTTTGCAGTAAAATATAGAAAAGCATTAATTGCACCAGAATGGAAAGACAAATTACATAAATATATTACAGGTATAATTCAGTCAAGCCAACATAAAATGTTGTGTATAAACAGCATGCCAGATCATATTCATATATTTATCGGAATGAGACCAACGCAATCTATTTCATCTCTTATGCAAAATGTAAAAGCAGAAAGCACAAAATGGATAAAAGAGCAGCAATTAGCGAAAGATTTTGCTTGGCAGGAAGGATATGGAGCATTTTCATATTCAAGAAGTCATGTTCCGAATGTTATTCGTTACATAGAAAATCAGGAACAGCATCATAAAAAAGAAACATTTTTAGAAGAATATCAAAAGCAGTTAAAAGTCTTCGAAATCGAATATGATGATAGATATATTTTTAAAGAACCAATGCAGTAATTATAAGATTTTGAATGGTTGATTTTCAAGAATAAGACCCCAATTGGAATTTTTTGTCAAAAAAAATCATGTTCCGCTAGGAACATCTCATCGGTAGCAAATAATATCCGTATGTTATGTTTCGTCCCGTAGGGACGTCTGATGTCATTTTTATTATGATCAATCAAACGCTCCTACGGAACGAAATTAACAATGTTATTTTACAGAATACAAAGAACCATTTTTGATCGTCTTTTTATTCAATTCGCCTTTATCGAATAATCTTTCCAGAATCATTGTAGCCTCATTACTTGAAATAGCAAAGATTACAGCAAATTCTTTTGGCGTAAGAGTTGGATAAATCTGAAAAATATCTAGTGGATTTTCATTTGCTATCTTTTTCTTTTTAATATCAGGAAAAAGAGCCAATAATGCGTTTTCGTAAGAGGTGTACGATTTAAATCCATAAACGGTCAATTGATTTGATTTTCCGTCAGAAAAAAACATAGTCGGAAAACCTCTAACACCTAGTTTACGCGCCAGATCCAAATCATCTTGAAAAAGTTTTTTGGCATCAGTCTCATAATCAGATTTCAGTTTCTGAATATCGAGTGAAGCATTTTTTGCAGCTTCTTCGATATTTTCCCATTTTGCAATATTCTTTTTTTCCAAGTAAAGTTTTTCACGAAGGATACGCATAAATTTTACAGCCTTTTCTTTGCTTTGAATCTGAGCCGCTTTCATGGCAATACACGACGGATAAGAAGAATCAAGAGGATCTTCAAGCCAAACATCACCATCAATAGGCATTTCATAATGAAGGCTTGCTTCATCCCAATGGTGTGCTACATCAGCTGGTTTGCTGATTCCGCCACTATTATAGCTCCAGTCAGGCAATAAACCGCCCATGCGATAATCAATTTCAAAATAATCTCCATACTCTAGTTTTAGTTTTCGAAGCTGCGGTTCGATTCCCCAGCAAGAAGAGCATATTGGATCCGTATAATAGATGATTTTAACAGGTTTGTTTTCAGATTTAATGGCAACATTTTCAGTTGATTTTTCTCCGGAAGGCATTTCGCAAGTTCCGCTCACAGGATCACATAAAAGCGGATTTGTTTGGTTTTCGTTCATTTTAGAATGCGTTTGTGACTGACAGCTTGTACTGAAAATCAAGATTAAGAATAGCGAAAGTACTTTCATATAATTGGTTCTAATTTTCGCTTTGGTTTAAAATTTATAACTTTAAACAAAGTTCGTCAGTATTTAATCACAAGTCAATTAGTCTGAAAAACATGACTATAAAATAATTTTAATTTATCAGTAAGCGTCATCTTTTTCTAAAATCCATGTTTGAATCATAAAGTAATTGCAATCTTACAAGGAATTGCGTATTTTCACGTTTCAATAAAACTTACAAAGCCAAAATGAATTATATTCAAAAAATTAAACGCCTTTATAATTTGTCTGAAAAGGTAAACTACGGATTTTCAGAAGCCGAAATTCTTGAACTTGAAAAGAATTTAGAAACTTCTCTTCCAATAAAACTTAAAGAATATTATCTGGAATTAGGTAAAGAAGAAAAACTAAATTATGTCTATAACAGATTATTGAAACCTGAAGAAGAAATCGGATTTTCTGAAGATGATTTTTTGGTTATTTATGAAGAAAATCAAAATGTAGCCATTTGGGGAATCAAAAACGATGATTTAAAGCTGGAGAATCCGCCAGTGTATGGAAATTATGATACAATCGAGAAATCGGATTGGGAAATTGAAACACAGACCACAGAAGACTTCTTTTTATTTATGGGAGTTTACAATGGAACTTTAGGTGGTTTACAATACAACGGTAATTATATTGGTGACATTGATTCTGCAATAGTAAAACAAGTAGAAGAAAACTGGACATTTGTACCCGAAATCAGTAGAGATAATCAAAAAGTGTATACAGACAATTTTTATGATGTAATCAGTTTGTCTTTTGATAAAGATAACAATTGCAAAGCGGCTTTTATCGGAAGCAGTAATCAGGAACGGTTTGATGCCATTTTGGATATTGTAGACATTGATTGGTCTTATCTTTCTTATGATGATGAGGATTATGATGAAGAAGACGAAAACGAATAAAATTAAAAATGAGAGAATTAAATTATTTAGTAAAAATTGAAGGTAACGAACTTCTTTTAGAAAGATTTATTGACGCTATAAATGATGGAACTTGTAAGATTGATGATAAGTATCCAAATCCTTATTTATTAGATTCGGGAGAAAAATTTCTTTTGGCCGTCATTATCGAATATTTTTTCCAGACAAGAACTTTTTCTAAAGAGCTTTATATTTCTTTTATAGAAAAACTTAGAAAAATCAGCGGCTTTAATAGTTATTATTATGCATTGGGAAAACAGACAGAAGAATTGGTTTTTAATGCATTTGAAAGAGTCAAGAAAAACAAACATAAAATATTCATTCCGAAAAAAGAGGAAGAGCTTTCAAGCCCATCACTAACAAAAGAGGATAAAGAACTTTTAAGTTTTTTATGTTATCTGGCTGTTTCGCATATCAAATACGGACCAAGTTATGCATCGGTTACTGCAAATGAATATTTTGATATTGTAACAGAATTAGGATCGGATGAAGTAGCACAACTAAAGAAAAACGGTACAGGTAAACTTGCAAAAGAGTTAATAGAATACAAAGACAGCGATTTAACTGCAAAAGCCAATGATGTTTTTGCTACTATAAATCTTAAACTCGCAAATGATAATGAAGAGAGTTATGGTAAAGCTTTAACATTTGTCAATAAACTGCTTCAAACCGATTTCCCTAAAAGTTATGAAATATCATTTTCAGCAAAAAATAAAGAACTGCTTCCTGTAAAGGGACTTCCTAAATGCGGACAGCATTATTTATTTGCCGGAGCTGTAAAATTTCCAAAATTACATCCGCAAATTCTAGAGTATGTCCATCTTTCTCAACATAAATATGAATGGTATAATAATCTTGAAGATGAAAATTGCGCAATGCCCTCAACTTTTGCAGTATTTGCTTTGGGATTAGAAAATGAGAACTATTTTGAAACCCTGATTTCATATTATAAAACAGTTGATGAAGAGCACCAATCTGTTCAGTCTAAGTTTACGCAAGCGTTTCTGGAAAAGTTTGGTGTGACGGAAAAATCAATAAAAGTATATATCAATGCGATTTTGTCTATTCAGGAACATCCATACAATAAAACTTTTGCTTCCTATTTTGCCACAGAGAAAAGCTTGAAATTATTGTTAGACAATAAAGAAAACTTTATTTCTTATTATTTTACTGATCAAGATTTAAAAGAGTACACAGATAGTGGTAATGAAGCATCTGAAATGGCAGAATACTGCTGGGAAAGTGTCATGTACACCACTTTTGGGCAAACTAAGGGTTTTGCTAAAATAAGTAAAACACTTACCGATGATGAAAAAATAATATTTGAGAAATTACAAACTAGAGCTAAACAATAAATAGTAAAATGTGGAGCGATAGATATAATTATTATAACATTCAAAGTGATTTATCCTTTTCGAAAAGAATTGATACGAAAGAAGTAGTTAACATTCTATTAGAAAGCCGTTGTTTTAGACAAAAAGGAAATCAGATTTTTTCGAATGTCGAGGATTTTCCTTGGTTAGATTTAGTTTTGGTGGAAACAAGAAATGGAAACTTTTCGTCAACAGACAAAGAGATTCCTTTTGTCAATTTAATCGCTATCGTTTGTTCAAAAGGGAAAAATATAGATCAGTCAGTTTACATTAAGACTTTTTTAAAAATAGCAAAAGCTTTAGAATGGAAATTATATTTGGAAGAGGACGATGATGATAACGAAAATGTAGAAATTACTTTTTAATCTAAAACTTATGAATTCATTTTTTAACTTTAAAGATATTAACCTCAATCACAAATGACAAAAGATACTTTCGAAATTATTGAACTGCGCCCCGCAACCAAACATTATTATGGAGACAGCTTAGAAATGCCCGATATTCTTTTAGAAGACGGATTATTGGTAAAAGCGGGAACTTTAGATATTCCGCTTGGGCATTCTCGTTATGGCGGTCCCATTGCCGACCTTCCAAAAGATTTTGAATATCCAGAAGATTTGCGTTTTGCGGCCCAGTTAGATCTTAAACATCTTACGCCTTATGACAGATCTGGATTGTTGCCCCAAACAGGACATTTATTCTTTTTCGCCGATATTGTCGAAGACAAAGGACTTGTCGTTTATGCAGATGTTGAGAACAGCGAACTTATTAGAGTTGTAAAAGACCATGACGATAATTTTTTTGAAGGAGTTTTGATAAAAGAAGCTTTTGTCTCAATCGAAAAACTTTCAGACAGATACCGTGATCCGGAAGATGAATATGAAGAAGAAGATGCCAATGAAGACGGCGTTTTGTGGGATTTCTTTGCAGGAAGCGAAACTTCAAAAATCTTTGGAATTTTTACGCACTGCCAGGCGCAGGAGCAACAGATATTGGATGTAGTCAATTCTGATAAAGTGGTGTTGCTGCAGATTGGAGAAAATGGTTTTAATGATGAAGGCGTTTTTAGCGTTTTGATTGATAAAAATGATTTGAAGAATTTGAATTTTAGCAACTGTGAATTTCACTGGGGACAATCTTAAAAATCAAAAAAATGATATTACACAAATTTGACGAAGTTTTAAATGATTTGATGGATTATTTCATTCTAGGTGATGTAGATTGTTTGATGCAGTACAAGATCGAAAATGATTTGCCAGACGATTTATTGACGGAATTCACGACAGAAGAAACTGGAGATCAGGTGGTAAAAGAAGGTATAATCATACCGATGATTGGAGTAGAAAATCATCCGTACACGATTTATTTTAATCTTTCAGATGAAACGCCTGAATTATTAAAACCCGAAAATCAGTTGCAGCACAAACAAGACGGCTATTGCCTGACGGTGGTTAATGGACAAATCTATTTGTATACGATTCCGTATTTAAGAGATTTTACGAAAGGTACAGTTGATTTGCTAAAAAAATACAAACACGCCACAGTAGAACTACCAAATGGTTTTTATAATGTTTCAATTTTAGCTGGACTGACCAAACAGATAACGGATATAAAAACGGTATCGGGAGAAATAAAGCAAGTTGAAGACATGGAGCCTACTTTTGAATTTCTCATAAAACCTTCTGCCGAAAGGCCTGATTTTACGGCTGATTTTACTTATCCGTTTAAAGTAGAATTGTGAGCCATCAATTAGAAATTTAAATTTTATGAATAGACAAATACAGTTACAAGAACTCCATAACAACACCTTTTTTTGGAAATTTTATTTCTGTTGGTCCAGAGGTTACAATGAAAAAGAAGAACTAAATATTGATGAGGTTCTGGAAGTTGTAGAAACTGATGAAACCAAAGCTTACGAATGGGAAAGACAATTTTTGAATGAAGCTGATATAGAAGAAAATCCAAGATACATCGCAGAAAAGCTGACGGATAATTTGAATTATGTAATTGAATTTCAGGAATATGAAATCAATTTTTTTCTGAATGATATTTATATTGGCAATTTGGGAGGACATTTTGAAGCTTGGTTTTTTACATTAGATGAATTATTGGCTTTTGAAAAATATCCGAATCTGTTTCTTCTTTTTCTACCAATTACAGGAATTACAGAAAGTCAAAGGGATATTCTGAAACCGTTTATTGTCAAACATCTTGAATCGATTCCAAAATTTGAAATTTATTCACACTATATAGCAGACTGTCTTTTAAACGGTTTGATTATGGAATCTGGATTTGTAGAAATAGAAGGAGTCGGTATAACAAATAATCAAAATCATAGCGTAAGGAATATAGCAACATATCCACGTTATAAGGAAGATGTAATAGAACTGAATAAAATTCTGATTGCGTTGCAGTAGATGATTTCAAAAATTAATTAATACAAGTCTATTTTCTTTTTATGTTAAGCAATATGAACAATCAAAAATTTGAAACCGATACATTTTCTCTTGTAATCCCTTCTGTTTACACCGATATGCAGGTGGTTTGGGAAAGCATTCGAGCAGCTCACGAACAGCCCGATGATGATTATTTGTCCTACGCAACGACAACTCTTATTCCTGTAGAATTTTTTAATGAATTTGATGGAGAGAATATTGTGTCACGCTTTTGGCAATCTAATAAACTAGCAGACGAGGAAATTGAACTGATATTGGAAAAGGAAATTCAGGTAGCAGGTCATAGTTCGAATATTCGATTGGTCAAATCAAAAGAGGGTATTTTCTATTATTTGGCTATTGTTCAGATAAGTGATAAGTTCTGTTATATTTTTAAAGGCGATTGTAAAATAGAACAGAGAAATTTCTATGAACCGCTATTTGAAGCTATTTGGCAAAGTTTGGAGTACTTTGGAAATCCACAGGAAGCAATAGACAAACTTCCTAAATTTTTGCAAGATTTTTATTATCATAAAAAATCAGAAAATAATTTTAATGAAGAAGAACAATCAGAGGAAAACAGCATTCTTCCATTTATAGGAGAATTTTCTATTCCAACTGATGACAAAGAATATTGGATAATAGATGATGTTGAATTACAGTTTTTAGCAGAATGCACTGCTTCAGTAAATGGAACTTTGTACGTTAATTTAGAGGGGATTATTCCTGAGTTTGATGAGAAAAAATACGGCTATATAGTTGATTCGTATAATGGAGCAGTAGCATTAAATTTTTCTCTTAGTCAGATATACAATCAAGGGATACCTACAGGTGTTATTCCATTTGAAAAAGGGAGAGACGAAAGTTACAATCATTATTTATGGGATAGAGGTTTTCAATATTCACTCGGTTTTACTGGCAATGTTACTTTAAAAGAAGGATGGATAGGATTAAATGGTTATCTGGAAGATAAATGGAATCCTAAAAGATATAAAATAAGTTTAGCTAAAAAAATAGCCGTACAAGAATTAGAATGGGAAAAGTATGATTTTACGATGCTAAAAGAATTGGAAAAGACATCACCAAAAATTGTACGTCAATTAAAATTAAAAGATCCAGATCCAATTGAGTTAAGAGAAGAGCTTCATTCACTTGTTCATTTGGAATCACTTACAATTCAGTTCTCAAACAACAGTAAAGAGGCTGAAGCATTTACTGAAATGCCTTCATCAATTAAGCATCTTAAGAATTTAAAAACCTTACATCTTTGGGGTATTTCAGCCATTACGAGATTCCCAGAATGGATAGGGGATCTTCGTGAATTGGAATTTCTCTTGCTGACAGGAAGTAAAGTCGAAGGAATTCATCCCTATACATTGCAGTATCTTTCGAAACTTAAATTTTGTTATCTTGAAAATAACAATTTAGGATCCGCACCTAAGTTATTACCTGATAATTTGGAGGTTCTGCATTTAGAAGGAAATCAACTGACGGATATTCCAAATTCATATACTCAATTAAAGAATCTCAGAAAACTTCATATTCGAAACAATCCTCTTAAATCACTTCCTAGTGAACTTGAAAATATTCCAGAACTTGATTTAGAACTGGAGAAAAAAATGACTTTGCTCGATTATACCTATAATGGCGCAGACAACAAAGGAACAATTGTCTACGACAATGAACTATTTTTTGCGCGCAAAGATTTGGATTTAAAATCAAACCTTCAAAAAGCTATTAAGGAAAACGATTTTCAGGAATACGAAAATGGACTTTCTAAAATTGCACGCCATTCAGTAAATTTTGCTACTACAATTCCAGATTTGTACGATGAATTAGGAAATAATCGATTTGGAGGACTTCCGGATTTACCCGCAAATGTAGATTATCCTACGATAATAATTGATGAAGAAAAAAAAGGCTATCAGTTTATTGCTCAGATCAATTGCGCCTCTGTTGCCGGTTTTCAGGATTATCTGCCTCGAACAGGAATGCTTTATTTTTTTATTGAAGATCAGCAGGATTTTGTTCCGAAAGTCATTTATTATGAAGGGGAAACGGAAGATCTAAAATCAGCAAAAGAATTGGATATCGATGAAGAGTTTATCTATGATGAATCGGGTATTTTCAACCCGTTTGAGACCAATTCTTCAAAATGCGTAAGTCTTCCATCATTTTATAATGATGAGCATTATTATGAAGACATTGCACCTGAATTAAGGGAATTAGAAGAAAAATACGATGAGACTGAAGCATTACAGCAAGCACTATCGCCTTTTGATACAAAATCTTCTCACGGAATTAATAATTATGTTTTTAAACAACATGATTCGCCTGAAATAGAAGCAGTAAATACACTGAAAGGAAAACCAGAAGAATGGATGGTACTCTTGCGTGTAAGCAGTGACAATAATCCGGGCTTTTGTTTTTGGGATGCTGGAGAAGTTTATTTTGTCATTCACAAAAGTGATTTGGCTAAAAAAGATTTTTCAAACATTTATTGCGGATTAGAAACTAGCTAATTTTTCTAAAAATGAATTTACATTATTTTTCATCAACGGATTTGAATTCATTCTCAAATGCAATCAAAGATTATATAGATACGAAAAAATAAAAATTAAAAATGTACCGAACCTACGGCTCTCTCTTTCGATGCGTTTTCTTTTACGCTGGATTTCAATCCAGCGTAACAAAATAATTCGAACTGATGGTTCTTAATATTAGCTTGCATACGATTCTTTGAAAATACAAAATCCAGAATTCCGTAGGAATGTTCGATTTTGTAGCAACGGATTTTCAATCCGTTGAAAAATATTGAAAAAAATTATAAAGTTCCGTAGGAACGATTTATAAATCTTAGCAACTTAGAATCTTAGTCCCTTAGCATCTCAAAAAAGACTCATTAAATTTTTATTAACAAAAAGTAAGATTTCATTAGTTTATATTTGTAAGGCTCAAATTAATCCTAAAGTATTTTTTATGAAAATCAAATCAGTTCTCCATATATTCCTATTGATTATTTTTTCCGTTTCAGCATATAGTCAGAAAGTTAAACTGATGAATATCGATCAGTTGAATGAAAGAATCAAAAAAGGAAATGACAGCACTTATGTGGTTAATTTTTGGGCAACTTGGTGCGCGCCTTGCATCAAAGAATTACCCCATTTTGAAAAACTCGCTGCCGAACATAAAACAGAGAAAATGGCTGTTTTATTGGTAAGTTTAGATTTTAAATCAAAATTAGCTTCAAATGTGATTCCGTTCGTGAAGAGAAAAAACTTAAAAAATGAGGTTTTTTTATTGAACGAAAGCAATCCGCAGGAGTTTATTGATAGAATCGACCCAAGTTGGTCAGGCAGCATTCCCGCAACACTTTTTATTAAAAATGACAAAAGAAAATTTGTAGAAAGTGAATTTACATACGAAGAATTATTAACTGAATATAAAAAACTGTAAATCATGAAAAAAATAATCTTATTACTGACATTGGCACTTTCTGCCTTTTTAGCTCAGGCACAAACTGGGACAACATTAAAAGCAGGCGATGTCGCACCCGATTTCAAACTTAAAAACGTAGACAACAAAGAAGTTTCTTTCGGAACTTTCAAGGACGCAAAAGGTTATATTGTTGTTTTTACTTGTAATACCTGTCCTTATGCAATAGGATACGAGCAAAGAATTATCGATTTAGATAAAAAATTCAGACCACAAGGATATCCTGTAATCGCGATTAATCCAAACGATCCTGAAGCATCTACAGCAGATACTTTCACTAAAATGCAAGATTTAGCAAAAGACAAAAAATATCCTTTCCCATATTTATTTGATCCAGGACAAAAGATTACAGATCAATATGGTGCAAAACGTACACCGCACATTTTTATAGTTTCTAAAACTGCAAAAGGAAATGTTGTAGAATATGTAGGAGCAATCGACAATGATCCTGAAGGGAATAATCCTCAAAAAACAAAATATGCAGAAGAAGTTATTGCGTCTTTAAAAAGCGGTCAAAAACCAACTGTTACACAAACTAAAGAAATTGGTTGTACAGTAAAAAGAAAAGCAAAAGCTTAGTTCTTTTGTTTCAGGTTTCAGGTTTCAGGTTTCAAGTTTTATTCCGTTGCGTTAACTTGAAACCTGAAACCTGAAACCTGAAACCTGAAACAAAAGAAAACAATCCATAAAATATAAAACGCCCCGATTGGGGCGTTTTTTGGCAAATATAATGAACAAGTTTACTTTTTGTCTATACGATAAAGTCTTCCTTGATCGGTAACGGCGTATAATGCTTCATCTTTTCCTTGAGTAACATCTCTAAATCTTTGTCCTTCTCCGGCAAGCAATCTTTCCTCTCCGGCTACTTTATTGTCTTTAAAGGCTAAACGTACAATATGCGTGCCGCTAAGCGAACCTATGAAGAGATTATTCTGCCATTCGGGAATGCGTTTTCCAGCGTAAAATGTCATACCGCTTGGCGAAACCACAGGATCCCAATAATAGACAGGCTGTTCCATACCTGTTTTTTGTGTAATTCCGTCACCAATTTTTGCTCCTCCGTATTCAATTCCGTAAGTAATTGTTGGCCATCCGTAATTGGCTCCAGCTGAGATTCTGTTAATTTCATCACCACCTCTCGGTCCATGTTCGCTCTGCCAAAGTTCTCCTGTTGTCGGATGAATAGCCAATCCCTGCGGATTTCGGTGTCCAATTGTATAGAGTTCCGGCAAAGCTCCTGATCCGCTAAAAGTTGGATTTCCAGATGCCGCTTGACCGCTTGTAGTGATGCGTATAACTTTACCTAAACTGCTGTTGACTGCTTGTGCTAATGGACGGGTCTGTAAAACAGAACGCTCGCCAATGCTTACAAAAAGATTTCCAGTCTTATCAAATAAAATGCGACCTCCATAATGCAATGTACTTGAATTAGGTGTATTTGAACGATAAATTACGGTTGCATTTTCTATAGAAGCATCGTTGTTTGCCAATCTTCCTTTCGCTACAGCGGTAATATTGCCGCCTGAAACAGCCTCAGAAAATACCCAGTAAATCATTCTGTTTGTCTCAAAAGCAGGATCAAGGCAAAGCCCCAATAAACCACCCTGATCAGCAGGATTTACAGTAGGAATTCCGGTTATGGTTGCGCCGACAGCGCCAGCTTGGGTTACAATCTTCATTGTACCTCCTTTTTCGGTAACCAATAAACGTCCATCAGGAAGGTATGCGACTCCCCAAGGAGAGCTTAAACCGTTGGTGATAATTTTAGATTCATATTCAGTAGTAGTCTGAATGCTTCCTGCGCGTGTCTGCCCCGAAAAAGCAGGCTGGTATGCGGTGTTTGCGGGTTGGGTCTCTACTGGAGGACCTGTTGGCCCCACATTGGCATCATCGTCTGAGTCATTATTTGAACAACTGCTAAAAGCTGCAAGTGCGACGAGTAGAAAAATACTTTTTTTGATTATCATAATGCTTTCATTTTTATGGTTAAAAAATAATTTATGCATTACCAAACATCTCGAAATAGAATTATTTTTTTGGAGACTATCAATTAGAAACCTCTCTTTTATTTTTTCAATTTAGAAATGCCTAAATGCTTAAGCATACAAAAAATCATAAATTTTCAATAGAAATTAAACTTCTTTTTGGAATGGCATTTAGTGGGGCATGCTTAATTGTAACGGAAAATAGCTACAAATTATTGCCGTAAAAGATGAAAAAGTTTTTGTTTCTGTCGAAACTCTAAAAGCAAAATAACGCTTAACCCTTATTTTTTAAAGGGATTACGGCATTGTAAGTTTCTTGAAGAAAAATATTTTTAAAAGTTATTTTTTCAGTTTTTGTTTAAAAAAATCGATAGTTCTGGTCCAAGAGAGCGTGGCAGCGGTTTCGTCATATCTTGGAGTTGTATTGTTATGAAAACCATGATTGACATTTGGATAAAAATGAGCTGTATTTTCTACTTTGTTTTGATTCAGTACTTCCTGAAATGCAGGCCAGCCTTCGTTTACACGAGTATCTAAACCAGCGTAATGGAGCAGGAGTGGTGCTTTAATTTTTTCAGTATCTTCTTTTGAAGGCTGTCCCCCATAATAAGGAACTGCTGCTTTTAAATCGGGTATTTTTACTGCCATCATATTCGAAATCCATCCACCAAAACAAAAACCGACCACTCCGATAGAACCATTGCAGTCTTTATGAGATTTTAGATATTCATAAGCAGCAACAAAATCTTCAAGCATTTCTTCTCTAGTACGTTTCTTTTGCATTTCACGTCCTTCATCGTCATTTCCTGGATAACCTCCGAGCGGAGACAAAGCGTCTGGAGCAAGCGAAATAAATCCTTCAAGAGCGGCTCTTCTTCCCACATCTTCTATATACGGATTAAGGCCACGATTTTCATGAACTACAATAATTCCGGGTAACTTCTTTTTGCTTTCAGAAGGCTGCGATAAAAGCCCTTTTATGCTGCCACCGCCTTTTGGAGAATCGTAGTTGATGTATCCAGTTTTTATTCTAGGATCTGTTGGTTGCACCAAAATAGAGTCGACATAATTAGGCGTCATAAAACTTAAAAGAGAAGGCAATGTAAGCGCTCCTACAGCAAAAATGGAAAGCTTTTCGACAAAGTGTCTTCTGTTTATTTTATTGTGTGCATAATCATCGTACAAATCAAATACTTCTTGACTGATATCTTCTTTGGTTATTTTGTCCATGGTCTGTTTTTTGAAGCGTTAATTTCGAAAAGAGGAAGATAAAAAAAGCTTGCAGTTTATTGAACTACAAGCTTTTTAATTTTTTCATGAATACAGGAAAAACTTCATTGAGTTCTTCAAAAAGAGGATTTTTTCTGTGTTTTAGTTTAATCTCGCTGAATAATTTCAATCCCAAAGCAAATTGAACCACTTCAGATTGATCTTCAAAAATATTCTTTTCTCTGATTCGTTCTATTATTCCGAAAATCTCATCGTGATTGTCAAATTGTATTCCGAGTTCTTTTGCAGGCTCGGTTTCTCCGTTTGAATATTCCTTAAGACTTAAAGTCAGGTAATATTTATTAGATCTTTTTTCCATAGTTTTTATAATTCAAAAAATGTTATTTAAGCCATTTATCCACCATAATTTTAAAGGCTTCTTTGTATTGTTCTCCTACCGTAATTTCAATTTTGTCGATAAAAATGGAGTTCTTGCTGATGGCGCTGATTTTATCTAATGCCACAATAAAAGAACGATGCACACGCATAAATTTTGACGAAGGAAGTTTTTCTTCTAAAGCTTTTAATGAAATAAGCGACAGCAGTGATTTTGGTGAATCTTCTAAATGTACTTTTACATAATCTTTTAAACTTTCAATATAACAAATGTCTTTAAGTGAAATTCTGACCCATTGGTATTCGACTTTTAAAAAGATAAATTCGTCATCGGCAGTAATGTTTTGATATCCAGTATTGGCTTCTTCATACAATTGTAAAACTTTGCTGGAAGCTCGCAGAAATTCTTCATAACTGAAAGGTTTTAAAAGATAATCTACAGCATTCACTCGATAGCCTTCAATAGCATAATGATTGTATGCGGTAGTAAAAACGATTTTCGGCAACGGACCAGATTGATCTTGCAAAAGTCTGGCAAGTTCCATTCCGGTTAGATTGGGCATATTGATATCCAAGAAAACCACGTCGGGTTGTTTTTCGCGAATAACACCCATGGCCTCTACCGCATTATCACAACTTCCTACTAGTTCTAAAAAAGGAGTCTGGTGTATAAATGTTTCGACAAGTTTTAAAGCCAATGGTTCATCATCTACTGCTATACATTTTAATACTGTCATTGCTCTAAAGTTATTTTCAGTTTTATTCTATATTTTCCATCATCGGTAATGCCGAATGTCATAAAATGACTGTTCGGATAAATGAGATGTAATCTTCGTCTGGTATTGGTCAAGCCGATGCCGCCCACATCTTGAACAGTTGTTTTTTCGAAGAAAGTATTTTCTACTTCAAATTCTAAATCGGTTCCGTTTTGTAAAAGTTTGATGTGAATTTCGCTTTTATCTGTTGCGTGTACACCGTGCTTAAATGCATTTTCTACTAAAGGTAGTAATAACATTGGAACAATCGGATAGTCGTTCAGTTTTTCGGGAATTTCGGTTGTAATGGATAATTTGCTGTTGGCACGAAGTTTCATTAAAGCAATAAAATCTTTTAGAAATTCGACTTCTTTCAACAAAGTTGTTCTTTCGCCTTCTGTGCTGTAAAGTAGATAACGCATCATTCGGCTTAAAGTATGAAGCGCATTTCTAGAATCCTCAATATCTGTATAGGTAAGAGAATAAATGCTATTTAAGGAATTAAAGAAAAAATGCGGATTAATTTGTGCTTTCAGCATTGCCAGTTCCGCCATTGTTTTGTCCTGTTCTAGTTTCTGCTTATGTTGCGCGGCTTTCTGCCAATATTGCAACATCGCCCAACTTGTACTAATTCCTAAAACCAACAAAGTGAGCATTAGAACATAGTTGTCGAAATAGGGATTTCGATACTTTTTGAATCCTAAAATCAAACTGATTTTATGATGTAAGTCAGTCTGAGAAGTGTAAAAATAGGCGATAAGCTGCATTGTAAAAATAATGACAAGAGCCCAAACCATAAAAGGCGAAGTATTGTCTTTAAAAATGGTTTTTGGAACTATGATTTTGGCATTCGAATAAAAAATAATCATTAACAAAAACAATAAAATAATCTGCCAAAGCCAAAAAATAGACGGAAGAATTACATTCCAAGTTAATGGCATGTAGAACAACATGATAAAGCCTAATAATACCCAGCTTAGAATATGCAATCCGGTAAATAAATAGGGTCTAAAAAAGTTAGGTGTCATTGCAGTTTGTTATTTTTAAGGACAATATTACATTTTATTCGAATACAATTTTTAGGCAATCGCCCAACAGGGATTTAGAATCTCTAAAAAGTGTTTTAGAGCCGATAAGACAAAAATTAAACACTTGTTTAATATTTTAAAAAAGTCCATCGGTTCTAAGGTTGCCTTTATCGATTGTCTTTCACTCTTCGTCTATTTGAAAATTTTCGTTTGTTATATTTTAGTTCTTTTGTTGTCATATAATCGATAATCACACATTTTTCACAATGAATAAGCAATCATTTTTAAGTATTCTCGCAGCAGCATTTATTATCGCATCTTGTGGTAAAAATGACAAGTCGGCTCAGGCTGGCGGAGCACCGCAGATAAAAGAGTATAAGACTGTGACGTTACAGAAGGAATCGGCTACATTAAACAGCGATTTTCCAGCAAGTATTCAAGGACAGCAAAATATAGAGATCCGCCCAAGAGTTGAGGGGTATATTGATAAAATTTTTGTAGACGAAGGAGCCGTTGTAAAAGCTGGACAGCCTTTGTTTAAAATTAGCGCTCCAGAATACGAGCAGCAAGTTCGTACTGCTACGGCAAGCATTAAAAGTGCTCAAGCAGATTTAAGCGCAGCAAAATTGGCGGTAAATAAAGTAAAACCTTTAGTAGAAAAAGGCATCATCAGTAAATACGATTTAGAATCGGCTCAGTATACTTATGAGTCAGCTTTGGCAAGTTTAGCACAGGCAAATGCGGCTTTAGTAAATGCTAAAGTTAATTTAGGATATACTACAGTTACAAGTCCGGTTGATGGAGTGGTAGGTTCAATTCCGTTTCGTTTAGGAAGTTTAGTAAGTTCTAATACTACGGAACCTTTAACGACAGTTTCAAGTATTGGTAATGTTTATGCTTATTTTGCAATGAACGAAAAAACATTGTTGAATTTTACTAAAGATTCAGGAGCTTCATTAAACCAAAAATTAAAAAGTATGCCAGCCGTTTCTTTAGTGCTTTCAGATGGTTCTGCTTACGATGAAAAAGGGCATATTGAAACCGTAAACGGATTGATCAATACAGAAACAGGAACGGTAAATGTGAGAGCTCGTTTCCCAAATTCAAAAGGAATTATTAGAAGCGGAAGCAGTACTACAGTTCGTATTCCAAAAGAAGTAAAAGACGGAATTATTATTCCGCAAAGTGCAACATTCGAACTTCAAGATAAAATGTTTGCAGTTGTTTTAGGAAAAGACGGAAAAACAAGAAATGCCAATATCACAGTACTTGAAAATACAGCAGGAAACTATTATGTAGTAACAAGCGGTTTGCAGGCAGGAGACGAAATAGTTTTAGAAGGAGTGGCTTCTCTAAAAGAAGGAACTGAAATTAAAGCGCAAAAGCAAAGTCCAGAAACAGTTTACGCTGACTTAAAATAAATCAAATGTTTAAAAAGTTTATACAAAGACCCGTACTCTCAACGGTAATATCTGTTATTATCGTTATTTTAGGTGTTTTAGGCCTAATAGAGTTACCGATTTCTCAATATCCGGATATTGCACCGCCAACGGTAAACGTGGCAGCAAGTTATACTGGAGCCAACGCGGATGTGGTACTTAAAAGTATCGTAATTCCATTGGAAGAACAAATTAATGGTGTAGAGAACATGACTTACATGACTTCTACAGCAACAAACGACGGAAATGCTTCTATAAAAGTTTTCTTTAAAGTAGGAACCAATCCCGATTTAGCGGCGGTAAACGTGCAAAACAGGGTTTCCAGAGCTACAAGTTTATTACCCGTAGAGGTAACGCAGGCTGGAGTTACAGTAACCAAAAGCCAGAGTAGTAACTTATTGATTTTCTCTTTATATAGTGATGATAAAGCTTACGACCAGACGTTTCTTCAGAATTATGCGAAGATTAACCTTGTACCTCAGATTCAGCGTGTAGTTGGAGTAGGAGATGTAACCGTTTTTGGTGCAAAAGATTATTCGATGAGAATCTGGTTGAAACCAGATGTAATGCAACAATACAAATTGATTCCGAGTGATATTTCGGCAGCTTTAGCGGAACAGAATATCGAAGCAGCGCCAGGTAAATTTGGTGAAAACGGAAATCAGGCATTCCAATATGTAATCAAATACAAAGGACGTTTGACGAGCGCTCAGGAATTTGAGAATATCGTTATTAAATCTGTTGGAAATGGTCAGATGCTTAGACTTAAAGATGTGGCTAAAGTAGAATTAGGATCGTTGAGTTACGCTTCTACAATTAAAACAAACGGCGTAGAATCTGCTGCAATGGCCATCAGCCAGACTCCGGGATCTAATGCACGTGATGTAATCATCAATTCTAAAAAACTAATTGAAGAAGCTGCAAAGAGTTTTCCAAAAGGGATGAAATACACTATTATGGTGGATGTCAACGAAAATTTAGATGCTTCTATCGAAAAAGTAATTCACACGTTGATTGAAGCCTTTATATTGGTTTTCATTGTAGTATTTATTTTCCTTCAAGATTTTAGATCGACTTTAATTCCAGCGATTGCGGTTCCGGTTGCGATTGTGGGAACGTTTTTCTTCCTGAATTTATTCGGATTTACAATTAACTTATTGACGCTTTTTGCGATGGTTCTCGCCATTGGTATTGTCGTCGATGACGCGATTGTGGTTGTCGAGGCCGTCCATGCAAAACTCGATCACGGATATAAATCGGCTAAAAAAGCAACCATTCACGCGATGGATGAAATTTCGGGAGCAATTATTTCGATTACCTTAGTAATGGCCGCAGTATTTATTCCGGTAACATTTATTAACGGATCAACAGGAGTTTTTTACAAACAGTTTGGTATTACATTGGCCGTCGCGATTATTCTTTCGGCAGTAAATGCCTTGACTTTGAGTCCGGCTTTATGTGCGCTTTTATTGAAACCACATGCAGATGATCATAAGCACAAAAGTTATTTACAGCGTTTTTATACATCATTCAACGTTGCTTTTGATAACGTAACCCAGCGATACAAACGCTCCGTAAGTTTTCTTTCTGTCAAAAAATGGATTGCCTTAGGTTCTATTATTATTGCTGGTTTAGCATTGGTTTATATGATGAAAACTACGCCGTCTGCTTTCGTTCCTTCTGAAGATCAGGGAACTGTTTTCGCTAACATTAGCTTGCCGCCATCAGCTTCTATGGAGCGTTCGGATATTATTGCCAAAAGAGTAGACAGTATTGCCAAAACTATTCCGGGAGTTAAAAATACACTTCGAATCGTGGGGCAGAACTTTACGGCTGGAGCGGGTAGTGCCTACAGTATGGTTATTGTAAAATTGAAACCATGGGACCAGCGCGATTTAAGTGTTGATGATGTAATCGGACAGCTTTTTGCTAAAACTAGTGGTATTCGTGAGGCTAATATCTTCTTTATTTCGCCGCCAACGATTCAAGGTTTTGGACAAAGTGGTGGATTCGAATTCCAATTACAGGATAAAGGTGGACACACAACTGCCGAATTCTTTAAAGTTAATAATGAATTTTTAGCGAAATTATCAGAGCGTCCAGAAATTCAATACGCGACAACACCTTTCAATCCAGGATTCCCTCAGTATATGATGGATATTAATTTAGCGAAAGCGAAAGATGCAGGAGTTTCTGTAAATACGATTCTATCAACCATGCAAGGATATTACGGAGGATTGTACGCTTCGAATTTCAATAAGTTCGGAAAACAATACCGTGTAATGGTTCAGGCTGCTCCAGAATTTAGAGCAAATACACAAGGATTGAATAAAATATTCGTTCGTAACAGTGCGGGAAATATGGCGCCAATTACGGAGTTTGTAAAAATGACAAGAGTCTTCGGGCCAGAATCGATTTCGAGATTTAACTTGTTTACGTCGATTTCGATAACAGGTGCACCAAATCCTGGATATAGTTCTGGAGATGCGATTAAAGCAATTCAGGAAGTTGCAGCAGAAAATCTTCCGGCAGGTTATGGTTACGAATTTTCTGGATTGACACGTGAGGAATTAGCTTCTGGAAGTGAAACGATATTCATTTTTGCTTTGTGTTTAGTATTCGTTTATTTCTTATTGAGTGCACAGTACGAAAGTTATATTTTGCCGTTTGCTGTATTATTCTCCATTCCGTTTGGATTAGCAGGAGCTTATTTGTTCTCGATTATTTTCAAACTGAATAGTAACATCTACTTGCAGATTTCCTTAATCATGTTGATTGGACTTCTCGCCAAGAACGGTATTTTGATTGTGGAATTTGCTTTGGACAGAAGACGAAAAGGTCTGCCAGTTGTTCAAGCGGCAATCGAGGGAGCAGTAGCGCGTTTACGTCCGATTTTGATGACTTCATTCGCTTTTATCCTTGGACTTGTTCCATTAATGTTTGCTTCTGGAGCAGGTGCTGTTGGTAACAAATCGATTGGTACTGGAGCAGTAGGTGGTATGTTGATTGGAACCATTTTAGGAGTTTTCGTAATTCCAGTTCTGTTTATCATTTTCCAAAATTTACAAGAAAAAATTAGTGGTCCTGCAAAAGACGGTTACGATGAAGACGATGACGATGAAGACGAAATTCATTTAATAGAAGCTCATAAAGAGTAAAATTTAATTAAGAAAGAAATGATTAATAGTTCAAATAAATATATTTTACTGGTAATGACGGCCGCACTTTTGAGTGCATGCTCCGTTACCAAGAAATACGAACGTCCCACAACCTTAAAAACAGATCAACTTTATCGCGATCAATCTTCAACAGATTCGACTACAATTGCTGATATGCCTTGGCAGAGTGTTTTTAAAGATGAAAAACTGAACGCTTTAATTCAGAAAGGATTAGATCAAAACCTGAATCTGAAGAATGCGATTGAGAATATTGTTCAAGCTCGAGCTTCATTGCGTCAGAGTAAATTGGCTTATTATCCGACTTTACAATTAGACGCAAGTGTTACGCATAACAAGCAATCTCAAGCAGGACTTAACTTCCCTCCTGGAATTAATATTAATACTTTGACAACTACTTACAAATTAGGGGCAAGTACTTCTTGGGAATTGGATATTTGGGGAAAACTGAGCAGTTCTAAAAGAGCGGCTTTGGCAACTTATTTAGCAACCGATGCTGCGAAACAAGCTATTCAGACACAATTGATTGCTGATATTGCCAATAATTATTTCATGCTTTTGGCTTATGATAAATCATTGAAAATTACGCAGGAGACTTTGGAAAGCCGAATTAAAAATGTGGAAACAATTAAAGCTTTAAAAGAAGGTGCAATTGTTACAGGAGCGGCGGTTGTGCAGAGTGAAGCCAATCAACATGCAGCAGAGGTTCTGATTCCAGATTTGAAACAAAGCATTCGCGAAACCGAAAATGCTCTAAATATCTTATTAGGACAAGGACCAGGGACAATTGATAGAGGAGAATTAGGAACTCAGATTATTCCTGAAAATATTGCAATCGGAATGCCTGCTCAATTATTGAATAACCGTCCAGATGTTCGTCAGGCGGAATTTAATTTCAGAGTTGCGTTTGAATCTACTAATTTGGCGAAAACTTATTTTTATCCAAGTTTGACGCTTACAGCTAGTACAGGTTTTTCTAATTTAGAATTGAAAGACTTTTTCACCAACTCTATATTTTATTCAATTATCGGAGGTTTAACACAACCAATTTTTAATCAAGGATTGAATAAGATGAGATTAACAACGGCTCAGTCTCAACAATTGCAAGCGTATAACAGTTTCCAGCAAACGCTTTTGGTAGCAGGTCAGGAAGTTTCGAATGCTTTGTATTCGTATGAAATGGCAGTTGAAAAAGAAGATTCAAGAAAGAAACAAATTGAAGCTCTTGAAAAAGCGGTTGATTTTACACAACAGCTTTTAGAATATAGCTCAGCCACTAATTATACTGATGTTTTGACTTCAGAACAAAATCTATTGTCAGCGCAGTTAAGCGGCATCAACGACAATCTTCAGAAATTGCAGGCTGTTGTTAATTTGTATAGAGCTTTGGGCGGAGGTTGGAAATAAATGACATCTTCAATTCGAAAAAAATGTCGTTTGTCGGAATAATTATACATTTCGTCTAATTTATGATTACTATTAAATAATTGGCTATACCTTTGAAACAGTTAAAATAATTAAAAGCCTATTATATAAGTTCCACTATTATTATAATTGTTTTAATAATCGCTTAATTGAAATAAAAACATGATTTAAAAATGCCTCATAAATGAGGCATTTTTTTTTAAATCCATGTCGGTTGGAAAGTGCTGTTCGTCGATTAGTTTTGAGGTTTTGTATAATGAATGCGACTGCGTTAAATAATGGCACTACTTTAGATTCATATCTACTAAAATTAATATTTAAAATTAAAGATCATGAAAAAATTAGTATTCGCCTCCGTACTCTTTATGAGTGTATTTTTTGCCCAAGCGCAAGTGACCATTAATGTAAACATTGGAACACCGCCAAATTGGGGACCACAAGGCTACGATGATAGTAGATATTATTATCTGCCAGATATTGATGTATATTATGATATTGATCAAAGTTTGTTTATTTACAATAACGCTGGAAAATGGACTGGTGATAAAAACCTTCCATCGAAATATAGAAGATATGATTTGTATTCAGGCTACAAAGTAGTTTTGACAGATTATAAAGGAAATTCACCTTATAATTATCATACAAAACACAGAAAAGCTTATCCAAAAGGTTATAAAGGAGAACCTCAAAAGAATAGAGGAGAAAGACCAGAAAAAAATGACAATGGAAAAGGACAAAAAAAATCTGAAAATACAGAAAAAAATAAAGGTAAAAATAACTCCAAACAACAGTCAAGCAAAGACCACGATTATAACGGCAAACACCGTTAATTCTTAACATGACTAAAGAAAACGCCTCCAATTCGGAGGCGTTTTTTATTTACAACATTATGATTTTTAGTTAAAAGTCTTATTCTGTCATAATTATATCTTTTAGTGTCTTTATTACTGTTTTGCTAATTCTAAATTTAAAACAATTGTAATTAACTAAAAACTTTAAGTTATGAGTAAATTTTCAGACCAAGTTCACATTTCTATCAGCACTTTCAAAAAAAACATTGTTTACTATGATTTAAAGCTGACTCAGTCAATGGCAGACCACCATTATTTTTCTTTTACTTGGCAACACACCGCAGAAGCTGTAATTGATCCCAAAAAATAGGCTGATGCTATTTCAAAATACATAGGGAGTGAAGTCATTTTTACTTTTCAGGTCAACGGAATTAAGTTAATGTCCAAAGGTATTGTTCGTGGACTCAAATCAATTGATCGCCATGGAAGCCCGGCTGGCCTTCATGTTTATGGAATCAGTCATACAGTTTTTCTAGAAGACGGTCCTAAATCAAGAATTTTTCTCAATAAAAACCTGGAACAGATTGCGCTTGAAATATTTGGTGAAACCCAATCCGATGAATTTTATCAGAGACAGGCCATCAAGCCGACTTATGCCAAAAGTTTTTCTTTTAAGCCGCAGTATAACGAAACAAGCTTTAATTTCTTGAAACGTCTTTCTCAACGCTATGGGCAGTGGTTTTACTTTGACGGAATGCGAATGCAGTTTGGAGAAACCAAGGCCACCAATATCAAACTGATCAATGGTTCATCGTTGCATGAGTTTACGATAGAAACCAATCTGTTTTCGCACAAAAGTTCGTTTGGAGGCTATGATTACCTCACGGCATCAAATATTCGCAATGCGGCATTGGTTAATGATAACGGAAGCCGAGACAGATTTACCTCCTCAATGGTCTGGAATCAGCCAGCTGTAACCACAAAGGAATTAAGTGTAGGAACTTATACCAATAATGCGCAGAACAAAGAAGAAATCGATGAAATGGTCAAACTGCAGACCTCGGCACATAATGCCAATTGCGTTTTTTACAGCGGCGTATCCTATTTTCCGATTGGCGTCGGGCAGGTTTTTAGCATTCTAAACAAAACGGTCGAACATAGCCTGATAGCTGTAGAAGTCATTCACCATTCTGAGGTAAATGGCAATTACAAATGTGAATTCAAAGCTATTCCATCTGATGTTGCTGCACCACATTATACCAATGTAAATGTCTTTGCTTCTGCCGAAGCCCAGCCTGCCAAAGTAACCGACAACAATGACCCGGAAGGCCTAGGACGCGTTAAAGTGCAATATTACTGGAATGGCTGGGGAAATGAGAGCGAATGGATGCGCGTAACACAGCTATATGCGGGATCAGGAAAGGGCGGTTACTTCAGACCCGAAATTGGAGAAGAAGTGCAGGTCAGTTTTCAGGGAGGCAATGCCGAATGCCCGTATGTATCGGGAACGTATTACAACGGAAAAGAAAAACCTGATTTTTTTGACCCGAAGAATATGATAAAAGGCTGGAAGCTTCGATTTGGAATGCTGCTCAAGTTTATTGAAAAAGTGGGCATCTGGCTTTCTGACCCAAGCGGGAATGAGATTCATCTGGATGAAGAGAACAAAAATATAAATGCTACATCGCCGGAGACAGTAACCATACGAGCCAAAAATATTGTTTTTGAGGCTAGTGAAAGTATTACGCTAAAAGCGGGAACAAATATTTCTGAAACGGCAACTATCAACAAATCAACGAACGTTGGCGGGGTTATGAATACAAGTGTTGGAGGAGACAAAATACTTTATGTAATTGGTGGCTTCCATGAACAAATAGATGGGGATTATCATTCTGAAGCTAAACAGGACAGACATACAATCGGACATTCTGATGTTGTTTCTCAAAGTGAAAAAAATGTTGAGTTTCATTCAAAAAATGACATCCAAAACAACAGCACCGAAGATACTACACAAAATTAAAAACTTTGAAAAATTATGTCAAGAACAAGAATAGTAAAAGGAAAAATTACTGAAGTTACAGGAGGAACTTCCAAGATTTTTGGAAACAGTATTAAAATTAATTCGGGAGGGAGTATTGATTATTATGCCAAGAATTATACCTATGGAGAGCCTGAACAGCCCCCAAAAAAAGCAGTTTTTCTTGAAGAACCTATAGCACTTGCAGTAGTTTATTTTCGTCCTTTAGAAAAAGAATGGAAGGGAGAATACGGATTTGACTGGCTTAGGGAAAAAGACAATGGCTATAATCTTGAGCCTCCGTATAAAGACATAATAGAAGGCGGTTATAAAGATGGAGTAAATAATCTAAACAAAGAAGAAGCTTATGAACAGTTAAAAACAGAATACAAGAGCATAGATATTAGTTTAAAAGAGAAGGAGGTGGCAGAAACCAATTCTGGTATTCCTGAAAAATATTATGTGCCTTATTTAACCTTGTTTTCTGAGCAGTTTGTCGAGGCTCTGTCAAAAAAAATGCCAGAAATGCTTGTGAAGCCTTGTTTTGAAGCAGAGCTAAGAATGCTTTTGTACATAGACGAAGATCTGGAAAAACTGGAATTTGACTATAATCGTGATTTTTTTCAACTCAGTTACGACCAGCTCGCAGAAAGCAAAAAGAATATGGGGCTTAAGCCTGCAGAAAAAACCATAAAAATAAAATGCCTGAAAGACCTTGACCAATATAAGGAAATTTGTATTTATGCCTATCCAAAAGATAAAAGTAACACAGACAAAAAACTGGCAGGAAAAATAATAGTGCTTAAAAATGACAGTACAGTACGCAAAGAAGAAAAAATTGTGCTGGTAGAAGTAAAAACGGACGTTGGAAAAAAATTAAAAAAAGGAGAAAAAAATGGAGAGTTTTCCCTAGAAGAAAAACAATATTTATATAAAACATTGTATCAGGCATTGATTGTTCCTGTTGTTGAAGAAACGATCTTAGATTTAAGAAAAAATGCAGATTTTCAGATTGGAGGTAAACATATAAATATAATAGACAAAAATGTAAAGCTTTTTTACCGTGATAATGAAAACGAACTACAAAAATATTTAAATGTATATAAAGATTGCACCACCCTATTTTTTGATGAGAAAGATGATAAAGGGATTAAGCTAAATTTAAAATATGAGGAGTATTTTACTATTTTTAAATTTGGAATAGCTTCTAACGAAAGTGCTGTTGTGGGAGCAGTTGAAAAAATTTGGGTACGGAATGTTATTATGCTTACGACAAGTAAAAAAGATAATTGTACATTATGTCATGAGACTATGCACGGTTTAGGTTTAAGACACATCCATCATCCTAGCAAGGAAGCAATTATATATAGCAGCTGCAAATACACTTATCCTTCTGGTGAATTTATGTCACACTATGCTACAAATAATGTTATGGCGTATATAGACAACGATGCTTTTTCTTCATGGAAATGGCAGTGGGAAATTATTAATCCTAATATTAAAAAATTATGCGAAATATAATCTTACTGTTTTTGTTTTTAAGTCTGAACAATATTTTTGCTCAAACCAAAAAAAAGACAACATCAACAGTAAAAAAAGAGAACAAAGAATATTTTGATATAGAAAAGTATAAAGACTGGGAAATTGATAATGATCATTCTACGAAAGAAAATTATAAATTTTTAAAAAGAGGCTCTGAAAGAGTAGAGATAGATTTTTCAGAAGATGCAATTAAGCTAAGTTTAAAAAATATAAACTCTCCATACGAATTCGTTAAAGTTTTCTCAAATAGTACAAAAAGATTATTTGGAGAAGCAATCTATTTTTATCAGTTTCCAATTGGAATTGATAAAGACTACGATGAAAACGGAAAACTTATTAAGGAAATGAATAATGACAAACTTTATAAGTTTTCTGTACAAAAATTGATTCAAAAATTTAAAAAAGAATATCATGTCGATTTAGAAGATTTCAAATTAGAAAATTATGTAGAGAGATTTGAATCAGAAGAGCTTAAAGGCAAGGCCTTTTACGGGGTAGGACTAGTGAGTGAAGAAAACAAAAATAAAACAAGATATTATTTGATAGATGGCACCACTGGCAAATTATTGTATAAAACCTTTTATTATAGACGTGAAGGAAGAAGCCCTTTTTATGAATATCAAATAAAGCTAGACAATCGCGAAATACCAGATAAATATTTATTAACCTTTAAGGGCAAAGATTATACAAGAAACGAATGGGATGCTTATGAACGTGCATTTTATAAAAAATACAAAGGAACCAAGAAAATTACAGATCCATAATGACAATCATGAAAAACATCATTGTACTGTTTTTATTTTTAAGCTTGGGCAACAATACAATTGCACAAACAAAAAAAAAGAAAACAACAGCAAAAAAGGAAACCAAAGAATATTTTGATATAGATAAATATAAGGATTGGGAAACAGACAGTACTTATACTTTGTATGAGAATGATAAATTCCTGAAGAGAGAGAATGAAAGAGTAGAGATAAATTTTTCAGATAAATCAATTAAAACAACTGAAAGCAATATAAAGTATCCATACAAGTTAGTTAAAGCTTTTTCAAACAGTACAAAAAGATTATTTGCAGAAGGAATTTATTTTTATCAAATTTCAATTGAAATTGACAAATACTACGATGAAAATGGGAAGCTTATTAAAGAAATTGATAATGATAGACTCTATAAATTTTCGATAAAAAAATTGATAAAAAAATTTAAGAAAGAATACCATGTCGATTTAGAAGATTTCACATTAGGAAATTGGGTATTAAGACGTAAACCCGAAGATAAAAAATTTAAAGGCAGAGTTTTTTATGAGGTAAGATTGGTATGCGAAGAAAATGAATATAAAAGAAGATACTATTTAATTGATGGTACAACTGGCAAATTATTATATAAAACTTTCTATTACAGACGCGAAGGAAGAATGCCTTTTGATGAATATCAAAGAAAGCTAGACAATCAAGAAATACCAGACGAGTATTTGTTAACTTTTGAGGGTAAAGATTATACACGAAACGAATGGGACGCTCATGAAAAAGAAGTGTATAAAAAAACAAGGGGATAAAAAAAGATAGACCTGAGATGACAATGATTAAAAATATAGTTTTACTGTTTTTAAATTAGACAGAGCTTCTAATAAACAAGGTGTATTAAGTGCAGTTGAAAATAACAGGGTGCGGAATGTTAGCGGGGGAAACGTATTATTACAATATTTATGTCGCTCCGTTGGAGCTTTATGTCTATAAACATTTATCTTCTCCTAAGCAATTAGGTTTTAATTATAAAAAAAAGACTTTCTCATTTTTTTGAGAAAGCCTTTTCAATTATATATTTAAAATTTCTTATTCCGAAACCGTTTTTACTTTATGTCCGATAGCTCCAAAAGAAAGAATAATCAAGAAACAAACTAATGGAATAATATATCCCGACTGAATATCATCATGATTCATATCGATTAAAGTTCCCATTCCGTAAGGAATAATAGCGCCACCAACAATCGACATTACCAACCATGAAGAACCCGTTTCAGTGTTTGATTTTAATCCTTTGATTCCTAAAGAGAAAATAGTTGGAAACATAATCGACATGAAGAACCCGATTCCGCCAAGAGCGTAAATCACTACAATTCCAGATCCGTAAATAGCTACTAAACAAAGAATAGCACTCATTACACAGTAGATAGAAAGTAGAACATAATCTTTTACAAAACGTAAAAAGAAAGTCCCAATAAAACGTCCCGCCATAAAAAGGAAACCATAGATTCCTAAATAATATCCTGCTGTTTTTTCGTCTAATCCAGCGCCTTGTTGTGCAATACGAATAAAGAAGCTTGTGATACAAACTTGCGCACCAACATAGAAAAACTGAGCGATAACGCCCCAGCTTAAATGTCTGAATTTTAAAACAGAGAAAAATCCAGGTTTAATTTCTGCTTCTGCGTGAGTTGCTTTCATTGAAGGCAATTGAACGAAGTAGAATATAATAGCAACCAAAACCAAGATGCTTCCCAAAACAATATATGGCATTTTTACAGAAGCGGCTTCGCCCAATAAATAGGCAGCTTTTTCAGCTTCTGGCATTGCAGCCATTTCTTCTGGTGTATGATTGGTTCCCGATAGTATAAACAAAGACCCTACAATTGGCGCAACCATTGCAGCTAAACCATTAAAAGAAGCTGCTAAATTCAATCTTTTTGATGAAGATTCTGCAGGCCCTAAAATCGCCGCGTATGGGTTTGCACTTGTCTCTAAAATTGTTAAACCACAGCCAATTACAAAAAGCGCAAATAAAAATAATTCATAAGTTCTGGTATTGGCAGCAGGCACAAATAAAAATGCTCCGACGGCAAAAACTAGTAATCCCGTTATAATACTGTTTTTATATCCAAATCTTTTAATCAGCATTCCAGCAGGAATTGCCATAATAAAATAGGCAAAAAACACAGAAGTGTCGATTAGCGTAGATTGTCTATTATTTAATTCACACGCTTTTTTCAGGTGCGGAATTAATACAGAATCAAGGTTATGAGCCATTCCCCACAGGAAAAATAGGCATGTAACTAAAATAAACGGCAAAAGATACTGATTTCCTTTTCCGCCTTCTGTCGGCACTTTGTGTTGATCACCGGCTTGGTTTGTAATTTGCATTGTGTTGATAGTTTTTTTGTTATTTTTTGGAGTTTTTTGTTTTGCCACGAAGGCGCTAAGACTCAAAGTATTTTCATTTTTTCTTTGCGACTTTGCGAGACTAAAAAAAGAATACTTTAAAAGTAATCTCGCAGAGTCGCTAAGACGCAAAGTGTTTAAGCCAAAGATTGTAAAAAAAATCTTAGCAGCTTAGAGTCTTAGTATCTCTTTTTGACTAAAAGTAAATGATCACAAACCAAAACGACTTCACCACGTTGGTTAATGATTTCTACGTGTTCGGTCACAGTTCCCATTTCAGGGTTTTTGGCTTCTCCTTTTTCAGAAATTGTGATTTCTGAGTGAATGGTATCGCCAATATGTACAGGTTTTACAAAACGCATTTTATCGTAACCTCTTGAAAAAGCTTCTGGATTTATCTCTGATGCCGTTAAGCCGATTCCGATGCTGAAAACCATGGTTCCGTGTGCGATTCTTTGTCCGAAAGGTTGTGTTTTACACCATTCTTCGTCCATGTGGTGCGGGAAGAAATCCCCAGTGTGTCCGGCGTGAACTACGAAATCAGTTTCTGTTATTGTTCTGCCTAATGTTACTCGTTTGTCGTTGATTGTATAATCTTCGAAAAAAGTGGATTTAAAATACATATTCTAGATATTTTTTATCGGTCTGGCTCTTCAAATAAATGTTAAAAGACTTTTATTTTGAGACGGACTGAAATTTGTTTTTTTTTGGTTTTGAAATATAGTGTTTTAATTACACTTCATCAAAAGAAATTCCGCCATTTTTACTGCTCTCGTAGCAAGCTTCCACAACCCTCATAGTTCCTAAAACATCCTGAACACTGGCAGATAATTTCTCATCAGAACCTTCTTTAAAGCGCATCAGGTTTGACATTGCGCCAATAAAAGCTTCCGGAAACCATGAGCCTTCAAGTTTTACTTCGGTCCATTCATACTCATTTTCATTATCTTTTTTTGGCAGCGCATATTCAAAAACATCTGGTAAACCGTCAGGATAGTTCATCAACAATCCCATTTTTGCTTTAATAGCACCTTTTGTTCCTTCCCATTTTATATAACTTTCTTCGTGTTTCGGACCAAAATGATGATCGTGATTTGTATTGATTACAACATGCATATTTTCGCCATAATCTAAAATAATCGTAGATCGACTTGATGATAATTTCTTAAGCGGATGGCTTGCTGTTTTTGCCATTACGCTTTTCGGATTTCCCAGAAAAGAACGAATACAATCAATGTAATGAACACTGTGAAAAAGTATTTCCAATCTCGGATGTTCTTTAATTAATGGAAACAATTCCCATGGCGTATTTACAGTAACTTTAAATTCCAAATCATACAAATCGCCGATAATGCCTTCTGTCATTAAGTAACGTGCAGCACTTACAAACGAAGAAAAACGAAGCTGGAAATTGATTGCAGCAACAAGTTTTTTTCTTTCGCAGACTTCCACAATTTCTCGTGCCTGAGCCAAATCATTACCCATTGGTTTCTGAATCAGAACTGCTGCGCCGTCTGGCAACTGCTCTAAAATTTCGATGTATTGATCAGGCAAAACCGTAATATCATAAACTGCATTTGATGGAGCATTTTTAACAGCTTCGGCAACATTTTCAAAAACATGATCAATTTTGAATTGCTTCTGTAAATCGTATGCTTTAGAAATGGTTCTGTTGGTGATGCCAAAAACCTTGAATCCAGCCATTTCGTAAGCCGGAAGATGCGCGTCTTTTACAATGCCACTAGCGCCAATAATTACGATTGGCTGTTCTGTTTCGGGCAATAAAGGTTTATATGGAATATTCATTTTTATGTTGTTTTGATTTGTAATCTTTATCAATATTTAAAGATTGATAAAGTTATTAGTTCTGTAATTTTTGAATCGCTTTTTGTGTTTCCTGCAAAAGTTTTTCAGTAGAAATATCCGTTTCAATCGCTTTCAATACCATTTGGTCAATCAATTCTGCAACTTTTGGCCAAATTGGTGTCTGTGGTAATGTCAAAGCATTTTCGTGCAGCATTTCCAATTTATGATAATAGGGAATAAGCTTATTGATTTCGTCGTCTTTCCAAGTCGATTTTCGGCATCCGATACCGCCTTCTGTGGTCAACAATTTGTCGCTTTCTGCAGTTGTAGCAAATCTCAAAAAATCATAAGCCAGTTTTTGATGTTTACTGCCAGAACCTATTGTGTAAAGCCAATACACGTTTAATGAAGCCGTTTTATGATTTGGATCATGTGGCAGAGCCGCAATATCAACTTTTCCTTTTACTTTTGATTCATCAATCACTTCGCACATTGAAGCAAATCCGAACCAGTTAATTGCCATTGCGGCTTGCCCTTCGGCGAAAGCCAAACCAGCTTCTACAGAGCCGAATTTTTTAGATTTTGGATGAACCGCATTGTCATTATTGACGATGTTTCGATAAAAATCTAAAGCTTGTACTGCTTCAATATGATTAATATTAATTTGATTGTGTTCATTTAACAAAGAACCGCCTCTTGTCCACAGTTGCAAGCAGAAATCGAAAACCATATTGTGTCCGTCTGGAAAATTGGCAAATACAGCACCATAAAGATTTTCTTCGGGGCGGTTAAAAAAAGAAGCAATTTGTGAGAACTCTTCCCAGTTTTCTGGCGGATGAAGTTCATAGCCAAACTGTTTTTTAAAGTTTTCTTTTTCTAAAGGATTTTCAAATAAATCTTTTCTGAAAATAAGACATTCTGGACCGTCATGAAAAGGTAGTCCATAAGTTCCATTGTCGATTTGCTGTAAATGTAATAGTGAATTATGCCAGCCATCAGGATAATTTTCAGGCGGATTTTCAGTAATAAAAGAAGTTAAATCCAAAACCGCTTTTTCATTTGCAGCATCAAAAATCCAGTCTGTATTTAAGTGTGCAATATCCCAATTTCCGTTTTCTAATCCTTTTTTAGCTATAGTTTCCACATACAGATTATGCAGTTCGTATGGAATCATTTCTGCTTCTATTTCAATATTATTTTGAAGACAGAAGGTATCCCAGAGTTTTTGCAGCGTACTTTCGAAAGGATCAAATTTTCGAACAGCGATTCTAAATTTTTCCATCAGCAGTCTATAAATTCTTTAATAATTTTTTCGTTGTCTTGACCTAGTTTCGGAGAACCTTTTCCAGAAGTCAGATATTCACCATCAATTTTTATCGGACAACGTGTTGTTTTATAAGAGTATCCATCAAGCATTTCAACTTGTTGGGTAAAATTCAAAACCTTAAATCCATCTTCTGCAAATAATTGCTGATAATTTAAAACCCCTGCACACCAAATATCTGCTGGTTCTAAAATATCTAGCCAAAATTGTGTTTCCTGCGTTTGCAAATGCTCAGCTAAAATGTTTTTGATTTCGTCTCTAAGCGTAAATTTATTTTCAGGAAAAGCAAGTAAAGCATCGCATTTTAATAAAGAAGCCAAAACAGGAATTGATCCCATTGCCAAGGCTAAATAACCATTTTTGGTTTTGTAAATTCCGTATGGTGCGCCTAAATAAGCGTGGGCGTTGTTGGTTTTGGTTCGAACAGGCAATTCACCACCATCATTAAAATAAGTTGTAATGGTTTCAAACTGAAAATCAAACGCAGATTCAAGCATGCTTACCTGAACTTGTGCACCCATATTATGAGTTGTTTTTCTGTATAAAGCAGCCAAAATTCCTTGTGCCAAATGGGCTCCGGCGAGCATATCTACAATCGATAATCCCATTGGGACTGGACCATCTTCTTGGTTACCGCTTAACCAAGTTAAAGCCGTTAAAGATTGCAAAAGCAAATCCTGTCCTGGTAAATCTTTCAAGTCTGGATGTTCTCCAAAACCAGAAATCGAACCGTAAATCACATTTGAATTAATATTTTTTACATCTTCATAACTCAAACCAATGCGCTCCATAACTCCGGGTCTGAAATTATGCATGACAACATCGGCTTTGGCTAATAACTTTTTTAGTTTTTGAAGTTCTTCTGGCTGTTTAAAATCAATTGCAAAAGATTCTTTGTTTCTGTTGATGGTATGAAAAACAGACGATTCGCCGTTCATAATCAAATCAGAAGTATATAAAGTGCGACAGATGTCTCCTGTTCCTGGTTTTTCAATTTTTATAACGCGTGCTCCCAAATCAGCCAATCGTAAACTGGCTGAAGGCCCCGAAAGAAACTGACTGAAATCTACAATTAAATAATCTTCTAATGGTTTCATGTTATGTTTAACCGTTTTGGTTTGTTTGTTTGTTTGTTTGTTGAATCGTTTTATTCAATAATTAAAAATCTAATTTAATCTGCTCAAATCTTTTTAAATCTGCGTGAAATACTTTTTTGCGTATAGATTTTTTCACGCAGATTTACACAGATTAAAGCAGATTAGACAGATTTAAATCTAAGCTGATGAATAATAGATTTTAGCTGATTATTGAATAAACTCTTGATGTATTGCTAAATTATCTTGACCTACTTTTGGTGCTGCTTTTTCGCTTTTTAAAATCTCACCATCCAATTGAATAGGGCTTCTGGTGGTTACCATCGTTTCGCCTTCGGTATTTTTCACAGTTTGTTTCAGCTGTAATTCATTGACAAAAGGCTGACTGTCTAATTCTTCGTAATTGAAAACTTTTCCGCACCAAATGCCTTCTTTTTGCAGGATTTCGATCCAATAATCAGAAGTTTGGGTTTGAATTTTTTCACTTAAAATCGTTCTGATTTCATCTCTTTTTTCAAACCAAAGATGTTTATCCGCGTAAGCGTTTAAATCCAATCCTAAGGTTTTTCCAATGAAAATCAAATCGCCCATTGCCAGCGATAAATAGCCGTCCTGAGTTGGGTAAACGCCATAAGGAGCGCTTAAAAAAGCATGCGCACTTCCTTTAATATCGCCTCTTTCTGGCTGTTGACCGCCATCGTTTAAGAAAGAAGTAATGGCCTCAAATTGTACATCCAAAATAGATTCCAACAAGCTGACTTCAACCAAAACGCCTTTTTTAGTTTTAGCTCTTTTTAAAAGTGCCGCTAAAATTCCCTGTACAAAATGATTCCCACACATTAAATCGGCTACAGCCAAACCAAAAGGGACCGGGCCTTGACTTTTACGTCCGCTCAGCCAGCTTAATCCAGAAAGCGATTGCAACAATAAATCCTGTCCTGGTTTTTTTGCCCACGGACCATCATTTCCATAACCTGTAATCGTTCCGTAAATAAGCTTCGGATTAATATCCAAAGTATTTTCAAAATCTAAACCGATTTTTTCCATTACTCCAGGTCTGAAATTATGCGTCATAATATCAGCCTTTTCGATTAGTTTTTTTATCAAAACCAAATCGTCAGGATTTTTTAAATCGGCTGCAAAAGATTCTTTATTTCTGTTAATGGTATGAAAAAGCAAACTGCTGTCGTCTACAAACAAATCTTTAATACTCAATTGTCTGCAGGCTTCGCCTTTTACAGGACGCTCAATTTTAATAACACGTGCACCCAAATCAGCCAGTTTTAATCCAGCTGAAGGCCCTGCCAAAAACTGACAGAATTCAAGAACAATTAATCCTTCTAAAGGCCTCATACCGTCTGAATTTTTAGAGATTCTGCGTAAAGCGAATTCATTTCGTCTAAAACTTTCTGTTCGTCACCGCCGTAAATCAAATAATTACGAACTACATCTCCTGCGTGATCTTGGAAATACATATGACCGTAATAACGCGGACGCAAAAATGCTCGTTGTAAAGCAGGTAATGTATTGGTAAAATAATCGTGTGTCAGCTCATTCAATCGCTCATTTTTCCATGCCTGTAAGTGTCCCGGCTGACCTCCGTTATCGGTGTATATATTTTGCTGTACTTGAGAAGATCCTGTAAATTCAGCATAGCGCATTGCTTCTCCGATATGCTCGCTAAAAGAAGAAACTGCCAATCCGGTTCCGCCAAGTGATGAAATCATTGGTTTTCCTTCTAAACTTACCAAATCGTAAAAATGAAGTAATTTTTGGCTGTATCCAATACGAGAATAGTTAGAATAACCATAAGCAAAAGGGCAGTAGGCAATTTCGTCTGTATTGACCATAGCCTCGTAAACCTGAATCGGATTTCGGTTAAAGTTCGCCGGATCAATCAACTGCGCCAGTTCTCTAAACATCTGTAGTGCTTTTGTTCCTGTAGTTTCAGAGATTACTTTTTCTTCAGTAAGAAAAGGCGCTTCTCCAAGACTGCAGCAAAACATATAAAAACTCATCAAAACATCAACTGGAATTCCGGCAAAAGCAACAAGCCCTTTTTGAGCCAATACTAGTAAATCATCGTAGGTTTTTGGTACTTCCAGATTGTTTTTTTCTAAAATATCTAATCGGGCAGAAGCTACTGGAGTTGCAGCATCTATAGGAAGAGCCCATAATTTATTGTGAAAAACATAACTCCCATATGATTTTCCAACAGTATTTTGTTCCTGATCTTTTATGTAGTCGTTTGATAAAAAGTCGGTTAATGGTAGAATAGCTTTGGTTTGTGCTCCAAAACCCGTCCATGGATGATCAATTACCAGCAAGTCAAATCTTTTGGCAAGATCTTCTATTGAAGCATCTGCAAATTCTTGCAAGCTTCTTTTTTCCCAAGAAATTTCAACTTCAGGGTGTAATTCGGTAAAACGCTGTGAAGTGGCAACCATAGGAAGTAAACCTCTTGTGTGATTCCAGGTTATGCCTTTTAATTTTATCATTTTTTATTGGAATTTTGGATTGTGATGTCGTTAGAAATAATAAATGTAAAAAATACAATTACAAAAGTAGAAATAAGATTGTAATGCACAAGAAATCCCTGTGTTAATAAGGGGCTTTTTTAAATAAAGTTAAAAATTTAAGACTGATTTTTTACAAACCATCTAAAAAATGTTATAAATTTTTAAAGTATGGTTATTTTCATTGGCTGAAAATAAAATATATCACGAATATTAATTTTTAAAAAGTACTTTTGTAATTGTGATTTTTACATTTATTAATTTTGCTTGCGTTTGTAGCAGGTTTTGAATTGATAACTGCTATAATTGCTACTGAAATTGAATGATTGGTGAAACTCATCCATTAAAAAAAATAAACTAACAATTTAAAATAGTATACGATTATGAAATTAATACGTTTTGGAGAAATCGGAAAAGAGAAACCTGGAGTTTTAATTGGAGAAAAGAGATATGATGTTTCTTCGATTGTAACCGATTTTAATGAAAGTTTCTTTGAAGAAAACGGTTTAGAAAAACTACAAAAAGCATTAGAAAGTAATCCAACTTTGCCAGAAGTAGATGCCTCTGTACGTTTGGGTTCGCCGGTTGCAAGACCTTCAAAAATTATTTGTATTGGTCTAAATTATATCGATCACTGTAAAGAAACAAATGCTCCGATTCCGACAGAACCTATTATCTTTTTTAAATCGACTACTTCTTTGTGTGGGGCAGACGATGATTTGATTATTCCTAAAAACAGTGAAAAAACAGACTGGGAAGTGGAATTGGCTTTTGTTGTTGGCAAAAAAGCAAGTTATATTGAAGAAGCTGATGCTTTAGATTATGTGGCTGGATACGCTTTGTTGAATGATTACAGTGAAAGAGCATTTCAACTAGAGCGCGGAGGCCAATGGGCAAAAGGAAAAGGAAGTGATACTTTTGCGCCTCTTGGACCATTTTTGGCTACAAAAGACGAAATTGTAGATGTAGACAATTTAAAAATGTGGCTGACGGTAAACGGTAAAAAATACCAAGACAGCAATACCTTAAATTTGGTTTTCAAAATTCCTTATTTACTGCATTATTTAAGCCAGTTTATGACCTTGCTTCCGGGCGATATTATCAGTACAGGAACGCCTCCGGGAGTTGGATTAGGAATAAAACCAGATCCGATTTACATTAAAGCAGGTGATGTTATTGAGCTTGGAATTGAAGGTTTAGGAACTAGTAAGCAAAAGGCTGTAGCTTACAAAGAGTAATATAAATATCTGTTTGAACTAAATAATTCAATAATTATAAATTGTGACGCGGATGAAACAGATTTACTTCGTAAAAACGCGGATTTAAACGGATTTTATATTTAAGAAAACTAATGAAAAATCCTTTTAATCCGTGTCTTCGCGATAGCGAATCTGTATCATCCGCGTCTAATTAGAAATTTAAACAAAACAAAAAAATGAAATATATTGTTTGCGAAAAACCGCAGGAATTTTTACTAAAAGAAACCAGTATTCCAGAACCTAAAGAAGGTGAAGTTTTATTGAAAATTAAAAGAATCGGAATCTGCGGAACTGATATTCACGCTTTTGGCGGAACGCAGCCTTATTTTGAATATCCAAGAATTCTGGGCCACGAATTGGCCGCAGAATATGTAAAAGGAAATGCAGCAGGTTTTAAGCCAGGAGATAAAGTTACTTTTATTCCGTATTTTAATTGTGGAAAATGTGTGGCGTGCAGAAACGGATTGACAAACTGCTGTGTAAATATTAAAGTTTTCGGAGTTCATATTGATGGCGGAATGGCTGAATATGTTTCGATTCCAGAACAATATTTATTGCACGGCCAAGGTTTAGATTATGATGAATTGGCTTTGGTTGAACCTTTGGCAATTGCGGCACACGGCGTAAGAAGAGCGGCTGTAAAAGCTACAGATAAAGTTTTGGTAATGGGAGCTGGACCAATCGGAATTGGTTTGATTCAGTTTGCTAAAATTGCCGGAGCGAAAGTTATTGTAATGGACATTAACGATTACAGATTGAATTTCTGCAAAGAACAATTGCAGGCAGACGAAACGATTAATCCTTTGAACGATGATGTTGCTCAAAAATTAGCTGAATTGACAAATGGAGATATGGCGAATGTAGTAATTGACGCGACTGGAAATCAGAAAGTAATGAATAGTGCTTTCAATTATATTTCGCATGGCGGAAGATTTGTTTTGGTGGGACTTCAAAAAGGAGAATTGAGTTTCAGTCATCCTGATTTCCACAAAAGAGAATCGACTTTAATGAGCAGCAGAAATGCTACAATTGAAGACTTCGAATATGTAATGAAATGCCTGAAAGAAGGAAAAATTGATCCGAAGAAATACATCACACATAGAACGAGTTTTGATGAAATGATTACTGATTTTGGGAATTTGATTGATCCTAAGAATAATGTGATTAAGGCGTTGATTGAAATAGAATAATTTTTTTTAAACACATAGAAACATAGATTTTTTTATTTATCGAAAGAGAATAAAAAGAAACTAGTTTCTAACACATAGAACTATGTGAATTAATGCAAGTGAAACGCCTTTATGCGGTTCCAAAACTATGTTTCTATGTGTTTAAAAATGAATCTTAAATAACCACAAAAATGGATTTAAACTTAAAAAACAAAATAATTGTCGTTTCTGGTTCGGCTGGAAAAGAGGGCAGTATCGGAGAAACTATAATCAACAGATTGGCAGATGAAGGTGCAATTCCGGTTTTAGTTGATAGAAACGCAAGAGGTTTCGCTTACGCGGAAAATCTTCAGAAAAAAGGAATTGATTCATTATTTGTTCAGACTGATGTTACAGATCCTATCGAAATCGAAAATGCAGTCAAAACCATTACTTCAAAATACGGAAGAATTGATGCAGTAATTAACAACGTTGGTGTTAACGACGGAGCAGGATTAGACGCTTCTTATGAGGAATTTATGGATTCTCTGAAACTGAATGTAGTAAGTTACTTTTTATTGGTAAAATATGCGCTTCCGTTTTTGAAAGAATCAAAAGGAAATATTTTGAATATCGGTTCAAAAGTTGCTTTAACCGGACAGGGCGGTACTTCTGGTTACGCTGCTGCGAAAGGTGGCGTTTTAGGTTTAACAAGAGAATGGGCGGTAGATTTGATTCAGTACGGAATCCGTTCGAATGCCATTATAATTGCTGAAAGTTATACGCCAGCTTACGAAGATTGGATTAAAACATTGCCAGATGGCGAAACTGTTTTGAAGAAAATCAACAAAAGTATTCCGTTTGAAGGAAGAATGACTAAAACAGTAGAAATAGCAGATACGGCTCTTTTTGTCATTTCAGAAAAATCATCGCATACTACAGGACAATTTGTTTTTGTGGATGGAGGTTACGTACATTTAGACCGCGCTTTAATCAGCGATGTTAATTAAAAAGTTATGAGTAAAAGAATAGATTCCCATCAGCATTTTTGGGTATTTGATCCTGTTCGAGACAGCTGGATTGATGAAACCATGCAGAATATTCAAAGAGATTTTCTTCCTGAAGATTTACAGCCAATTTTAAAAGAAAATCAATTTGAAGGTTGTGTCGCTGTTCAAGCGAGTCAATCTGAAGAAGAAACACATTTTTTATTGGATTTAGCTTCAAAAAATGATTTTATAAAAGGTGTTGTCGGCTGGATAGATTTAAGAAATGAAAATATCGAAGAGCGTTTACAATTCTTTTCCAATCAAAAAAAACTAAAAGGTTTTAGACATGTAGTTCAAGGCGAAGCCGATGATTTTATGGATGGTGAGGAATTCAGAAGAGGAATCAAAGCTTTAAAGCCATTCAATTATACTTACGATATTTTAATTTTCCACAGACAGCTTCCGGCTGCAGTAAGTTTGGTAAAAGATTTCCCAAATCAAAAGTTTGTGATTGATCATATTGCTAAACCAGATATTAAATCAGGCAGTATTGATTCTTGGAAAAGTGGCATAGAAGAAATTGCAAAATACGACAATGTTTGGTGTAAAATCTCAGGAATGGTCACAGAAGCCGATTGGAAAAACTGGAAGGCAGAAGATCTAAAACCTTATTTAGATGTGATTTTTGAAAATTTCTCAGCAGATAAATTGATGTATGGTTCAGATTGGCCGGTTTTAAACGTCGCTTCTGATTATAATGAAGTGGTAAAAACTTTAGAAGATTATATTTCGAAGCTTTCTGTTGAAGACCAGAATAAGATTTGGTTTGAAAATGCGAATGAGTTTTATGAGTTGTAAGCCATGAATTGTTATGAGTTAGCTCATAGATTATAAAAGCCTGAAAGGCTCACATCATGAACACCGGGCAACGCCCAGTGACAGCAAATACTAAGAGTAACAAAGCCCTGAAAGGGCGTAAGCATTAATCGTCATGTAATTGCTTATGCCCTTTCAGGGCTTTATTATGCTGTTCTATATCAATTCATAGGGCGTTGCCCTATGGTGATGCTTTGAGGCCTTTGGCCTATTATCAAAAATGACAAAAACATAGCCCGTGGTTTCAACCACGGGAACATAAAGCAAACATCATAATATTCCTTTACTATATTAAAAACTATGTCAATAGATAACTAGACTTGACAATATTGCGTCCCCGTGGTTGAAACCACGGGCTATATTTGAAAAATGTTTTTAAAATTTAACCGCTTTCTTAGGAACGCTTTTATCAACCGTAGTCGTTTTTGATAAATTTGAACCGCTTAAATCGATGTTTTTACTCGCTTCACCTGCAATCGTAATTGTGTTTGAAGAAGAAGGATTAAATGCTACATTTTTTAGAGAAAGATTTTGCGCATTGTAAATCTCAAATGCATTTTTAGCTTCTATATCTAATTGCAGGTTGCTGATTTTTATTCCTTTAGCATCAATAATTGAAAAACCTTTTTCTGCTTTAGCAATTAAGTTCGTAATTTCAATATTCTCTAAATTCATTTCAGGCAAACCTTGTAAAAATACTGCTTGCTGAGCACCTTTTATCGTAATGTTTTTAATCGAAATGTTTTTGAATTGAGGTGTTTCAACTGTTACGGGCATTGCTTTATTAACGATTTTATCGCCACCTTCTTCCAATGTTTCAGCAATTGATTTTCCTCCGTAATACAAATTAAAAGAGATAGCCTGAGACGGAATATCAGTCATAAACACATCCGAAATAAAGATGTTTTCAACAACACCACCTCTTCCTCTGGCACTTTTAAAACGAAGTCCTACATCTGTTCCCATAAAAGTGCAGTTAGACACATGAAGATTTTTTACACCACCAGACATTTCACTTCCAACTGTAACACCGCCGTGACCGTGATACACGATATTATTTCTCACAATGATGTTTTCGCAAGGAACACCTCTTTCACGTCCGTCTTTATCTTTTCCAGATTTAATGCAGATAGCATCATCTCCGACATCAAAACTTGAATTTTCAACCAATACATTTTTACAGCATTCTACATCAAGACCGTCTCCGTTTTGAGAATACCAAGGATTACGAACACTTACATTTCGAACAATCAAATCTTCAACCATAAAAGGGTGAATATTCCAAGCTGGCGAATTCTGAAAAACAGGACCGTCAAATAAAACTCTTTTACTATTTTGAATGCTTACCATTACCGGACGAAGAAAATCATGAATGGTTTCAAATTCTTCTTTTGTTTTTAAATCAGGACGTACATTTTGGTCAGCACCTTTAGAGGCATTCATAAAAACCTCCGATGGATACCAGCTTGTTTTGTCTTTATTTAAAACACCACCTCTAGAAATAACTTCTTTCCACTGGCTGTCTGTTACTTTACTTTTCTTAACCTGTCTCCATACTTCACCTGAACCATCCCATACGCCATTTCCTGTAAAAGCTATATTTTCAAGGTTTTTGCCATAAATAGGAGAGATACAACGCCAAGTATTTAAGCCTTCAAAATTGGTTTCAACCAAAGGATACAAAGTTTTGTCTGGAGAAAATTTTATTAGAGCACCTCTTTGAGCATGCAGTTCAATATTACTTTTTAAGATAATCGGACCTGTAAGCCAAATTCCAGGAGGAATAATTAGTTTTCCACCGCCTTTTTTAGACAACGCATCAATTGCATCAGCAAATGCTTTTGTATTTAAAACATAGCCTCCATTTACTGCACCATAATCTTTTAAGTTTACGGTATTGTTTGGAATAACAGGCTCGTTAATTTTAGACATTTTGAATTCGATATTACTATAGCTGTCTGCCGAAGAGTTATTTTGGGCAATGAGATTTTTAGAATTGCAGCAAAGTAGTACAGCCATGGCAAGTGTGAGGAGGTTGAGTCGGTTAGTTTTCATTGTTAGTAATTTTTTGTTGATTATTTTTATGTATGTGAAAAATTAATCTCACATAAATAACAATAGTTAAATGTAATCGATTACACAAATCTATTAAAAATTTTGGATTAACAATAAACTGTATTCGTAAAATTAAGTTAAACAACTTTGAAGTCTGCTATTTACTTGAATTCTATTGTTTTTTCTCACAAAGAGATAGGATTTTTAAAAATGCATGTAATTCAAAATTAGAACGTAGGAAACTTTCAATGCGATTCGGTTACAAAGAAAAACAGGAGGGTACAGGATGCCATTGATTTTATGTTCGTTTAAATTGGACGAATTATTTGGTAAAAGTGTTAAAAATACATTTATTTGTAAAATTAATAGTATTTAAATTGAATGCCTCGTAAATTTATTCCAAGAAAAAAATCAAAAATCTAAATAATGCGCTTAAATCCTGTTACTAAAATACTCATTTTCTTTTTGTTAATCGTTTTTTCACTTCCTATTAGTGCGGCCGAAATATGGGTTTCCACAAAAGGGAGCGATAAAAATTTGGGAACAAAAGAAAGTCCATTGGCAACGGTTCATATGGCAATGCGAAAAGCCAGAGAACTTCGTCGTTTAAAAGATGCGTCAATAAAGGATGGCATTAGAATTATAGTAATGGATGGAACGTATTATTTAAACGAACCTTTATTTGTACGACCAGAAGATTCGGGAACGGCAGAAAGTCCAACCACAATTATAGCCGATGTAAATGCAAAACCAATCATAAATGGTGGAATTGAAATAAAAAACTGGACAAAATCGACAACAGTAATTAACGGACTTAAAAAAGGATCGGTTTGGGTGGCAGATGCTCCTAAAAAAGCAGGAACTTTAATTGATTTTAGACAATTATGGGTGAATGGAAAAAAAGCTGTAAGGGCCAAAAATACAGCCGGAACAACAATGGAACGCATTCTGTCTTGGAATCACGAAGAACAAACCTGCTGGATTCCATTTAAAGATAAATCGGTTAAGTTTGAGCCGGGAATGGAAATGTTTATTGTACAATGGTGGTCGAATGCCAATCTGCGTATTAAAAATATCGAAGTTCAGAAAGACAGCGCCAAACTTTCGTTTGAAGAACCAGAAAGCCGAATTCAAAGCGAACATCCATGGCCAGCGCCGTGGATTTCGAAAAATAATGGAAATTCAGCTTATTTTTTAAACAATGCTTTTTCGCTTTTAAACGAGCCTGGGGAATGGTATTTGGACAAGAAAAATGCTAAAATCTATTATGTTCCGAGAGCTGGAGAAGAAATTAATTCGGTTATTATTACAGCTCCAGTTTTAGAAAATTTAGTTGAAGTAAAAGGAACAATCGATTCGCCTGTACATCATTTTCAGTTTAAAGGAATTTCGTTTCAGTACAGCAACTGGCTTCGTCCTTCACAGCAAGGTCACGTGCCGTTGCAGTCAGGATTATATTTGTTGGATGCTTATAAATTGAAACAGCCGGGAACACCAAATCAGGCGAATTTGGAAAATCAGGCTTGGGTTGGAAGACCTCGTGCCGCGGTTGAAGTAAATTATGCGAATAACATTCAGTTTGAATCCTGTCGTTTTGAACATTTGTCTTCGACTGGTTTGGATTTAAATAAAGGAACAAATCACAATACCGTAAAAGGAAATTTATTTAAAGATATTGGGGGAAGTGCCATCAACGTTGGAATTTTCTCTGAAGAAGCTTTCGAAGCGCATTTGCCTTTAATCATAAAAGATGAAAGAGAAATGTGTTCTGATGAAGTAATAGCTGATAATTTAATTACAAACGTAACCAATGAAGATTGGGGAACTTTGGGAATCAGTGCTGGTTTTGTTCGAAATATTACGATTGAACACAACGAAATTTCGGACGTATCCTACTCAGGAATGGCGATGGGCTGGGGTTGGACGCACACGCCAAACGTAATGCAGAACAATAAAATTCTGGGTAATAAAATTCATCATTATGCGAAACATTTACATGATGTAGCTGGAATTTATACACTTTCGGCTCAGCCAGGAAGCCGAATTGAAGAAAACTATATTGACAAGGTTTACAACAGTCCGTATGCACACGATCCGTTTTTATGGCTGTATTTGTACACCGATGAAGGAAGTGAAGGTTTTACGATTAAAAACAACTGGATTGCCGAAAAGAAAATCCTTAAAAACCATAATGGCCCAAAAGGAAATATCTGGGAGTACAATGATCCGTATGTAAGTGCAAAAATTAAAGATGCAGCTGGAATCAGAGCGCCTTACAAAGATTTAGAAAAAGAAGTCGTAATCGATGAAAAATGGGGATTGCAGGAAATGCCAAAACCGTATGCAATCGAATTGATAGGTTCTGATTTTGATATCGAAAAAATCAAATCGACTTTGGTTGGGTTTAGAATTGTGGGGCAGGAATTGTACCAATGGAAAAATCATTTAGTGATTTACGGAAAAATGAATCAGCCGGAAAGAACGAAGAGAAAATTGGCTGGGGCTTTTCCATCATTACAAATCAAAATCTACGAAGATTTGGTTTACGATTTCCAAAACTTCGAAAGATGTAAAGATTCAAAACCAGCATCGGATTGGGAAAATGTGGTTTTAACAGCGAATCTTCCCTCTGATGAAAAATTGCAAAAAGAATATGTAGAGTATCACAAAACACAATTCGAAAAATGGCCGGAAGTTGCCAAAGGTTTCTGTAATGCCGATTTCCAACAATTGCAGGTTTTCAAAAAAGATAGACAATTAATTTTGGTAATCAGTATTCCGAAAGGAGAAAATCTAGACAAATTAAATCCAAAAACTACCCAAAATAATCCAAGAGTTGATGATTGGAACGCTTTAATGAAAAAATACCAATCAGGAATTGAAGGCGCAAAACCAGACGAAACCTGGATTTTCTTAAACAAAGTAGAAACGAAATAATATTTTGCCACAGATTAAAGGATTTCCACAGATTAAAAAAAATCATTTTAATCCTTTTAATCTGTGGCAAAAAAATCTAAAAACTAAACTCAACAATCTAAAATAACCACAACTCATGTTAAAAATAGCCATTCTGGGACTAGGAGAAGGACGAAGCACAATGTCGGCTGCAATCGAAAGTTCAAAACTAGAACTCGTTAAAATATGCGACCGAAACGAAGAATTGTGCAAACAGCGTGCAAAAGAATTCGATTTTCATTCGTACACTACTAATTATGACGATTTGTTAAACGATGAATCAATTGATATTATCGCGATTTATACGCCAGATCATCTGCACGCACAACACGTAAAACAAGCTTTATTGAGCGGAAAACATGTCGTTTGTACAAAACCATTTATTGATGATCTTTCGGATGCAAAAGAACTTTTAGAATTAAGCAAATCAACAGGAAAGAAAGTTTTCATCGGACAAAGTTCTCGTTTTTTCGAACCAGCCAAAAGACAAAGAGCCGATTACGAAGCGGGTTTAATAGGAGATTTAATTACGATTGAAGCACAATACCACGCCGATCACAGATGGTTTTTGAAGAAAGAATGGTCGCTTTTGCAATCATTTAAATGGCTGTACGGAGGTTTGAGCCATCCTGTGGATTTCATCAGATGGTATTTGCCAAATATTCAGGAAGTAATGGGGTATGGAATGATCAGCAGTAACGGACAATCGGCAGGATTAAAGAATGAAGATACTATGCATTTTATCTTCAAAGCAACCGATGGAAGAATCGCTCGTGTAAGTGGTGTGTATACTTCGCCAACTCAGCCAGCGCAACGCGACAGCGGAATGAGTACAATTCTACGAGCTACAGAAGGAGCAAGTCAGGCAGATTATCATGAATTGCGTTATGCCGTTACAGACAAAACAGGAGAAGAAAAAGTGATTACTTGGGGTGATAGTACTATAAAATATTATTTCCGTTTTGAAGGACAAAGTCATCACGGCGGAGAATATCAGAATTACTTAGAATATTTTACAGATAGTATCGAGCAAGGTTTTGAAGCTTATCCAAACATGGAAGAAGGAATTGGAACCGTAGCTTTATTACAAGCAATGGACAAATCCCTGCAAACTGGAATGCCGGTTAAAATTGCCGATATTCTTAACGAATATGGACTATGAACAGTATCTACGATAAATTAACCACGCTCGATTTTGTCATTGTTGCGGGTTATTTGGTGGCTTTATTAGTCATTGGATATGTAGTAAGTATGAAGCAGAGAAAGAAAAACGAAACGCTTTTTCTTGCCGGAAATTCTTTAAACTGGTATAGCATTGGGTTTAATATGTGGGGAACAAACGTTGGACCTTCGTCATTATTGGCTTTTGCGAGTATTGGTTACGCTACTGGAATTGTAGCTGGAAATTTCGAATGGTACGCTTTTGTGTTTTTACTGCTTTTGGCGATGGTTTTTGCACCAAGATATATTGCGAGTAAAGTAAGCACGATGCCCGAATATATGGGAAAACGTTACGGCGACAGTACGCAGAATATTTTAGCATGGTACGCTTTAGTAAAAATATTAGTAAGCTGGCTGTCTTTAGGATTATTCAGCGGAGGCGTTTTAGTACGTCAGATTTTGGGAATTCCGATGTGGCAGAGTGTTACGGTTTTAGTGATTTTCTCTGGAATTTTCACTTTCGCTGGAGGATTAAAAGCGATTGCCAAAGTCAATGTTTTTCAAATGATTCTGCTGATTGTGGTTTCATTAACCCTTTCGTATTTAGGTTTACAAAAGTTAGGTGGAATCGATGTTTTAATTGCAAAAACACCATCTAATTTCTGGAATTTAGTTCAGCCTGCCAACGATGCACATTATCCGTGGCCTGCTATTTTGTTGGGATATCCTGTAGCGGCAGTTGCTTTTTTCTGTACCGATCAATCGATGGTGCAGAGCGTTTTAGGAGCTAAAAACCTAGAGCAAGGACAGCTTGGGGTGAACTTTATTGGATGGCTGAAAGTGATGGCGCTTCCGTTATTTATCTTACCTGGAATTTTGTGTTATGCTTTGTATCCTGAATTAGGTAAAAACTCCGATTTAGCTTATATGACCATGGTCACCAACCTTTTCCCAAGCGGAATGAACGGTTTGGTAATCTGCGTGATGATTGCCGTTTTGGTAGGAACGATTGGTTCTTCGCTAAATGCTTTAAGTACTGTTTTTACCAATGATATTTATGTAAAGAAAATAAATCCAACAGCAACGATTAAGGATCAGATTAAAATTGGTCGTTTGACAATTGCTGCAGGATGTGTATTTGCGATTTTAATTGCCGTTGCAATTGACAATATCAAAGGACAGAATTTATTCAACATTTTTCAGGCGGTTTTAGGTTTCTTGGCGCCTTCGTTGTCTGTTGTTTTTCTTTTGAGTGTTTTTTGGAAACGTACGACTAAAAAAGCTGTAAATGCAACGCTTTCTTGGGGTTCTGCTTTTAGTTTGCTTGTTGGAGTTTTATATTTATGGATTTTCCCAGCCGATAAATATCCAGTTTGGCCTCACTTTTTATTGATTTCGTTTTACATTTTTGCTGTTTTAATGATTAGTGCAGTTATTATTTCTTTAACCGATAAAAATCCTGAAGTGAATGTTTCAGATGAAACTGATATTCCTAAAACTAGTAAAAATGTGAAGCTGTTGTTTGGTTTGTTGGGGTTAGTGATTTTGGCTTTGTATTTGGTTTTTAATGGGAATTAGAATAGTTATTAAACTTATATTATAGAAAAACGCTTCCTAATAATAGGAAGCGTTTTTTGTGTTTATGTTTTAAAATATATTTTTTAAAATTGTTCGTATATTTATATGAATTTCAAAGAAATAAAAATTAAATATGATTAAAATATATGTTGACTGGAATATAATGTCAGGAATGAGAAGTAACCACTTCCCAGAATTATTATCTATACTTTTAAACAATGATAAATTCTTGTGTTTATATTCAACATCACATATTAGTGATATTTTTCGAAGTTATTCGGATGATGAAGAACAGAAAGCAAGAATTCAAGATGATTTAGAATTCATAACAAAAATAACGAATGATTTTTGTCTCTTTAATGATGGTAAAAATATAATTCTGGACCAATATGATCCACAAGAATTACTTGATAGTAGAATTGAAGAGTCGGATATTTTTTCAGATTTATCGATCGATAATTTATTCAAAAGTGATTCCGATGATCCTGCTTTAAATTCATTATTAGAATATTTTAAAACAACCCTAAAATCTTTAGAATTAGACTCTGTTTTTAAAGAAGCATTTGAAAATCCAGAATCTGCAAAAATTCTAAATGATATATTTCCAGGATTGAAAGATGATCTTACAATGAATGGCTTTTTCAATAGCTTTAGTAAAATGAACTATAATTTAAATGAGACAGAAGGTTATAAGGATTTAAGACAAATAGTTCAAAAAATAGGTGTAAATAGTGGGCATTTTAATGAAAATAAAGATCCATTCGAGTTAATTGACAATTCATATAAAAAGAAAGGAATTGAAAATTTTAAATCTAATGAATATTTACCAAAGGGTAAAAATGCACCCGAATGGTATGATGAAATTATGAATGAATATCTTTATCTAGATATGCATGGTTACAAATCTGACAAAGTTAAAGTGTCTGAAAAAGAGAAAAATACGTTTTCAAATACAACAGATGATGCATCTCATACGGCTTTTGCCTCTATTTGTAGTTTTTATCTAACTAATGATGACAAAAATTATCTTAAAACAAAAGCTGTATATAAAAAACTTTCAATCGAAACAAAAGTTTTGAAACCAGCAGAATTTATAGAGTACTACAATGAGTATCTAAATTATAATTCAATTTCAGATCATTTTAAATCGTTATTTGAAATTTTTACTAAACCAATTTTTTATGATACAGATAATGATGAAGGAGAATATTTTGGAAAATTTGCATATCCAAACGAGTATTTCTTCAATTTTTTCAATAAAATTTGGGTTCCGGTTAATAAGGGAGAAGATTATTTTTATTTTACATTAAGTACGGTTCCTCCCAATCCAAGTAAAATATACACTGCATTTAAAGAGATCGAATCATTAGTTAGAATGTTTTACGAAGCTTTTGGTCCAGATAAAAATGGATTAGAATTATTTGAAATTTCTGAAATTCAGAATGAAATATGGGGAGGTAGGCATTGGTTATCAGATGTTGGCGAGATAAAACTTGTTAGAATAAATGGATGGTTACAATTGTATTATAATAATGAAGAAATAAAAAAGAAGATTGCAGATGTAAAATTAGCTAGCAATGATTCTTTGATTAAGAGATTGTTAAAAGGATATAAGAGATACTTTAAATCAAAATCTGTCTAGAATTTAATGATAGATTATAAAAACTCAACGAGTTTTTATAATCTATCATTATTTCCCAGTCGAAATCAACAACTCCCGAATATCAACCTTCAAATATTTAGAAATCTCATAAAGTGTTTCAACAGTCGGCTGAACTTCATTTGTGCACCAGCGAGAAACGGTTGATTCAATTTTACCTAAATGATTGATTGGCTAGTTTCTTGAAATAAAGCTATGATAGACAATATTTCTAAAATTAGATTATATTCATTAAATTAGCTGAATGAATAGAGAAGTAGGATTTGGTCTGGATTTTATAATTGATAAGTTAACGAACTCAATAGAAAATGTAATTACAGGAGATAGTTTTCAGACTGAAATTTCTATTCTTCAAAATTCAGATTTAAAATCTATAACAAAAAAAAATGGTTGGGTTTTTAATTGGGTTGAAGAATTTAAAAATCCAGTTAGAGATGTATATAAACTTACAATTTTAGGAAATTCTCAGATTATTCAAGGTCTTGTTAGTTTAGAAGTTAAAGCTGACCATGTTTATATGCATTTATTAGAAAATGCACCATTTAACAAAGGACAAACAAAAGTCTATGTGGGAGTAGCAGGTAATTTAGTTGCTTATGCTTGTAAATTATCTTTTCAGCGTGGACATGATGGAAACGTATCTTTTCTTTCAAAATCGCAATTGGTAGAACATTATGAAAAAACACTTGGAGCATTTCATTTTGGAGGCAGAATTATGATAATTGAAACAAAATCAGCATTGAAATTGATTAATAAGTATTTTCAAAATAAGTAAATATGAAAACTAAAAAATTAGATTTAGAAATTGACACTATAGGAGGTTTAAGTTCTTTAACAGTTGCAGAAGAAAAAGCCCTAAGTGATTTTTTTAAAAAGAAAAAAGCAATAAAAAAGAAAACTGAAAAAGTAAAAAACACATAACATTTAGGATGATGTTATGTGTTTTTTTATTTGTAATAAAAATGAAAAAGCTACCGGAATAATTTTCTGAGTTTTATTCAAAATAATAAAAGACATCCATTCAAACATAGCCCGTGGTTTCAACCACGGGAAACGTATTTTGATAAACGTAATGTGATATCCTTTGCGTCCTAGTGGCTGAAACCTCTGGCTATGTTTTGAAAAAGATTATAAATAATAAAGCAAAGCTATTTTGTAAGTTGCCTTCAGTTTTAACTGGAGGTGTATGTAGTAAAAATAGAAAAGGCTTTAGCGAAATTGTAGATATTTTGGCTAAAGCCTTTTGAGCTTTATAAAAGTAACTTGAGTTTTAAACCACTTTTGCTATTTGTGTGTTTACACGAATATTGTTTGGAGCATCCAAACCTGGTGTTTCGTAAGTGGTGAATTCTAAATTAACACCTGGTCTAAAAATCAGGCAATGTGTTGAGCCTCCAAAATGAAACATACCCAGTTCGTCGCCTTTTTTCACAATGTCGCCAGCTTTTACTGTTATTTCGCAGCTAGAAACCTCTGCCATGCCTACAGGCATTACACACATAAGTCCAATTGCGGGATTATCTGCTTCAATAAATATAGCAGCTCTGGTTGCAACTGCCGTTAAAAAAGGTTGTGAATCGTTGGGCGCACTTGAATCGGCTCCCTCTGGATTGTAGAAACCTTGGTGTAGATTTTCTAAATAATAAGAACCGTTTATAATAGCCGTTTTTACGATTTTACCGTTTACTGGACTGTGCCAACGGTGATAACTCAAGGCACTCAAAAAGGCCTGATAAACTGTTCCTCCATCAAATTGAGGCGCTAATTCATCAAAATTCATCATGTTTTCCAACGAATAAGGTTGTCCCTTTAACCAAAATTGATCCGATAATGCTACATTTTTTGCCACTTGCAAAGGTGCCGATTCGCAGGCGTTTACAATAATCGAATCATCATTCGGTGCAGTAACTGGGCGTACATTTGGGCAAAACAATCGCGTGAAGAAATCGTCCCAGCTTTTGAATCCATAATAAGGAACTGAAGGGTCTGACTGAAAAACATCAGAAAATGTAGCGTTAGACGGAATAGGATTCGGTTCTAAACCTAATGCACCTTGGGCGACTTGCATCATTTCGGCTTGCGCTACGTCACTTAACCAAGCAATTACGTTTTCTGAAGGATCATTTTCTATCAAAACATATCGAGAATCTTCTGTAACCAAATATTTAGACCAGTAGTTTAATATTTTTTTTAGTTGCTGATTGACCAAAGCGTTTGAGAAAACGTCATACCCAAAATTGGTTGCCATTGGCCAAGCTAAAAGAGCATTGATAGGAAAACCAATCATACCTGCAGGTGTTTGATTTCCAGGAAGACCAGTTTGATAGGCCTCGGGTGCGGTTTGCATGATTCCGTTGAGTAAAACAAGAAAATCCTCAAAATTCAAGGGCTCTGGTTCCCAAAGCAAAGGAGTTCTTAGTTTTAAAAAATGTGCTTCGGCAAACATTCCCTGCACATTAGCATACAAAACAGAGTCTGAATATACTAGATCTCGAAATTCGGCAATTTCAGGAATAAGCGGTGTTGGATTTTTTTTGGTAAATTCTTTGATTTTTAGAATCCAATCTTCGATAATTTGTGGGCTTTGTGGTAACCAGCCTCCCAATAATTGTTTTGCTTTATTAAAATTTGTTGCTTCCATAGGTCTTTGGGTTAAAATTATATCGAAGGTATTTTAGAAAATAATGCAAAAAAAATAATTAGTTACAAGTGCTTGTTTTTATGTTATGAAGAGCTTATATTGCTGACAGGGAACGAAATACTTTTGGAAAAGCAACTTAGATAAAAAAAACACATAGCTTTTCAATCCAGAAAAACTATGTGTTTTTATTATGAAATGAAATGCCTTCTAAAGACAATCCAAAAATACTATGTTTCTATGTGTTTAAAAAATTAGTCCTTTTTTCTCCCTTCAATATTAGGCAAGAAACCAGTAATAACACCAATCAGAGGCAGAAACGCACATATCTTAAATACATATTCAATGTTCGTTGCATCGGCGATTTTACCTAAAACAGCAGAACCCAATCCGCCCATTCCGAAAGCAAAGCCGAAGAAAAGACCCGCTACTAAACCAACTTTTCCTGGCATTAATTCAGTTGCATAAACTAAGATTGCAGAGAAAGCAGAAGAAAGAATCAATCCGATAATTACAGATAAAGTCCCAACCCAGAACAAAGAAACATAAGGCAACATTAAAGTAAATGGAGCAACTCCAAGTATAGAAGCCCAGATTACATATTTACGTCCGAAACGATCTCCAATTGGACCTCCAATTAAAGTTCCGGCTGCGACAGCTCCAGAAAACAAGAATAAGTAAACTTGCGACTGCTGAATTGAGATATGGAATTTATCTATCAAAAAGAACGTATAATAACTTGTAATACTACTCATGTAGAAGTATTTAGAGAAAATCAGAACCAATAAAATAATCAACGAAGCAATTACACGGTTTTTAGATAAGTGATGCGTTTCAATTTTATGAGCCGATTTGTTTGCGTTTCTTTCAGACAAATGTTCTGTGTACCAAATCGCAATTTTATACAGAGCAAAAACGCCAATTAATGCAATAATACAAAACCAGGCAATATAAGACTGTCCGTGTGGAATTACGATAAACGCCGCTAACAAAGGACCAATCGCACTTCCTGCATTTCCGCCCAATTGAAAGATGGATTGTGCCAAACCTCTTTTTCCACCCGAAGCCAAATGTGCTACACGAGAAGATTCAGGATGAAAAATGGAAGATCCGATTCCGATTAAACTTACTGATAATAATAAGTAAACAAAGCTAGTCGCAATCGAAACCATAAAAAGTCCGACCATTGTAAAACACATTCCGATTATTAAAGAATATGGTTTAGAATTTTTGTCGGTGTACATTCCCACAAAAGGTTGAAGTATAGAAGCTACGATTTGATAAGTAAAAGTGATGATTCCGATTTGAGAGAAGCTCAGATTAAAGTTTTCTTTAATTAACGGATAAATTGATGGCACTACCGCCTGTAAAAGATCATTTATTAAATGAGAAAAACTTATGATGAATAAGATGGAGTAGGTGGTTTTTTTAACTATGTCAGGATTTGCTTTAATAGTGTCCATGAGATATTTTTTTGATTTTTAAATTAGGTTAAAAAACAACAGCTGTATTATTTTTTGCAAAGATTAAAAGAATAGTAATGTCAGAATTGCTATATTTGGACAATGAATAACCAGATTCGGACATATCGAATGGCACAGGATCATGGATACAGAGTTGATCCATCGATTCCTGTTATTGGCTATACCGAAATGGTAACCAATGAAATGTGTATTTCACACTCGCATCCAAGAGGTCAGCTAATCTACGCAACTCGTGGCGTAATGAATGTTGTAGTGGGCAATCATATTTGGGTTGTGAATCCGTTGCAAGGCTTATGGCTTCCGGGTGGAGTAGAACATCAGGTTACTTTTCAGAAAGACGTTAATTATTACAGCGTTTTTATCGATCCATCTTTTATGGAAGGATTGCCAGAAAACAGTTTCTCTTTTGATATTCCGATGTTTTTAAAGCAGTTGGTTTTCAAGATTATTTCTTTTGGAGTTAAAGGAAATTTAACTCCTCCACAACACCGAATCATATCGGTTTTTCTGGATGAATTGGCTTTAATAGAACCAAGTGCCACTTTCCTGCCAACAACCAATCACGAAAGATTGCAAAAAGTTGTCGAGCTTATAATGGATGATATTGCCAGTAAAAACACCATCGATTACTACGCCGAACTTTCGTTTATGAGTAGTAGAACTTTATCACGCTTATTCATCAAAGAACTCGGAATGAATTTCAGCGACTGGCGAACTCGTTTAAAATTATTGGAAGCCATAAAACGTTTGGGCGAAAAACAATCCATAAAAGAGATTGCTCTCAATTTAGGTTACGAAAACACAAGCGCTTTTATTTATATGTTCAAAAAGCATTTGGGAAAAACGCCTTCTAATTATATTTTGGAAGATGAAAATGAGAACGATAAGTTATCGGCTTAGATTTTAGACCTGAAGATAGAACGCGGATAAAACGGATTTACTTCGTAAAGACGCGGATTGACACGGATTTTTTAAACACATAGAAACATAGGTTTTTATTCTCTTTGCTAAATAGAAATAATGAAAATGACTAGTCATTAACACATAGCTATGTGTATGTATGCAAGTGAAACGTCTTTTACGCATGGAGCAATTCTATGTCTCTATGTGTTTAAAAAATTAAAATCCGTTTTCATCCGCATCTTCGCGATAAGGAATCCCTCTCATCCGCGTCTCATAAAAATTGTAACATTATTTTTTTTAGTACTAAAAAAGTGATAACTCATAATTTTAACCTTAAAAAATTATCAAAATCAAGCTATATTAAGAAAATACAGGACAGTGCGGGTTGTGAAATGTAAAAATAACACTTATCTTTAGTCCCAAAATAAACTTACTATGCTAAACCGCCTTTCAATTTTTAAATTTTTATTGGTTCTTACTATATTATGTCCGTCCTCTTTCTTGTCAGCTCAAGAAAAACCAAAAGAAGCGACATGGATTTGGTATCCAGGAGATTTTGAAGTTTGGTTAAGCAATAAAATGCAGGTAAGACGTACAGAACGCGAGGCTGTATTTCCTCCGCTTTGGCAATATTACAGTCCGTATGCTTTGGTCACTTTTCAGACAGAAGTAGATATTCCAAAACCAGACGAGGTAAAAATCTTTTCAGAAGGACCTTTTCAATTACTTTTAGATGGCGTTCAGATTTATGGACAGCCAAAATCAATTACAGTTCCTGCCGGAAAACATAAAATTTCCTTTAAAGTTTATAATCAGGAAGTGTTGCCGGCTATTTATATTGCTGGTAAATATGTTAAATCCGATGCCTCTTGGAAGGTAACCAACGAAGATAAACTTTGGATTGATGAAACCGGAAAAGCACAGCAATCCGGTACGCCATGGGTTCCTGTTGGTTCTTGGAATTTTAATTCGCCAGAAAGTAAACCTTCTGGATTCAAACTGACGACGAAACCTTTAAGTGCTAAAAAAACAGAAAAAATTGGAGCGGGTCAGTTGGTAGATTTTGGAAAAGAGACTTTTGGTTATATTAAAATTCACGGTTTAAAGGGAAAAGGGAAACTAGCATTGTATTATGGAGAATCTCGTGAAGAAGCTTTGGATTCTGCCAAATGCGAAACTTTAGACCATTTATCTTTTGACGGAAAACAATCTGAAACTTACACTCATAACGGTTCAAAAGCATTTCGTTATGTTCAGGTTCAAGCAGATGCAGGAGTAAAATATGACTCAATTTCGATGCTTTATGAGTATCTGCCATTAGATTACCGTGGCGCATTCAAATCTTCGGATGAGCAATTGAATAAAATTTGGGATGTGTCGGCTTATACGATGCATTTAACTTCTCGTGAATTTTTTATAGACGGAATTAAACGTGACCGCTGGGTTTGGTCAGGCGACGCTTATCAAAGTTATTTAATGAATTATTATCTATTCTTTGATTCGGCTTCTGTAGAACGAACACTGTTAGCGCTTCGCGGAAAAGATCCTGTAACGGCTCACGTAAACATTATAATGGATTATTCGTTGTATTGGTTTGTTGGAGTTTATGATTACTACTTACACACAGGCGATACGAAATTCATCAAAACTTTTTATCCGAGAATGAAATCACTTATGGATTTCTGCTTAGAGAGAAGAAACAAAAACGGATTCCTTGAGCCATTAGAAGGTGATTGGGTTTTCATCGACTGGGCTGACGGATTGCCAAAAACAGGCGAGGTTAGTTTTGAGCAAATGCTTTTAGCGAGAAGTTTAGAAGCGATGGCAGTAAGTGCTGAAATTGCTGGTAAAGTCGAAGACCAAAAACAATATCAAAAATTAGGAACTGATTTAAAAACGAAATTGTTTGATGTTTTTTGGGATAAAAAAGAAAACGTCATGAAACACCAACGTATCGATGGAAAAATGCAGGATATTGTAACCAGATACGCTAATATGTTCGGTATTTTCTTTAATTATTTTAATGAAGAACAAAAGCAAAGCGTAAAAAATAAAGTGTTACTGAATAAAAATGTTCTTCAAATCACAACTCCATATATGCGTTTTTATGAGTTGGAAGCATTGTGTGCTATGGGCGAACAGAATTATGTTTTAAAAGAAATGAAAGATTATTGGGGCGGAATGCTGAATGAAGGCGCAACCTCTTTCTGGGAAGAATACAATCCAAACAAAAAAGGAACGGAACACTTAACGATGTACGGTCGTCCTTACGGAAAAAGCCTTTGCCACGCTTGGGGTGCAAGTCCGATTTACTTATTAGGGAAATATTATTTAGGTGTAAAACCAACTGCTCCGGGTTATTCAGAATACGAAATCAAGCCAAATTTAGGAGGATTAAAATGGATGGAAGGGAAAGTACCAACACCAAACGGAGAAGTTGCCGTGTATTGCAGTATCAAAGAAATCAAAGTAAAAGCAGGTGAAGGAGAAGGAAAATTGATTTTTGAAAGCTCGAGTAAACCGAAAACAAACTCTGGAACGATTACAGAATTAACAAAGAATAAATATCAATTGATTGTAAAACCGAATGTGGAATATAAAGTGAGTTATAAGGCTTTGTAAGTGATTAGTCCTTAGTGCCTAGTAATTAGTTCTTAGTACTGTTTGTCATTTCGACGAAGGAGACCCGAGCCATAGCGAATAGGCGAAGCAAATCACACTCGTAACCACAAAGATTATCACGTACAATTTGTCATTTCGACGTAAGGAGAAATCTTCGCAAGTAGCTCCGCACCGAATGTCGCTAATCTTTGTAGAGTTTCTCACGAAGATTTCTCGTTCCTCGAAATGACAAGATTGGGAAAATACATTAAAAGAATAAAAGCCAAAAAATAAAAATAATGTTTTCAAAAAATAAAAAATACAACATCAAATTAAAAACCGCTTTCCTAATGCTGTTGTCTGTCTGCATCCAAGCGACAGCACAAACGAACGCATGGAAACCAGCATCTTTTGAAATCGTAAAATTCAATTACAAAACTTTCAAAACAACACAATATGCTCATATATTTTCAGGAAGTAAACATAATATTGTTCGTTTAGCTCCAGAATTGCAGGGGCTAACAGGTATCGAACTTCCTGTAACGTATGAAAATGGAGCTAATTCCACATTACAACTAAAGTTTAAAGAATCAGTTAATATTTTAATTGGTGTGTTTCAGGATATAAGTACGGCTGAATTTACTCCATTAAACAGTGCTAAATTATTGATTGAAAATGGTTTAACTGTAACTGGTTTGCCTCCGATGAATGTATATTCGGTGAGCTATGCAAAAGGAATCCAACTGATTAATCCAGTAAACCGACCATTCGCTATTTTAGGAGTTGTAAAAGCTTCTGAAAAACTAGAATTCAGAAATGCCAAATTGCCAGATGGAAAACTTTGGAATCCAACTTTTATTGTTGAAGGATTTTCAGATGAAAAACCGCTTTTCGAAATTATCGGAGGAGAAAACAAACCAGTCATTGATGAAGGAATGTCTGGAACAGAAGGAATTCAAGGCGGTTTTGAAGGCGGACGTGTAGTAAAAGTCGGCGATACCTATCACATGTTTCCAACCGAAAGAGCGGGAGAAAAAGGCGTTGATTATTATTACGACCGTGTCAAAACCAAAATCGGACATTGGACAAGCAAAGATGCCATTCACTGGAAAAGAGAATCAACCATTTATCAAGCCAGCGGAACTTACGCCGTAACCGAAGATGATAACCCGATGAACGACCGTCGTGCAGCCATTTGGTCGTATATGCCGGTTTTCAACGAAAAAGCAAACAAATGGTACGGCTATTATTTAGCTTATACCGTAAGTAAAGAAATAGAACCCAATCACTCTTTTGGAAGAATTTGGCGTTGCGAATCAACAGTTGAAGGAATCAACGGAATTGGTGGCCCGTATAAAGATATGGGAATCATTATGGAACCGGGATTAGATTCTCAGCCTTGGGAAGGACGTCAAGGTGTAGCTTCTTTTTTTCCGTATCAAGTAGGCGATAAATATTTCGGATTTTACAGCGGAGCTTATCCGTTTAATTCATGGGCAGATTATCCGAAGAAATCAGGAAAAGGCTGGTTTGTGGCTTTAGCCGAATCCAAAAGCTTAGAAGGTCCTTGGTTGAGAATGAACAAAGGTTTGGAACCCATTAAAACTATGCATCCACAGTTTGTAGAAAATCCAATTGTAAGTCAGTTGCCAAACGGTCTGTACATTGCAATTTTCGACGGAGGCCCAGACGGCTGGGGACATCATTTGCCGAACATGATTGCGTATTCTTTATCAGCAGACGGCGTTAATTGGGCAGAAGCACATTATCTTCCAATAGAAACTAAAGTAGATAAATGGTGGGATATTATGAGAACGCCTTTGTGTTTAATCCCAGAAGGAAATGATGTTTATACAATCGTGTATAATGCAATCGATTTAAAAAGAAGATTTCACCCAACCGGAATGGTAAAAGTAAAACTGAACAAAGATGTGATGGAATCTAAATTAAGAGAATTGAAGAAATAATTGAGCATAAATAGAACGCGGATTAAACGGATTTACTTCGTAAAAACGCTGATTTACACAGATTTTATTTTAATTGATTGATTTGAAACTTAGAAAATAAATTAAAGTTTCCCCCAGATTTTGCAGATCAAGCAGATAAAAAAATCAGTTAAATCTGCAAAATCTGCGAGAGAAAAATAAACAAACTCTGCGTCTTAGCGACTTTGCGAGAGCTAAATGTAAAGCTTAGATATTAATCTCGCAAAGACACAAAGTCACAAATAAAAAAAAACTTAGAGCCTTAGCGCCTTCGTGGCAAAATAAAACATAAAAATGAAAATTAAATATCTAATTCTAATCATTTCAGCACTTGCTATAACCAGCTGTGCGACCAAATACAAGAAAAGGGAAATTACCGATAGCGTAATGCAGGAGATTTACCAAGAAATCAAAACGCCTTATAAATACGGTTTGGTGATGGTTCCTACCGACAACTCATACAAAATGGATTGCCCGAGTGTATTCAGAAAAGACGGTAAATGGTACATGACGTATTTAATTTATGACGGACGAGGTTATGAAACTTGGTTAGCAGAAAGTGATAATTTGTTAGACTGGAAATATCTAGGAAAAGTAATGTCCTTTTCAGAAAATGAAAAACATTGGGACGTCAACCAAAAAGCAGGATATATTTCGTTGCAAGATCTGACTTGGGGCGGAAGCTACGAATGGGAAAAATACGATGATAAATACTGGATGAGTTATTTTGGCGGAGACAGCAAAGGTTACGAAGCAGGCGTTTTATCAATCGGAATGGCATATACCAAAGAATCTCCGACAAAACCGCACGAATTTCAAAGGTTAGAAAATCCGGTTTTAACGCCAAAAGACAAAGACGCCAGATGGTGGGATAATAGTACGATGTATAAAAACAGTGTAATCCGTGATAAAGATAAACTGACAGGACACAATTTTATTATGTATTATAATGCCAGAGGTGATAGTTTAAATCCTGCAAAAGGGGCAGAGCGTATCGCGATGGCAGTGTCGAACGATATGAAAACATGGAAACGTTATGGCGATAAACCGTTAATTAACCATCATAAAGGAATTTCGGGAGATGCTTATATTCAGCGAATTAATGATACTTGGGTGATGTTTTATTTTGGAGCTTTTTGGACAGGTTGGAATCAAGGTGCATTTAACCGTTTCGCCGTTTCAAATGATTTAGTAAACTGGACGGACTGGAAAGGAGATGATTTAGTTAAATCATCAGAACCATACGATGATTTGTTTGCACACAAATCATTTGTGGTAAAACATGACAGCGTTGTGTATCATTTCTATTGCGCTGTAAACAAAGCAGAACAAAGAGGAATTGCCATTGCAACATCAAAGGATTTAGGAAAAAGCAAATTGAATTTTGTAGCACCGCCGGAGAAAAAGACGAAGAAATAGTTGTGAGTTATGAATTATGAATTATGAAATACCTTAATACTCCCAACTGAAATGACTCCGTTAGGAGGCTCTCGTCGGTAGAAAAGAAATAGCGCAGAGAAAATTTTGTCCCGTAGGGACAATTGAATCAAATAATAATGAAAAATAATATAAAGCCAATGTTTACATCGAAATCAAAATACAATAATCCATTTTTCAGATTACGATTTTTGACGTATACATTTTACATTTTACTATTCACAACTTACACACAGGCCCAATCCGTAACAGGAGAACCAGCGGGAGTTCCAGAATTACATAAAAAATACGAATTTGCTCCGTGGGAAGATCCAACAATTACAAGCATCAACAGGCAGCCATCAAGAGCAACTTCATATTCATACACTTCTGTTGAAGACGCACTAAAAGGCGACAGAACCAAAAGCCGAATCCAGATGCTAAATGGCGATTGGGATTTCAAATATGCTGTAAATTTAAAAGAAGCTTCAAAAGATTTCTATAAAAATACTGTTTCAGGTTGGGATAAAATCGACGTGCCTTCCAACTGGGAAATGAAAGGATATGATAATCCAATTTACAAAAGTGCCGTTTATCCGTTTCGACCAATAAATCCGCCATATATCCCGAAAGATTATAACGGAGTTGGTTCTTATCAAAGAAGTTTTACTGTTCCTGAAAAGTGGAAAGATATGACCGTGACTTTACATTTCGGAGCCGTAAGTTCAGGTTTTGAAGTCTGGTTAAATGGGGAATTTTTAGGATATGGTGAAGACAGTTTTCTGCCATCCGAATTTGATATTACGCCTTATTTAAAAGCAGGAGAAAATGTAGTTTCAGTTCGTGTAATTCGTTGGACAGATGGTTCTTATTTAGAAGACCAGGATCATTGGCGTATGAGCGGAATCCAGCGTGAAGTTTTCATTATGGCTGAGCCGAAATTGCGTATTCAGGATTTCTTTGTTCAAACCAAATTAGACAAACAATACACAGATGCTATCTTCAAATTGCGTCCGAAAGTTGAAAATTTGACAGGAGAAAAAGTCAAAGATTATACGATGAATGTGCAGTTATATGATGCCAATAATACTGCAATGTTCAAAGAACCGCTTCAAAGGCCTGTGATTGATTTAATTAATGAAAGTTATCCCCGTTTGGATAATGTTCGTTTTGGATTCTTTCAAGAGACCATCAAAAATCCTAAAAAATGGAGTTCAGAAGAGCCGAATTTATATACAATGGTTATTTCGATAAAAGATAAAAACGGAAACGTTACCGAAGCAAAAAGCTGTAAAGTAGGTTTCCGTTCGATTGAATTTTCGAAAGAGAATGGCAAAATGCTCATTAACGGAAAAGAAACGTATGTTTATGGCGTAAACCGTCACGATCACCATCCCACAAGAGGAAAAGCCGTTACGAGAGAAGACATCAAACAAGATATTACCACGATTAAAAAGTTCAATTTCAATTTTATACGTACGAGCCATTATCCAAACGATCCTTATTTCTACGAATTATGCGATCAATACGGAATCATGGTTATGGACGAAGCGAATCAGGAAACACACGGAATTGGCGGTAAATTAAGCAATGACCCACTTTGGACGAATGCTTATATGGAACGAATGATTCGAATGGTCGAAAGAGATAAAAACCATCCGTCGGTTGTGATGTGGAGTTTAGGAAATGAGGGCGGAAAAGGGCCAAATCATGCTGCAATGTCGGGTTGGGTTCACGATTTTGATATTACACGTCCAGTTCATTATGAACCAGCGCAGGGAAATGCAAAATTAGATGGTTATATCGATCCGCTTGATCCAGGATATCCAAAAACAATCGATCATGCGTACCGATTCGAAAACCCGCAGGATGATTCGTATGTCGATATGGTTAGCCGTTTTTATCCGGGCGTTTTCACACCAAAATTTTTAGTAGACCAAAAGAAAGATACACGTCCGATTATTTTCGTTGAATATTCTCATGCAATGGGGAATTCAGTTGGGAATTTAAAAGAATTATGGGATGAATTCCGTTCGCTTCCAAGAGTTATCGGAGGTTGTATTTGGGAATTCAAAGATCAGGGAATTGTGAAATTTGATTCAAGATCAGGACAGAATTATTTTGCACATGGAGGAGATTTTGGCGAAAAATATCATGACGGAAACTTCAATACAAAAGGAATTGTAGATTCTAACGGAAAACCAAAAGGTTCGATTTTTGAGAATAAATGGGTGTATCAGCCAGCGATTTCAACTTTAAACGGAAATCAGTTAGAAATTAAAAATCGTCAGGCCGTTAAATCTTTAGAAGGTTATATTCCGGTTTTAAAAGTTTTAGAGAACGGAAACGTAATCAAAGCTCAAATTTTAAAACCATTTAAAATAGAAGCGGGACAATCGACAACTTTAGATGTGAGTCCGTATCTTCCAAAAATGAAAGCGGATGCGGAATATATTTTAAATATAGAATTCCAGCTTTCAAAGGATGAGTTGTGGGCTTCAAAAGGTTACGCTGTCGCGGAAGATCAGTTTGTGTTGAAAAAGAAAGAAGCTGTTTCGCCTGAATCGAAAAAAGAGAATATAAACGTTTCTGAATCCGATTCAGATTTCAAAATAAAAGGAAAAACTTTTGATATTACAATTGGAAAAACAAACGGAGCTTTGAGTTCTTATATTTATAATGGAGAAGAACAAGTTTTCGCACCGCTATTACCAAACTTCGTAAGACCGCTTACAGACAACGATAAACGTGGATGGAAGTCTCAAAAATTATTAAAACAATGGTATAAAGCAAAACCAAAATTGGTAGATATTGCCATTGATAAATCGGATTCAGCAATTAAAATTACAAGCGATTACGAAGTCATAAAAGACAGCGCAAGTGTAAAAGTAATCTACAGCATTTTACCAAACGGATTAATAAAAGTAGATTACAGCCTAAAAGCATCAGACAAATTGCCAAACATTCCAAAAATCGGAATGCAGATGGGAATTAAGAGAAGTTTCGATCAGATTTCATGGTACGGAAAAGGCGAATTGGAAAATTACAACGACAGAAGTTTTGGTTCATTTGTTGGAAAATATTCGCTTCAAATAAATGATTTTATCGAACATTATCCAAAACCACAAGAAAATGGAAACAGATGCGATGTAAGATGGATGGCATTAAGCACTCCACAGAAAAATAACGGATTTTTAGTAGTAAACGATAGTAAAGTTCTAAGCATGAGCGCATGGCCTTATACACAAGAAAACCTAAGTGCATCAGGACATACGTACGATTTGAAAGATCCAGGATTTTTAACACTGAACATCGATTTAATTCAAATGGGAGTAGGAGGAAACGACAGCTGGACGATTGTGGCACAGCCGTTAGAACAATATCAGATTAAATCAGGAAATTATGAGTATAGTTTTTATTTGACGCCTTTTAGTGGTTCTAAGAATGAATTGGAAAATAGTTTGAAGAAGTTTAAATATTAGTAGATAATTAAAAATTAAGATTTAAAAATTAAAAAGCATAGTTCATTTCATTTCGACGTAAGGAGAAATCACACGCGTATTTCGACAAAGATTGGAGAAGTACGTTGTGGAGTTTCGAGTGTGATTTCTCCTTACGTCGAAATGACAAAAAAAGCGAGATATCAGAAAAAAAATCTGCAAAATCTGCTAAATCTGCGGGAAAAATTTGCTCTCGCAGATTTGGCAGATAAAGCAGATTATCAAAAAAAATAATAAAATGTTTCAAAAAAAACACCTCTTTTTTATCCTCCTTTTCGCAAGTTTCGTCTGTGCACAGGAAATCCATAAAAAAGAATCTTTTCATCCAACTTTAGAATCCTCAAGAGCTTGGGTATATTGGTATTGGATGAAATCGGCGTATTCTAAACCCGGAATCACAGCCGATTTAGAAGCGATGAAACAAGCGGGAATTGCGGGTGCTTATTTAATGACTATCAAAGGGCCAGCCAATCCAACATTGATAGATCCGCCGGTTTTGCAGTTGAGTCCGGAGTTTTGGGATATGATTCATTGGGCTTTTAAAGAAGCCGATCGTTTAGGTTTGAAACTAGCCTTTCATGGAGCAGACGGATTTGCCGTTGCAGGTGGGCCTTGGATTACGCCAGAAATGTCGATGCAAAAAATAGTTTGGTCAATGACTGAAATTTTAGGCGGAAAAAAAGTTACTTCAAAACTACCAGTTCCAGCACATTACAAAGACTATTATAAAGACATTGCCACTTTTGCTATTCCGATAAAAGAATATCAAATTACTTCGCAGATGCAATTACCAAAAGTAACGACATCCAACAATAGCGACGCCTCGTTTTTGGCAGATTCTAAAAAAGACGAAAACTTCAAATTTGCTGATGCAGGTTGGATTCAGTATGAATTTACTCAACCATTTACCTGCAAATCTATTGTGATAGAAACCAAGGGAAGAGATTTTCAGGCACAACGTCTTATTGTAGAAGTGAGTGACGACGGAATTAATTTTAGATTTCACGAAAGAATGATTGCACCGCGTCACGGCTGGCAAGACATGGATTTCCCCAATACACATACGATTACACCCGTAACAGCAAAATATTTCCGATTCGTTTATGATCCAAAAGGAACAGAACCTGGAGCAGAAGATTTGGACTTTGCGAAGTGGAAACAAAATCTGAAAGTCAGTAAAATAACCCTTTCGAACCAATCATTGATTAATAATTACGAAGGAAAATCGGGAGCAATCTGGCGTTTGACTCCGCAGACTACAGAAAAAGAGATTCCAAATTCTGATGCATTCAAAAAAGCAGAAATCATCAATATTTCCAATTTCGTTGATGCTGATGGAAATTTGAACTGGAAAGCACCAAAAGGAAAATGGAAAATTATCCGAATGGGACATACTTCGACCGGACATGAAAATGCAACTGGTGGAGCAGGAAAAGGATTAGAAGTTGACAAATTTAATCCCGAATTAATTCGTTTTCAGTTGGATCATTGGTTTGGAGAAGCTGTTCGTTCTGCTGGTCCTGAATTAGCTTCAAAAGTTTTAGAAATTCTTCATTTTGACAGCTGGGAGTGCGGAAGTCAAAACTGGTCTTCGGTTTTTCAAGCGGAATTTAAAAAGAGACGTGGTTACGATATTGTGGAATATTTGCCTGTAATGGTGGGAATTCCAGTAGAAAGTGCCGATTTCTCGGAGAAAGTTTTATATGATGTTAGAAAAACAATTGCCGATTTAGTTGCTGATAATTTCTACGGAACTGTAGCGCAAATCGCCAAAGAATATAACGTTAAGTTAAGTTCAGAGAACGTTGCGCCAACAATGATGAGTGATGCTTTGTTACATTATAAATATGTTGATTATCCGGGTGGAGAATTTTGGCTGAAAAGCCCAACGCACGACAAACCTTTTGATATGGTCGACGCCATTTCGGGTGGGCATATTTACGGAAAAGATATTATTCAGGCGGAATCTTTTACGGCTCTGCGAATGGATTGGGATGAACATCCAGGAAACTTAAAAACAACGGCAGACCGTAATTACGCTTTAGGGATTAACCGTTTATTCTATCATGTTTTTGTACATAATCCGTGGACAGACAGAAAACCGGGAATGACTTTAGATGATATTGGAACCTTTTTCCAGAGAGACCAAACTTGGTGGAAGCCTGGGCAAGCTTGGTTTGATTATTGTCAAAGAGTGCAGTTTCAATTGCAAAAAGGAAAACCTGTAATTGATCTGGCAGTTTTTATTGGAGAAGATTTTCCTTCGCGTTCTTTTGTTCCAGATCGTTTAGTGCCATTTATTCCGAATGTGTTTGGAAAAGAAAGATTGGAAAGCGAGAAAATCCGTTTAGAAAATGAAGGTCAGCCAACGGCAAAAATGCCAAAAGAAGTCACCTATTCTAAAAACATAACCGATTTATCACAATGGATTAATCCGCTAAATGGATATCAATATGATTCTTTCAATGCCGATGTTTTAATCAATCGTGCGAAAGTAGTAAACGGAAAAATTTCGTTTGAGGGTGGAATTGAATACGGCGCTTTATTCTTTCCAGGAAGTCATAAAATGGCACCGAATAAAATGCTTTCTTTGGCTTGCGCCGAAAAAATCCTGCAATTGCTAAAAGACGGTGGAACCATTTTTGTGGATGAAAAACCAAACCTTCAACCGGGAATTCAATCAGAAGCCAATCAAAAGAAATGGCAGAATATAATTGATGAAATCTGGAATAATGCCAATTCATCAACTTGGAAAATTGGAAAAGGAACGGTTATTAAATTACCGTATTTAGGAAATGATTTTGCTTCCATCGGAATTACTCAGGATATTTATTTTCCAAATTTAAGGCGTTCTGAAGCCGAAACATTAGCGTGGACACATCGAAAATCGGAGACGGAAGATATTTATTTCATTTCCAATCAAAAAGGAGAAAAAAGAACGTTCGATGCTTCTTTCAGAATCTCAGGAAAAGTGCCGCAATGGTACAATCCGGTAACAGATCAAACTTCGGCTTTAGCCAATTGGAAAATAGAAAACGGAAGAACAATTGTTTCGATAACTTTAGAAGCCAACGAATCTGGTTTTGTGATTTTTAAAGAAGAAACAAAAGAAGTTTTAGCTCAAGGAAAATCATCTAAGTTTGAAAAAGTTCAGACTTTAGATGAAAACTGGGAATTACAATTTGATCCTGAATTTAAAGGACCGAAAGAAATAGTAAAAACAAATAAACTTTTTGACTGGAGTACTTCAGAAAATGATCAGATTAAGTATTATTCAGGAACTGTAATCTATAGAAAAAATTTTGTCTGGAAAGGAAAAAGCACAGATAAAATTTGGCTGGATTTGGGTGAAATAGCCAATATCGCAGAAGTGAGTATTAACGATATTCATTGCGGAACACTCTGGACATTTCCTTATAAAGTCGATATTTCGAAAGTGCTCAAAAGAGGTAAAAATGAAATTGTAATTAAAATTACAAATACCTGGGCAAACAGATTAATCGGCGATCAAAAATTGCCAAAAGAAGAAAGGTTGACATGGACAACAGCGCCATTTCGTTTGGAAGGAGAGCCGTTGTTAAAAGCGGGATTATTAGGACCAGTGAGTATTGTAAAAGAAAAATAAAATATTAGCCACAGATTAAAGGATTAAAAAGGATTATTTTTTTGACAAAGAAAGAAGTTAATTGCCTCCAGCTTTAGCTGGAGGCAATTGAAAAGAAAAATATCAATAGATCAAAGAATTTCAAGAGATTAATAATCCTTTTTAATCCTCTAATCTGTGGCAAAAAATAAATAAAAAATGAAAAAATCAATTATTGCATTATTAACGGTTTTAGCAAGTCTTCAAATCAATGCCAAAATCAAACTGCCAGCATTGTTTACTGATAACATGATGTTACAGCAAAAATCCAACGTACCAATTTGGGGCTGGGCAGAAAAGAACGCCAACATCGTTATTAAAACTTCTTGGGATTCTAAAATCTACAAAACAAAAGCAGATGGTTCAGGAAAATGGAAAACAGAATTGAAAACTATTTCCTTCGGTGGACCGTACACGATTGAAGTTTCAGAAGGAACGGAAAAAATAATCATCAAAAATGTTTTATTGGGAGAAGTTTGGCTTTGTTCGGGTCAGTCGAATATGGAAATGCCGTTGAAAGGATTTCAAGGACAGCCTGTTAAAAACGGAAACGAAATTATTGTGAGATCTACTAATAAAAATATCCGTTTAATTACGATTCCTCGTGCAACAGTTTTAGAACCTTTACAAGATTTTGAAGGAAAATGGGAAGAAGCTTCTCCAAAATCGACTTCCAATTTTAGTGCAACAGCTTGGTATTTTGGCTCGCTTTTACAGGAAGTTTTAGACGTTCCGGTTGGATTGATTCATGTTTCCTACGGAGGTTCAAGTATGGAAGCTTGGATGAATCAGGAAATGCTGAAAGATTTTGCCAGCGCTAAAATTCCGACCACAAAAGAAGAATTAGCAAAAGACCCAAATCGTGTTCCGACGACTTTGTTTAACGGAATGCTTTCGCCTGTTATAGGTTACGGAATAAAAGGCTGTATCTGGTACCAGGGAGAATCAAATTATGAAAGAGCTTCTGAGTATACCGCTTTAATGAAGAAAATGGTAAGCAGTTGGAGAGCGCTATGGAAACAGGGAGATTTTCCGTTTTACTATGCGCAGATTGCACCATTCAATTATGCTTCTTTTCATCCAAAAGATTATCAGGAAAAATACAATTCGGCTTATTTGAGAGAGGCTCAGTTTAAAGCTTCTAAGGAAATCCCGAATTCAGCAATGGCGGTTTTAATGGATGTTGGAGAAGAAAACAATATTCACCCAATGGATAAAGAAAAAGGCGGAAATCGTCTGGCTTTTCAGGCTTTGGCAAGAACGTACGGAATTGAAGGTTTTGAATTCGAAAGTCCGAAATACAAATCAATGGAAATAAAGGATGGTGCTGTAACCGTTTCTTTTGATGATGTGGCAAACGGAATTACATCTTACGATAAAGAAGTTTTAGGTTTTGAAATCGCAGGAGAAGATAAGGTTTTCTATCCTGCAAAAACAGTCGTAAGAAGAAAATCAGTAGTGCTGACATCAGATAAAGTAAAGAAACCTGTTGCAATACGCTATTTATGGAAGGATTTCGTAAAAGCGGAATTGTTTAGTGCTGGAGGATTGCCAGTTTCTTCGTTTAGAACAGACGAATGGTAGTTTTTTAAACCATATAAGTTATATAAGAAAATGTAAGTTTTGTGTTTTGCTTGTCTTTTAGGAAATATAAGTTTAGAAATGAAAGCTCAGCTTAAATTATCTTTTATGACTTATATGGTTCAATAATAGTGTTCTATATAAAATATTAATACGTTGAAAAATTTAATAATTCTATTTTTTCTTTTCACTACGCTTTGCCTCAAAGCGCAAATTCCTACACTTGATAATTACAATCAGGTTTGGACAACGCAAAGCAACAATTCATCAGAATCTATGCCTTTGGGTGGCGGGGATATTGGCATGAATGTCTGGGTGGAGAAAGGCGATTTGTATTTCTATTTTTCACGAAGCGGTACTTTCGACGAAGATAATACTTTATTGAAATTAGGAAGAGTAAAAGTTACTTTAACGCCGAATCCGTTTGAAGGGAAAGACGGTTTTCATCAGGAACTGAAACTAAAAGATGGATATGTTTTAGTTGGGCAGAATGATACTAAAATCAAACTTTGGGTAGATGTTTTTAAACCGATAATTCATGTTGATTTAGTAAGCAAAAAATCGTTGAAAATGACAACTTCTTATGAAAGCTGGCGTTTTCAAAACCGTCTTCCGAAAGGAAAAGAAAATAATGCCAATTCTTATAAATGGGCACCTCAGGGAGAACTTATTACTTATAAAGATTCTATATCGTTTGAAAATAACGGAATTAAATTTTACCATAGAAACAGAGATAATACGGTTTTTGACGTAGCGGTAAAACAACAAAAAATGGAATCGGTAAAAGATCAAATGTTGAACCCGATTTCGAATCTGACTTTCGGTGGATTTATGAAAGGCGATAATCTAAAGCCAGATGGAACGTATCTTGGAAAATATCAGGATACCGATTTTAAAGGGTTTAATTTAACGAGCATTAAACCATCCAAAAAACATTCATTAGAAATTTATTTAAACACCAATCAATCTGATTTTTCTACTTGGAATAACGGGTTGAAAAGTTTGATTTCAGCTAATAAAAACAATTTCAAACAAGCAGAAAAAAACACTCAAAAATGGTGGAATACTTTCTGGAACCGCAGTTTTATTTTTACACAAAAAAATCAATCGACTGCCAAAGATTCGGTTTATCAAATGGGGCAGAATTATCAATTGTTCCGATATATGCTTGGATGCAATGCGTATGGAAAATATCCAACGAAATTCAACGGTGGACTTTTTACAGTTGATCCTGTTTACACGAATAAAGACCTGAATTTTACGCCCGATTTCAGAAATTGGGGAGGAGGAACCATGACAGCTCAAAACCAACGATTGGTTTATTTTCCGATGGTAAAAAGTGGGGATTTTGATATGATGAAATCTCAATTGGATTATTACGTAAGTCTTCAAAAAAATGCTGAATTACGTTCAAAAGTGTATTGGAATCACAACGGAGCATCATTCACCGAACAATTAGAAAATTTTGCACTTCCAAATCCGGCTGAATACGAATGGAAACGTCCCGCAGATTATGATCCGGGAATGGAATATAATGCGTGGTTAGAATACGAATGGGATACGGTTTTAGAATTCTGTCAAATGATGTTGCAACAGAAAGAATATGCTGGAGAAGACATTCAGAAATATAATAAATTCATCATCAGCTGTCTTCGTTTTTTTGATGAACATTATCAATATTTGGCGAAACAAAGAGGTCGAAAAGCTTTGGACGGAAACGGAAAATTAGTTTTATATCCAGGTTCTGGAGCAGAAACGTATAAAATGGCGAATAATGCCAATAGTACCATTTCGGCTTTACAGGTAATTGCCGAAAGTCTTTTAAACCTTTCGGGTAATCAATTGTCAAAAGAAGACTCAGAATATTTAAAAGGATTTCAAACAAGAATTCCGCCTTTGAATTTTGGACAGATTGAAAATCATAAAGTTTTGGTTCCTGCTAAAACTTGGGAAAGAGTTAATAATACAGAAGTTCCGCAATTATATCCAGTGTATCCGTGGGGAATTTACGGCGTTGGAAAACCTGATTTAGAAACCGCTTTAAATACATGGAAATACGATCCAGATGCATTAAAATTTAGAAGCCATGTAGGCTGGAAGCAAGATAATATTTTCTCGGCTCGTTTGGGCTTAACCGAAGAAGCGATGAAATATAATACACTTAAAATGGCGAATTCAGAAAGACGTTTTCCTGCTTTTTGGGGACCAGGTTTTGACTGGGTTCCTGATCATAATTGGGGAGGTTCGGGAATGATTGGCATGCAGGAAATGCTTTTGCAGGAAACAGACGGTAAAATTTATCTTTTTCCGGCTTGGCCAAAAGATTGGAACGTTCATTTTAGATTACATGCCAAACAAAATACTACGATTGAAGTCGAACTTGTAAATGGAGAATTAAAGGTTTTAAAAGTAATTCCTGAAGAACGAAAAAAAGACATTATAAATCTGCTCGGAAAATCTGAAGCAGAGAAAACGAAATTAAACTAACTATTATTAACAAAAATGATTAAGAAATTAATAAGTGCTGCAGTTTTGTCCATGCTTTTGACCACAAACGGACAAGCACAATCAGCTCAGAATACTGATAAACAAATCGTAAAAGTCGATTTTGACTTTTTTCAAAGAAGATTGGAAGAAGTTCATGATCCGAGTTATGATTCATGGGTGATTAACGAAGGAAAAGAGGACGAAAAATCATTTAATAATATATCTTTTAAGTTAAAAGGAAACTTTACTTCAAAATGGTATAAAGTTGGAATGAGCGCTCCACATTATAACAAATTAGGAAGCGACGGTTTGGTTACGGCTGAAAATCTAGAACTAAAAATCAGTGGACTGAAAGCGGGAAAACATACACTTTTGACTTTTCATAACGCTTTTGATGTGATTACAGGAAAAACTTTTTCACCCATAAAAATCTATGTAGACGGAAAACTTCAGGAAACGGTAAATGCAAGTCAGAGAGCCAATGCTAAAATTGATGCTTCGATGGCATATATTGCTTTTAATGCTGAAAAAGGGAAAGATGTAATTGTTCGTTTTGAAATTGATCCAACTTCAAATCCTGATATCGTAAAACAAATCGTAATCAACGGTTTCGAAATTGATACGCCAAATTTGATGAATCAGGCTCGTACTCCACAACCAAAAAATAGAGATGAACATGTTGAAGTGGAGAAAACTTTAACTTTAAAATGGGACGCTGTAAAAAATGTGGCTTCTCATAAACTGTATTTTGGTGAAGATAAAAATGCGGTAGAAACAGCAACCGAATCTTCAAAAGAATTTAAAGGAAAACTAACTGAGAAATCTTTTACAGTTTCTGATTTATACAGTGGTACAACTTACTATTGGAGAGTCGATGAAGTGGATAATAATGGCGAAGTGACTTTAGGAAACGTTTGGTCGTTTAAGCCAGCTCAACTAGCGTTTCGAGGCGCAGAAGGTTACGGAAGATATGCTGTTGGTGGACGTGGCGGAAAAGTGATTGAAGTAACCAATTTAAATGATGACGGACCAGGAAGTTTACGAGATGCCATCAATCAGGAAATTGGACCAAGAACCATTGTTTTTAATGTTTCAGGAAATATAAAACTGGCTTCGAGATTAGTAGCAAATCAGCCTTATATCACTATTGCGGGACAAACGGCGCCGGGAGAAGGAATTACAATCAGCAGAGCGCCAATTGGATTGACAGGAAATGATGGAGTAATTCGTTTTCTAAAAGTTAGAATCGGAGGCGGAACTACTTTTGACGGAATGGGATTAACAGGTGCAGATTACAGTATTATCGATCACTGTTCAATAAGCTGGACAATTGATGAGTCGTTTAGCTCACGTGGTGCGCATCATATTACATTACAGCGAACTTTAATTTCGGAAGCTTTAAATGTTGCGGGACATGATAAATACGAAGCAGGAAAAATGCATGGTTATGCAGCTACAATTGGCGGCGATATAGGTAGTTTTCATCATAACTTATTATCTCATAATTACGGACGAAACTGGAGTATTGGTGGTGGTCTAAGCGGTGACGGATTTTATACAGGAAGATTGGATATTACTAATAATGTGGTTTACAACTGGGGAAAAAGAACAACTGACGGTGGTGCAAATGAGGTAAATTTTGTCAATAATTATTATAAACCGGGTGCTTCAACGGGAATTTTTGTAGCGTTAAATGCACAGCATGAAGGCGTTGGGAAAGGAATGCAACGTTATTATTTTGATGGAAATGTTATGCCAGGTTATTTCGATGAGAAATCTCAGGACAAAGGCAGAAAATCTACTGTAACAAATAGAGAAAAAGTGGAATATGAAACTTTTGTCGATAAACCATTTTTTCCTTCTTACGTAGAAACGCAATCAGCGAAAGCGGCTTATAAAAATGTGCTTTCAGATGTTGGTGCTAATCAGCCGTTTTTTGACAAACACGATAACCGAATTATCAATGAAACTTTAAAAGGAACTTTTACTTACAAAGGAAGCAAAAGCGGTTTAGGCGGTATGATTGATAACGAACAAGATGCTGGAGGATGGCCAAACTTTGTTTCAGAAACTCGTCCAGCAGATTGGGATACGGATCATGATGGTTTGCCAAACTGGTGGGAAAAAGCTTTTGGATTAAATGAAAACTCGGTTTCAGGAGATTTTTCAGATGCGAATTCAGATATCGATAAAGACGGATTTACGCAGTTGGATAACTATTTAGACTGGTTGACTCAGCCTCATTATTTTATCAATTTAAAAGATAAAAAAGTTTTAAATGTAGCGGATTATTTCAAAGGTTTTGAAAATAAACCCGTTTATACTTTTTCTGAAGTAAAAAATGGAAAAGCGAGTTTAAAAGGAAAAGAAATTCAGTTTACAGCTTCAGATAAAGGTTTCGCTTCTTTCATCGTAACTGTAAAAGATGCCGATGGAGATTCTATGAGCAGAACTATTAATTTCTTTGTTAAGTAAAGAGGTTTCACGCAGATTTTGGCTGATTTAAGCAGATCTGCGCAGATTTATTTAAAAAAGAAAAAATCTGTAGAATCTGCTAAATCTGCGAGAAAATTTTTTTTATTCTCGCAGATTTTAGACAAGAAATAAAAAACAAAAAATAATCTGCTAAAATCTGCCGAATCTGCGTGAAAAATTAATCTCTCGCAGATTTAGCAGATCAAGCAGATAAAATTAAATTCAAAATGAAAAAGAATATCATCATATCATCCTTATTTCTTTCAACCGTAATCTTTGCCCAGAACAAAGGTTTGGTTGCGAATTCAGAAAGCCCGTATTCCAAATTACAAAGTGTAGGTCTGCAAGATGTAAAATGGACAAATGGTTTTTGGAAAGAACAATTTGATGTAGAAACCAAAAATACCTTGCCGTATATGTGGGATTTGTATCATAACGATGAGATTTCGCATGCTTACAAAAACTTCGAAATTGCAGCAGGATTAAGCAAAGGAGCTTTTAAAGGACCTTCATTTCATGATGGTGATTTCTACAAGATTTTTGAAGGAATGGCTGCGACGTATGCTGTTACAAAAGATAAAAAACTCGATGCAGAAATGGATAAAGCTATTGCACTTTTCGCGAAAGTACAGCGCAAAGACGGTTATATTCATACGCCAGTTTTAATTGACGAACGCTGGGGAACTTTAGGCCCAGAAGAAGTTAAGAAACAGTTAGGTTTTGAGAAATACAATATGGGACATTTAATGACTGCGGCTTGTATTCATTATCGTGCCACTGGGAAAACAAATTTCTTAAATATTGCCAAAGGAGTTGCCGATTTCTTATATGATTTCTACAAAAAAGCATCGCCAGAATTGGCCAGAAATGCAATTTGTCCATCACATTATATGGGAATTGTTGAGATGTATAGAACAGTAAAAGATCCAAAATATCTGGAATTGGCCAATAATCTAATCGATATTAGAGGAACTACAAATGACGGAACTGATGATAATCAAGATCGAATTCCGTTTAGACAGCAGACAACTGCGATGGGACACGCCGTAAGAGCAAATTATTTATACGCTGGAATAGCTGATTTATATGCCGAAACTGGAGAAAAGAAACTGCTAGATAATCTAGAATCGATTTGGGATGATGTAACGTATCGAAAAATGTACATTACAGGAGGCTGTGGTTCTTTATACGACGGAGTTTCGCCAGACGGAACTTCTTATGATCCTACGGTGGTGCAGAAAATCCATCAAGCGTACGGAAGGCCTTTTCAATTACCAAATGCAACGGCTCATACCGAAACCTGTGCCAATATTGGAAATGTTTTATGGAACTGGAGAATGCTTCAAATTACGGGAGATGCCAAATATGCTGATATTGTAGAGTTGGCACTTTACAACAGTGTGCTTTCGGGAATGGATTTGGAAGGAGAAAAATTCTTGTATAATAATCCGCTGAACGTTTCAAATGATTTACCATTTCATCAAAGATGGGGAAATGAACGTGAGGGCTACATTGCTTTGTCAAATTGCTGTGCGCCAAACGTAACCAGAACAATTGCCGAAGTTGGAAATTATGCTTACAGTCTTTCAAAAGAAGGTTTGTTTGTCAATTTATACGGAAGCAATTCTTTGAATACCAAAACAATTAATGGAGAAGCGTTGCAAATTGAACAGCAGACCAATTATCCTTGGGATGGAAAAATAACTTTGAAAATTATAAAAGCGCCAAAAGATTTGCAGAACTTCTTTTTAAGAATTCCAGGCTGGAGTCAGAATGCTGAAGTTTCAATAAATAATTCAAAAATTACAGATAAAATTGTTTCTGGAACTTATTTGAAATTGAATCAAAAATGGAAAAAAGGAGATGTTATTGAATTAAACATTCCAATGCCAGTTGAGTTGATGGAAGCCAATCCGTTGGTGGAAGAAGCTAAAAATCAGGTTGCGGTAAAAAGAGGACCATTAGTTTATTGTTTAGAATCAGATCAATTGCCTGCTAAAATTAGTGTGAATGATGTGGCTTTAAAAGTGAATTCACAATTTAAAACGAATCCTTTTACACTAAACAATAGAAATTTAGTAAGCATTGATGCTGAAGCGGTTATAAATTCTAATAATTCATGGGAGAAAACGTTATACAAACCGCTTTCTTCTAAAAATGAAAATATGGTACAAGTAAAATTGATTCCGTATTTTGCATGGGGAAATAAAGGAAAAGGAGAAATGACGGTTTGGATGTCGCATTAATTTGGTACGCGGATGAAACGGATTTACTTCGTAAAGGCGCGGATTAAAAACGGATTTTTTAATTTTCTTGAAATTCAAACATTTTTGTCAAAGTTGCAACGCTCAGTTTGTCATTCCGAGGAACGAGGAATCTCCGCAAGTAGCCCCTCATAGTAAATCGCCAATCTTTGCCGAATCCCGTGTGTGATTTCTCCCTTCGGTCAGAAATGACAAAAAAAAACAAAAAATATATGAAATACATTCTAACGCTACTTTTACTAACAACACTCTCTCTATCAGCCCAAACGCTTGATAATAAACTCGCATTAACCGTTGCACAAGATGGTTCGGGCGATTTCAAAACAATTCAGGAAGCTATTAATAATGTCAAAGATAATTCAGAGAAAAGAGTCATAATTACAATAAAGTCAGGAAAGTATATCGAGAAATTGGAAATTCCTGCTTCTAAACCTTTCATTACTTTAAAAGGTATAGACAGAAATAAAACCATTATTTCATTTGATGATTATTCTGGAAAACCACTTCGTGAACCAGATTCATCAGGTAAAAAGGAATTTGGAACAGGAACTTCTTATTCCTTTTTAATAAAAGGAAATGATTGTACACTGGAAAATCTAACGGTTGAAAATACAGCAGGAAGAGTAGGACAGGCGGTAGCTCTTCATATTAAAAGCGATAGAGTTACTGTAAAAAATTGTAATCTTTTAGGAAATCAAGATACCCTTTATTTATCTGAAGAAAAAACTCGCATCTATTTTGAAAACTGTTTTATCAACGGAACGACCGATTTCATTTTTGGAGCTGCTACGGCTTATTTTTATAAATGCACGATTGAAAGTTTAGTTAATTCTTATATAACAGCTGCTTCAACTCCAAAAGGACAGGCTTATGGTTTTGTTTTTACAGATTGTAAACTTACCGCTAATGACAAATCGGTAGATAAAGTTTTTTTAGGAAGACCATGGAGACCTTATGCACAAACGGTTTTTATCAATACAGATTTAGGTTCGCATATTATTCCAGAAGGTTGGAATGCTTGGATTGATACTCGATTCCCAGACAAAGACAAAACAGCTTATTATGCTGAATATGGTAGTAATGGAGCGAGCGCAAAAGATTTAGGACAGCGTGTTTCATGGTCGCATCAACTAAAAAAAGAAGAGATTAAGAAATATAATAAGGATTTAGTGTTAAACGGATGGAATCCAAATAAGTAAGATTGTGAGAAAAATTAAATTTTTTATACTAGGAACGTGCTCAGTTTTATTACTGGGCGCTTTTAGTTTTAAGTCAAAAGTAACGACTATTTATTTAATTGGTGATTCTACGGTTGCTGATTATTCGTTGGAAGAAAATTATCAAACAAAGAAATTTCCACAAGTAGGTTGGGGACAGGTTTTTCAGCCTTTTTTTCAAAAAGATAGCTTAAAACTCGTCAAAAATATTTTAGGTTCTGTCAAAGAGGTAAAAATTGATGATCGAGCAAAAGGTGGCAGAAGCACAAGAACTTTTTTTCAGGAAGGACGTTGGGCTTCGGTTTACAAATCACTTCAAAAAGGAGATATCGTCATGATGCAGTTTGGTCATAATGATGCAGCTGTGGACAAAACAGAACGTTATGTAAACATTGAAGGCTATAAAGAGTTTCTTCGACTTTTTATTAGTCAAACAAAAGAAAAAGGAGGAACGCCAATTATATTGACACCAGTTGCAAGGAATTATCCGTGGAAAGACGGAAGACTTTCTAATGTACACGGCGATTATCCAAAGGCAGCAATCGATGTTGCAAAAGAATTGAACGTAAAGTATATTGATTTGAATGAGCTTTCAATGAGCTTCTTCTCATCAAAAGGACAGGAATATGTTACTACAAATTATTTCATGAATTTTGAAGCAGATAAGTATCCTGCTTTTCCCGAAGGACAGAAAGACAATACCCATTTTCAGACGAAAGGAGGAGAAGAAATTGCACGCCTTGTTTTTAATGCAATGAAAGATTTGTAATCTTTTTTGCCACTTACTATGTTTATTGGATATTCTTAATTTTTCGAAATAATAAAATTCCTACTTATCCTTAAAAAAAACATTAGAAAACGTATTATTAGTAGCTGTCTTGGTCAGAATTTACGTTTAAAAAAAACTTTTTTCAATTTTTTTTTGCTAATAATTAACAGTTCAAAACAGCGTATTTTATAAGTTTTTTAATATAAAATGGAGCACAAAAAGTGCTTTTACGAAAACGTTTTCTGTTTTTTCAGTATAATCTTAATATACTAAATGTCAGTATGACTAGAAGGTTGTGTTGAATTAAAATTACTTATTGAATGTTTTTGATGAATTTTTTATTGTATTTATCCCAAAACAGGTTCCTAAATTTTATTTTACTCAAAGAAATCAACTGTTTTTTTTAGATAGGTATATTTTTTCAATCCAATTTTTATTAATATTGTTTTTTTTGCCTGCTTTTAATGAAATAAAAGGATTAAAACAGGATAGAGCAGGACGGTTGTAATATACCATCATCCTATTTTTGGATTACTAAAAATAAATGTGTTTTTGACATTTAATTGAAGAATTTAAGATTTAATTAAATTTTTGTTTTTTGAAAAAAGACGCATTAACATGACTAACTAACAATTTATAAACTAACCAAAAAAGACATTTATGAAACAAGCACTTATTAAAAGATGTAGTTTTCTTTTGTTTGCGATGATGAGTGTATTGACTTACGCTCAAAATTCTGGCAGTACGGTAACTGTGACTGGAGTTGTAACAGATAATGTATCTGGTCTACTGCCTGGAGTAAACGTAACCGAAAAATCTACAAAAAATACTGTGACCACAGATTTCAATGGTCAATATCAAATTAAAGTTAAGGCAAATGCGACTTTAGTTTTTTCTTTTATTGGAATGAAAAAACAGGAAGTAGCCATTGGAACACGTACAACTGTAAATGTTAAATTATCTGAAGATTCTAATGAATTACAGAATATAGTAGTTGTTGGATACGGTAGTCAGAAAAAGGAAAAACTTACTGGAGCAATCGCTACGATAAATGTATCAGAAATTCAGGATCTTCCAGTTTCAAATTTATCTGAAGCCTTGAGAGGTCAGGTTCCTGGTTTATCGGTTATTACTGGCGGTAGCCGTCCTGGAGATGCAGCTGCAATTGAAATTCGTCAAACATATGGTTTCTCAAAAGACGGTAGTTCTAAAACGCCATTAATTGTAATTGATGATATGATTCAGGTTGACCCTATTAATGGTAGACCTTCATTGGATGCATTTAACAGATTAGATCCTTCGGAGATTGAAAGTATGACAGTTCTTAAAGATGCTTCTGCTGCGATTTATGGTTCTCGTGCATCTCAAGGAGCAATCGTAATTAAAACAAAAAGAGGAAAAAGCGGAGTGCCAACTTTTTCATACTTTAGTCAGTTTGCAGTTAATGATGCTGTAAGTCATAGTAAAACTATGTCTGCTTACGAATATGGTGTTTTCTCTAATAGATATTTCAAAGGAAATAATAATATTGGTAACAACGGGTCTAACCTTTTTACTGATAGAGAGTTAGAAGAGATGAAAGGTCTTGATTATGATTGGTTGGAAGAAGCTTGGAGACCTGCTATACAGCAAAAACATACTTTAAATGTTAGTGGAGGTACTGAAAAAGCAACTTATTTTGCAGGTATTAACTACTTTACACAAGGAGCGAATTTAGGAAGACAAAGTTATGACAAATGGAATTTCCGTACTGGGGTTACAGCAAAAATTAGTAGCTCTTTAGATTTTTCTGCTTCTGTATCTGGAAACTCAGGTGATATTGAAAAGTCTTTTACTAAAGCTTCTTCTGGTATTAATGACAGCAGTTATGGTTCTGCGGCAGGTGGTGAGCAGGCCGATTACGGATTATTGTTGCACATGCCAAAATATATTCCTTGGCAAACTGTTGTAAATGGACAAGATTATTATATGTCTCCATTTCCACGTACAACTAGTACGTTAGGATCTGCGAATGCTAATAATACTATTGCGGGATGGAATTACTTTGCGTCACTAAATAATGGTTCTAAACAAATCTCAAGTGATTTTACTTATAATGTAAATATGTCTTTAAACTGGAAAGTTCCTTTCATTAAAGGTTTATCACTTAAAGGTACTTATTCAAGAAATCAAACTTCAAGCAGTTCAGAGCAAATTCAGCTTCCATATGACCTAGCAAGAATAATGGGTTACGAAAAAATCGATAGTCACTTAGCAAGTTCAGCTCTTCCTACAACTGTAAATGATGGAGTTCATAACTACTATGCTATAGAAACAAACGTTCGTAGTGCAAGAGTTTATTACAATACTTCTCTCTCTAAAGCTGTTCAGACTAACTTCTTTGCAGATTATAACAGAACATTTGACAACCATGAAATTGGAGCTATGTTTTCTGTTGAGCGTTCTGAAACAGAATATAATACAACTCGTTTAGCTTATGAAGGTACAGGAAAAGATTACGGAGGATCATATCAGACAGCTGGTGTTTTAAATTCAAACTCACAAGCACTAAAAGGTGAGCAAGGAACTTTATCATATTTAGGACGTCTTAACTACAGCTATAAATCACGTTATATGCTTCAATTTCTTTTTAGAAGTGATGCATCAACAAAGTTTGCACCTGAAAACTACTGGGGATTCTTCCCATCTGTTCAAGCAGGATGGATTGTTTCGAAAGAAAAATGGTTTAATGTACCAGCGGTAGATTTCTTCAAAGTTCGTTACTCTATTGGTAAAACTGGAAATGATAATATCAATGCATGGAGATGGATGAAGCTTTATGATGTAGTTGCAGATAAAGGATTCCAATTTGGAAGTAATGGAGGAGTACTTGGAGGTTCTGTAACACCAAGAGTTGAACCAAACAGAAATGTTGGATGGGATGCTACAATAAAAAACAACTTAGGTTTTGATTTAGCTTTCTTAAAAAATAGATTGTCTCTAACAACTGATTTTTACTATGAAAAATCAAAAGAAATGCTTACAGGTATGGCTGGTATGGTTGGTGTACCTATCTCTGTTGGAGGAGGCTATGCAGAAGAGAATTATGCAGCTGTTGATTCTTGGGGAACTGAGGTAAGTGTAAACTGGAAAGATAATGTTAACAAAAATTTCAGTTATAATGTAGGTGTAAACTTTGGATTGGCTGATAATAAAGTTAAAAAATATCCAGAACCTGCGACATTACATCCATCAAATAACTTAACACAAGCAGGTCATTCTTTGATTTTTCCACAATGGGGATTCAGAACATGGAAAGAAACTTCTACAGGAGATGGTATTTTACGTACAGATGAGGATGTTGCAAACTATTGGTCTTATTTGACAGAGCGTGCAACTGCAGCAGGTGTTCAGCCTAACTATATGGGTATTTCTAATGTTGCCAATATGAGAAAAGGTATGTTGGCTTATGAAGACGTTGGAGGGCAATTTAACAGTACAGATGGAACTCAAGCAGGTCCAAATGGTCAGATTCAAAAAAATGAAGATTATATTAAATTAGTAAATAGAAACAGAACATACGGTTTTACTACTAACTTAGGAGCAAGGTACAAATCATTTTTTATCAAAACACAAATTGCAACATCTTGGGGTGGCTACCGAGCTATCGATGTGGTAAAACAGGGAACTTCATCTGCACATAATATGTGGGCTCGTGAGACATTCTGGAACGATATGTACTCAGCAGATGATAACGTAAATGGTAAATATCCAAACTTAAACACAACAGGTCAGGATTATATTACTGCACCTTCAGATTTCTGGATGCTTGATACTTTCCGTTGTACAGTTAGAAACTTGACGCTTGGTTTTGATATGCCAAGAGAGCTTTTAGATAAGATTAAAATTTCAAAATGGTCAATTGGTGTTACAGGAAATAACCTTTGGGATTTATACAATCCGTATCCAGATCATTATCGTAATATGTATGATAGTTCTTCTGAAAACTATCCAACACTTAGAACATGGGCTGTTACTTTTAACATTACATTCTAAAACAATTAAAGATGAAAAGACAAATTAATAAATATATAGCTTTAGCACTTTTCGCAGTGTTAAGTACTTCTTGTAGTGACAACTTTTTAGAAGAAAAGAAGAATTTCGGAAGTGTCGATGATTCATTTTATCAGAACCAGGAACGTGCAACTTGGTATATAAATAATGTTTATTTTGATTATTATTCTGCTTTTAAATCTCCAGGACAAAGTTTGGTAGGTTCGTTTACAGATGTATATTCTAGAATGACAGAAGAGATCGGAGGAGTTCAACCTCTTATTAATCCAAATATTACCTATGTGAATGCAGCAGATGCATCTGGATATTATGGAGGTAAATTAGAAGATAAGATTAACAACGTTCCTTACAACAGAATTAGAGATTGTAATTCTTTTATAGCAGAGGTAGATGTAAAAGGAGCTAATTTGAGCAAAAGTTTTCGTGATCAGGCAAAAGGACAGTTGTATTACCTGCGCGCTGTACAGTATTTTGATTTAATGAAAGTATATGGAGGTGTGCCAATTGTAACAGAAGTTCAAACACCAAGTGCCATAGATGAAGCAATTAAAGTACCACGTGCTACAGTAGGTGAAGTTGTCGAGCAAATTGTTAAAGATTTGGATATGGCTGCAAGCTTATTACCAAGTACCTGGGCTTCTGCTGAGTATGGTCGTGTTACTAAAGGAGCTGCTTTGGCAGTAAAATCAAGAGTATTACTTACTTATGCAAGTCCATTGTTTAATAAAAACTGGGATAGTTCAAATGAACGTTGGAATGCTGCATTACAAGCTGGTTTGGCTGCTGAGACAGAATTATCATCTGCTGGATATGGTTTATACGGAAGCTCTGCTAAAGATTGGCAGAATATGTTTGCAATTTCTGCTAACAATGGTTTTTGTCCTGAAGCTATTACAACGCAGCTTTTATCTACAAATAATACTAATCTTGGGGTTAATAACTCTTGGGAGAGAGGTATTCGTCTATTCAGCCAGGGAGGTGTAAGCGGTATGGAAGCTCCAAAAGAAATGATTGATTTATTTCCTTTGGATGATGGTAGAAGACCAACTACAGCGAATGGATATGACCCGTTTTTATTCTTTGTAAAACGTGACCCGCGATTTTATAGAACATTTGCTTTTTCTGGAGTTAAATGGGATTATAAAGAAAATGCTAAGCCGGTAATTTGGGCTTATCGTTGGATGGATAATGCGAGCAAGCCATACTATAGTGACTCAAACAATGAAACAAGTCCTGCATTGGTTAGAAAAATGACAGATGTTACTGCTACAAACGCAAGTAGTTTTCAATATTCAGGAAATGATATTTTAGAATACCGTTATGCAGAGTTGTTATTGAATATTGCAGAATGTTATGCTGCATTAGGACAAACAAGTAATTCTGTTGCTTATTTAGGAAGAATTAGAAACCGTGTAGGTATTCCATCTGGAAACAATTACGGAATCGGAACTCCGGTTGATAAATACGCGGCTATTGAAGCTGTTTTATATGAGCGTAGAGTAGAGTTAGCTTATGAAGGAAAACGTTTTTGGGATATTCAAAGATGGATGCTTTATGATAATGTGACACTTCCTGGAACAACAGGAGGAACAGTTTCAAAATTAGGTTTAGCTCCAATCAACGGAACGCAACGTACAGGAAACTATCTACAGTATAAAAATACAGCTACATCTGCAGACCCTTTAGCTGCAGCACGTGCAAGTATTTCTGCAGATCCAGATGCTGCTAATTTCCAGGCTCAGTTGGCAACATTAGCAACTTTTTATACTAATAATTTTATCCTTGTGGCACCACCAGTACCAATGGATCAGGTTAATAATGTGGGAGTTAAAATCAAGTTTAACCCTAACTATTACATTCAAGGATTACAAAATACAGTATTAGCACAAAATCCATGGCTGAAACAAACAATTGGATGGAAAGATGCTTCAGGCGGAGAAGGAGATTACAATTACCAACAATAAACGAAATAATAGGGATATTACATCTTTATTAAATAATAATTAGAGATTAATAACGATATCACCTGTATTTCTAAAAAAAATACAGGTGATTTGTTTAAAAAGAATTACCAAAATTCAAAATTAACATGAAAAATTCCGCATTATTTATCGCATCATCTCTGCTTTTTTTAGGAAGTGCAAAATGTTTTGCTCAGTATCCAAAAATTAGTCCAGAAGTTCAAGCGCAGGAAAAAGCAATTAAAGAAGAAGCTCAAAAACTTTCTGACGAAGCATGGGCAAAAGCTTTAATAGTAATTGAAGAAGAGGCTAAACATGGAAAACCATACATTCCATGGGCATCAAGACCAACAGATTTGCCACAGGCAGACATTCCTGCTTTTCCAGGAGCTGAAGGAGGAGGAATGTACACATTTGGAGGTCGTGGAGGAAAGGTTTACACAGTTACAAGTTTAGAAGACCGCGGACCTGGAACTTTACGTGAAGCTTGCGAACAAGGAGGTGCTAGAATTATCGTATTTAATGTTGCCGGAATTATCAGACTTAAAAGTCCATTGATTATTCGTGCTCCTTACATTACAATTGCTGGACAGACTGCTCCAGGTGATGGTATTTGTATTGCTGGAGAATCAACTTGGATTGATACGCATGATGTAATTATCAGACACGTACGTTTCCGTCGTGGAGAAACTTTCGTAGGTCGTCGTGATGATGCTATTGGAGGAAATCCTGTTGGAAATATCATGATTGACCACGTTTCTGCCACTTGGGGATTAGACGAAAATATGTCAATTTACAGACATATGTACAATCCAGGTCCAGGATATCCAGATATTAAAGTTGGAACAGTAAACATTACAATTCAAAATAGTTTATTCGGAGAAGCTTTAGACACTTACAACCATGCTTTTGGTAGTACTTTGGGAGGAGAAAACTGTTCTTTCATGAGAAATATGTGGGCTAATAATGCAGGAAGAAACCCTTCAATCGGCTGGAATGGAATTTTCAATTTTGTGAATAATGTTGTTTTCAACTGGTACAATAGATCGACAGATGGTGGTGATTACACTGCAAATTACAACATCATCAATAACTTCTACAAACCTGGACCTGTAACCGATTTGACACAACCAATTAGTTATAGAATTTTAAAACCAGAATCTGGAAGAAGTAAACTGCCTTATATGGTTTTTGGTAGAGCTTTTGTAAACGGAAACGTAGTTAACGGAAACGAAAAAGTGACTAAAGACAACTGGGACGGTGGTATTCAAATCGAAAACAAAAAAGGTGAGTTGATGGCTTATGATGAAGCAAAAGAATATTTTGCTAAAATGAAAGCGGACAAACCTTTCCCAATGCCATGGTTCAATAAATTCATGACAGCTGAAGAGTCTTATGAGTTTGTACTTAAAAACGTTGGAGCAACTTTGCCAATTAGAGATAAAGTTGACGAAAGAATCGTAAGAACAGTAAAAACTGGAGTTCCAGAATATGCAAAAGGTTTAGAAAAAAAGACTTTTTATCAATTTGAACACAGACGTTTGCCAATGGATTCATACAAACAAGGAATCATTACAGACATTTCTCAAGTTGGTGGATATCCAGAATACAAAGGAAAACCTTATGTAGATACAGATAAAGACGGTATGCCAGATGCATGGGAGAAAAAATACGGTTTAAACCCGAATGATCCATCTGATGCACAAGGAGATTTAAACGGTGATGGTTATTCTAATATTGAAGATTATATTAATGGTGTTAATCCAGCAATAAAAGTAAATTGGAAAGATTTGGCAAATAACAAAGAAACTTTGGTAAGACCTTTGTTAGATTTAAAATAGGAACAGTTTTTGAAAACACTCCTGTTTTTATTAAGAGACAGGAATATTTTTGAAAAGAGCCTGAAAGGCTGAAGGCAGTAACATAGGACAACGTCCTGTGTATAAGATAGGGGAATAAAAAAGCCCTGAAAGGGTGAAAGAAATTAATTAAAGACGTTACTGATAAAGGCTTACGCCCTTTCAGGGCTATGTTTGCATGATTTTTGAGTCATAGGATGTTATCCTATGGTGTTTCTTAAAGGCCGTTGGCCTTCTAATTAAGTTTAACAACTTCATAAAAAAGAAAAATAATGGCACTAAATAAAATAAATGCTGGTTTATTATCGCTGGTTTTCGCATTTTCAACTTTAAATGCGCAGCAGCATTTGGATCCTGAATATGTAAAAGTTACCAACGAAAGAGCTGCAAAAATTGTTACCAAATTAGATTTGAAAAACGAGGCGAAAGAAAAAGCAGTTTCAAATATTATAGCACAACAATTTAGAGATTTAACTGAAATTCAGGATGGAAGAGATGCTGAAATTAAAAAAGTAAAAGAAGACAGTTCTCTAGCAAAAGAAAAGCAAAACGAAAAGATTGATAAACTGAAAGCTAAAGCAGACGAATCAATTGCAAAACTGCACAAATCTTACATCAAAAAATTAGGTAAAGAATTGTCAGAAGACAAAATTACTGAAGTTAAAGACGGAATGACTTATGGAGTTCTTCCAATTACAGTTGCAGGTTACAACGACATGCTTCCAAATTTAACGACAGAGCAAAAAGACTATATCTACAAAGCTTTGGTTGAAGCCAGAGAACATGCAATGGACGCTGGTTCATCTAAAGAAAAACACGGTTGGTTTGGTAAATACAAAGGAAGAATCAATAACTATTTATCAAAACAAGGTTACGATTTAAACAAAGAAAGTGCTGACTGGCACAAACGTATTGAGGAAAGAGAAAAGAATAAAGCAAAAGATTCAACTGCAAAAGAATAATCTCTTAAAAAAAACTAACTACTATTAACTACACCACACAATTCAATGCAAAATATTTTTCCAAACCGTACTTTAAAGAGAACCTTAATGGCTTTCTCATTTTGTTCGCTTATGTCGTCGGCTTATGCCCAATATCCTGTAATACCAAAAGATGTTCAAGCAAAAGCAGATGCTATTTTGGCCGACGAAGAAAAAAGACTGAGCGAAATCTGGAATGCCAATCTTCATATCATCAAAGAAGAAGCAAAACAAGGAAAGCCATATTTACCTTGGGCTTCGTACCCAAAAGATTTTGTTTTTGCAGATATTCCAGCTTTCCCGGGTGCTGAAGGTGGTGGAGCTTACACACAAGGTGGCCGTGGCGGAAAAATATTTGTAGTGACAAGTTTAGAAGACAGTGGTAAAGGAACTTTCCGCGAAGCTTGTGAAGCAGTGGGAGCAAGAACGATTGTTTTCAATGTTTCGGGAATCATTCAGTTGAAAAAAAGAATCAGCATGCGTGCGCCTTACGTAACCATTGCAGGACAAACTGCTCCTGGTGACGGAATCTGTATTGCGGGAGAAACTTTAGAAATTGACACGCACGATGTTATTATCAGACATATGCGTTTCCGTCGTGGAGCTACAGATGTTACACGAAGAGATGATGCATTAGGAGGAAATCCGATGGGAAATATCATTGTAGATCACTGCTCAGTAAGCTGGGGATTGGATGAGAATATTTCTTTATACAGACATCAGTTTGCAGCTAACGCAAAATCAAAGCTGGAAAAACTGCCAGCTTGTAATATTACGATTCAAAACACTATTTCATCAGAAGGTTTAGATACGTATAATCATGCTTTCGGAAGTACAATCGGCGGATTGAATAGTACTTTTATGCGCAACTTGTGGGCAGACAACATTTCTAGAAATGCTTCTATCGGAATGTATGGCGACTTTAATTTTGTGAATAACGTAGTATTCAATTGGTGGAATCGTACGCTGGACGGAGGAGATTATCGTTCGATGTTGAACATTATCAACAACTATTTCAAACCAGGACCAATTACACCACAAAACGAGCCAATTTCATATAGAATCGTAAAACCTGAATCGGGTTATATTGAACCAAAACAATATGGAAGAGCATATGTTTCAGGAAACTTTATTGTAGGTTCTCCTGAAGTAACAGCAGACAACTGGAATGGCGGAGTGCAATTGGAAAATCTTCCAGAAGCTGAAACCAAAGAATTTTTAGCATCTATCAAACAACCGAAACCTTTCTCAATGCCAAAGTTTCCTATAATGTCGGCAGAAGAAGCTTATGATTTTGTTTTGGCTAATGTTGGAGCGACAATCCCAAAAAGAGATGCAGTTGACGAAAGAATCTTAAAACAAGTTCGTACAGGAAAAATCGAAGTAAAAGACGGTTTAGAAAATTCAATCGGAAAAGAATTTATTAAAAGAAGATTGCCTGCCGATTCTTATAAAAAAGGAATTATAACGCATCCTGACCAAGTGGGAGGATATCCTACTTACAAAGGAAAAGCGTATAAAGATTCAGACAATGACGGAATTCCAGATGCTTGGGAAAAGAAATACGGTTTAAATCCGAACGATGCTTCAGATGCCAATAAAGATGCAAACGGAGACGGATACACCAACATCGAGAAGTATTTTAACGGAATCGATCCAAATAGCAAAACAGACTGGACGAAAATCGAAAATAATACGGATACTTTAGCGAAATTAAAGTCTTTATTGCAATAATTAAAACGAAAGTATTTTCGACGCAAACCTGACAGGCTTTAAAACCTGTCAGGTTTAAATACACATACAATATCCATCATAGTTTGTCATTTCGACGAAGGAGAAATCACACGCGAAACTCGACAAAGATTGGCGATTTTCAGAGTAGAATTTCTAATGCGATTTCTCCTTCGTCGAAATGACAAGATTATGGAAAGAGACAAACCTAAAAATTATATGAGCTTATATTACTCATATGGTTTAATTTTAAAGTCTAAAAAAATATTAAGGTGAATTTTATTCAGTTAAAAAATACAATCTCTCTTCAAAAAGATAAAATGATTTTGTCAGGTTTGATGTTGCTTTTAAGTTTAAACATCGCAGCCCAAAACAATTTCCCAGACATCGTAAAAACTAAAGAAGGCAAACTTTCTTTCACAACAGATAATCAAGGAAATCAAATCCCAGATTTTTCTTTTGCGGGCTATAGAAACTCAGAAGTTGCCATTCCGAATCTGGAGAATAAAATTTTTGTTTCCAAACAAGAAGAAGACGCAACACAGAAAATCCAAAATGCGATTGATTATGTAAGTTCTCTTAAACCAGATAAATCAGGTTTTCGTGGAGCGGTTTTGTTGGACAAAGGAACTTTCAAAATCAGCGGAACTTTATACATTAGAAAATCGGGTGTAGTTTTAAGAGGAAGCGGAAATTCTGAAAACGGAACCGTACTTTTAGGAACCGGATTAGAAAGAGAAGCTTTAATTAGAATTTTAGGTGTAAACGATAAAGTGTTTAAAGATTCATTTGAATTTGCCAATGCTTACACACCACTTGGAACGCAGAAAATCCAATTAAAAAATGCATCAAAATTAAAAGTTGGAGACGAAATCGAAATCAGCAAACCTTTAACGGATAATTTCATTAAAGAAGTAAACATGCAGGATTTCGGTGGAGAAACTTCTTGGATTGGTTGGAAAAAAGGAGACTGGACTACAACTTGGAATCGTGTCGTTACCAAAATAAACGGAAACGAAGTAACCGTAAACGCTCCAATCACAATGTCTTTGGATGATGCTTTCGGAACTTCAAAAGTAACTGCTTATTCATGGGCAGGAAGAATCGAGCATATCGGAATTGAGAATATCTTAATAAAATCAACCTACAATCCTTCAAACTTAAAAGACGAAGAACACCGCTGGCAGGCAATCAGTATTGAAAACACTAGAAATGCGTGGGTAAAACAAGTGAATTTCAAACACTTTGCAGGCGGAGCCGTTACGGTTTTAAAAACAAGTCAGCAAGTTACGGTTGAAGATTGTATTGCAACAGAACCGATTTCAGAAATCGCTTCATTCAGAAGACATACTTTTTATACAGAAGGTCAGCAAACACTTTTCCAACGCTGTTATTCAGAATTTGGATATCATGATTTCGCTGTAGGCGGATTTGGAACAACTGGACCAAATGCGTTCGTACAATGCGAATCACATTTGCCTTTCGAAAACAGTGGCGCAATCGGAAGCTGGGCAACTGGAGTTTTATTTGACATTGCCAATATCGACGGAAAAGCATTAAGTTATAATAACAGAGAGCAAGGCGGAAGAGGCGCAGGATGGACATCGGCGAATTCTGTTATATGGGAATCATCAGCATCAAAAGTAGAATGTTATAGTCCGCCAACAGCGCAAAACTGGGCTTTTGGAGTTTGGGGACAATTTGGAGGAAACGGACATTGGAAAAACGTAAACGAACATATCAGTCCAAGAAGTTTATTCTACACACAACTAGAAGCTAGATTAGGAAAACTTCCAGTTCAACCTTTTATCTATGATTTAGGTTCAGAAGCTTCTTCAAGTCCGAGTGTAGAAGTTGCTGCAGAATTGACTAAAAATGCTGCTACAACGGCAAAAAGTCTACAGGAGTTAATCGCAGAAGTTTCAAAAGCAAATCCAATAAATGTAGATAGTAAAGGTTTAAAAAATGCAAACGATTTAAAAGTTATTGCAAGTAAAACAGAAAAATCGACTTCAAAAGTAATCACAGAAAATGGCTGGTTAACATTTGAAGGAAAAGTAATTGCAGGAAAACAAACCAACGTAGCATGGTGGAGAGGTGATTTAAGTGATGATTTCGTAAATAAATCTACACCACATATCACACGTTTCGTTCCAGGAAGAACAGGAAACGGATTGACAGATAAAGTTCAGGAAACGGTAGATTATTTAACTAAAAACAATATCGTTGCCTTAGAGCACAATTATGGTTTATGGTACGACAGAAGAATGGATGATCATGAGCGTGTTCGTCGAATTGATGACGATGTTTGGCCGCCGTTTTACGAACAGCCTTTCGCCAGAAGCGGACAAGATCTCGCTTGGGACCATTTAAGTAAATACGATTTAACAAAATTCAACGATTGGTATTGGAGTCGTTTAGCGCAGTTCGCAACGCTTGCAGAACCAAACGGACAATTGTTAATCAATCAGCAATATTTTCAGCATAATATTTTAGAAGCGGGAGCACATTGGGCAAGTTCACCTTGGCGTTCAGCAAACAACATTAACAGCACAGGATTCCCTGAACCACCGCCTTATGCAGGAGACAAACGTATTTTTATGGCAGAGCAGTTTTACGATATTACCAATGCTCAAAGAAGAAAATTGCACGAAGGTTTCATTAGAAAATCATTCGAAAACTTTCAGGAAAACAGCAACGTAATTCAGTTGACAAGTGCCGAATACACAGGTCCATTACATTTTATGGAATTCTGGATTGACCAAGCCCAAAAATGGAAAGATGAAACTGGCAAGAAAGGCTTAATTGGTTTAAGTGCTACCAAAGACGTTCAGGATGCTATTTTAAATGATGTCAAAAGAGTAAAAACGGTTGATGTAATCGACATTCGTTATTGGTATTACAAAGAAGACGGTTCTACTTATGCCCCGCAAGGAGGTGTAAATTTAGCACCAAGACAGCACGCCAGAAAATTAAAAACCGGAAAAGAAACTGACAATCAGGTGTATCGTGCCGTTCGTGAATACCGTAAAAAATATCCTGAAAAGGTCATTTTATATTCAACAGACGGTTCTTCAAGATTCGGATGGCCGGCTTTAATGGCGGGAGCTTCAATGCCAAACATTCCGAAAATCGAATTGCCTCAGTTTTATTCCGCTTTAAGCGAAATGAAATTAGTTGAAGGAAATACGTTTTCAGACAATCTTTGGAAATTAGAAAACAAAGGAAAAAGTTATCTTTTCTATTTGAAAAACGATCAGGATATTACCATCGATTTAGCAAACGAAAAAGGAACATTTGAAGTCTTTGCAATCAATGCTTCAACAGGAACCATAACCAAAAAAGCAAATATCAGCGGAGGAAAACAAATAACCATTCCACAAGCCGAAATAAAAGAAAAAGTGCTTTTTGTAGTGAAAAAATAAAAGGTTTTGATAGCCACGAATTCACGAATTAATCGGAAACAATTAATTCTGTTTAATTGCTCAAATCTGTGAGAGAAAAATTTCACGCAGATTTAAAAAAGATTTAAACGGATTTAGCAGATTTTTTAAATTTTAATCTGCGTAAATCTGCCAAAATCAGCAGTCCCGATAGCTATCGGGAGCGTGAAATAAAAACACAAAGATTATAAAAAAATAATTCGTGAATTCGTGGCAACCAAACCCAAAAAACATAAATTCAAAAACAACCAAAATGAATCTGAAAATTAAATCTTTACACGCTCTTTGTATAAGCTTTATGTTTACAGCACAAAGCGGTTTTTCGCAATCTGCCAAAACAAAAGCATCTCTACCTGAAATCAAAGTATCTAAAAATCAGCATTATTTTGTTACCGAAAACGAAAAACCATTTTTCTGGTTAGGCGACACAGGCTGGCTTGCATTCGGAAAACTGGACAGAGCAGGAATTGAGAAATATTTCAAAGACAGAAAAGACAAAGGATTTAATGTAGTTCAGGTGATGGTTTTGCATAACATCAATGCCGTTAACGTTTATGGCGACGCAGCTTTGATCAACGAAGACGTTTCAAAGCCTTTGATTACGGCAGGAAATGATTTCAAAGATGCAAAACAATATGATTATTGGGACCACGTAGATTACACTTTAGACGTAGCTCAGAAAAACGGGATTTACGTAGCGATGGTTCCAGTTTGGGGAACCAACGTTTCAAAAGGAAATAAAGTAAGCAAAGAGCAGGCAACTGAATATGCTAAGTTCTTAGCTAACCGATATAAAAACAGAACCAATGTAATCTGGTTAAACGGTGGGGACACACACGGAAACGAATTTCAGGACATCTGGAATGCCATTGGAAATACTTTAAAAACCAACAACCCAAATCAGTTGGTGACTTTTCACCCATTTGGAAGAACCGATTCTTCAGATGATTATCATAATGCAAAATGGCTCGATTTCAATATGTTCCAATCAGGACACAGAAGATACGATCAGGATTCTGTAAAAACGAATTTTAAAGAAGACAACTATAAATTCGTTCTTAGAGATTTCGAATTAAAACCAACAAAACCAACACTTGACGGAGAACCATCTTACGAAGGAATTCCACACGGTTTGCACGATACTCTACAGCCAAAATGGACAGCAAGCGACATTCGCCGTTACGGATATTGGTCGGTTTTATCAGGTGGAGCAGGTTACACATATGGGCACAACGCTGTAATGCAAATGTTCAGAAAAGGTGATAAACCAGCGTACGGAAACAAAGAATTATGGACATCAGCCATTAATGCACCTGGAGCAAAGCAAATGATTTACATTAAGAAATTAATGGAAGAAGTGCCATTTTTAGAAGGAGTTCCAGATGTTTCTTTAGTCGTAAATCAAGGAGAAAAATACGATTATATTCCAGCTATAAAAGGAGAAAAATACGCGATATTATACACTTACAACGGAAGAATAATAGAAGTAAAACTAGGAAAAATTTCAGGAGATAAATTCGAAGCAAGTTGGTATAATCCAAGAAACGGCAAGAAAACTAAAATCGGAACATTTGATAACAAAGGAACTCAGAATTTTCAACCAGAAGGTAAAAAAGAAGATGGAAATGACTGGGTTTTGATTTTGAGATCTATTTAAGTGATTAGTGAAAAGTAAAAAGTGATTAGTGAAATGCTTTGATTCACAAAAATGAGAATAAAATATTTCACGCAGATTTAAAATGATTTAAGCAGATTCTGCAGATATTTTTAAAATATAAATCAGCGTTAATCTGCCAAAATCTGCAAGATCTGCGTGAAACCAAAAAATAAATTATGAAAAACATACTAATAATACTCTGTTTCATCACTGGATTAAACACCACTTTCGCAAACGACGGCTGGCTAAACATTCTAAACGAAGGCGGAAACAACAAAGGAATAAAATGCACACAAGCCATTCAGAATGCTATCGAAAAAGCTTCTAAAAACGGCGGAGGAACCATCTTTTTCCCTGCTGGAGAATATTTGACTGGAGCTTTAACACTAAAAAGTAATATTACGATTCATTTAGATTCCGGAGCACTTTTAAAGTTCTCAGAGAACTTCGATGATTTTCTTCCGTATGTAGAAATGCGTTACGAAGGAATTGTAATGAAAAGTTTCCAGCCCTTATTTTATGCAAAAGACGTTGAAAATATTACCATTACAGGAAGAGGCGTAATCGACGGACAAGGAAAAGCGTGGTGGAATGAAGTCTATAGAATCGAAACTGCCAAAGAACCACTGCCACCAACCAAATACCAAACCATGTGGGAAGAGCAAAACAAAGGCCTTTACACAGAACCGTATTACAAAAGAACAGTTGATAAAAAGTTTTTCAGACCATCTTTCTTTCAGGCTTACAATTGCAAAAACATTTTAATTGAAGGGGTAACTTTTAAAAATTCGCCTTTTTGGACCATCAACCCAGAATTCTGTGATAATGTAACCGTTACCGGAATTTCAATTTTCAATCCGCATTCTCCAAATACAGACGGAATCAATCCTTCTTCTTGTACGAATGTTCATATTTCAAACTGCCATATCAGTGTTGGAGACGATTGTATTACGATTAAATCAGGAAGAGACGGCGACGGACGTAAATATGGAAAAGCAACAGAAAATGTAACCATTACAAACTGCACCATGTTAAGCGGTCACGGTGGAGTGGTTATCGGTAGTGAAATGTCGGGCGGAATCAAAAAGATCACGATTTCAAACTGTGTTTTTGACGGAACAGATCGTGGAATTCGTATCAAATCGGCTCGTGGAAGAGGCGGAGTTGTAGAAGATATTCGCGTCGATAATATCGTCATGAAAAACATCAAGCAAGAAGCCATTATTTTGGACTTGTTTTACGACAAAGAAAATGCTGTAGAACCAGTTTCAGAACGCACGCCAATTTTTAGAAACATCCACATCAGCAATGTTACAGGCGGAAACGTCAACAAAGCCGGATTCGTTCGCGGAATTGCCGAAATGCCAATCCAAAACATCACTTTCTCCAACATCAACATGGACGGAAAAGAAGGTTTTACCATAAACACAGCCACTGATGTTGAATTTCACGATGTAAAAGTCAATGCAACAGTGGGGCCCTCTTTCAAAATATCAGATTCTAAAAATCTGATTTTGGACAACGTAGGTTCATCGACTCCGATAAAAGGCATTCCGGTCATCAAAATCGATAACGCATCAAATATTATGATTAACAATAATTTTCCATTCAACGCCACCGATATTTTTATCGACGCTGACGGAAAAGCAACAAAGAATATTTTCCTGAAAAACAATGTTTTTAACAACGTAACAACGACAGTTAAAAAAGGAAAAGATTTGGATAAAAAAGCAATTACAGAATAACACAACGAAATCCTGCAAGGTCCTTTTCTGACCTTGTAGGTATTTAGATTAGTAAATTTAGAAGCAGAAACAATAGGCATTTTTGGAAGCATCGTCCCGCTCTTCGTTACAATCTTATAAGCCGAACACCGGCTTATAAGGATTTCCACTTCGATCGGGGCTAGAGAGAAAGATTTGGCTTTTTTGCAATCAGTAGGATTCTGTATTAAACATAAAATATACCTACAAGGTTTTGAAAACCTTGCAGGAAAAGAAAACAAGACATGAAAAAAATATTCATCATACTAACCCTTTCGTTTTTTGCTGTGAGTTATTCGCAGAAAAAGAAAGATTTATATCTTTTTACGTCGTTTAGAGAACCCGCAACAGAAGGTTTATATTTGGCATACAGCGAAGACGGTTACAATTGGAAAGGACTGGAAGGATCATTTTTAAAACCCGAAATCGGAGCCAGTAAAATCATGCGCGACCCGTCAATCACAAAAGGAGCAGACGGAACGTATCACATGGTTTGGACAACCGATTGGAAAGGCGGAAATGGTTTTGGCTACGCAAGTTCAAAAGATTTGATTCATTGGTCAGAACAGCAATATATTCCAGTCATGAAAAACGAGCCAGAAGTCGTAAACGTTTGGGCTCCCGAAATTTTCTATGACGATGTCAAAAAAGAATACATCATTATCTGGGCATCGACAATCCCATTCCGATTTGAAAAAGGAGTAGAAGAAGAGAAAAACAACCACCGAATGTATTATGTAACGACAAAGGATTTCAAAACCTTTTCAGATACAAAATTATATTACGAACCCGGTTTCAGCGTAATCGACTGTGTGATTGTCAAAAAAGGAAAGAAAGATTACGTTTTGGTTTTGAAAGACAACACAAGACCCATGCGAAACATAAAAGTAGCCTTCGGAAAATCGCCTTTAGGTCCGTTTGAAAAAAGTTCTGAGCCTTTAACCGAATATTTGTCAGAAGGCCCAACGGTAGTGAAAGTAGGTAAAAACTGGCTGTTGTATTATGACAATTACGGTTCAAAAAACTATAAAGCATTAAGCACAACAGATTTTGTTCATTTTGAAGATGTATCCTCCAAAATAAGCCTCCCCGAAGGACACAAACACGGAACGATTACAACAATCTCTGCAGACGTTTTAAAAGGATTAATTGATAGAAAATAAATTATATAGCCACAGATTACATAGATTTCCAAAGATTAAATTTTGAATAATCTTTTTAATCCTTGTAATCTGTGGCAAAAGAAAAAATAAGAATCAGCTAAATCTGCCAAATCTGCGAGAGTAAAATTTTTCTCCGCTCCCTATAGCTATGGGGATAGCAGATAAAGCAGTTAAAAGAAATGGTTAGAAAATTTCACGCAGATTTAAGATGATTTAAGCAGATCATGCAGATTTTTTAATTTGTTTAAATAAAAAGATTAAAATTAGATCTGCTCAAATCAGCCAAAATCTGCAAAATCTACGTGAAACAAAAAAATATAAAATGATTGCTTTCCAAAACATAAAAACAAACATCATCACAGCCACAATTATCTTGGCTTGTACCGCTGTAAATGCACAAAACGACACGGTACGTTATGTTGGCAAAACACTTTCAAGCATCGATTACCATCACGGACAATTAAGTCCTGCGGTTGGAGTTCACGCTACGCAAATTATGCGTGCAAGCCGTGAACATCCTGAAAAAGCAGATGGTTTTGGATGGACATACAATCACCAGCCGATGATGGCGTATTGGAATAATACTTTTTATCTGCATTATTTAAGTGATCCATCAGGCGAACATATTCCGCCAAGCCAAACTTTATTAATGACTTCTAAAGACGGCACAACGTGGACAAAACCTGAAGTGATTTTCCCAATTTACCGAATTCCTGACGGATGGAAAAAAGATGGCGTTGAAGGCGTTGCCAAAAATCTGGATGCGATTATGCACCAAAGAATGGGCTTTTATACCTCAAAAGACAATCGCCTTTTTGCGTTAGCGTATTACGGAATTGCGATGGATGAAAAAGACGATCCAAATGACGGAAAAGGAATTGGTCGTGTGATTCGCGAAATCAAGAAAGATGGAAGTTTTGGCGAAATCTATTTCATCAGATACAACAAAACCTGGGACAAATCGAAATCGAAATTCCCATTTTATACCACATCAAAAGACAAAGGTTTGAAAAAAGCCTGCGAAGAAATTTTATCAGAACCTTTGGTTTTACAGCAATGGGTTGAAGAAGCCGATCGTGACGATGAATTGATTCCGTTACAGAAACCTTACAAAGCGTTTAGTTATTACCATTTACCAAACGGAAATGTAGTGGGTTTATGGAAACATGCTTTAACATCTATCAGTAGAGACGGAGGAAAATCTTGGGATTATATGCCATTGCGTGCTCCGGGATTTGTAAACAGCAACGCTAAAATTTGGGGACAAAAAACATCAGATAATCGTTATGCGACACTTTACAATCCGTCAGAATATCGCTGGCCTTTGGCTATTTCAACAAGTGACGACGGTTTAAATTATAAAGATTTATTGTTGGTTCATGGAGAAGTAAGTCCGATGCGTTATGGCGGAAACTACAAATCGGCAGGTCCGCAATACGTTCGTGGAATTACAGAAAAGAACGGAACTCCACCAGACGGAAAAATCTGGGTAGGTTACAGTATGAACAAAGAAGATATTTGGGTGGCTTCGATTCCTGTTCCTGTAACTTCGGTAGTAACAGAAAATGTAAATGACGTTTTCAATAATCTTCCAGACGGACAAGAATTAAAGCTATGGAATACGTACGATCTTTCTTGGGCATCAACCAAAATCGAAAAGAAAGCCGATGATAAAAAATGGCTGACTTTAAGAGATCAGGATTATTTTGATTATTCCCGTGCGGAAAGAGTGATTCCTTTCGCCTCAAAAATGGAAGCGGTTTTCACCGTAAAACCAGAACAAAACAATCATGGTTTATTACAAATTGAGTTTCAAAATAAACAAGGTTTACCTTCTGTAAGATTGATTTTTGATTCGGATGGAGAAGTAAAGGTTAAAAATGGTGCGCGTTTGAGTTCAGTTACAAAGTACGAAGCAAACAAAGCCTATACAATCGCAGTTAAATTAGATGCTAAAAACCGTCAGTACACTATAAAAGTAAACGATGGAAAAGAATCAACAAAGATATTTTATGCGCCAACAGACGGTTTTGAGCGAATCATGTTCCGCACAGGAGAGCAGAGACATTCGCCAGATCCGGACACATCGCCGGACACAGACGATTACGACGATCTGTCTCAAACCGGAAAATTAATCCCAGAAGCAGTATTCAATATCGAATCGTTGATAACTAAAAAGTTGTAAAGAAAAATAGCCACGACCCGAGCGATAGCGAACGGGCGAAGCAATTCACGAATTATTTTATAAACGTTGCGTAATTTTTGCCACAGATTAAAATGATTAACACAGATTATAATCCAATTAATCCTTTAATCTGTGGCAGAAAAAATTAGAGAAATTAAACGCAAAGTAAAAATTTGAGTTAATTCGTGAATTCGTGGCGAAAAAAAAAAATATACAAAGTGAAGTTTTTTAAAAGCATATTATTAGCCGTTTGTCTTCTAGCAACTGTAGTTTCTAAAGGACAAATTCTGCCTGTACACCTAACAACAGAAATGGCAGAAAATCCATTAGCGGTAGTTCAGAATCAGCCGAGATTGAGTTGGAAATTAATTTCAAAAGAATCGGATGCGTCACAAGTCGCTTATTTGATTTTAGTAGCTTCTTCAGAAGAAAAACTAAACAATGACGATGGAGATATCTGGAATTCAGGAAGAGTAAATACAGATAAAAACCTGCATATTGTTTATGGTGGAAAACCATTAAAAAATGAAACCAAATACTTCTGGAAAGTTAAAGTTTGGAATCAAGAAGGAAAAGTTTCTAAATGGAGCAAAACGGCTACTTTCAGAACAGCTTCATTAGAATCCGATTTAAATCCGACTTGGATTGGTGCCATTACAAAAGCCAACAGTCATTTGCCAGAAGGAAGAAATTACCACACCGCCACTTTCAACAGAGAAAAAAAGAACGCGATTATCAATGCTTCCGATTCTTTAGCAAGAAGAAGCATTATGTTACGTAAGCCTTTCGAAGTAAAAAAAGAAATCAAAGAAGCCGTAGTTTACATTTCAGGTTTAGGACATTACGAATTGACTATCAACGGAAAAAAAGTGGGTAACAGCCAATTTGCACCTCTGTGGACAGATTATGATAAAACGGTTAATTATAATGTTTACGAGTTAAGCGCAAAAGAATTTCAAAAAGGCGATAACGTAATTGGTGTTTTTTTAGGCAACGGAATGTACAATACGCTGGCAGAAAGATATACCAAATTCTTCGTGAGTTTTGGCCCGCCGACTTTATTCTTCAAGATGAAAATCAAGTATAATGACGGTTCAGAAGAAATTATAAAGTCAGATGGATCTTGGAAATACAGCAAAAGTCCGATTACCTATAACAGTATTTTTGGTGGAGAAGATTACAATGCCAATCTAGAACAAAAAGGTTGGAATCGAAAAGGTTTCAAAGATAGAGATTGGAAAAAAGTAGTCGTTCAGGAAGCGCCAAAAGGAGTTTTAAGACCTCAGACAGCTCCGCCAGTTACGATTCAGAAACAATATGAAGTTAAAACTGTAAAAGAGCTAAAACCGAATTTCTATGTTTTTGATATGGGACAGAATCTTTCGGGATTTCCAACCATCAAAGTAAAAGGAAAAAAAGGACAGACCATTCGTGTTTGGGTTGCTGAAGGTTTAAATGAAGAGGGTACAATAGCGCAGGGAAGATCTGGAAAACCCTATTATTATGATTATACTTTAATAGGAGACGGAACAGAAGAATGGACGCCAAAATTCAGTTTCTATGGTTATCAATATGTTCAAATTGAAAACATTAATTATAAAGAAGATAAGAATAAAGAGTTTCCAACTTTAGTTGATTTAAAATCGAATTTCATTTACAATTCGGCAGGAGAAGCGGGAAGTTTTTCATGTTCGAATGAAATTTTTAATAAGACACACGAATTGATAAATAATTCGATCAAAAGTAATTTCCAAAGCGTTTTTACCGATTGTCCTCAACGTGAAAAGTTAGGATGGCTGGAAGAAATCCAGTTGAATGGCCCGGGTTTAATGTTCAATTACAACCTTCAGACTTTCCTTCCTGCGACAATGCAGAATATTTCGGATTCACAAAGAGAAAACGGTTTAATTCCGACAATTGTTCCTGAATATGTAATCTTTGGAGGCGATTTTACCGATTCTCCAGAGTGGGGTGTAACAGGCGTAATTCTGCCTTGGATGTATTATGAATATTACGGAGATGCTTCATTGTTGGAGAAATATTTTCCAGTAATGAAAAATTACGTGGATTATTTAGGAACAAAAGCAACAAATCATATCGTTTCACACGGATTAGGCGATTGGTACGATTACGGAACGCATCCTGCTGGATATTCTAAAAACAGTCCGATTGCGCTTTCTGCGACTTCGCACTATTATTATGGAGCTTATTTAGTAGCAAAAGCATCAAAATTATTAGGTAAAACTGAAGATTTTGAGAAATATAATACGTTGGCTTCTGAGATTAAAACGGCTTTCAATGCGGCATTTTTTAATGAAGAAACCAAACAATATGGAACAAACAGTCAGTTTAGCAACGCCGTTCCGATATTTATGGATATCGTAGAACCGCAGTATAAAGAGGCTGTAATGCAGAATTTACTAGCTGATATCAAAGAAAAAGGAGATCGTTTAACAACGGGAGATGTTGGAAATAGGTACTTATTTCAAACATTGGCAAGAAATGGTGAAAACGAAACCATGTACAAAATGCACAATCATTACGATGCACCAGGTTATGGTTTTCAGATTAAATTTGGCTTGACCACTTTAACAGAACAATGGGATCCGAGAAAAGGAAATTCGTGGAATCACTTTATGCTAGGGCAAATCGAAGAATGGTTTTATCAAAGTTTAGCGGGAATCAAATCGGATCCTGAAAAACCAGGTTTCAAACATTTCTTTATTCAGCCAGAAGTGGTTGGCGATATGACTTTCGCGAAAGCGGATTATCAATCGGTTTACGGAAAAATTGCTTCTTCTTGGGGGAAGAAAGACGGCAAGTTTATTTTGACCGTTCAAATTCCAGTGAATACAACAGCAACAGTAAAATTACCGGTTGCTAAAAATTCAGAAATAAAAATGGATGGTAAAAGAGTTAGAGCAGGTTTTGATGAAAAAGTACAAAAGCGTGTTTTGGAATTAGGATCAGGAATTTATACAATAGAATGCACAATATAATGGAACGCGAATCCGTGTCATCGGCGTTCCAATACACAACAATATCAAAATGAAAAAAATAAAATACATCTTCTTAGTTTCCATTTTAGCTTTGACATTTGCCAATGCGCAAAGTACTTCTGATACTAATTTTAGAAAACCAGTATCAGAAACATTGAAAAAAATCGAAACTATTTTTAACGTAACCATCAACGATGACAGAGGTTTATTAAAAGGAAAAGAACTAGACTATGCCGATTGGAGAATTGAACCGGGAAATCTGCCACTTTCTCTGACCAATATTTTAGCACCGTTTGAATTGATGTATTTTAAGCAACCCGATGGAACCTACATCATACGCAAGTATGAAAACCATAAAGTTTCGGTCGATAAAGGAAAAGAACGCTTGTTTTACTTAGAAAGCCTTTATTCGACCAAAGAAGAATGGGAAAAACGTAAAACGGAGTTAAAAGCTTGTATGATAACGTCATTTGGATTAGAAAAGGCTCCCCCAATGCCAAAATCTAAACCACTTTTAACTCCAAAGAGAACCTACAAAGATTACAGTGTAGAGAATATTGCTTTAGAAATTTTGCCAGGTGTTTACGCGACGGGTTCGATTTACAAACCGTACCCGCTAAATAAAAAAGCAGCTGTTATTCTAACTCCTGACGGACATTTTGGTGACGGAAGATACAGAAAAGATGAGCAGTACCGTTGTGCCATGATGGCGAAAATGGGCGCAATTGTAGTAGGTTACGATTTATTTGCGTGGGGAGAATCGTTATTGCAGTTTCCAGAAGAAACGCACAGAAACAGCATTGCATCTACTGTTCAGTTGCTAACAGGAATTCGTTTATTAGATTATCTGTCAACAGTAAAAAATGCTGATATGTCAAGAGTTGGCGTTACAGGTGGTTCTGGCGGAGGATCACACACGATGTTTTTATCAGCGATTGATGACAGAGTTAAAGTTTCAGCTCCGGTTGTAATGGTTTCCTCTCACTTTTCAGGTGGTTGCCCATGTGAAAGCGGTCGTGGAATCCATTTATGTGGAAACGGAACTAATAATGCCGAAATCTCAGCTATGATGGCGCCAAAACCACAATTGATTGTTTCTGACGGAAAAGACTGGACATTGGCGGTTCCTGAACTGGAATTTCCTTTTGTTCAAAGAACTTATGAATTGTACGGAAAGAAAGATCTAGTAGAAAATGCGCATTTTGCCAAAGAAGGACATGATTTCGGAATCTCAAAACGCATGGCTTTGTATCCGTTTATGGCGAAATATTTAAATTTAGATTTGAGTAAAGTGAAGAACGATAAAGGCGAAATCGACGAATCGACTTGTGTGATTGAACCAAAAGAAAAGTTGCTTGTTTTTGGAGATAAAGGCGAAAAACTGCCAGCAAATGCACTTAAAGACATCAATAAATTATACGAAATGTTCGGAGAAAAAAATCTGAAAGTTTACGAGGTTAAGAAATAAAAGAGATAGCCACGAATTTCACGAATTGGCACGAATTATTTTTTTCTGCCACATATTAAAAGGATTTTCACAGATTAGAAATCCGCTGAATCTGCTAAATCTGCGAGAGTAATTTTTTCCCGCAGATTTAGCAGATTATGGAGATAAAAATCCTTTTTAATCATGTAAATCTGTGGCAAAATAAATTTGAGAAATAAAGCATAAAGATTGATTAGAGCCAATTCGTGAATTTGTGGCGAAAAAAAAATATACTATGAAGTTAAAAATCAAAATAACGGCAATCTGTTTTGGAATTTTTTCCTTAACAGCAACAGCTCAAAGCGACTTAAAATTATGGTACGATAAACCAGCCTCAATCTGGAACGAAGCCTTGCCATTAGGCAACGGACGTTTAGGTGCCATGGTCTTTGGTGATCCGGCAGTAGAACGTTTGCAATTGAACGAAGAAACGATTTGGGCAGGTTCACCAAACAGCAATTCACATACTAAATCGATAAAAGCATTGCCAATTGTTCGTCAGTTAATTTTTGACGGAAAATTTGATGAAGCACAAGATTTGGCTACGCAGGATATTATGTCGCAGACCAATGACGGAATGCCATATCAGACTTTTGGAAGCGTTTATATATCATTTGCAGGACATCAAAAATATACCGATTATTATCGCGATTTAGACATCAGCAATGCTACGGCGAAAGTAAAATACAAAGTAAACGGTGTTGAATTTACAAGAGAAATTCTAACCGCATTTTCAGATCAGGTTATTGTAGTAAAACTTAGTGCGAGTCAGCCGGGACAGATTACTTGTAACGTTTTCATGAACAGTCCGATTGATAAAACAGTCGCTTCGACAGAAGGAAACCAGATTATACTTTCGGGAGTTGGAACTAACTTTGAAGGTGTAAAAGGAAAAGTAAAGTTTCAAGGAAGGCTTACGGCAAAAAATAAAGGTGGCCAAATCGATGCCAGCAACGGTGTTTTAAGCATCAGCAAAGCCGATGAAGTGACATTATACATTTCGATTGCAACCAATTTCAAAAACTATCAGGACATTTCTGGTGATGAAATTGCAAAAAGCAAAGACTATTTAGCGAAAGCCGAAGCAAAAGATTTTGAAACCATAAAGAAAGCGCATGTTGACTATTACCAAAAATTCTTCAACAGAGTATCTTTAAATTTAGGTTCAAATGATTTGGTTAAAAGGCCAACAAACGAAAGAATCAGAGATTTCTCGAAACAGTTTGATCCGCAATTGGCGAGTTTGTATTTCCAGTTTGGACGTTATCTTTTAATTTCGAGTTCCCAGCCGGGCGGTCAGCCAGCCAATCTACAAGGAATTTGGAACGATATGGTAACACCGCCTTGGGACAGCAAATACACCACAAACATTAATGCCGAAATGAACTATTGGCCGGCACAAGTAACCAATCTGCAGGAAATGCACGAACCTTTTGTACAAATGGCAAAAGAATTAGCAGTGACAGGCGCAGAAACGGCAAAAACAATGTACAATGCCAGCGGTTGGGTTTTACACCACAACACCGATATTTGGCGTGTAACTGCTCCGGTAGATTCAGCTGCTTCGGGAATGTGGCCGACTGGTGGTGCGTGGGTTTGTCAGGATTTGTGGGAAAGATATCTATATACAGGAGATAAAAAATATTTAGCAGAAATTTACCCAATTATGAAAGGCGCAGCCGATTTCTTTTTGGATTTTATGGTTATAGACCCAAACACCAAATATTTGGTAGTGGTGCCGTCAAGTTCGCCTGAAAATACACACGCAGGCGGAACAGGAAAAGCGACAATTGCATCGGGAACGACAATGGACAATCAATTGGTTTTTGATTTGTTTACCCATGTTATGGAAGCTTCGGCTTTGGTTTCGCCAGACGCAGTTTATGTGAAAAAAGTAAGCGATGCTTTGGCAAAAATGCCTCCAATGAAAGTGGGAAAACACAATCAGCTGCAGGAATGGCAGGAAGATTGGGACAATCCAAAGGACAATCACAGACACGTTTCGCATTTATATGGCTTGTATCCAAGTAATCAGATTTCTCCAATAAAAACACCAGAGTTATTTGAAGCAGCAAAACAATCCTTGATTTACAGAACAGACGAATCTACAGGTTGGTCAATGGGATGGAAAGTGAATTTATGGGCGAGATTATTAGATGGAAATCACGCTTACAAATTAATTCAAGATCAATTGCATTTGGTAACAGCAGATCAAAGAAAAGGCGGAGGAACGTATCCGAATATGTTAGATGCGCATCAGCCGTTTCAAATTGATGGTAACTTTGGATGTACAGCCGGTTTTGCTGAAATGCTGATGCAGAGTCAGGAAGATGCGATTTATTTACTCCCAGCTTTGCCAACGGTTTGGAAAGACGGAAGCATAAAAGGTTTGGTTGCAAGAGGCGGTTTCGTAATCGACATGACTTGGAAAAACAATAAAGTTTCGGAGTTGAAAATCTATTCGAAAATTGGAGGAAACTGCCGATTGAAAGTGGAAAATACTTTAAAAGGTTCTTCACTTAAAAAAGCAAAAGGAAAGAATCCGAATCCGTTGTTTTACGATGTGGAAGTGAAGAAATCAATTATTTCTAAAGAAGCAAAATTGCCTAAAGTACAATTGCCAAATTATACTATTTATGATGTGAATATGAAAGCGGGGCAGACGTATACTTTTTCGGGGAATTAAAAAATATTTTAAAACCATATAAGTACTATAAGAAAATATAAAGTAAAACTTAATTGAACTTATATTACTTATATGGTTTAACTTTAAAAAGATTGAATTTTAAATGTTGACAAATTTCAAACATAAAATAATAATACTTTCAATAGTAATTGCTTGTATAAACAGCGGTTGCAAATCAAGTGCGGGACATTCTCAAAAAGGAAAATCGATTATTTTAAAAGAAAAAAACTTCAAACATTATGTTGATTATTTCAACACTATGGAAGACGAGAATTTAAAATTTGCGATTCCGAATGACAGTGCGTGGACTTGGATGGAAAAGAATATTCCGTTGTTTGAATGTCCACAGCAGAATTTTGAGGAGATTTATTATTTCAGATGGTGGAGCGTTCGTAAACATATAAAAAATACATCACAAGGGTTTGCGATCACAGAATTTTTAGTTGATCGTTCGTATGCCGATAAATATAATATGATTAGTTGTGCTTTGGGGCATCATATCAACGAATTCAGATGGGTTCATGATTCTAAATACATTGAGCAGGATGTAAAACTTTGGTATCGAGGAAATGACGGAAAACCGATGAACAAATTGTATAAATTCAGCAGTTGGACAGCCGATGCTTTGTACAATCGTTATTTGGTAAATAAGGATGAAAAGTTCTTATTGGATTTGTATCCAGACATGCTTACCGATTATGCTGTTTGGGTAAAAGAACGTCAGCGTAAAGATGGATTGTTTTGGCAACATGACGTAAAAGACGGAATGGAAGAATCCTTAAGCGGCGGGCGAAAAGTGCAAAATGCAAGACCAACGATTAACAGTTATATGTATGGAAATGCTGTAGCGATTTCTAAAATGGCTGAAATGAAAGGCGATAAGGTTACGGAAACAGTATATAAAGCTTTAGCTTCTGTTCTACAACAATCAATACAAACGAAATTGTGGAATCCAAAAAGTGAATTCTTTGAGACTTTGACCGAAAAAGATACTCTAGCACAAGTTAGAGAAGCCATCGGTTTTATTCCGTGGTATTTTAATCTTCCAGAACAAAATAAAGACTTTGAAAAAGCCTGGGAACAGATTAAGGATGAAAAAGGATTTTCGGCTCCATTTGGTTTGACAACGGCTGAAAGAAGAAGTCCGAGATTTAGAACACATGGAACAGGAACCTGCGAATGGGACGGTGCAATCTGGCCTTTTGCAAGTTCGCAGACGTTAACGGCTTTGGCGAATGTTTTGAATAATTACAGTCAGAATTTTGTAGCAAAACCTGATTATTTCAAACAGATGGAATTGTATGTTCAGTCGCAATATTACAGAGGAAGACCTTATTTGGGAGAATATTTGGATGAAACAACAGGATATTGGTTAATGGGCGACAGAGAAAGAAGCCGTTATTATAATCACTCGACATTTAATGATTTAGTGATTACAGGTTTGGTTGGTTTACGTCCGCGTGCTGATGAAAAGATTGAAGTAAATCCGTTGATTCCGCAAGAAAAATGGGATTGGTTTTGTCTGGATAATGTTTTGTATCATGATAATATTATTACGATTCTTTGGGATAAAACAGGAGAAAAATATAAAAAAGGAAAAGGTTTTAGGGTTTTTAAAAACGGAAAAGAAATTGCAGTTTCTGAGAGATTGGAACGAGTGATTTCGGAGTGAAAATGGGACACGGATGAGGCAGATTAATACGGATTTATACTGAGGACGGATTGAAATCCATCCCTACAATATTAGCCGTTCCGATGGAACTTTTAGGCGCTGCGAAATTCAAGAGGAATGAATCATATTGTAGCAACGGATTTTAATCCGTTGGAAGCATGAAGTTATCGTAAGTAAAGTTTTTGGATGCTTCGGAGAAGCATAATATTTATAGCAAAATACACACCCAAATGATAAAAAGCTCCAGCGGAGCGATACCTATAGAAAATTATGTCGCCCCGCTGGGGCTTAATGAAATTACCATTATAATATCTATAAATATATCGTCCCTCTGGGACTTAAAATAAAATTATGAAAAAGTTTTTTTTACATCTTACATTAATCATCTCGCTTTTCACAATTTCGGCGAAAGCCCAAAACAAAATAATTGTGAGTGATTTAAAATGCGAAATGCTGACCAATCCGGAAGGAATTGATGTTTTACAGCCAAGATTAAGCTGGAAAATTAAAGCAGAAATAAATGATGTAAAACAAACTCATTATCAAATTTTGGCATCTTCCTCTTTAGAAAAACTAAACGCTGGAAACGCCGATTTATGGGACAGCGGAAAAGTGCAGAGCAACGAATCGGTTAATGTAATTTACAACGGAAAAAAGCTAAAAGACAGACAAGATATTTACTGGAAAGTAACGGTTTTCACGAATAAAGGCGAAGTGAAATCTACAGAAACCGCACATTTTAGCATTGGGATTTTAACTTATGCCGACTGGAAATCTACGCGTTGGATTGGCTATGAAAAATTGTCGAAAGATGACAGCGTTTCGCAGTATTCGAGATTATCGGCACGTTATCTGCGAAAAGAAATCAACCTGAAAAAACAAGTCAAATCTGCCAAAGTGTATATCATGGGAATGGGCTTGTACGAGTTGTACATTAATGGAAATAAAATTGGTGACCAGGTTTTGGCACCCGTTCCTACGGACTATACCAAAAATATAAAATACAATGTTTTTGATGTGACTTCGCAATTGAAAGAAGGAAAAAATATGCTGGGAACGATTTTAGGAAACGGACGTTTTTTTGCCATGCGTCAGGATTACAAACCGTATAAAATCAAGTCATTTGGTTTGCCGAAAATGGCTCTTCAATTATTTGTAGAATATACCGATGGGAGTAAAGATGTTATCAGAACTGACGATACATGGAAACTAACAACCGACGGCCCGATTTTGGCTAACAATGAATACGACGGCGAAGAATACGATGCCCGCAAGGAAATGAAGGGCTGGAGTACGACCAATTTTGATGATAAAAACTGGATAAACGCCAGATACGTTCAGGAACCAGGTGGATTCTATGAAGGACAGATGTCGGCGAATATGAAGGTAAAACGTGAAGTAAAACCAATTTCAATCAAACAAACATCAAAAGGAACTTATATCTTGGATATGGGACAAAATATGGTGGGCTGGCTTCAACTGAAAGTGAAAGGAAATGCAGGCGATAAAATCACGATGAAGTTTGCCGAATCATTACAATCAGATGGTTCTTTATACATTGCGAATCTCCGTGATGCGAAAACGACTGATGTTTATACATTGAAAGGCGAGGGCGAAGAAGTTTGGGAGCCACGTTTTGTTTATCACGGATTTCGATTTGTAGAGATTTCTGGATTTAAAACCAAGCCAGCTTTAGAAAATTTTGTTGGAAAAGTGGTTTATGATGATATTCAGACTACGGGAACTTTCGATTCTTCGAACCCAATTATGAATCAGATTTTTAAGAATGCCTGGTGGGGAATCAGCGGTAATTATAAAGGAATGCCGATTGATTGTCCGCAAAGAAACGAGCGCCAGCCTTGGTTGGGAGACAGAACTACTGGAGCTTACGGAGAAAGCTTTTTATTCGACAATCAAACTTTGTACGCAAAATGGTTAGATGATATTAAAAACTCGCAAACTATTGATGGCGGAATTCCAGATGTAGCACCAGCTTTTTGGCGTTATTACGGCGATAATGTGACTTGGCCAGGAACTTACATTACGGTTGCAGATATGCTGTATCAGCAGTTTGGAGATAAAAAAGTAGTGGAGAAACAATATCCGTCGATGAAAAAATGGATGGATTATATGGAAGAAAACTATTTGGTTGATGATATTATGACCAAAGACAAATACGGTGATTGGTGTGTTCCACCAGAATCATTAGAATTAATTCGTTCCAAAGACCCAGCTCGTTTGACTGACGGAGAATTGATTTCGAGTGCTTTTTATTATCAGCTTTTGAATATCATGAAGAAATTTGCTGTAATCGCGAATGCCGAAAAAGACATTAAACACTATGATGAATTAGCTTCAAGAATCAAAAAAGCATTCAATACTAAATATTTTAATGCATCAAAAAACAGTTACGCCAACAATACGGTAACAGCTAATTTACTGCCTTTAACTTTCGGAATGGTTCAGGAAGAATTACAGCAAAAAGTATTTGAAAATCTGGTACATGAAGTGGAAGTGACTAAAAACGGTCACGTAAGCACAGGCGTTATTGGAACACAGTTTTTAATGCGAACGTTAACCAATCTTGGGCGTGGCGATTTGGCTTTCAAATTGGCCTCAAACAAAACCTATCCAAGCTGGGGTTATATGGTCGAAAATGGCGCAACAACCATTTGGGAACTTTGGAACGGAAATACTGCCGACCCAGCAATGAATTCGCAGAACCATGTCATGCTTTTAGGCGATTTGCTGATTTGGTATTATGAAAATATGGCAGGAATCAAAAGCAATCCTGAAACTCCCGGTTTTAAACAAATTATTATGAAACCTGACTTCAATGCAGGATTGACTTATGTAAATGCTTCTTACGAATCGGTTTACGGAACTATTAAAAGTGACTGGAAAAAGGATAAAAAAGCTTTGGTTTGGAATATTACTATTCCAGCAAATAGTTCTGCTGTTGTTTATCTTCCTGCAAGTGATGTTTCAGTTGTTTCAATCAATAAACAAAAGTTAGATAAGGCTTCATACTCTCATTCAACAGAGGAAAATCAAATAAAGGTTACACTTTCGTCAGGGAATTATGCGATAAACGTTAAATAAGTTGCATTTTTAATAATTCGGGACAGTACAGGATACATTGTTAATTTTTTGGTGTTATTTTTACACTTATTAAATATTTTTACCTAAAAAAATGTAGGGTATGTATTTATAGTCAAAAAAAATAATTCATAATTTATTAAGAATGAAGATATCAAAATTAGCATTTGTTTTGTTTGGACTTTTACTTTTAGGAAGTTGTAAATCGGCTTTAGAGAAAAAGACTTGGAAAGAAGGAATTTTAGTAGATCAGTTTGTTTACGATAAAGCGCCTTATCCGTCTTGTCATGCGATTACAATTGTCGAAGCTACAAATGGTGATTTAGTTGCTTCTTGGTTTGGAGGAACTCACGAAAGAAATCCTGATGTTTGTATCTACGTAGCTATTAAACCAAAAGGAAGTGACACTTGGAACGAAGGCGTAAAAGTTGCTGACGGTGTTATGAAAGAAGGACCGAGATTACCAACTTGGAATCCGGTTTTATATCAAATCCCAGGTGGCGATTTAATGTTATTCTACAAAATAGGCCCAAAACCATCGGAATGGTGGGGCGTAATCAGAACTTCATCTGACGGCGGAAAAACCTGGTCTGAAGCTCAAAAAATGCCAGACGGTTTCTTAGGTCCAATCAAAAACAAACCAGTTTTATTAAGCAACGGAACTTTATTATGTCCGTCAAGTATTGAAGGCGACGGCTGGAGACTTCGTATGGAATCTACTCCAGATTTCGGGAAAACTTGGGTTATGGGAGATACACTTCCTAGAGGAAAACAAAAAATCAATGCGATTCAGCCAAGTATTTTATTTCATAAAGACGGAAGTATTCAGGCGATTGGAAGAACGAGAAACAGAGCAATTTTCAGCACCTTCTCTAAAGATAACGGAAAAACTTGGTCAGCTGTTGAGTTAATCGGACTTCCAAATAACAACTCAGGAACTGATGCCGTAACACTTAAAGACGGAAGACATTTATTGGTTTACAATCATGTACTTCCTCCAGGAAAAGAAGCAAAAGGGCCAAGAACACCTTTAAATGTTTCGGTTTCTAAAGACGGAATCAATTGGAATGCCGCTTTGGTTTTAGAAGATTCAAAAATCAGTCAATATTCTTATCCATCGATGATTCAAAGTTCAGACGGAATGGTTCATATTGTATATACTTGGAGAAGAGAAAAACTGAAATATGTGAAAATAGATCCAAGTAAATTGGTGGCGCTTCCAATCAAAAACGGAATCTGGCCAGGCGAAGAAGGAAAAGTGGTTACAGCAGTAAAAGCTGAAGAAGAATAAAAAAATATAAAGCCACAGATTAAAAGGATTAAAATGATTTTTTATTCTAGTTAATCTCTAAAATCTGCTCAATCTGCGAGAATAAAATTTTCCCGCAGATTGAGCAGATCGAGCAGATTTTTAATCCAAATAATCCTTTAATCTGTGGCAGAAAAAAATATAAGAATGAAATCTAAAAAACATCTATTAATTGCATTGCTTGTTGTGATGTCAACAACATTTAACAGCTGTGCAACGGCTCAGTCTTCCAAAAAACAAAAATATAAAGTTGCGGTTTGTGATTGGATGATTTTAAAAAGACAAAAATTAGGTTCTTTTGCTTTAGCAAGTGAAATAAAAGCTGACGGAATTGAGCTAGACATGGGAGGTTTAGGAAACCGTCCGACTTTTGACAGCAAACTAGGTGATCCTGTAGAAAGACAAAAATTCTTAGATAAATCGAAAGAAACTGGCGTTGGAATCAGTTCGATTGCGATGTCTGGATTTTATGCACAATCTTTTGCCACAAGAGAAATTACACCCATGATTGCAGATTGTATTCAAGCCATGAAAAACATGAACGTAAAAGTGGCGTATCTTCCATTAGGAACACAAACAGACTTGGTTAAAAATCCAGAATTGCGTCCAGAAGTGATTAAAAGACTGCGATGGGCAGGAAAAGAAGTGGGTAAAATAGGTGGCGTTATCGCAATCGAAACTTCGTTGAGTGCTACAGAAGAGAAAAAACTTTTAGATGAAGTCGGTTCAAAATACATTAAAAGTTCATTTAATTTTGCCAATGCGGTTGATAATGGCAGAGATATTTCATCAGAATTGAAAATCTTAGGAAAAAAATATTTAGCGCAAATTCACGCTTCAAACACCGATCAGTTCTGGTTAGAAAATGACAAAGCAATCGACATGCCGAAAATAAAACAGACTTTGGATGAAATGAAATGGAGTGGATGGCTGATTGTAGAACGTTCTCGTGATGTAACACAAGTTCATAATGTAAAAGCCAATTATGGTGCTAACGTAGCCTATTTAAAACGCATTTTTCAGAATTAAAATAAAAAATCTGCCTAATCTGCCTAATCTGCGTGAAAAAAAAATCAGCACGCAGATTTTACAGATTCAGCAGATTAATCACGACTATAATTTGCGAAAATTTGCGCAATTTGTGGTCAAAAAACAACGATACAATGAAATATTTACAATTACTCTTTTTAGGTTTCTTCGTCACTTTCGCGACAGCACAGAATATCACAATTGTAAGTGATGCAAGTTCTCCGCGAGCACAATTCGGAGCCGAAAAACTATCAGAAACACTTTCATCAAAAGGTTTCAAAGTAACTTCTGTCAATAAATTCAAAAACTCAAAAGACCAGCTAATTGTCATTGGCGAAAAAGGAACCGATTTTTGGAAACAAAATGCAAAAAGCGCCAAAATCGACGATAGCAAACTGACTAAAAAAGAAGGCTTCCAAATCCGCACTCAAAAAAATATCATTTACATTGAAGGAACAGATGCTTCTGGAGCATTATACGGAGCATTAGAACTAACAGACCAAATTAAAAACTCAGGAAAACTTCCGTCAGAAATCAATATTGACGACAGCCCCGAAATGGTCTTGAGAGGCGCCTGCATCGGAATGCAGAAACCCGTTTATCTTCCTGGACGTGACGTTTACGAATATCCTTATACGCCCGAAACTTTTCCTTGGTTTTACGATAAAAAACTATGGGTAAAGTATTTGGATATGCTGGTTGAAAACAGAATGAATTCCCTGTATTTATGGAACGGACATCCTTTTGCATCTTTAGTGAAATTAAAAGACTATCCGTTTGCGGTAGAAGTCAGCGATGAAGATTTCAAAAAGAACGAAGAAATCTATAAATTCCTGACCGTTGAAGCCAACAAACGTGGAATCTGGGTCATTCAGATGTTTTATAACATTATTGTTTCCAAACCATTTGCAGAACATTTCAACATAAAAACGCAGGACCGTTCACGTCCAATTACGCCACTGCTTTCAGATTATACCAGAAAATCTATTGCTGCTTTTATCGAAAAATACCCAAATGTTGGCTTAATGGTTTGTTTGGGAGAAGCAATCAATACCGTTGATGACGATGTCGAATGGTTTACCAAAACGATTATTCCGGGCGTTCGCGATGGTTTGCAGGCATTAGGAAAAACAGAAGAACCACCGATTATCCTTCGTTCTCACGATACAGACGGGCCTTTGGTAATGGAAAAATCACTTCCGTTATACAAAAACCTTTATACAGAAAGCAAATATACAGGAGAATCGCTGACGACTTACACGCCGGGCGGTCCTTGGGGAGAAACGCATAAACAGCTGAGTGCTCTTAAATCAATTCATATTGAAAACGTCCATATTTTGGCCAACTTAGAACCTTTCAGATACGGTTCGCCCGATTTTATCCAAAAAACCGTAAAAGCCATGCACAGCGTTCACGGTGCCAATGCACTGCATTTATATCCTCAGGCTTCTTATTGGGATTGGCCGTATTCAGCCGATAAAACCAAAACTGGCGAGCGTTTATTAGAAATGGACCGCGATTGGATTTGGTACAAAGCCTGGGCAAGATATGCTTGGGACAGCAAAAGAGACCGTAACGAAGAAGTTCAATTTTGGGATAAAGATTTGGCTTCGAAATACGGAACCAATCAGGAAGCAGCCAACAAAATCTTAAAAGCCTACGAAGAAACAGGAGAAATTGCCCCAAAAACATTAAGACGTTTCGGAATTACAGAAGGAAACCGTCAGACCTTATTATTAGGAATGTTCGAAAGTCAATTGGTAAATCCGTCAAAATGGCGCGTTTATCCTGGATTCCACGAATCTTGCGGGCCAGCAGGCGAATTGCTTTTAGAATATGCCAAAAAAGAATGGAACAAAGAACCGCATTCAGGCGAATTGCCAACACAGATTATTGCCGAAATCACAGAACACGGAAGACTGGCCGTTGAAGCCATTGACAAAGCCGAAGCCAGCATAACCAAAGACAAAGAAGAATTTGCACGCCTTAAAAATGACATGCATGCCTATAAGGCTTTCGCCGATTTCTTCTCAGAAAAAGTAAAAGCAGCCCTGTTGGTTTTAAGATACAGTTATTCAAACGACATTTCGGATTTAGACAAAGCGATGCCACATTTGGAGAAAAGCATCGAGCATTATGAATTATTGGTAAACCTGACAAAAGATACCTATTATTATGCGAACAGTATGCAGACCGCGCAACGCCGAATTCCGATTGGAGGCGACGACGGAAACAATAAAACTTGGGCTGAATTGTTACCGCATTACGAACGTGAATTAGCTAATTTCAAAAGAAATTTAGAAAAGCTAAAAGCCTCAAAAGACGGCAAAATCGAAACCAAAGAAGGAAAACCTTGGAAAACCTCCGAAGTAACTTTTATCGACGAAAAACCGGGTACCTATCTAGTAAAAACAGGAACAAAAGTGTACGGAACAGACATTTCTGAATTAACTAAAATCGCTCCAGAGCTTCAAAACCTGAAAGGATTTACTTTCGCAGAAAACGACCAAAACGAAAAAGGAACCCATTTGAAGTTTAGAAACACAAAAGCAGTTAAATTAGTGGTCGGTTATTTCAATTCCGACCAAAAAAGATTTTTATTGCCGCCAAGTTTAGAAACAGATGCAGCAGGAAATGCGCACGGTCAGGCCGAAGTAATTCTGGCAAGCGCCATGAATTTAAAGGATTTACCACGTGTAAACATTCATACCTATACTTTCCAGCCGGGCGAGAATAAATTAGATTTAGGAAAAGGAAAAGTATTGATTTTAGGTTTTATCGATGCAGATCAAACCATAACACCACGTGATGTGGGATATATTGATGCAGGAGAAAAAGCAGCTATTGACTGGTTGTTTTATTAATAATTTACTGCGTCAGTTCGCTATCGCTCGTGTGGGCGTGCCCCTCCGGGTCGGGCTTTCGGCTATATTTCCGATTAACAAAAACTACGGCTAAAAAGCCTTGTTTTTCTAAATCGGGAGATACCGCCTCAATCCATCACGCGAATGTAAGCAAAGTTAAACCTGACGGGTTTTCAAAACCCGTCAGGTTTGCTAAAAGTATAAACACAATCTTGTCATTTCGACCGAAGGGAGAAATCACACTAGAAATTCCGTTCAGAAATTCGCCAATCTTTGTCGAGTTCCGCGTGTGATTTCTCCCTTCGGTCGAAATGACAAGAATGCGTAAAATAAAAACTTAAACAACCTTATAATCACTTATATGGTTTAGAAAATATGAATAGAATAGTTTTTTTTATTTTTTGTTTTTTTTCAAGTCTTTGCTTTGTTTGGAGTCAGAGCAAAGGTTCAGTTCGTAAAGAAATTTCGCTGAATTCATCTTGGGAGACCGTAATCTTGGATAATCTTCCGCTGAAAGAAGAAGATTTTGTAGAAAATCCAAAAACTGATTCCAATTGGCAAAAGGTAAGTGTGCCTCACAATTGGGATCAGTATTATGGTTTTAGAAGAACAAAACATGGAAATTTACACGGTACCGCTTGGTACAAAAAAACATTAAAACTCGACAAAACTAACGTAGGGAAAAAGCTTTTCTTGTTTTTTGAAGGCGTTAGTTCTTACGCGACTGTTTGGGTAAACGGCAAAAAAGTGGGCGAACACAAAGGTGGTCGTACCACTTTTACGCTTGATATTACCAAAGCAGTTTCTTTAGAAAAAGAAAATCAAATTTTAGTAAAAGCTTCGCATCCTTCTTTTATTGCCGATTTGCCTTGGGTTTGCGGAGGCTGTTCTGGCGAATGGGGATTTTCAGAAGGTTCTCAGCCAATGGGGATTTTCAGACCCGTTACTTTAGTTGTTACAAATGATGTGAGAATTCAGCCTTTTGGTGTTCATATCTGGAATGATAAATCGGTTTCTAAACAAAAAGCGATTCTTCATAGTACAACTGAAATCAAGAATTACGCGACCTCACCGCGAAATTTGACAATCGAAAATGTTCTTTTTGATGCTTCAGGAAAGAAAGTTGTCATTACAAAAACCGACAACAAAATTAATTCTGGAGAAACTAAAGAAATAGCACAGACGCTTCCTGAGATTATAAATCCAAAATTATGGTCACCATCGAATCCGAATTTGTATAAATTGGTTACTTCAGTTTACGAAAATGGAAAAATAATTGATCAGTTGACAACGTCTTACGGAATTCGTTGGGTAAGCTGGCCAGTTAGTCGTGATGGAAAAGACAATCGTTTTTTTATCAATGATGAACCTGTTTTTATAAATGGAGTCTGCGAATACGAACATTTGATTGGAAAAAGCCATTCGTTTTCAGACGAAATGATTCATTCCAGAATCGAACAAATCAAAGCAGGCGGATTTAATGCGTTTAGAGAAGCACATCAGCCTCATAATTTATTATATCAAAAAGAATTGGACGAAAACGGAATTCTGTTTTGGAGTCAGTTTTCGGCACATATTTGGTACGATACGCCAGAATTCAAAGAAAACTTTAAAACATTATTACGAGAATGGATTAAAGAACGCAGAAACAGTCCATCAGTTGTAATGTGGGGATTGCAGAATGAAAGCACGATTCCAAAAGAATTTGCTGAAGAATGCACGCAGATTATTCGTGAAATGGATCCGTTATCAGCTTCGCAAAGAATTGTAACGACTTGCAACGGCGGAGAAGGAACAGATTGGAATGTCGTTCAGAACTGGTCAGGAACGTATGGCGGAGATCCGCTAAAATACCATCTGGAGATGACTACTCAGTTATTAAACGGAGAATACGGCGCATGGCGTTCTACCGATTTACATACCGAGGGCGAGTTTGACCAAAAAGGGACTTTAAGCGAAAATCGTTTTTCTCAATTAATGGAAATTAAAGTTAGAGAAGCCGAATCGGTTAAAGATAAAATTGCGGGACAGTTTAACTGGCTTTTTGCTTCGCATGAAAATCCAGGACGCGTGCAAAACGGAGAAGGTTTTAGAGATATTGACAAAGTTGGTCCAGTAAACTACAAAGGTCTTTTTACGATTTGGGGCGAACCTTTGGATGCGTTTTATATGTATCGAGCAAATTATGTTTCGAACAAAGCCAATCCGATGGTTTATATCGTTTCGCATACTTGGCCAAGCCGTTGGGAAAAGCCAGGAATCAAAAACGGAATCGATATTTATTCGAATTGCGACGAAGTAGAATTGTTTAATGACGTCAATAAATCTTCTTTAGGAAAATTAAAAAATCCAGGAATCGGACAGCATTTTCAGTTTAATAATGTCAATATTCAATATAATGTTTTGTTTGCAGTTGGTTATGTAAACGGAAAAGCGGTTGCGAAAGATTATATTGTTTTAAATAATCTTCCGAATGCACCAAATTTCGATGCTTTAACTACAGAAAAAACCGATATTACAAAAGCTAAAAGTGGTTACAATTACATTTACAGAGTTAATTGCGGAGGTTCTGAATTGACAGATTCAGCGGGAAATACTTGGTTAACTGATACACACAAAAACGGAAAAAACACTTGGGGTTCACTTTCATGGACTGATAATTTTGAAAAACTCCCTGATTTTTTCGCCAGCCAAAGAAAAACTTTCGACCCAATAAACGGGACAAAAGATCCGGAGTTATTTCAAAGTTTTAGATATGGTGCTGACAAATTACGCTATGAATTTCCTGCACCAAACGGAGAATATTTGGTAGAATTGTATTTTACAGAACCTTGGTATGGAACTGGCGGAGGCTTAGACTGCAAAGGCTGGCGTTTGTTTGATGTTGCTATCAATGAAAATGTAGTTTTAAAAGATTTTGATATTTGGGCAGAAGCTGGCCATGATAATGCTTTGAAGAAAACATTCAAAGTAAAAAGCACAAACGGAAAAATTGTGATTTTGTTCCCGAATGTAAAAGCTTCGCAAGCGATTATTTCTGCGATTGCGATTGCGACAAAAGATATTCATGCAAGACCAGCAGCCGAATCTTCAAAAAACATTCAAAATCTGGTTTTAGATTCTTATGATAAAACCAACAAAGTAGCTTCATGGCTGGATATTAATTCAAAACAATATTCAGATTCTGATGTTGTTTTTACCGAATTGCCTTCGGAAATTTTTGGAGCAGATTATTTACAGTTTTCAAGTAATTCTAAAAACAAAGGTTCGTTTACAGCTAAAGAAGAATCGACTGTTTATGTTTTTGTTGACAGTAAAATCAAAGTATTAAATTGGCTTTCGGATTATAAAAAAATAGAAGAAAAAGCGAAGAACAGCAACGGGATTTTATTTGATATTTTTATTAAAAAAGTAAAGAAAGACGAGAAAGTTCTTTTTGATAATTCTGAAACAATTTCTACAATTGCTGTCGTTCCAACTTATGATATGGGCGAAAAAGACGATTCGAGACCTGTCGTAATCATCGAAGCCGAAAAGACAAAAACAACTGGAGACGGAATCGAAAAAGGAAATTTCAAAAAAGCTGATTATATCGAGTTTACAAAAAAGACAAACAATAGCATTGAGTTTGAAGTTAAACCAGGAGTTGCAGGAATCTATCTAATGCGTTTCCGTTTTATGAACAGAAATGAAACTCCTATGAAAGTGAAATTCAAAATGGAAGATGCCTATGGAATTTTAATGCGAAATGATATGATTGAGTTTCCTTCTTCGACAGAAAAATGGAAGATTTTGAATACAACATCAGGAGGATATATTAATGCAGGAACCTATAAAATTACATTGGAAGGTGATGATTTGAAAGGATTGTTGTTGGATAATTTTGAGTTTCAATAACTAGTTATTTGCCACGAAGACGCAAAGACGCAAAGGTTTTTACTGTAGAGACGCACTGCAGTGCGTCTACGTTCCAATTGTCCATCCAGTTTGTCATTTCGAGGAACGAGAAATCACACGCGGGATTCTACAAAGATTGGAAATAACTGTACGGAGTTTCTAGTGTGATTTCTCCCTTCGGTCGAAATGACAAAAAGATATTTAGATTAGAATAAAAAACATATTTATGATTAAACATAAAAACATACTTCAAAAAATTACAATTGTCTTATTGTTTTCAGTATCAATTTTTGCACAAAAGCAAGCCAGAATTGTCGAGGATTTCAATAAAAACTGGAACTTCAAATTAGGAGATTATCCCGAAGCAATAAATGTCAATTTCAACGCTTCTGACTGGAGAACGCTTCAATTAGCGCACGATTGGAGTATTGAAGGCGCTTTCGATAAAGATAATAAGACTAAGCAAGCACAAGGATTTTTACCGGCTGGAAAGGCCTGGTATCGTAAAGTTTTTACTGTTCCAAGTAATTGGAAAAACAAAACAGTTTCGATTGAATTTGATGGTGTTTTTAAGAATAGTGAAGTTTTCATTAATGGAAAATCATTAGGAATTCGCCCGAATGGTTATATTTCTTTTGGATATGATTTATCGCAATATTTGAACTTCGGAAAAGAAAATGTAATTGCCGTAAAAGTGGATAACGATGCACAGCCCAATTCGAGATGGTACACAGGTTCTGGAATTTATAGAAATGTGAGATTGGTTGCCAGTGAAAAACTGCATGTTGGAAAATGGGGAACTTTTGTAACAACGCCAGAAGTTTCAACAGAGAAATCAAAAGTACATTTAGAAGTTACTGTTGATAATGACAATGCTTCTTCAAAAGAATTTAAACTGGTTACTTCGATTGTAAATTCAGATAATGTTGAAGTTGCCAATTTTGCTTCCACAGAGAAAATTGGAGCTAAAACATCTGAGAAAAAGACTCATAACTTAGAAGTAAAACAGCCTAAATTATGGAGTCCTGAAAATCCTTATTTGTATAAAGTCATTACCAAAGTTTACGAGAAATCGAAGTTGGTTGACAATTATGAGACACCACTTGGGTTTAGATATTTCAGTTTTGATTCAGAGAAAGGATTTTCATTAAATGGTGTTCCAACCAAAATATACGGAGTTTGCTTGCATCACGATAACGGCGCTTTGGGAGCGGTAGAAAACATTCACGCTGTTAGAAGAAAACTAACATTGATGAAAGAGATGGGAGCTAACGCAATCAGAATGTCTCATAACCCGCATTCTTTGGAAATGATGCAATTGTGCGACGAAATGGGATTCATTGTTCAGGACGAAGCTTTTGATGTTTGGAAAAAGAAAAAAGTAACCAATGATTACCACAAAGATTGGGATGCTTGGCATAAACAAGATTTAGAAGATTTTATCAAAAGAGACCGTAATTATCCATCGGTTATGATGTGGAGTATTGGTAACGAAATCAGAGAACAATTTGATTCGACTGGAATTGCGATTACAAGAGAATTGACTAAAATTGTAAAGTCGTTAGATACAACACGTCCCGTAACTTCGGCTTTGACCGAAAATGTAATAGAGAAAAACTTTATTTATCAATCTGGAGCTTTGGATCTTTTGGGTTTCAATTACAAACATGAAGATTATAAAGATTTTCCAACTAAATTCAAAGGACAAAAAATCTTGGCTTCAGAAAGTGTTTCGGCTTTAGAAACTCGCGGACATTATGACCAGTCAGATGTTATTAAAGCTTGGCCGACAAAATACGGAGCTCCTTTTGATGGAAATGCCGATTGGACAGTTTCGGCTTACGATCAGGTGAAGTCGTATTGGGGTGCAACACACGAAGAAAACTGGAAAACTATCAAAAGTCAGGATTTTATGGCTGGAACTTTTATCTGGACAGGTTTCGATTATATCGGAGAACCAGATCCGTATCCGTTTCCTGCGAGAAGTTCGTATTTCGGAATTGTTGATTTAGCTGGACTTCCAAAAGATGTATATTATATGTACCAAAGTGAATGGTCGAAAAAAACGGTTCTACATATTTTACCGCATTGGAACTGGACAAAAGATCAAGAGATTAATATTTGGGCGTATTACAATAATGCTGATGAAGTAGAATTATTCTTAAACGGAAAATCGCTTGGCAAGAAATCAAAACAAAATGATGATCTGCATATTTCATGGAAAGTGAAATTTGAACCGGGAACTTTAAAAGCTGTTTCCAGAAAGAACGGAAAAGTAGTTTTAGAAAAGGAAATCCACACAGCAGGAGAAGCTTCTAAAATTGATTTAAAAGCGGAAAAAACGGCCATTAAAAACGATACTTACGATTTGGTTTACGTAACCGTTTCAATGTTGGACAAAGACGGAAACTTAGTGCCAAATGCCATGGATTTAATTAATTTTGAAGTAACTGGAGGAGGAAAATTAGTAGGAGTTGATAATGGATATCAAGCCAATTTGGAATCGTTTAAAGTGAATTCTTGTAAATTGTTTAATGGAAAATGTGTTGTTATTATTCAGTCGAATGGAAAGAAAGAAAATATTCAGTTGAAAGCTACTACTGCTGGTTTGCAAGCTTCAGTTATTGATGTAAAAGTGAATTAAATTTGTCTCTCGCAAAGATTCAAAATTTCGAACCATATAAGTTATATAAGACAATTTAAGTTTTGACTTGATTTTTCTTAAATAACTTAGGTAGTTTATTTTTTTTTTCTTTCTTAATTATCATTATAGGCATATAAAAAAAGCTATTCAAGTTTAATGAATAGCTTTTTTAGTTTTGTTTTGGTACCGAAATTAATGTACTGCAAATCGTAGCTTTATACCGTACGAAACGAGTCTTACATCATGTACAAACTGAGAATCTAAAGCACTGTTGTATTGCAACTGAACCGGAAGTTCGGGACTGTATTGTACAACAGGTTTGTTTGAACCTTTATCGTAAATGTTGTTTAGACCGTAATCGAGATATGCACCAATATAAAAAGCACTGTGTTTACCGATAAGCTGTTTTAAACCGGTTTCGAAAGTAAAAGAATAAGAAATCTCTGTTTCCAAATCCTGTTTTCCGATATCTACATTGTTTTTACTAAAGAATCCAGCAAATTCAGGAGAGAACAATTCTACATTATATTGCGGGTAATAACCGCTTGTAGTCAGATTTTGCATTGTAGTAGTATAACATCCGTTTACTGCAAATCCGATTTTTGCCCCTGCGGCTACATATAATTTAGAAGTTCCCGGTGTTTCAAATTGAATATTAAGCGGGATATTAATATAACCCAGATTTTGTTCTTCTCTGAAATTGGTAGTTCTGTATCTAAATTGGAATGCTTCGTTTTCACTATCTACAGTATTATAACTTCCGTTTAAAGCTGTAGATGTAAAATCTGAAGAATAGCTTTGGTATTCGACTCCAATCCCTAGACTTAGTCCTTCATTTAGATAATAAGAATAACGAAGTCCTGCATTAAAACCATTTCCGGCAACATAGCCTCCTGAATATTTCATAAATGAAAATGGTCCGCCTGCTGAAATTGAAAATTCTTGCTTGATATCCTGTCCATAACTGTTAAAACTTCCGGTTAAGAGTGTGGCTATAACAGCGAGTGATGTTATGTATTTTTTCATCTTAAGATTTTATTATGCCGGTATTATTCTAAAATAATACCGGCAGGTTTTTTTTATTTCACAATTACTTTGAATGATTTTTTCACATTTGGAGTTTCAAGTACAACAAGGTACATGTTACCATCACTTGTTTGTGGTAATTGTATTTCAGTTCTTACTGATGAAGATTGAACTGTTTTTACTAATTGACCCGTCACAGAATAAAGACTGATTTGCATTTTTTCCAATTCTTCTGATGGGAAATCAGCTTCAACAGTGATTATTTTTCCAGACTGGATTGGATTTGGATAAAGCTTAGCCTGAAGAGTCTGAGTTAAAGTAATCTGAGCCGAACAAGTTTGTAAAACTTTACCGTCTTTGGTAGTCATTTTTACCATGTAACTAGCGCTAGGATCCAATACATTACCGATAGTTTCTCCAGCTGAGTAGTATTGTCCTGTACCAATTAACTGCCCGTTTTTAAACCATTGGTAAGCAGTAAATTCATAACCTCCATTAGTTTGCGGATTATTGTTTACGATTAGTACATTGTTAAATTTAACTTGTACAATGTCATAAAATCCAAATGGTTTTTCTACTGTAATTGTATAATTAGCAGACAAACTTCCATCTTCTGAAGTGATATTTACATTTTGAGTATAGATTCCTGGTTTTGGAGTCTGAATTGTAAAATTAGCTGAAGGCGTAATTGTCGCATTTGACTCATTTACAATAGATACATTCGGATTAGTTTCGCCACAAGCCAATAATTTAGTTATTGTTTTTGGAGGGTTTTCGTAAACCGTTGTTCCGATTACAATTCTTTTAACATCAATATTGTTGTTTAAGATTACTAATAATTGAGAAACATCTGTTGCTTGAAGGTAATTGTTGTTTCCTGCCTGATGTGCTGTAATTAATACTTCTCCTGATCTGGTCATAGTAACTTGTCCAGTTGGTGTAACAGTTGCAGGCGGAAGTGCAGAGTCATAAGTGTAAGTATATGTTACAGGAAGCCCTGAACTTGCTGTTGCTGTTAGATTAAAAGTATTATTAGCTCCCAATGTTTTAGTTGGAATAGCTCCAAACGTAATTTGCTGAGCAGCTTTGTTGATTACAAGATTTGCAGTAAGAACAATTGGTGAGCAATTTGGCGATGTTACAGCAGGTGTTATAGTTGCTGTAATAGTATATGTTCCTGCGTTTGTTGATCCATTATTTGACGAATAAGATGCAGTCGCTCCAGCTGGTAGGTTAGCTACTTGAATTGAATGCGGATTTCCGTCATAAGTAAAGCTGGCATTGCTAAAAGTTACTACATTGATAGGAGACACAAGTACTTTTACAGTTTGAAGCTGCGTTGTTGTATTTCCGTTGCCATCATCGTATTTCCAAGTAATGGTATAAGTTCCAGGCGTGTTGTAGGTTAAAGGATCTGTTGTAGTTCCGTTTATTGTTCCAACACAATTATCTATGGCTGTCGGAATAGCAATTTGAGATGCTAGAACACCACAATAATCAGTAATCTCTGGTAATACTGCTACAGTAGGAACTGGTGCAGTTACATCAGGAGTTGTGATTATAGTTACAGTTTGAGTTGTGAAACATCCATTTGCATCTGTTATCGTTGCTGTGTAAGTACCAGGAGCCAATCCTGTTGCAGTTGCAGCCGTTCCGCCAGATGGAGCCCAAACATAAGTATAAGCGCCAGTTCCTCCAGTAGCACTTACTGTTGCAGTTCCGTCACTAGCTCCAATACAAGAGACATCTGTTTTAACTGATGATGCAGTAAGGAGTAAAGGTTGTGTGATAGTTACAGTTTGTATAGCACTACACGCGTTAGCATCTGTAATAGTGACTGTATAAGTTCCTGCTTGAAGTCCGCTTGCAGTAGCTGCAGTTCCTCCAGTTGGAGCCCATGAATAAGAGTAAGTTCCTGTTCCTCCTGTAACATTTACAGTTGCAGAACCGTTTGATCCACCATTACAAGAAACATTAGTTTGAGTTACAGTTGTTACAAATGGGTCTGGTTGACTGATAGTAAAACTTTGTGTTTTTTGACATAAGTTAGCATCAGTCACAGTTACGGTATAAGTTCCTGCTGCCAATCCTGTTGCAGTATTAGTGTTTCCTCCAGTCGGAGCCCAAGCATAAGAATAGCCTCCTGTTCCTCCTGAAACATTTACAGTTGCAGAACCATTTGATCCACTATTACAAGAAACATTAGTTTGAGATGATATAATAGTAATAGCATTTGGTTGCGTGATTGTAAAGTTTTTCACAATTGAACATCCATTACCAGCTGTAATAGTTACAGAATAATTACCAGCTGTTAGTCCTGTTGCAGTATCGGCAGTTCCTCCTGATGGAGCCCAAGCATAAGTAAAAGGACCCGCTGCCCCAGAAGGAATAACTGTTGCAGAACCTGTGTTTGTTCCGTTACATAATACATCAGTTTGTGCTGTTGTAGCAACTAATGTATTAGTAGTTGTAATAGTAAAGTTTCTAGTTATTGTACAGCCATTATTATCTGTTACAATTGCAGAATAGTTTCCAGCAGTTAATCCTGTTGCAGTTGCAGTAGTTTGTCCATCTGACCATAAATAAGTGTATGGAGATGTTCCGCCAGAAGCTATAACTCCAGCTTCACCTGGTGTACTACAAGTAGCATTTATTTGATATGTTGCTGCTGTCAATGCCGATGGCTGAGTAATTGTAAAATTTCTAGTAGTAAAACATCCGTTACTATCTGTAATTAAAACACTATAATTGCCTGCAGAAAGGCCTGTAGCTGTAGCACCAGTTCCTCCTGATGGAGACCATACATATGTATAAGTTCCTGCTCCTCCTGAAGGAGTCACTGTAGCTGATCCTGTAGAAGTGCCATTACAAAGAACATTAGTTTGCGATTGTGTAGCAGTAAGCGATGTTGGTTGCGTAATTGTAAAACTTTGTATTGCTTGGCAATTGTTAGCGTCAGTTACGGTTACTGTATAAGTACCTGCTTGAAGTCCGGTTGCGGTAGCTGCATTCCCTCCAGTTGGAGACCAAGAATAAGTGCGAGAACCTGTTCCGCCAGTTACGCTTACAGTAGCGGTACCATTAGTTCCTCCATTACAAGATACATTAGTTTGAGACCCCAAACTCGCTACAAGAGCTGCTGGTTGTGTAATGGTAAAACTTTGTGTAGTTTGACATAAATTAGCATCTGTAACTGTAACTACATATGTACCGGCTGATAAGCCAGTTGCAGTTGCAGTAGATCCTCCACTTGGAGCCCAAGAATAAGTACGAGCACCAGTTCCTCCGGTTACGTTTACTGTAGCGGTACCATTTGCTCCTCCATTACAAGAGACATTATTAACAGTACCAGCAGTGGCTGTAAGTGCATTTGTTGGTTCTGTTATAGTAAAAGATTGTGTAGTTTGACATAAATTAGCATCTGTAACTGTAACAACGTATGTACCGGCTGCTAATCCTGTTGCAGTAGCTGCGGTTCCACCAGAAGGTGCCCAAGAATAAGTGTAACCTCCAGTTCCTCCTGTAACGTTTACAGTTGCAGATCCTGTTGAATCACCTTTACATTTTACATTCGTAGTTGTTCCTGCTGATGCTGTTAATGCTAACGCTGGTTCCGTTATAGTAAAAGATTGTGTTTCTTGACAGTTATTAGCATCTGTAATGGTTACAGTATAGGTTCCCGCAGTAAGGCCTGAAGCTGTGGCTGCAGTACCACCAGATGGTGCCCATGAATAAGTATAGGATGGAGTACCTCCAGTGACTGTTACGCTTGCTGATCCCGTTGCTGTTCCGCGACATAAAATATTAGTCTGAGATGGCGTAGGAGTTATAGGAGTGGCTGGCTGTGTAATTGTAAAACTTTGTGTAGTATTACAACCATAATCATCCGTAACTGTAACGGTATAGTTACCTGCGGTAAGTCCTGTTGCAGTAGGATTAGTTCCTCCATATGGTGCCCATGAATACGTATAAATTGGTGTTCCTCCACTTACAGTAACTGTTGCGGTACCATTTGCACCACCATAACAGCTTACGTTGTTAACTGTTCCCGCCGAAGCTGTAAGTAAAGGAGGTTCTGAAATTGTAAAATTCAATACTCTCTCACATAAAATAGCATCTCTTATAGTTACACTGTAGTTACCAGCAGGTAAATTGCTAATTGAAGAAGTTGTTGCTCCATTTGACCATGAATAGGTATAAGCTCCTATACCGCCAGTTGGTGAAACAAAAAGTGAACCCGTATTAGTGCCATGACATGCAATGTTAGTTTGACTTGACGTTGTTTGTATTGTAGATATTCGTAACGTTGCAGCAGTACTAACTGCCAATGGAGTACAGCTTCCTGTAGCTACAACACGATATTGATAATTATTTAGGGCAGAAGTAGCTCCTGTTATAGTAAGGGTTGCAGTAGTTGCTCCTGAGTAAACACCTCCGTTTGCGATACTGCTAAATCCTAACCCTTGATTTACCTGCCATTGATACCCTGTAGCATTCGTAGCAGTAGCCGTAAATGTTGCATTTGAATTATTGCAAATAGAGCTGTCAGATGGATTTGCAGTAATAGCCGGAGCAGAATTTACTGTTAATGTTACACTATTTGTAACAGCATCAGGAGTACATCCGCCAGATAAAACGGCTCTATAAGTATAATTGTTCATTCCTGCAGTAGCTCCTGTAATGCTTAGCGTTCCAGTAGTAGCTCCCGAATATGTTGAGTTGTTTACAATATCTACATAACCACTGCCATCGTTTACCTGCCATTTGTACCCAGTAGTATTAGCCGCAATAACAAGTATAGAAGTATTAGCTCCTGCACAAATTGGGCTTGTAGTTGGTTGTGTCACTATTGATGGAGATGGATTAATCGTAAGAGCGGCATTATTAGAATTTACAGAAGGACATGAGCCCGAAATTACAACTCTGTATAGATAACCATTAAATGACATTGTAGCACTTGTGATATTCAGTATATTAGTAGTAGCTCCTGAATACACAGAGTTGTTTGTAATATCTACAAAACCTGCTCCCTGGTTTACTTGCCACTGATATCCAGTAGCATTTGAAGCAGTTACAGAAAAACTAGTATTTCCACCATCACAAATCGATGCAGCAGCAGGTTGAGATGTAACATTAACCCCATTTGCAGTTCCTGATACGGCCACATTTTGTGTTGTTATTCCTGTTGAAGAAACAGTAATATCTCCTGATGGGCTTCCCGTAGCTGTTGATGCTAAACGAACATAAATAGTTCGAAGAGCTACATTGCCAGAAGAAGGAGTAAAAATGATATTATTACTATATGGCCCTGAACTATTTGTAGATATTTCAAAACCAGTAGGTGCTGAAACATTCAATGTTGCAGTTAAACCACCAGCTTGCAATGTAAAACTTTGTGCAGTAGAAGGACCTCCACAACTCGCAAAACCGCTTAAAGTGTTTGTTGATACAATAGATCCACCAGGTTGTGTAATAGTTACAGTTTGGGTTATTGTACATCCTCCAAGTCCATTAGGAGTACTGTCGGTAATTGTTACTGTGTAAGTACCAGCAGTAAGATTGGTTGCTGTAGCGCCCGTTCCCCCAGAAGGTGACCAAGAGTAAAAATAGGGAGAAGTACCATTAGTAACAGATAGGGTAGCTGAACCATTAGTACCACCATAAGTGCTTACGTTGCTTTGTGATTGTACAGAGGAGGCTAGAAGTACAGGTACATTTAAGGTTGCCGCTGTAGAAGTTACAGAACCTGAACCGCCTACTACACAACGATATTGATAATTATTCATTGTAGAGGTAGCTCCGGTTATGGTTAGTGTAGCTGTAGTTGCTCCAGCATAAGGCGCTACATTAGTTAAATCAACAAAACCACTACCATCTCCTGTATTTACTTGCCATTGGTAATTTGTAGCCCCAGTAGCAACTACCGAAAATGACGTATTACTTCCTGAACATACTACTCTACTTGAAGGATTTGTAGTAATTGCTGTAGGTGTACTCAAAAAAGGTTTGGCTGTTGGTAAAGTTTGACTAGCTGCTGCAAGCCCCCAGTTTGCCTGATTCATTACAGCAGTTCTAATTTCTGCTGCTGTGCTTAGCGGTGAATTAAGAGTATTATTAAATCGACCTGATAAAGCTACTATAGTACCAGTACCACCAAGGGGACCTGTATAAAAAGCACTGGTGCCTCCAACAAGGCCTCCAGCTCCAGTTTTTAATGTAGATGTATTTGCACCCAGTGCACAGGTAGAGTCCCAAGACGCAGTTGTAGTTCCTGCTGGGCAAACATAAAAATGTAATCCGGAAATAAAGACTACGCCAGCATCAGAAGGTTCACCAGAACCGCCCTGAAAGGCATAGATTTGATCTCCAGGACCATTTAATGTGAGTCCGTTTGTCATAGTCCCATTGTTTGTGCTAAGGGTACTATTTGGAACTAAAGTAGCAGTCGTTTTATCGTAGGTGTAAGTGTTTAACCCTTGTATATATACTTCCGTACCTTCTGTAATTGTTCCTGTGGTTACCCATGTAACGGTTCCTTCCGTACTACCTGCAGTCCACCATGTACCAGTAGTGCCATATCCTCTGTCGGTAAAACGGATTGTTGTGCCGGGAGCGAGAGTCCTAAGACAGACAAAACTAAAAGTGTCTCCTTGTGCGGGCGCAAAGGTTGTGTCATACCCCGTAAACAGAAGGTCTCCTGCCACGAGGGTCGTTTGGGAGTTACTTAAGTAACTCTGCAAAAATATCCCCAGAAAAAGGGCGATATTTAAGAATTTTTTAATTTGTGAGTAAAAATGTTTCATAATAAGATAGTTTAATTATAAGGAGGCAAATTGCTCGCCATTTTTTAGACCAAAAGCGAGCAATTTATGCCCACTCATAAAACCTTCATCTGTATAAACAGTATTTATACGTAGAAGGGTATTATCATAACATTGTATTATTAAGCCGTTGTTTTCATTTATTTCTAAAATAGTTCCCGGATTGCTTGTGTTATTTGAGACTACATTAGTTTGAGAAACTTCTAAAAGGCGAATGTTTAAACCATTCCATTGTGTATAGGCTCCTTTGTTCCAAGGATTGCAAGCATTTACCAAAGCTTGTATGGATTTTGAATCCTGTTTTTCCCATTGAATGCTAACATCTGCAATAGTTGGTTTTTTATAGTATTGAGCTAAAGTCTCATCCTGATTGATGCCTGTGTCATTTATATTCAATAAAATAAGTAACTCGGGCAAGATGTAAGAAGCCAAATAAGATAAATTGGTACATAACATTCCGTGTGTTAAATCGGAATGAAGTGGTAAAGTTTTCTTAAGAATTATTTTTCCTTTGTCAATTTCCTTCTCAATCACATGTATAGAGATTCCTGTTTCGTCTTTTTGTTTTCTTATTGATTCAAAAACAGGATCTACGCCACGCATTTCAGGTAATAGTCCATAATGGAAATTATAAAACAGGTTTGGATTTTTTTGAATGATTTCTTCTGGAATTTTCCATGGAAATGTCATTGTAAAAATAAATTTAGCATTGCTGCTTTTTATGATTTCCTGTAGTTGAAGTTGTAACTTGGTTTTCTCAACCCATACTAGATTGACTCCGGCTTTTGCGGCAAAAACAGAACAAAAAGCTTTTACATCTTCATTTTCGGCAGGAACGCCTATTGTATGAAGTCTACCCATACTATAAAGTGTTTGGATAGCTGCGAAAGCCATTCGATTATTGCACAAAACTACTATGTCGCGTATCGGATTCATGAGTCTAAACAGGCATAAGAGTTTAACCAAGAATTAGCGGGAGTGTTCTGAATAGCTAGGACATGTTGATATAAGCGACTACGTTCTTCGTCTAAATCAGTAACTTCAGTTATGTTTTCTAAAATACAGTTTCCGTTTTCTTCATTTTTTGTTACTGTTGCATAATATACAGGAGCTTCTGAGAAACCAGTATTTGGATTGAAATATACTTTTCCCCTTGGAGAATCAATAGTAACCTGATCTAAAGACTGACCGTTTGAATTTGCTATAAACAAACCTGCTTCCCATCCTAAAAGAGAAAAGAAGTTCGCTTTCTGTTCACGGATATTTTTCATTACGGTTACAAACTCTTCATTTTCATTAGTTTTTAAATTGACAGACCATGGTATAGCACAGCTCCAATTGTATCCAGGGTAAGCGATTTTGCTTAACCAGGATTCTTCTGCAGTAAAACCGCTTGCATAAGTTTTGCGGGAAGCGATGTTTTTTAGTTTTGATGATTCTCTAAAAAAATCTTCGGTCATGTCACCACAAAAAGAAGCCAATAAAGAAACATTATCGTTTTGTTCCAGAAATTCTTCCAACGGATCTAAATTAAAATCAACTCTTTTTAATGATGTAACATGATTGTAATGTAGAGAACCTCCATTGTCTTCAATTGCTGTTGAAAAAGTATAAGGAGGACGATATCCAGCATCATAAAAAGAACAGGTAAAAGCAAAATCTTGATTGCCTTCTTCTATAGCTTTTCGAACAATTAAGCGGGAGCATAAACCATTTTGAAGTGAGATAAAGTAAACATTTGGTATTTTTTTCTCAAAATTTTGAAAATGATAACCGCTATCCAGTACGATAAGTAACTTACCCGAACTTTCAAAAAGTGGTTGTATAAATTCTGCAGTATCGGGATTTATGTAAGCGATAATAATATCTGTATTACTAAACAGCAATTGTTCGCTGCAGGAATAAATTTCTTTATTATCAGAACCAAGTCCTATACTGGCTGTGACAATTTCGTGTTTTTCCTCATGTCCCATTTTTTTTAGGGAAGATTTAAAACCGTCCATGATATCAAAGGACATTGAAGGGTAAATGACAGATCGGGGCAAGAGTATAGCTATTTTCATAAATGATTTTGGTAGATAATTAAAAACAAACTACTCATAAAGAGCGCTAACAGATATAAGCCATTAATTTCTTGAAGGAAATATTCCTTGAAGGCAAATAATATAGCTTATCCCTAAATAAGGTTGCTGAATAGAAATTGGCTGATTGCCACCTGCTGTGGCTACCGACACTGTAGGTGTTACAGGCTTTAATGCACTGTCTGGTGTTTTATCAGAATAAAGATTTTCTATAGAAGCCAGATTAGCATTTTGTGGTGCAGCAGTATCTCCAGTATCGGCATAAGCTTTCATTGTAAAGCTGCCTGTTGCTAGATGGGTATGTTGCGGTAGATTTTGAACTGTTGCGGTCACCGTTTCTGTACCAGTAACTACACCTAGTGGAAATTGAGTAATGCCTCCTGGAGGTGTGCCTGTTCCAACTGCACTTCTTCCTCTAAAATCGGGTAATGCAAAATTGGTAACACCATTTCCGCCGTATGTAGTACCTAAAAGACTAAATAAGGCTTGGTTTGAATTGATACTAAGAAGCTGACCTGCACAGTATGCCCAGAATCTTGGGGCAAAGTTTGCAGCAAATAATCGAATTTCTGAGATTGTTCCTTCCATGATTTTGGTTTTAGTGTTTAGTTTCTAGATGGGAAAATACCTTCTACACAAATGATGTAGTTAGTAACTAGTGTAGGTTGCAGAATTTGAAATGGCTGTGTGCCTCCTGCAGCGGTAACAGCGATTGGTGTGGCAACCGGTTTTAAAGTACCATCAGGAGCTTCTGCTGAATATGCACCACTTAAAGCTGCTAAAACATTGCCAGATGGCGAAGCAGTAGTACCAGCCCCGCTATAGGTTGGAATTGAAATGGTGCTTGTTGTAGACCCGTGTGTATGTGCAGGCATCTGATTAATGCTCATAGTTACGGTTTCTGTGCCTCCTACTTGACCCACTACGATGTTTTGTCCTCCTGGTCTCTGACCATTACCTACAGGAACACGACCTTGAAGATCAGGTAATTTGAAATTAGTTTGGCCATTACCTCCAAATGTTGTTCCGATTAAGGCAAAAAGAGGTGTATAATCATTAATGCTTAATGTTCCTCCTGCGCAGAACATCCACCCTCTTGGTGCAAAATTTCCGGCAAATAGACGTATTTCTGATATATATCCTTCCATGAATTAAAATTTTTAGTTTTTTGTTAGTAAAATTGTTTTTTGTCGAATAAATATTAATTGCGAGATGGGAAGATTCCCGCTAAACAAATAATATAATTCATTCCAATTACTGGTTGCGTGATACTTATAGGAGTATTTCCGCCTGCAGGCGCAAGTGTTAGATTAAAAGAGGCGGTCTTCATATCGTCATCTCCTTGTACTGTATTGTACATGTTGCTTTTAGAAGCGAGAATATTGCCATTTGGCGTTCCAAGTTCCCCAAAGTCAGGATAAACAGGAATTGTAACACTCGCTGTGGTAGCATGCGTGTGATTAGGAAGATTTGAAAGAAGTAATGTTGAAGTATTAGTTCCAAATGATTCACCAGCTACATAAGATGATAAACCGGCTCCAGTTCCAGCTCCTACGGCTAGACGACCAGCAAAATTAGGAAGACCAAAAGTAGAAGATCCATTTCCTCCATAAGTGGTTCCTAATATAGAAAATAATGCTGTATTGGTTTGTATTGCAACAATCTGTCCAAAACAAAATGCCCAGCTTCTTGGGGCGAAAGTGGCAGCAAATAGGCGAATTTCTCCAATTGTTCCATCCATAATTTTTTAGTTAAATAGGTTAATTTTAGTTATAAGATTAATTTTTATTGTCGTCTTAATTTAATAAGTCTTTATTTTATATTGAGTTATAAATACCTATTAAAAAAATAATATTAAAAGCGATTTTAGTACAAAATTGAATTACGAATTCAGTTTTATGAACCTATCTCAGGTTTAAAATTAGATTTCTAAAACTCTGAGCAGGAAAAAAATGTTATGAAATGGGTTTTTTATGTTATGAAATTACTTTTTATAGTAATCCCAACAATTCAATGTTGCAAAATGTAATTTCAGTACTTAATTTTTGTAATAACTTACAGAATACGTTCTTGTTAAACAAGTTTTATGAGATTAAGTAATTACGGGTTTTTCAAACCGAAGCGAGGAAACAAAATAAAAAAAGGGAGCTTTTTCAAAGTAAATTTCAATCATAATTTTTTAAAATTTAGGATAGTACTATTGCCTTTTGAAATTGTATTAATAACCGATTCCGTTTGTTAAAAAAACTGGGTATTTTACTGATTACCAGTGTTAATATTTTGCTAAATTAGCAACAATAAGTATCTTAAAGATAGGTATTTATACCTGATTTTGTAGGTTTTTACTCTTTTTAACTTTTTTATGTGTTTTTCTTATATTTTTGTTTGTTAAGATGTTAAAATGGTTAAAAACAGTATTTTAGGTAGTTGTAAAGAAGATTGACATAAAAAAATATGTCTTTTTATTAAAATTGAAAATTAGTAGTTTTCAATTTAAAAATGGGGCCTTAAAGAGAAGTGAGGGCTTATTATTGCTGGAATACAGCAGTTTGTAATTAGAAAGAGATGCGTTGATTCTAGAAATTCAAAAAAAATCTTAAAAAGCAAAGATTTCATGGATAAAATACTTAATATTTTACATTCCAGGCCAGTATAACACATTGAATTTGTGATCATCCGGGTCAGAAAAGCAGAATGTATAGCCTTGTAGATAGTTTTGTGGCTCCGAAAAAACTGTTCCGCCAGCATTGAGTATTTTTGCTCGCCAATGGTCTACTTCGTCCTTACTTTTTGCAGAAAGCGAAAAGATAATTTCGTTTTGATTTTCCCAGTTTCCAACAGCTCCATTTCGTTCATCTTTGAGTCTTTCTTTTGTAAAGAAGTTGATGATGAATTTATTTTCACCAAACAAAAAACTTGCTATTTCATCGGAACTATGTGTTCCATTATATTCAAAACCAAGTTTAGTGTAAAAATCAATTGTAGTTTTGAGATTTGCTGAGGCAAAGTTTGCCCAAATCATTTTAGTTTCCATTTTATTTACTTTACAGATGATAGAACCTAAAATTATGATTTTAACTGTTTGGTTTTGTTATGTTTGAAAATTTATTTTTTACATTTTTTTATAAAAAAGAGAGGACTCGCAAATCAGTTATTTAAGAGCTTGTGTAAGTTTTCGGGCAGGCTTATGAAATAACCGTCTGAGTCTTGTCCGATTGGGAAAACTTCAAATTTATCATTGTAATACCAGTAATAATTAAGTGTAATATTTCCTGGGTCTTCATTGTAAAATTTCGCAATTGTCGGACCTAAAATTGTAATGAGTTCCAAAATATTCCCTTTTTCAATCGGATGCGTGTATACAGTTCCCTTTGTCGGAATTGCGAGTAATGTTCCATAATTTCCAATTACATAATCTGCTTTTTCCTTTAAATTTAAAATATAGGATGCTGCATAATCGCCACTAAAGAAAATGAAAAGTTTAAATTGATCGTTTAGGTCATATTCGTTGGTTTCGATTTCGTTTTCAGGAATATTATCCAATGCTATTTCAAATAGTTCTTCTTCGGTTTTTTCCCACTCTAAGATATCTTCTTTTCTGACGTAATGAAATTGTCCTTCAAATTCTAAGATTAGAAATGTATTCGTTTCTGGGAAATCTACCCTTGAGATGTATTCACCGAGCTCAGCCGGAAAATTAAAAGTCGGTCCTTTTACTAAAACCCGTAAAAATTGTGCGGCATAACTAAAGTCTTTATAGAGATAATCGAAAGCTGCCGAATTGTATTTTAATTTATCGAAATGCTCGTAAATGGCATTTTTCCAATCTTCGGGATCATACGAAGCCAAATTCCGAACCAGATTATCTAAATATCGGTGTTCTTTGTCTCCGTTGTCTTCAATAACAATTTCTCCTTCGTCTATTTTAGTAATTGTAAAACTTTTTTCCTGATGATATTGTATAGCGGTCTGCATGATCAAATTGTATTGATCGCGATTTACAATTCCTTTATACATGCTCGGAAGATCGAAACCTTTTTTCTTCTTAAAAATATCAAAAAATCCCATTTTACGTTTTTTATCTAAAAGCTAATATACCATTTTGTCCTAATGCATTTATAGAAAATAGATTAATTTATCACTAATATTTTTCCAAGACTCTTTAAAAACAGTCATTGGTCGAAATTGTATTTATTCAAATTATAAATTACATTACATTTATCGTTCAGACTATTTTAAACAGATAAGCAATGAAGAACTTTATCCTTTCCGTATGTCTTTTCGGTTTCGTTTCATCCGGATTTGGTCAGGAATTAGCAAATGCGCCAAAAGCTTTTGGTCCAATTCCGACTCAAAAACAAATTGATTGGCAGGAAATGGAGTTTTACGCTTTTGTGCATTTTTCGCTCAATACTTTTACAAATAAAGAATGGGGTTACGGAGATGAATCGCCAGACTTGTTTAATCCGACAAATCTAGACGTACGTCAATGGGCACGTATTGTAAAAAACGCCGGAATGAAAGGTATCATTTTGGTAGCAAAACATCATGACGGATTTTGTTTATGGCCTTCTGCTTATACCGAACGTTCTGTGAAAAATTCTCCATGGAAAGATGGAAAAGGAGATTTGGTTAAAGAACTGGCAGAAGCTTGTCGTGAATACGATCTAAAACTTGGTTTGTACCTTTCTCCTTGGGACAGGAATCATTCAGAATACGGAAAACCCGAATATATTACCTATTTCAGAAATCAGCTGAAAGAACTATTGACTAATTATGGAGATGTATTTGAAATGTGGTTTGATGGTGCAAATGGCGGCGATGGCTACTATGGTGGCGCCAATGAAACGAGGAAAATCAATTCGTTAACTTATTACAACTGGGATGATACCTATAAATTAATTTATAGCATAGCGCCAAAAACATTGGTTTGGGGCGTTGGTCCTTCTGAAGCTAGATGGATTGGAAATGAGGAAGGTAGAGCAGGAAAAACCAACTGGTCTTTGCTTCGCCAAAAAGATGAATTGGCAGGGAAAGTGCATTATACCGAATTTATGTCTGGACATGAAGACGGCGAAAAATGGGTCCCAGGAGAAGCCGATGTTTCAATCAGGCCAGGATGGTTTTATCATTCTGTAGAAGATGACAAGGTGCGTCCGCTTGACGAAATGGTCGATATTTATTACGAATCCATTGGGCGAAATGCCACTTTATTACTGAATCTTCCTGTTGACAAACGCGGATTGGTTCACGAAAATGACGAAGCAAGATTGAAAGAACTCGTGGCTGTCATTAAAGCTGATTTCAAAAAAGAATTATTAGCAGGTACAAATGTTCAGGCTTCTAATACAAGAGGAAATAGTTCTGATTTTGGACCACAGAATCTTATCGACGGAAATAAAAATACTTATTGGGCGACAGACGATAAAGTAAAACAAGCTTCGGTCGAGTTTACCTTTAAAAAACCGATTCCTTTAAACCGACTTTTGTTACAGGAATACATTAAACTAGGACAACGTATAAAATCATTTTCTGTTGAAGCCAATGTTAATGGACAATGGAAAACAATTGCAAACGAAACTACAATTGGCTATAAAAGAATTCTGCGATTTGACCGCGTTACAGCATCGGCATTGCGTATCAATATTTTGGATGCAAAAGCTGGTTTTGTAATTAGTGAAATTCAAGCTTATAATGCTCCGACTTTTGTAAAGGAACCGCAAATTTTCAGAGATAAAAATGGTCTTGTAACGATTAAATCGGAAGATGGGAATGCTGTTTATTATTCGCTTGACGGAAAAAATCCTTCAGTAAAAAGCGAGCTGTACAAAAAACCGTTTGTTTACAGTAAAGCTGTTGAGATTAAAGCTATAGCCAGAAATGAAAAAGAAAAAGTAAATAGTGCTATAAAAACGGCAAAGTATGGAGTTTCTAAAGAAAAATGGAATATCGTTTCGGTTTCAAGCGGTGATCAGAAATCGGCAGAAAGAATAATAGACGGAAATCCGGTTACGGACTGGGGTTTTGGAAATGAGAAAGACAAACTTCCTCAAACCATAATTATCGATATGGGCGAGGAATTGGAAATAAAAGGTTTTACTTATATGCCACAGCAGGTTGGTAATAATCTGAATCTTATTTCGAACTACGAATTCGAGACAAGTTTAGATAATAATACTTGGACAAAACAATCTGAAGGAGAGTTCTCTAATATCAAACACAACCCAATCGAACAAATTAAGAGTTTTGCTGCGGTTAAAGCAAGATTTTTAAGATTTACAGCTACAGCAGGCGTAGGAAAAAGCCAAAGTGTTTCGATTGCCGAAATTGGAGTCGTAGAATAATTAAGTGTTTTTTGAAATCTGAATCGGCTTTATATTTCATATTTTGTCTTTTGCCGAACAACAATGGTTATTAGTCGAATTTTTAATTGCAGGGGAGAATTAAACTTTACTTTTATCTTGCATTAATTAAATGAACCCGATAGCAGATGATTAAAGAAGACATAGGTTTTAGAGAAGCAGGGAAGTTTGAAGAAACTCGTTTTGAGCGAATTCATAATGTTATCTTCGAATCGTCGCAGGAGGCTTCATTATTGGTGGCACAAGAAATCGCAAATTTAATTCAGCGTAAAAATGAATTAAACGAAGCTTGTGTTTTAGGTTTGGCTACAGGATCTTCGCCAATCAAAGTTTACGAAGAACTGGTAAGAATGCATAAAGAGGAAGGATTAAGTTTTGCCAACGTAGTCACTTTCAATTTGGATGAATATTATCCGATGGATAAAAACGACATTCAGAGTTATTATCATTTTATGCATGAGCATCTTTTTAATCATGTGAATATTCTTCCGGAGAACATTAATATTCCGGATGGACAGGTTACTAATGAAGAGTTGCAACAGTATTGTATTGATTATGAAATGAAAATCAAATCGTACGGCGGACTGGATTTCCAGCTTTTAGGAATTGGAAGAACAGGACATATCGGTTTTAATGAGCCAGGTTCTCATGTTAATTCGGGAACCAGAAGCATTACATTAGACCATTTAACTCGTGTTGATGCCGCTTCTTCTTTTTTAGGAATCGATAATGTTCCGAGAAAAGCGATTACAATGGGAATCGGAACGGTTAGAAATGCAAAAAGAATTGTACTGCTTGGCTGGGGAATCAGCAAAGCGGGAATTATAAAGAAAACTATCGAAGGCGAGATTTCTTCTCGTGTTCCGGCGACATATCTGCAGGAACATCAAAATACGACCTTTGTTTTAGATACAGAAGCTTCGTCAGAGTTAACAAGAGTAAAAACACCTTGGCTGGTTAAGTCTTGTATTTGGACAGATGAATTAAAGCTTAAAGCGGTGGCTTGGTTAAGTGAGTTGACTAAAAAGCCGTTTTTAAAGCTTACAGATAAAGATTATAATGATAATGGAATGTCTAGTCTTTTAACAGAAGAAGGGACTGCATATGATTTGAACATTAAGATGTTTAATAAAATGCAACAGACCATTACGGGTTGGCCAGGCGGAAAACCAAATGCTGATGATACTTACAGACCAGAACGTTCTACGCCGGAGAAAAAAAGAATTATCATTTTTAGTCCACATCCAGATGATGATGTGATTTCGATGGGAGGAACTTTTGATCGTTTGGTAGAGCAGGGACATGACGTGCATATTGCATATCAGACTTCAGGAAATATTGCGGTTTCTAATGAAGAAGCCTTAAAGTTTGCTGAGATTTCAAAAGCCTTAAATCCGGGTTCTGCTGTTTCAGAAGAAATTATTGGTTTCTTGAAAAACAGAACAGGAAATGAGATTGATTCATTGGAAGTCAGAAAATTAAAAGGATTAATAAGAAGAAGTGAATCATACGGTGCCACTCGTTATTTGGGTCTTCCTGATTCTAATGTAAACTTTTTAGATTTGCCGTTTTATGAAACGGGAACTGTTAAAAAGAATAATCTTTCGGATGCAGATATCGACATTATGTGCGATATTATTGAAAGAATAAAACCGCATCAAATTTATGCTGCCGGAGATTTGGCAGATCCGCATGGAACTCATAAGGTTTGTCTTGACAGCTTGTTTGAAGCTTTGAAAAGACTAAAACAAAAAAGCTTTATGAATGAATGCTGGGTTTGGCTTTACAGAGGCGCGTGGCATGAATGGGAATCGTACCAGATTGACATGGCAGTACCAATGAGTCCTGACCAAGTTTTAAAGAAACGACATGCAATTTTTTATCACCAGTCTCAAAAAGACGGCGTTATGTTTCAAGGTGATGACAGTAGAGAGTTTTGGGTACGAGTAGAAGACAGAAATAGATTGACAGCAAAAAAATACCATGACCTAGGGCTTGCAGATTATTCTGCGATAGAAGCTTTTAAGCGTTATCATTTTTAGCCGTCATAAAGATAAATAGACTTTCATGGTTTATTTGGTTAGTTACCTATAATTGAGGGAAAATGCAGCCGTGGTTGGCTGCATTTTTTATTTTGTTTTTTTAACCGCAAAGACCCTAAGATTGCACAAAGTTCGCTAAGGTTATTTTATATAGATATTCACAAGTAAATAAAAAAGTTCGCAAAGCTTTAAATAAACTTTGCGAACTCTAAAACATAGCGAAGGTTTTCACCTTGGGTATAAAAAGATTGGAACACGATACGTACCCAAGGTTGAAACCTTGGGCTATGTTCTGAATAAATTGTGGAAATGCTTATATAAAAAGCTAGCCACAGAATAAAAAGATTTACACAGATATTTAAATCCATTTAATCTTTTTAATCTGTGGCTAAATAAATCTTAGAGAATTTTGCGTAAACCTTGTGTATTTGCGGTAAAAACCTATATAGAAGAATTCAAAATCTTTTGTTTTACTTCGTCAATATAGGATCTTCCAATTACGTATCTAAGTCCTTCAATTTCAATGCTGTTCCCTTCAACAGCATCTATTTTGTCAATAGCAATTGTGTAGGATCTGTGAATTCTGATAAAATCTCTTTCAGGAAGTAAGCTTGTAAAATCAGATAAAGTGCTGTGAATGATAAATTTTCCAGATGTCGTGCTGATTTTTAAATAGTCTTTTAAGCTTTCGATCACTAAAATCTCATTTAAGAAAATTTTCTTCATTTTCTTCTTGTCGATTTTCACGAAGATAAAAGGATTTTCTTTACTGTTTTCCTGTGGAAGTTTACTTGTGTTATTAAGGCGTTTGTTGATTTTGTTGACTGCTTTCATCAGTCTCGGAAACTCAATCGGTTTTACTAAGTAATCTAAAACATCAAGTTCGTAAGTCTCAATTGCAAACTGGTCGTAAGCGCTTGTTATGATTAGCAAAGGCGGATTTTCTAAACTTTTAATAAAATTAATACCATCCAAAACAGGCATGTTGATGTCAAGGAAAATGACATCAATAGCATTGTTTTTTAAAAAATTCAATCCCTCTATAGAATTACTGAAAGTATTTATCAATTCTAAATCCTCAATTTGTTCTATATAGTTTTTTATAACGTTTATTGCCAATGGCTCATCATCGATAATCAAACACTTTATTTTCATTTTTTCTGTTGTTTTTGGGCCGGTACTGATTTTTAGTAGGTATAGTTTTAAAAAAAGGCAGAAAATGGGCTTTAAGTGACTTTAATTGCTAGTTTAACAACAAAAATATTCTTTTTATTTTTAAATGAAAGCTTATAGTCATTTTTATTATACCCGAGTTCAAGTCTTTTTTTAACGTTCTCAATACCAATTCCGCTTGCGATATTTAAGTTGTCTTTGTGTTTGGTGATTTCGGGCATCGGATTTGAAATAATGAAATAAAGATAGTCGCCTTTTACCTTAAAATTAATATCGATAATAACGTTTCCGGTATTTTTGTTTACGCCATGTTTGAAGGCATTTTCGACGAAAGTCAACAGCAATACTGGTGAAATTTCTTTGTCGTGAATATCTCCAGAAATATACATATTGACTTCTAGGCGTTCGCCGTTTCTAATTCTTTCCAAATCAAGATAATTTTGAATGCAGAGAATTTCGTTTTCCAAAGATTGTTTCTTTTCTTTTGTTTCATAAAGCATATAGCGCATTAATTCGGAAAGCTTTAGCACTATTTTAGGGGTTTTGTTTGACTTTTCTACGGAAAGCGAATAGATATTATTTAAGGTATTAAAGAAAAAGTGTGGTGAGATTTGAGATTTTAGAAAAAGCAATTCTGTCTCTAATTGTGATTTTTCCAAATCGGTTACACGTCTTTGTTCTTGCAAAAGATCAAGCGTAATTTTAATTGCTGTTACAAAAGTCATCACATATAATTCTCCCATCATCATATCTATTGTATAATTTAGCGTCAGCGTATTGATGGTTTTCGGGCCTTCTGGCCAAACGTCATGCGTAATCAACAGATAAGTCAAATTAAATTTTATAACAACCATCACAAAAATAGCAGACATGACCGTTATGATGTAGGGAATATATTTTTTGCGGTAAACCAAATTAGGCATCAATACCAGAATGTTAAGGTAACATAATGCCATATGAATCGGAAACCCCAACAAAGTCGTTTTTAACGAGTAGACATAATCGTTGAAATAGCTTCCCCATCTAAAAGTGTTAAACAAGAAATAGGTAAGCCAAAAGTAAATGTGATATCGTGTAGGTAAGCTATAAGGTTTGCTTGAGTTAAAAATCATATTGTTGGTTTAGAGTGTCGTTTGTTGTCTTTTTTTGATGTTTAGGGCTGTTTAAATGTCGTCCGTCTAAATTTATTTTGATAAAAGTCTCGTTTATCTAAATTTAAAGTTAAATTAATATTGTTTTGATATGAAGAAAATTACTCTGCTGTCTTTCACGGTAATTTTTATTGCAAGTTGCAAAATAAATGTAGATAAAAATCAACATCGACAAAGTTTTGCAGCAAATTATGCAGATCCTTTTATAGGTACTGGCGGTCACGGACATACGTATCCGGGAGCAACAGTTCCATTTGGAATGCTGCAAGTGAGTCCAGATAATGGAATTTCGAGTTGGGATTGGTGTTCTGGCTATCATTATTCTGACTCTTTAGTTTCCGGATTTAGTCATTTACATTTAAGCGGGACAGGAATCGGTGATTTGGCAGATATTTTATTTATGCCGACAAACAAAAAGTTAGACTTAACCGCCAAAGCCGCTTCACGCGATTTCTTACCGTATAAATCAAAATATAATCATGCTAACGAAAAAGCAATACCGGGTTATTACCAAGTTTTTCTTGAAGATCCTAAAATCAATGTAGAATTAACATCTACACAGAGAACTGCATACCATAAATATACCTATAATAATAATGATACGCAATCTGTTGTTGTCGATTTAGGTTTTGCCATTAACTGGGACAAAGCGACAAAAACAGCTCTTACAATTGAAGACGAAAACACCATCAGCGGTTACCGTTTCAGCACTGGATGGGCAAAAAATCAAAAAGTTTTTTTTGTTGCAAAGTTTTCTAAACCCATTACAGAATCAATTCTTATTGCTGATAAAAAAGTAGTTTCAGCTAAAACTGCAGAAGGTGAAAATACAGCCTTGCAATTGTTTTTCGATTCTAAAAATTCTAAAGAATTAGGCGTAAAAGTGGCGCTTTCTTCTGTTAGTATCGCTAATGCGAAAGATAATTTAGATAAAGAAAACAAAGAATTCGCAAAGGTAAAAACGGATGCTTTTTCTGAATGGAATACTGCTTTAAGCAAAATTACGGTAGAAACACCAGTTGATTCTCTTAAAACGATTTTCTATACATCTTTATATCACGCTCAAGTTGCGCCAGTTACGTACAGTGACAAAAACGGACAATTTAGAACTGAAGACGATAAAATCGTTACTTCAAAAAATTACACAGCTTATTCAACTTTATCGCTTTGGGATACTTTTAGAGCTGAAAATCCGTTGCTTACCATTTTAGACCCTAATAGAGTTTCAGATATGGTGAACTCCATGTTGGCATATTACGAAACTAAAAAAATACTTCCGGTTTGGACATTATATGCTAATGAAACCAATACCATGACAGGATATCATTCGATTCCAGTTATTGTAGATGCTTATTTAAAAGGCATTAAAGGTTTTGATGCAGAAAAAGCTTTCGAAGCTATGAAAGCAACCATGATGCAAGACGAACGCGGATTAAATTTCTACAAAAAATACGGTTATATTCCGTACAACTTATTAGATGAATCGGTTACGATTACTTTAGAATATGCTTACGACGATTGGTGTATAGCACAGATGGCAAAAGCATTAGGAAAACAAGCTGATTATGAGTTTTTCTCTAAACGAGCAAAAGCTTACGAATATTTGTTTGATGCAAAATCTGGTTTTATGAGAGGAAAATCCGAAGATGGAAAATCTTGGAACGAACCTTTTGATCCAAAACACTCAAACCACAGAGAACACACCGATTATACAGAAGGAAATGCTTGGCAACACAGCTGGTTTGTGCCTCATAACGTTGACAATTTTATCAAGCTTCACGGAGGAAATGACATTTTCACAAAACGTTTAGAACAGTTATTTACAGAAAGTTCAGAAATTACAGGAAACAATGTTTCGGCAGATATTTCTGGTTTGATCGGACAATATGCGCACGGAAACGAACCTAGCCACCATATCGCTTATATGTTCAATCACGCTGGTCAGCCTTGGAGAACGCAATATTGGGTGCGTCATATTTTAGATACGCAATACAATACAACAGCAAACGGTTTGAGCGGAAACGAAGACTGTGGACAAATGTCGGCTTGGTACGTATTCAGCTCAATGGGATTATATCCTATGAATCCAGCTTCTGGAGAATATGAAATTGGAAGTCCGATTTTCGAGAAATCAACTTTGAATCTTCCAAACGGAAAAACTTTTGTAATCGAAGCAGAAAATGTTTCAGACAAGAATTTCTATATCCAATCGGCAACTTTAAACGGAAAAGCATTTAATAAAACAGCAATCTCTCACCAAGATATGCTAAAAGGCGGTGTGCTTCATTTTGTAATGGGAGCGCAGCCAAACAAAAACTGGGGTTTGACTAACTAATTCAAAAATAAATATTTAATGAACATTATTGACGTATCAATCATTTTAATCTATATCGTACTCTCGGTTGGTATAGGAATCTGGATTTCAAGAAAAGCATCGAAAGGGCTAGACGATTATTTCCTTGGCGGGAAATCTATCAAATGGTATTTTTTGGGATTGAGCAATGGCTCAGGAATGTTTGATGTTTCGGGAACTTCCTGGATGATTGGAGTTCTGTTTTTGTATGGGGTAAAAAGCTTCATGTTTATGTGGCTCTGGCCGATTTGGAATCAGATTTTCGTGATGATGTTCCTTGCGGTCTGGATTAGAAGATCAAAAGTAATGACAGGTTCTGAATGGATTCTAACTCGTTTTGGAAGTGACAAAGCTGGAAAAGCATCACATATTATTGTTGCTATTTTTGCAATCATTTCAACAATTGGGTTTATCGCTTATTTCTTCGTCGGAATCGGAAAATTTGTAACGATTATTCTTCCTTGGGATTTAACAGTTCATCTAAATGGTTCTGTTTTTTTAACGTCTGAACAGGCTTATGCTTTGTTAATCATTTTCTTGACTACAATTTATACCGTTAAAGGCGGAATGTTTTCTGTTGTTGCAACGGAAGTTGTTCAGTATATTATTATGATTGTTGCCGGAGTTTTAATCGCTGGTTATGCATTCATTAATTATACAGATGTTCAGATTAATTCGATTATTACGCCAGAATGGAAAAATGTTTTCTTCGGATGGGAATTTGAAACACAATGGAGTGATAAATTCGAAACATTCAACAGATTAATTGATACAGAAGGTTACAAAATGTTTGGCGCTTTCATTGGAATGACTTTGTTCAAAGGATTCTTTGCCAGCGTCGCGGGACCAACTCCAAGTTACGATTTACAGCGTGTTCTTTCTACAAAATCGGTAAAAGAAGCGGCTTATATGAGTGGTTTTACCAATTTGATTTTATTTATTCCAAGATATTTGTTAATCACAGGAATTGTGGTTATTGCTTTAGTAAATTTAGCGCCGGAATTAAATGCAAACGTAAACTTAACAGGAGCAGATTTAGAATTATTAATGCCGAAAGTGGTCAATCTTTATATCCCGGTTGGAATTAAGGGAATCCTTTTAGCAGGTTTATTAGCAGCATTTATGTCTGGATTCTCGGCTTTCGTAAATGCAGGGCCAGCGTATATTGTAAATGATATTTATAAAAAATATTTTAAACCAGTTGCTTCAAACAAACATTATATTAAGGTAAGTCAGATCTCTTCTTTCTTAGTGGTTGGTTTAGGAGTTTTTATGGGATTCTTCGCAGATTCTATCAATTCATTAACACTTTGGATTACAAGTGCTTTATACGGAGGATATGTTGCCGCAAACTTCTTAAAATGGATTTGGTGGCGTTTCAACGGATGGGGATATTTCTGGGGAATGGTTGGCGGATTAGTGGCTGCTTCTCTTCAGTTTGTTTTAGATCAAAATAAAGGAAACTTAGCTCCTGGAACATTTTTACACCAGCTTTCAGAAGTACCGTCAATTTATTTGTTCCCATTAATTTTCGGATTCTCTATTTTAGGTTGCCTTTTGGGAACTTACCTAAGCAAACCAACAGATATGGAAGTCTTAAAATCGTTCTACAGCAATGTTAGGCCTTGGGGATTTTGGAGTCCAGTTTACAAACAATTGAAAAATGAGGATCAGTCTTTCCAAAAAAATAATGATTTCTATTTAGATATGATGAATTGTATTATCGGTATTGTTTGGCAGTCAAGCATGATTCTGCTTCCAATTTATTTCATCATTAGAGATTATCCAAAAGCGGGAGTTGCTTTAGTAGTTTTCTTAGTGACGACTACTGTGTTGAAGTTTACTTGGTTAGACCGAGTTCGTAAGATAGAAGAATAAAGAAAATAGAATAAAGAGTATAGAATCAAGATTTTAGAGGAAATTATTTTGATTCTATAAAAAATTAAACACATAGAGACATAGATTTTTTAGATTTTGAAAAAGGGAAGAGAAAGAAACTAGTTTCTAACACATAGCTTTGAACATAGCCCGTAGTTTCAACTACGGGAACGCAAGATTGGCCGTAAAGTTATGTGAAACAATTTTGTCAAAGTTCAAAACTTTGACAAAGTTTTTACGTACAGTTTGTCATTTCGAGGAACGAGAAATCACACTCGGAACTCGACAAAGATTGGCGACAAAGATTACGGAGCTTCTAGTGTGATTTCTCGTTCCTCGAAATGACAAAAAGAAGCTTTAGAATAAAAAGAATAAAAAAACTAATAAATAAAAAAAACAAAAAATGAGTACTATTCCTTGGCAAGACAGACCCGAAAACAGTAAAGATGTAATGTGGAGATATTCTGAGAATCCAATTATCGACAGATATTCGATTCCTTCATCAAACAGTATATTCAATAGTGCAGTTGTACCTTTTGGAGATGGATATGCTGGGGTTTTCAGATGTGATAATAAAGCGGTTCAGATGAATATTTTTGCTGGTTTCAGTAAAGATGGTATCAATTGGGACATTAACCACGAACCAATTGAGATGAAATCTGGAAATACAGAAATGATAGAATCTGCTTATAAATACGATCCACGTGTAGTTTGGATCGAAGATCGTTACTGGATTACTTGGTGTAATGGTTACAACGGACCAACAATTGGTATTGGTTATACTTTCGACTTTAAAGAATTTTTCCAATGCGAAAATGCCTTTTTACCATTCAACAGAAACGGAGTTTTATTTCCACAAAAAATCAACGGAAAATACGCAATGTTAAGCCGTCCAAGTGATAACGGACATACGCCTTTTGGAGATATATGGATTAGCTACAGTCCAGATATGAAATATTGGGGAGAACACAGATTGGTGATGAAACCAAGTCCGTTTGAGCAAAGTGCTTGGCAATGTACAAAAGTAGGTGCAGGACCAATTCCAATCTTGACAGACGAAGGATGGTTAATGATCTACCATGGAGTTATCAATACTTGCAATGGTTTTCGTTATGCAATGGGATCTGCTCTTTTAGATGTTGATTCTCCAGACCAAGTAAAATACAGAACACAGCCTTATTTATTAGGACCAGCAGAAACGTATGAAATGGTTGGAGATGTACCAAACGTAGTTTTCCCTTGTGCTGCTTTGCACAGTATAGAAGAAGATAAATTAGCAGTTTATTATGGTGCGGCAGATACGCATGTGGCAATCGCTTTCGGAAAACTAAGTGAAGTAATCCAATTTACAAAAGAAAATAGTTTATAATATAATGATGCATAGTAGAGGTAAATTATTGTCCCTGTTCGCGAGTTTTTTTTCTTTGATGACCTATGCGCAGGCCGAAAAGGAGGTCAGTCCTAAAAGCTATGTTGCATATAAGACTTCAAAAGAAATTGTAATTGACGGCGATGAAGCAGATAAAGCTTGGGAAAAAGCATCTTGGACAACACCTTTTATCGATATAGAAGGCGTTGAAAAACCAAAATACAAAACTCAGGTCAAAATGCTTTGGGACGATAATTACTACTATATCCTAGCAAAAATGGAGGAGCCTCATGTTTGGGCAAATCTAAGACAGCGTGATACGATTATTTTTTATAATAATGATTTTGAGGTTTTTATCGACCCAGATAATGACACGCACAATTATTATGAATTAGAAATTAATGCGCTGAATACGGCTTGGGATTTATTCATTAATAAACCTTACAGAGAAAAAAATACGGTTTTAAACGATTGGAATATAACAGGTTTAAAATCGGCTGTAAAGATTGACGGAACATTAAACAATGCTTCAGACACAGATAAAGGCTGGACATTAGAAATTGCAATTCCGTGGTCGGTTTATAAAACATCCTATTTTGACAATATTGTTCCGAAAGACAAGTTTTGGAGAGTCAATTTCTCGAGAGTGAATTGGCAACACGATGTTGTAAATGGAAAATACGAACGTAAAAAAGACAAAGAAGGAAAATTTCTCCCAGAATACAATTGGGTTTGGTCGCCTATGGGAGTCATCAATATGCATGAGCCCGAAAAATGGGCTTATGTATACTTCTCGTCAAAAGAAATAGGAGAACAGGATTCTTTTACAATTTCGCAAGAAGAAAAAGTAAAATGGGAACTGTATACCTTGTACCGTGCTCAAAAAAGATATTTCGAAAAGAATAAATCTTGGGCAAAATCACTGCAAAGTATCAGTAAGAAAAATATAATTGTTGAAGGAAAGACTTTAAAACCGATATTAGAGAATCATTTATCAGGATTTAATATTTCAGTAAAAAGCCCTTTTTCAAACAAAACCTTAATAATTAAAGAAGATGGTAAAATTATTACGAACGAGTAAGTTACAAAAACTATCAAAAGTTATAGTTTTGGCGCTTTCGCTGAGTTTATTCTCTTGCGGACAAAAAGAAACTAAAACAGAAGAAAACGGAAAATTCATTTTTGGAGTTTGGACAACAGCTGACGCTAAAAAATCGGACGCAGATTATTCGAAAGAATTCAAAAAATACAAAGACGGCGGTATTGACGAAGTTTTAATCAATACCCAGACAGATCCAAAACTTTTAGCAAGATTAGTGCCCCTTGCAACAAAAGAAGGCCTAAAAGTTCATGCCTGGATTATGGCAATGAACCGTCCAAATGATTCAGTTGCTTTACAGCATCCAGATTGGTATCAGGTTAGCAAAGAAGGAAAATCTTGTTTTGATAACCGTCCGTATGTTGATTATTACCAATGGCTTTGCCCAACTAAAGAAGAATCTAGAAACCACGTTTTAGGTTTAGTTGAAGGTTTAGCAAAAGTAGAAGGAATCGAAAGTGTACATTTAGATTACATTCGTTTCCCAGACATTTTCTTGCCAATCAGTTTATTACCGAAATACAACTTGGTTCAGGATGTAGAATTACCACAATTTGATTTCTGTTATTGTGATGCCTGCGTAAGCAAATTCGAAAAAGAACATCATAAAAATCCGAAGAAAAGCCACAATACATCAATTGATATGGAGTGGAAAAATTTCAGATTAAATGCAGTAAAAGCAGTGGTTGACGATGCGTATAAAATTGCTCATAAACACAATAAAAAATTAACAGCAGCGGTATTCCCTTATCCAGAAATGGCAGACCATATGGTGCGTCAGCGTTGGGATAAATGGAATATTGATGAAGTATATCCAATGATTTATCATAGTTTTTATGACGAAGAAATTGACTGGGTTGGTTACGCAACAAAACAAGGTGTAGCCGATTTAGAAGGAAAGCCGACGAAAGTAAATACTGGAATTTATATTCCGGGATTAAAATCGGATGCAGAATTAAAAGAAGCGATTTTGCAAGCTAAGAAAAACGGTGCAACAGGAGTTTCATTTTTTGACGGAAATGCCTTATCAGATAGTAATTTAAAGACAATTAAGGCAGTAAAATCGACCTTGTAGTAGATTTTACTGGGATTAAAAATTATTACTGATTAATTTAGCAACATTGAGAATATTGTATTTCTCAAAGTTGAATTAAAACCAAAAGACATGTCAAATAGAAGAGATTTTATTAAGAAAACAACTTTAGGCACCTTAGCTATAAGTTCTGTTTTGGGCGTAAGCGGATTTGCTGCAAATCAGGAAAATGAACCAGAAGCCGAATCAAAAGAGAAAAAACAAACAAAACCGATTATCATTTCGACATGGAATCACGGTTTACCTGCAAATAAAGAATCTTGGAAAAACCTAAAAGAAGGAAAATCGGCTCTTGATGCTATCGAGGCCGGAATGAAAATACCTGAAGCCGATCCGAGTGTCCGCAGTGTTGGTTATGGAGGATATCCGGATCGCGAAGGGAAAGTGACTCTTGATGCCTGTATCATGGATCACAACAGCAATTGCGGGTCTGTTTGTTTCCTTCAGGGAATCAAACACCCAATTTCTGTTGCAAAAAGAGTACTGCAAAATACGCCTCACGTTATGTTAGCAGGACAAGGTGCATTGCAATTTGCTTTGTCAGAAGGCTTTAAAGAAGAAAATTTATTGACTCCAGAATCTGAAAAAGATTGGAAAAAATGGCTGGAAGATTCTAAATACAAACCAGTTATCAATATAGAGAACCACGATACCATAAGTATGCTAATGTTAGATCAAGACGGTAACCTTTCGGGAGGGTGCACCACTAGTGGTGCTGCCTGGAAGATGCACGGCCGCGTCGGTGATTCCCCAATAATCGGCGCGGGTCTTTTTCTTGATAACGAAGTTGGCGCTGCCGCTGCAACAGGTTTAGGCGAAGCGGTTATTAGAACTGCCGGAAGTGCTATGGTGGTCGAATTAATGCGCCAGGGAAAATCGCCTTACGATGCTTGTAAAGAAATTACAGAACGTATTTACAACAAACATAAAAACCACAAAGACATGGAATACCTACAAGTTGGTTTTATTGCTTTAAACAAAAATGGTGAATACGCAGGTTACAGTCTGAGATCGGGATTTAATTTCGCCGTTTCTGATGATGTAAAAGGTCATAGAATGGAAGACGCGAAATTTAAAATGTCTTGGGATAAATAATTTTAATTGCGATGGATGGATTAAAATCCATCCCTACAATATGTTTCGAGCCTAAGGCTCTTTTACAAAAAGTTCCGGAGGAACGAATTATTTTGTAGCAACGGATTTTAATCCGTTGAAGAGATTAAACGCAATATTTGTCATTTCGACGAAGGAGAAATCTCCGCAAGAAGCTCGATAAAGATTGACAAACCTGAAGTTAAGAACTTCAAAAACATAAAAAAGGAAACCAGTTTCTATGTGCATTAATGCAAAGTGAAACGCCTTTTTAAGCTTTAAAAAACTATGTCTCTATGTGTTTAAATTGATTAAGTAGATAGAGAAACCAAAAAACAAAGAATGAAAAAATTAGTATTCCTATTAACCCTAATCACTTCAGTTTTCTCGGCTAGCGCGCAGAAAGTTTACACAGAAAATGATATTCGTATCATTCCAAAACCTAGTCAGACTCTTATTAAAACAGGTGTTTTTGAATTTACAAAAGATACAAAGTTTGTAGTAAATGGCGATTTTCAGAAAGATGCTGCCAATGCTTTGGCTTCTAAATTTGAAACTGTAGCAGGATGGAAACCAGAAACGACAACAAAAGCGCCGGCGAGTAATTTTGTTCAGTTTAAAATTGATCCAAACTTAAAAAATGAGGCTTACGTTTTAGATGTAAATCCGACAAATATTGTCATTTCAGCTAAGGGGAATGTTGGTTTTCTATACGGTTTAGAAAGTATCAGACAATTACTTCCAGAGGCGATAGAAAGTAAATATGTTGTTACTTCTGCAAAATGGCAAATTCCAAGTTTGACGATTACAGACGAACCTCGTTTCAAATGGAGAGGTTTGATGCTAGATTTATCTCGTCATTTCTTCGATAAAAATTATGTTTTAGCAACTATCGATCGTTTGGCAGCGCACAAAATGAACATTTTGCACATGCATTTGGTTGACGATCAAGGTTGGAGAATAGAAATTAAGAAATACCCAAAACTGACAGAAGTTGGTGCTTGGAGAGTCGACCAGGAAAATACGAGTTGGAATGCCAGATTAACAACTAATCCTGACGAAAAAGGTACGTACGGCGGATTTTTTACGCAAGAAGAATTAAAAGAAATCGTAAAATACGCAGCAACAAAAGGCATTGAAGTAATTCCAGAAATCGAAATGCCAGCACACGTAAGCAGCGCCATTGCATCTTATCCTGAATTGGCTTGTTTTAACCAGAGAATTGGTGTTCCATCAGGCGGAGTTTGGCCTTTGACAGATATTTATTGTGCAGGAAAAGAAACGACGTTTGAGTTTCTGCAAGATGTAATTGATGAAGTAATCACGATTTTCCCTTCAAAATATATTCATATTGGAGGAGATGAAGCTACTAAAACCAATTGGGCAAAATGTCCGCATTGTCAAAAAAGAATTAAAGATGAACGTTTGAAAAGCGTTGAAGAATTACAAAGCTATTTTGTAAAACGCATGGAAAAATACATCAATTCTAAAGGCAAAAAAGTAATTGGTTGGGATGAAATTTTAGAAGGCGGTTTAGCTCCAGATGCAACAGTCATGAGCTGGAGAGGAACAAAAGGCGGAATTGAAGCGGCAGATCAAGGTCACGATGTGATCATGACGCCAGAGACGCCTTGTTATTTCAACTTTTACCAAGGACCACAAAACGAAGAGCCGTTAGCGTTTGATGCTTATAATCCGTTAAGCGAAGTGTACAAATTTGATCCTGTAGTTTCGACTATGACACCACAGGAAGCTACACATGTTTTGGGTGGACAAGCCAATTTATGGGCAGAACATATTGCGGGTCCAAAAGATTCCGAATATATGATTTTTCCAAGATTGGCAGCTTTATCAGAAACACTGTGGAGCCCGAAAGAAAAACGCAATTGGAATGATTTTACAGCAAGATTGTTTTCAATGTTTAAACGTTATGATTATCAAGGATTAAATTATGCGAAAAGCGCTTATTTGGTAACCGCTTCTTCTACAGCTGATTTAGCGAATAAGCAAATTAAAGTGGAGTTGAAAAATGAGTTTCCAAATCCAGATATCCGTTATGTTTTAGGCGATAAAAGTATTGATCATCACGCGATAAAATATACAGTTCCAATTGAGATCAAAGAAACTACTGTTTTAAAAGCTTCTTTATTTCAGGATGATAAACCGGTGGGGAAAACATATACAGACACCTTAGTTTTCCATAAAGGGTTTTCGAAAAAAGTTAAATATCTAACGCCTTACAACCAGAGTTATAAAGGCGATGCTAACACAATGGTGAATACCATCAGAGGAAGTAAAAATTTCCACGATGGACAATGGCAGGCTTGGTTGGTTAATGATATGGAACTTGTTTTAGATCTTGGAAAAGAGGAAAGTATTGAGCAAGTTATCGTTGGAACTTTAGAAAGTCAGGGAGCGGGAGTTAATTTTCCGATAGAAGTTAAAGTGCTGATTTCTAGTGATGGTTCTAAATACAAACAAGTTGGGAAAATAACGCGTCCTTATGCTGTAAATGCAGTTCCGGAATTGAAAGATTTCAAAATCAATTTCCAAAAACAAAACGCACGTTTTGTAAAAGTAATTGCAGGCAACTTAAAGAAAAGCCCGAAAGGAGAAAGCTCTTGGTTGTTTGTGGATGAAATTTTGGTAAATTAAATATTTTTAAACACATAGAAACATAGATTTTTTTTGAGGAACTTGATAAAAGAGTTTAAAAAGAAACTAGTTTCCAACACATAGTTTAACGTGAAATGCTTGTGACAGCTTTGTCAAAGTTTCATACTTTGACAAAGGTTTAAAGTCATAAATGTATAATCTGAAAAAAAATGAATAAGATATTATTTAAGCTCGGAGTATTATTGATTTGTTTGATGCCGTTTTTTGCAAAGGCTCAAACAAAAGGATTTTCTATATCTAATGGAGAATTTCAAAAAGATGGGAAAATTATAAAAATACATTCGGGAGAAATGCACTATGAGCGTATTCCTAAAGAATATTGGAGACATAGGCTGCAAATGCTTAAAGCTATGGGATTGAATACCGTGGCGACCTACGTGTTTTGGAATTATCATGAAATTGAACCAGGTGTATGGGATTTTAAAACTGGAAATAAAGATTTAGCAGAATTTTTACGTATTGCTAAAAGTGAAGGATTATATGTAATTCTTAGACCAGGTCCGTATGCGTGTGGTGAATGGGAATTTGGAGGATATCCTTGGTGGTTACAAAATAATAAAGATTTGGTAATTCGTACCAATAACAAAGCATTTTTGGACGCTTGCAAAACATATCTTGAACATTTGTATGCAGTGGTAAAAGGAAATTTTGCTAATCAGGGTGGGCCTATTATTATGGTTCAGGCCGAAAATGAATTTGGTTCTTATGTTTCTCAAAGAACCGATATTAGTGCTGAAGATCATAAAGCATACAAAACAGCAATTTATAATATGCTTAAAGAAACTGGGTTTCCAGATCCTTTCTTTACTTCAGACGGTACTTGGTTGTTCGAAGGTGGTGCTATTGAAGGCGTGCTGCCAACTGCAAATGGAGAATCAAATATAGAAAACTTAAAAAAACAGGTTGATAAATACCACAAAGGAAAAGGGCCTTATATGGTAGCAGAGTTTTATTCTGGTTGGCTGGATCATTGGGCAGAACCATTTATTAAAATTGGAACTGAGGAGATTGCAAGTCAGACTAAAAAGTATCTTGATGCCGGTGTTTCTTTTAATTATTATATGGTACACGGTGGTACTAATTTCGGATTTACCTCTGGAGCAAATTATAATGAAGAAAGTGATATTCAGCCGGATATTACAAGCTATGATTATGATGCACCTATTAGCGAAGCAGGTTGGGCAACACCAAAATTTATGGCTATTCGTGAAGTAATGCAAAAATATTCTAAAACAAAATTAGCACCGATTCCAGAGAAAATACAAGTTATAAAGTATCCTAATCAGCCTGTCAAATCAAGTATGGATGTTTTAAGCTGGATCAAAAAAGAAAAAGCGGTTGTAAATGATCAACCCTTAACATTTGAAAAATTAGGTCAGGGAAATGGATATGTTTTATATCGTAAACGATTTACACAGCCAATTTCAGGTCAATTAAAAATACAAGGATTAAGAGACTTTGCTACAGTTTATGTAAATGGAGCTAAGGTTGGGGAATTGAATAGAGTTTTCAAAAATTATGAGTTGACCCTTTCTATTCCTTTTAACGGTATTTTAGAAATTCTGGTTGAAAATATGGGACGTATTAATTACGGAGCCGAAATAGTACATAACACTAAAGGAATTATTTCGCCAGTATTCATTAATGAATATGAAATTAGTGGCGGATGGGAAATGTATAAAATGCCGATGAGTGAAGTGCCAGTTCTTAAAAATGAAACGATAAAATCTGGGCGACCAGTTTTATATGAAGTTACAGTAAACATAGATAAACCAGCCGATACTTTTCTTGATATGACCAATTGGGGAAAAGGTATTGTATTTGTTAACGGACACAATCTTGGACGCTACTGGAAAGTAGGACCGCAACAAACGCTTTATGTACCAGGTTGTTGGTTGAACAAAGGTGTAAACAAGTTTGTAGTATTGGAGCAACTTAATGAAAATGCCCAAACAGAATTAATTTTTACAGATCAACCTATACTTGATAAACTAAACTAGAAAAACAAAGAATAAATAAATTATAAATTAGAGTAAAGATGAAAAAAGGAATATTCATGATCGCCCTTTTATTTTCAGTACAAATGTTCTCTCAGGCCATTTATGAAGATGAAAGATACGTACCAGAAACAGATCCGGCAGTATTAAAAAACTTAGACGAATGGCAAGGCAAAAAATTTGGTCTGCTAATGCACTGGGGAACTTACAGCCAATGGGGAATTGTAGAATCCTGGTCTATCTGCCCTGAAGATTACGGATGGTGTGAACGTAAAAAAGGAAGCAATCCATCTAATTATAATGATTATATCAAAGACTACGAAGGATTAAGAAAAACATTTAATCCTGTAAAATTTGACCCTTCAAAATGGGCTAAAGCAGCTAAATATGCGGGAATGAAATACATGGTTTTCACTACAAAACACCATGATGGTTTCAATATGTATGATACGAAATATTCTGATTACAAGATTACTAGTAAAGATGTTCCTTTTCATACAAATCCTAAAGCAGACGTTTTAAAAGAAATTTTCAACTCTTTTAGAGGAGAAGGTATTTCAACAGGAGCTTATTTCTCTAAACCAGACTGGCATAACGAAAACTACTGGGATCCTTATTTCCCTCCATTCGACAGAAACGTAAACTACGATCCGTCTTTATATCCTGAAAAATGGCAGAAATATGTTGATTTCACACACAACCAAATCTTAGAAATTTTAACTAATTATGGTAAAGTTGATATTTTATGGTTAGATGGAGGATGGGTTAGAAAAAGAGACCAAGTGAACATCAAAGAAAACTACGATGAAAAATTTACTGAAAACGAATCTAAAAACGGTTTCATCAAACATAGAGTTGTAGATCAAGATCCAAAAATGGATGAATTGGTTATCAAAGCGCGTCAGAAACAACCAGGTTTAATTGTTGTGGATAGAGCAGTTCACGGTAAAAACCAAAACTACTTAACTCCAGAAGGACGTGTTCCTGCTAAAACATTGCCTTATCCTTGGGAATCTTGTATTCCAGCTGGTGGTGGATGGTCTTATTCTCCAGGTGCTGAATACATGACTGGAAGACAAGGTATTCATATGTTGATTGATATTGTAGCAAAAGGCGGAAACTTATTATTAAACGTTGCTCCAAGCCCAGAAGGAGAATGGGATAAAGGTGCTTACGATTTATTACAAGCTTACGGAGATTGGATGAAAGTAAACAACACAGCGATTTACAACACAAAACCAATTGAACCTTACAAAGAAGAGAACATCTGTTTTACACAAAATAAAGCTGGAAATGTATTTGCTTTTTATTTAGCTAAAGAAGGAGAAGATAAAATTCCTGCAGAAGTTACTGTAAAATCAATCAGTCCAAAAAAAGGAACAAAAATTACGATGTTAGGTTCTAAAACTTCTTTAAAATGGACCAAAGAAGGAAACGGATTTAAAGTAGTAATTCCAGAAAGCTTAAGAAACAACCTTCCAGCGAAAGAAGCTTGGACTTTAAAAATCGAAGCGATCAACAGATAAAAATGAAACCTATGGTTTTAAATACAAATAAATTTCAAACAGCATGTATTTTTTACATGCTGTTTTTTAGCATTATTATTTTTGCGCAGGAACCCGCAGATTTTGTAAATCCGTTTATTGGAACTTCCAACTATGGAGCTGCTTATCCAGGCCCAATTGCCCCACGCGGAATGGCAAGTATCAGTCCGTTTAATGTGGCGGGAATAAAAAATACTCCAATGGAAAAAGACAGCCAATGGCTTTCGAATCCGTATGTAAATGAGAATACTTTTTTGACTGGATTTAGTCAGGTGAATTTAAGTGGTGTAGGCTGTCCGGAATTAGGCGTTATTTTATTGATGCCAACAACTGGAAATGTAGAAATCGATCATTTGAAATACGGTTCTACTTATTCTAATGAAGTTGCAAAAGCTGCTTATTATAGCGTAAATATCGATAAGTACAAAGTAAAAGGCGAATTTACAGCTTCAAAACGAGTTGGAATTAGCAGATTCACTTTCCCGAAAGGGCAATCGAATGTTTTATTAAATCTTGGAGTGGGATTAACGAATGAAGAAGGCGCGATGATAAAAGTCGTTTCTTCTACAGAAATTGAAGGAATGCGTTCAGTTGGTTCATTTTGTTACAACAGTCCGGAAGATGCTTACCCAGTTTATTTTGTGGCTCAATTTTCTAAACCTGCCGATAAATTCGGAGTTTGGAAAAAACCTGCGAAATACAACGGTGTCGAAGCACAATGGATGGGCTACAACGGAAAAGCCAGAATGATGGAAAATACAATCAAAACCGTTGTGGGGGATAGTATTGGAAGTTATTTTACCTATAAATTCGATAAACAAGAAACGGTTGAAGTAAAGATCGGAATTTCGTACGTAAGTATCGAAAATGCCCGTGAAAATTTAGCAAAAGAAGTGGGAAACAGATCTTTTGACGCAATTTACAAAGAAACCTATAACGAATGGAACGAAGAACTTTCTAAAATTTTGGTTGAAGGCGGTTCAAAAGATGACAATACGATTTTCTACACGGCTTTGTATCATACTTTAATTCACCCAAATACTTTAAATGATATTAACGGAGAATATCCAGTAATCAAAAGAACTAAAATTGCTAAAACCAAAGATACTCGTTATACCGTATTTTCTTTGTGGGACACGTATAGGAATGTCCATCCGTTAATGTCTTTGGTTTATCCAAAACAGCAATCGGATATGGTAAAAAGTATGTTGGATATGTTCGATGAAAACGGCTGGTTACCAAAATGGGAATTGAATTCGACCGAAACTTTTACCATGGTTGGAGATCCTGCAAGTATTGTAATTACAGATACTTATATGAGAGGAATTCGTGATTACGATGTTAATAAAGCCTATTATGCGATGTTGAAAGGCGCAGATAATATTGAGAATAATCCGCTTCGTCCAGGATTGAAAGATTATATCAAAAAAGGATATTTGACAACCGACAACAAAGGGCCAGTTTCGACGACTCAGGAATACAATATTTCAGATTATTCGATTTCACTTATGGCCAACGAATTCGGTGACAAAGACAATGTAAAACGTTTTAAAGAACGTTCCTTGTCGTACAGAAAATTATTTGATAAAAACTTAAATCTGCTTCGTCCAAGAACAGCTGACGGAAAATGGTACGAGCCATTTGATCCAAATTCTGGAGCTAATTTTGAAGAAAATGTTGGTTTTATCGAAGGAAATGCTTGGCAATATGCTTTTATGGTTCCTCATGACATTAACGGATTAAAAAAATTAATGGGCGGTGATCAAGCATTTTCGGCACAATTGCAGAAAATCTTTGACATCAAACAATTTGATATGGCAAACGAGCCAGATATTGCTAATCCGTATTTATTTAATTATGTGAAAGGAGAAGAATATAAAGCTCAGGAAACTGTAAAGAAATTGGTTCGCGAATATTTCAAAAATGAACCAAAAGGATTACCAGGAAATGACGATACTGGAACAATGTCGGCTTGGTTGGTTTACTCGATGATGGGAATTTATCCAATTTCTCCAGGAGATCCAATTTACACCATTACGACGCCAATGTTTCATAGAGTGACGATCAAATTAGATCCAAGATATTATAAAAAAGAAAACATCGTCATTGAAAGACAAGAAAATAATGGTGGGAAAATCAATTCGATTGAGATAAACGGAAAAACACTTAATAGCTTTTTTATTTCGCATGAAGATTTTGTGAATGGAACAAAGCTTAAAGTGATTCAAAACTAAACACACACAACTATGTTACAATTAAGAATGAGAAAAACAGCCATTATTTTTGTAATGGCTGTTGGTTTTTTAAACCAAACGCACGCCCAGAAAAAGTATCCGTATCAGGATGCCAAATTGCCAGTAGAAGAAAGAGTTCAAGATTTGCTAAGTCGTATGACGCTTGAAGAAAAAGTGCGTCAGATGGATATGTATAGAGGAGATTTTTTTAAAGATAAAGAAGATTTTGCGAAATCTAAATCGGCAGAAAAAATTGGAAAATTAGGAATTGGAGCGATTCATGATTTGTATCCACGCTCAGCGAAAATGATCAATGATTTGCAAACGAATGTAATCAAAGGAAACCGTTGGGGAATTCCGGCGCTGATTATGTGCGAGATGCTTCACGGCTATTTAGATGAAGGAAGTACCGCTTTCCCAATGAACATCGGACTTGGAGCAACTTGGGATACATCTCTTTTAGATAAAGTGGGTAAAGTAATCGGTATGGAAGCCAGAGCACACGGTGTTCACTTTGGTTTTGGTCCAAATTTAGATTTAGGGCGCGAACCGCGTTGGGGTAGAGTTGCTGAAACTTTCGGAGAAGATGCTTTTCTAAATAGTGAAATTGGTTTGGCCTTCATTAAAGGATTACAAGGAGACGATTTAAAATCGGATCGATCTATAATTGCAGAGCCTAAACACTTCGCGGTTCACGGTATTCCGCAAGCGGGAGGAAATTCTTCGCCAATTTTGGTGGGAGAACGTTCAGCTCGTGAAGATCATTTGCCATCTTTCCAAAAAGCATTTATGAAAGGTGGTGCGTTAGGAACCATGTGCGCGTATTCTGAATTAGACGGTATTCCTTGTGCAGCAAATCACTGGTTATTGACAGATGTTTTAAGAAAAGAATGGGGGTTTAAAGGAATTGTAGTTTCTGATTTAGGAGCTATTAAATACATTCAAACGACTCATAAAGTGGCTGATTCTCCAAAAGATGCTATCAGAGAAGCGGTTTCTTCTGGTGTTGACATGCAGTTTTATGACTTTAGTAATGAATTCTGGCAGAACACCATCATTGAATTAGTAAATGAGAAGAAATTGACAACAGAAAATATCGACCGTGCTGCGGGAGGAGTTTTACGTTTGAAATTCTTATTAGGATTATTTGAAAATCCTTTTACAGATAAAAATCTTATCAAAGAGCGTTTTCATACTAAAGAAAATCAAGCAGTTGCTTTAGAAGCTGCTCAAAAATCTATGGTTTTATTGAAAAATGAAAACAACACTTTGCCTTTAAGTAAAAACTTGAAAAATATTGCGGTTATCGGACCAAATGCAAATGCTTCAAGAATGGGAGGGTATGCTCCTAAAAATAGTGTTGGTGTAACGGTTTACGAAGGAGTTAAAGAATTAGTTGGAAAAACAGCTAATGTAGTTTATGAAGAAGGTGTACCATTAATTGTAAAAGGGCAGATTATTCCATCTAAATATTTATTTACTCCAGACGAATCTCAAAACGGATTAAAAGGAGAATATTTCAATAATAGAGAATTGCAAGGAACACCAGCATTAACCCGCATTGACAGTCAGTTAGAGTTTGACTGGCCTTGGGCTCCTGGTGATGGTGTTAATGTGGATGACTTTTCTATCAGATGGACAGGATTCTTAAAATCAGATCAAGCATTGGACGGATGGTTAGGTTTAAGTTCTGATGACGGAATCAGAATGTATATCGATGACCAATTAGTTATCGACAACTGGACAAAAGGAGCGACAAGCATGGTTACGGTGCCAAAAAACATTGAAAAAGGTAAAAAATACAAAGTCCGTATTGAAATGTGGGAAGGAGGCTGGGGAGCCAGAGCTCATTTCCGTTGGAATTTGGAAAAAGTAAACCTACAGCCTGCAATCGAAGCAGCTAAAAAAGCAGATGTTGCGATTGTGGTTTTAGGAGAATCTAATGAATTGGTAGAAGAAAACAGAGATGTGGCTTCTTTAGACTTATTTGGAATCCAGCAAGAATTGATTGAGGCAATTCAGAAAACAGGAACTCCAGTTGTTTGTGTATTGTTGAACGGTCGTCCGCTTTCTACAAACTGGATCAGCGAAAATATTCCTGCCGTTATCGAAGGTTGGTTTCCAGGTGAATTAGGAGGAAGAGCTGTAGCTGATGTTATATTTGGAGATTACAACCCAGGTGGAAGATTGCCAATTACAGTTCCGAAATCAGTAGGGCAGTTACCTATATATTATAACCAAAAACCATCAGCGATTCATAAATACGTTAGCGAAAGTGAAAATCCATTATATACATTCGGTCACGGTTTGAGTTATACGAAATTCCAATATTCAAATCTTAAAATAAGTTCAAAAGAAATAAAAGCAGAGGGTACTTTAAAAGTTAGTATTGATGTTAAAAACGTTGGAAATTTTGATGGAGACGAAGTGGTGCAATTATATGTAAATGATGTTTACAGTTCTGTTACGACTCCGGAGAAAACTTTAAGAGGTTTTAAGAGACTTTTCATCAAAAAAGGAGAAACTAAAAATGTTGAATTTACACTTACAAAAGACGAATTAGGCCTGTGGAACAGACAGATGCAGTTTGTAGCAGAGCCTGGAGACTTCGAAGTTATGGTAGGTGGAAACTCAGTTGATTTGTTAAAAACACAATTCAAAATTGTGAACTAAAAAGGCAGATTGCAGAAGAATTTTAAACGATAACAAGATAAAAAAACGAATACAGTTAAAAAAAGCCTAAATCCATTAGATTAATAGGGTTTAGGCCTTAAAAATATGGAGGATAAGGATTACAATTGAAAACGTTTTCTTTCAATAAAACGTCCATTTTTGACCAACACCTTTTAAAAAATGTCATTTGTCGAAATAATGTATTGTTAACAAAACGTATTCCTAAATTTAACATGTTATTAACTCTAAAAAAACAACTAATATGATTAAAAACGTACTAAAATTACTGTTTGTCGTATGCCTTTTTGGATTTCAGAATCTAGAGGCTCAGACTACAGTAAAAGGAACGATAACAGAAGCTGGGACAGGTATTCCGATTCCTGGAGCTAATGTTGTGGTTAAAGGAACAAAAACAAGTACATCAACCGATTTTGATGGTAAGTACACTATTAATGTTTCAAACCAATCAGCAGTCTTGGTTTTTACTTATGTAGGATCTGCTTCAAAAGAAGTTGCTGTTGGAACACAAACTACTATTAACGTAGCTTTAGGACCAGACACACAACAATTAGGAGAAGTAGTAGTTACGGCTCTTGGTATTAAAAGAGAGAAAAAAGCGATTACGTATTCTGCACAAAATGTATCTGTAGATGAGATTTCAGAAGCAAGATCATTAAACGTTGCCAACTCGCTTTCTGGTAAAGTTGCGGGTCTTAACTTCTCGACTACATCTAATGGTGTTGGATCTTCTTCAAGAATTACCTTAAGAGGTAACAGATCTCTTAACGGAAACAACCAGCCTCTTTATGTAGTAGACGGTGTGCCGATTAGTAACGGAACAACAAATTCTAATCCTGATATTGATACAGGAGGAACTACTCAGCCAGACGGTATTTCTAACATCAACCCTGAAGATATTGCTTCGATGACTGTTCTTAAAGGACCATCTGCTGCTGCACTTTATGGTTCTAGAGCATCAAATGGTGTTATCATTATTACTACTAAATCTGGTAAAGCAGGAAAAACATCTGTTTCGTTATCATCTAACTTTATGGCATCTTCTGCTTATAACTTGCTGAACTTACAAAACGAGTACGGACAAGGTACAAATGGAAATTATGTTGCTAACTCAAGCTCAAGCTGGGGTGGAAGATTAGACGGGCGTCAGGTATCGGCTTGGCAATTGGTTCGTAATCCGAATTATGCAGGACCAGCTACACAAAGCTATTCTCCACAGCCAAACAACGTTATTGATTTTTACAAAACAGGTTACAACTTAGCTAACACATTAACAGTTACTACTGGTAACGAAAAAGCACAAGGATATTTCTCTTATACCAATACACGTGCTGAAGGTATTGTGGGAGGTAACCAAATGGACAGACACAATCTTAACTTAAGATTGACAAGCAAAATTTCTGATAAATTATCTTTAGATGTAAAAACAAACTACATCGTTCAGGATATCGACAACTTGTTGAGAACTGGAGAAGAGTCTATTGGTACATCAGCTTATTTATTACCTCGTAGTATTGCTTACAACGATTACAGAAATTTCGAATATATTGATGCTGCAGGACAAAGACAAGTAAATTATTTCCTTGACGAAACAGGAGCTCCAGGTGGAAACCCATATTGGTCTGCTTTAAGAGACGATGCTCGTACAGACAAGAGAAACAGATTTATTGGTTTAGCTTCTCTTAAATACCAGCTTACAAATACGTTAAGTTTACAAGGTAGAGCTGGTTTAGATCAAATGACAAATAAAAATGTAAGAAACAGATACGCTACAAATGCATTTAACAGTAATATGGGTTCATACAGTGAATCTTATGAAACTGTAAGCGAATTAAACGTTGATGCTTTACTTGCTTACAGCGAAAAGTTCGGTGATTTTACAATTGGACTTAATGGTGGTGCAAACGTATTGCAACAAAATAATTCTGCTTTAAATTCAGGTGGTGTGTTGAGTAAAAGAAATTTCTTTGCCCTAAGTAACGTTCAAACTATTCAATCTACTTCTACAGCTTCAAATAAAAGAATCAATTCGGTTTACGGATTTGGTCAAATCGCTTACAAAAATTATTTATTCTTAGATGTTACGGCTAGAAATGACTGGTCTTCTACAATTCCTAATGATTATTTCTACCCTTCATACGGTATTTCAGCTGTTATTTCTGATATGGTTAAATTACCAGAGGTAATCAGTTTTGCAAAAGTTAGAGCTTCTTACGCAAAAGTGGGTAATGATACAGATCCTTACCAAACACAGCAAAGATTCTCTTATATCGGAGGAAATGGAGGTATGCTTTATGGACAAAATACAAAAGCGAATCCTAATCTTAAACCAGAATTATCTGGATCAACAGAGTTTGGTGCAGATGTTAGATTCTTCAACAGCCGTTTAGGTTTAGACTTTACTTATTTCAATACATTAACTAATAACCAGATTTTCTTCATCAATACACCAGAATCTTCTGGATATTCAAGAGCAATTGTAAATGGTGGTGATATTGAAAATAAAGGTATCGAGCTTACGCTTACAGCAACTCCTATTCAGACACAAAACTTTACTTGGGATATTACAGCAAACTATGCTTCTTATAAATCTAAAGTAAAATCTATCCTTGATGGAAGAGACGAGTTAGTTTTAGGTGAAGGACGTTTGGTAAGAAGTAAAGTTGTTGTTGGTGGTGAGTACGGAGATTTATACATCAAAGGTTTCCAAAGAGACCCACAAGGTAACATTATCGTAAACAGTGCAGGTATTCCTTTGGCAACAAATGGTTTTGATGTTCGTGCTGGTAACTTTAATCCAGATTGGACTGGAGGTATCAAAAACAACTTCAAATACAAAGATTTCTCTTTAAGCTTCTTAGTTGATTTTAGAATCGGTGGTGAAGTTATTTCATACACTCAGGCTAGACAAGCTGGTTTAGGAGTAAGTGATGTTACTTTGGCTGGAAGAGAAGGTGGAATCGTTGTTCCTGGGGTTGTAGCTGTTGGAAACGGAACCTACACTCCAAACACAACAAGCATTACTGCTGAACAATACTGGACAGCAATCGGACAAAGAACTCCAATTGCAGAGCCATTTATTTATGATGCTACAAACATCAGATTGAGAGAGCTTGTTTTCGGTTATTCATTACCAAAACGCATATTAGGTACTTCAGGGTTTTCAAGCATTGATTTCTCTTTAGTAGGAAGAAACTTATTCTTCTTCGTAAACAAAGCTAAACATTTTGATCCTGAAGCTGGTGCAGGTACAGGAAACTTGCAAGGTATAGAATCTTTCAACATTCCTTCAACGAGAGATTATGGAGTTAATGTTAAATTTGGATTTTAATTAAAAAAAGAGATATCATGAAATATAGTTTAAAAATAAAAACATTAGGAGCTGCATTATTGGCATGTTCTATTTTATCAAGCTGCGCAGGCGACTTTGATGAAATAAACAAAGATCCTAATTCATTGACAGAAGATCAGCTAGATGCTACTTTGGCAGGACCTGCTTTCGCATCTGCACTATACGCAGGTATCCATAACGGTTCTTATTCTTCTCCGGGAGTTGATGACCAGGGAACGTGGGGTATTGCAACAGGAATTTTATCTTCAACTTTTATCCATTATCTGAATTGTGGATATGGTACAGAAAGAAATGCTTTTGTAAATGGATACGAAGGTAGAGGATGGTTAAGATTTTATACTGTAGCTGTACCAGCTTTAAACAATGCGGTAAAAGCATCTGAAGGTAATGCTGAGGCTTTAGCAGTACTTAAAATCTGGAAAGTTTTCATGTACAACCAAATGGTAGATGCTTACGGACCGATTCCTTATACGCAAGCAGGTAATGGTCAAGAAAAAGTTCCTTACGATAGTGTTGAGTTTATTTATGATGATTTCTTCAAATTATTAGACGAAGCAAATACGGTATTATCTTCTTCTTCTGTTGCTACAGTTGCTTCTTTTCAGCCAAACGACAGAGTTTATGCAGGTAACGTTGCAAAATGGAGAGTTTTCGGAAACAGTATGAGATTGCGTTTAGCATTAAGAATTTCTGATAAAGATGCTGCAAAAGCTAAAACTCAAGCAGAAGCTGCTGTTGCTGCAGGTGTAATGGAGACAAATGACCAAAGTGCTTTCTTTAAAGCAAGTAACATTACTCCAAACAACTTGAACATGATTGTAAACAGCTGGGGTTATACAATGACTGCTTCTATGGAAAGTATTCTTGTTGGATATAACGATCCACGTTTAGCAAAATGGTTTGCGCCAATCGATACAGGAGTGTACAGAGGACAGCCTGTTGGAGCTTTAGAAGATCAGTTTGGTACAACTAAATTCTCTGCATTTAACAATGATGTAATGGGTAACGGTGCTGCAAACAACTTGAGCGAATCTAAAAATATCGAAATCTTTATGGCTTCTGAAAACTACTTGAGTAGAGCTGAGGGTGCTTTAAATGGATGGAACATGGGTGGAAGTGCTCAAAGTTTATACGAAAATGGTATTAAATTATCTATGGCACAGTGGGGAATCACTGATGTTGCAGCTGTTAATTCTTATATTGCAGGATCTACTTTACCGACTTTACCAAACGTTTTAACAGTTTTTCCAACATTAGATTTATTAGATATTCCGGTTAAATTGCCAGTTGCTTGGTCTTCTACAGTTGCAAATCAGCGTACGCAGATTGCTGTTCAGAAATACTTAGCGATTTTCCCTGAATCTTGGGAAGCTTGGGCTGACCTTCGTAGAAGCGATGCTAAAGTTATCTATCCTGTTTTAAATACAGATAACAATGATGCTGGTGTTGGTAAATCTTTGATGAAAAGAATTATTTATACTACAAACGAATATTCTTCTAATAGAGACGCCGTTGTAGACGGTATCAGTAAATTAGGAGGTCCTGACAGTGGTGGAACCAAACTTTGGTGGGACGTAAAATAATTAATTTGGTTAGTAATGATAAAATAGCTTCGTTACTTAGACAAAAGGAGAGGCAACTCTCCTTTTGTTGTTTTACAAACAGTTATAAGCATAAAAAATAATGATTTTAAAATTTAAGTACACAGCTGTATTATTTGCCTTAGTTTGTTTTTCTTGTCTTGCACAAAAAACAAAGTATAAGGCTGTCAATATTGAGAGTAATTTTGTAGCAGATCCGCCTGTAACAGCGGCAAGTCATGCGGCGACTTTGGTAGAAATTAATCCAAACGAAATAACAGCGGCATGGTTTGGCGGAAAGTATGAAGGCGCAAAAGATGTCGGAATTTATATTTCTTCCTATAAAAACAAAAAATGGTCTGCTCCGCAAAACATTATAAATCCATTGATAAGAAACGGTGATACCCTGCCATGTTGGAATCCGGTTTTATTTAAAAGCAAAAGCAGTAATCTTTATCTTTTTTATAAAGTTGGCAAGAATCCAAGAGAATGGTTTGGAGCGATGATGGTTTCTAAAGACAACGGAAAAACATGGGGAGAAGCCAAATATTTGCCTGATGGAATTCTAGGACCTATTCGTAATAAACCAATAGAAACTACTCCTGGAGTAATTATCTGTGGAAGCAGTACAGAAACAGTAGATAAAAACATTTGGAATGTACATGTTGAAGAATATACGGAAGCATCAGATTCATGGAAGAAAATTGAAATTGAAAACCCTAAAAATCTCGAAATAATTCAGCCGACATTTTTGATTCACAGTGCCAATCAGATTCAAATGCTGTCAAGAAGCAAGCACAATAAAGTAGTGTCAAGCTGGTCTAATGACAATGGGAAAAGTTGGAAAAAAACAGATACAATCAATGTTGTAAATTCAAATTCGGGAATTGATGCTTTGACAATCAATAAAAAGCTTTTTTTACTGGTTAACAATCCTTTGCCACAAGGAAAAGACTGGTTTTACGGACGAAATATTTTAGATGTCGAATATTCTAATGATGGTCTTAAATGGACAAAACTTTTTGATTTGGAGCATGAAGAAAAAGGAGAGTTTAGTTATCCAGCGATAATTCAGACAACTGATCAAAAGATTCATGTGTTGTACACTCATGACAGAAAGTTTATAAAACATACCGTTTTTGAGTTAAAATAGTAAGCAGAATCTTTTACTGATTGAATTATGATGACATTCCAAAAACAAAAAGCCACTTTTTTTCTAGTTCTGTTTTGTTCTTTTAATCTTTTTGCCCAAAAAAATATGGCTCAGACTTTTTACAAACACGACAAGTTTTTGTCGTCAGATAAGTTAGAAGGTCGTTTTCCGGGAACAAAAGGAAATAATGAGGCTGCAGCATATATTAGGAAAAATTTTGAGAAATACGGCTTAAAAAAGTTCAGCAATAATTATTATCAGCCTTTTAAGCTTTTCGTAAAACCTGATATCAACAAAATGAAATCTGACAGTGTTTCTACACAAAATGTAGTTGGGTTTTTAGAAGGATCTGATGAAAAACTAAAAAACGAATACATCGTTATCGGAGCTCATTATGATCATTGGGGATGGGGAGGAAAAGGTTCTGGAAGCAAAAAGAAAGAAGCTTTCGCTATTCATAACGGAGCAGATGATAATGCCTCTGGAGTCGCAGCTTTGTTGTGTATTCTAGAAGAACTTTCGAAACCAGAAAATAAGCCAAAACGCAGTGTGATTTTTGTTTCATTCAGCGGTGAAGAAGAAGGTTTATTAGGTTCTAAATACTTTGTAAATCATTTGCCAGTTCCTAAAGAAGCTGTAAAAGTAATGCTGAATATGGATATGGTAGGAAGACTGAATAATGAAAAACAGCTTTATATGGGCGGTGCAGGAACTTTTCCAGAAGGTGTTGAACTGATGAAAAAATTGGGAGAAAACAGCGGTTTAAATCCTGTCGTACATGCCGGTGAAGTTGGGGGATCGGATCATGTTTCTTTCTACAAAGAAAAAATCTCCGTTATCGGATTTCATACAGGCGGACACGAACAGTATCATACGCCAGACGATGATATCGATCTCATCAATTTTGAAGGAGGAGCTTTGGTTTCAAAATACATTTATAATGCCTTAAAAACAATTGCTGATTACAATGAAAATTTGTACTTCATCAAACAAGATAAAGAAAATTGAATTAGTAGATTATTTTGAGTTAGAAATTGTTGTTTTAAAATGAAGGCGGCGTTTACTGTATGTTGTAAACGCCGTCTTTTACTTTAAAGGCCCAGTCTGCCATTGCTTCAATCACAGGAAGTAGTCCTTTTCCGGCGTTGCTCAGTCTATAAGTAACAAAAGGCGGTACGACAGGTTTTGCTTCGCGAATGACCAAACCATCTACTTCTAGTTGTTTCAAATGCTGAATCAGCATTTTTTCGGTTATAGTCGGAATTGCTCTTTTCAATTCGCTGTAACGTTTGTCGCCTGAAGCTAAATGATATAAAATTATAGGTTTCCAATAACCGCCTATTTTTTCCATTACAAAAGTTACAGGGCATTTTTCTAATGCATACTGCTTATTTTCCTGAATTGTCGATGTTTCTTTAATTGCTGTCATGATACATACTTTAGGGTAAGTACTTGTATAAAAGTAAGTACAAATATACCTTTGTCTTGTTGAATAAAAAAACATTTAAAGATGAAAATTATAATTTCAGGTTCATTAGGAAACATAGGAAAACCTTTGGCCAAACATTTAGTAAATGCCGGTCATGATGTAACGGTGATAAGCAGCACTGAAGATAGAAAAACTGCAATAGAAAATTTAGGAGCAAAAGCAGCAATCGGTTCTGTAAACGATGGCGTTTTTTTGAAAGAGGCTTTTAATGGCGCTGAGGCTCTTTTTGCAATGACGCCTCCAAATATGGGCGGAAAGGAAATCATTAAAAATACAGTTGAAGCCGGTAACGCTTTCGCGAAAGCAATCCAGGAAGCCGACATAAAAAGAGTGGTCATGCTAAGCAGCATTGGAGCTGATTTGCCGAATGGAAATGGTCCGATTGCAGGATTACATCAAATTGAGAAAATATATGAAAATTTAAGTACTTCTGTCACTTTTTTGAGAGCAGGTTATTTTTACATTAATTTCTATAATGATATTCCGCTAATAAAAGGAGCAGGGATTATGGGAGCAAATTTTCCGGTATCGTTGCAGATTCCGTTAGTTCATCCAGAAGATATTGCTTTGGCCGCTGCCGAAGAACTTCAAAAGCCATTAGAGGGAAAAAACATCCGTTATATAATCAGTGATGTTAAAACTCCATCTGAGATTGTAAAAGCATTTGGTGAAGCAATCCAGAAACCAGAACTGCCGTGGTTAGAATTTACAGATGAACAGTATCTAGGCGGTATGACACAAGCTGGAGTACCTGAAGAAATCGCTGGTTTATACACCGAAATGGGAGCAGGATTGAGAAGCGGCAAAATTGGAGCCGATTTCTTAACTAATAATTTCTCCGTTGACGGAAAAATAAAACTAGAAGATTTTGCAAAAGAATTTGCATCAAGATTCTAAATAAAAAAACAATCCGCTCACTAATTCAGAGCGGATTGTTCAATTAAAAAAAAACTCAAGGATTCATACAAACAATTGCGCTGTATATTTTTTAGAATACCCCAATATAGTGGTTTCCAGGTTTGTTGATTAATTTTGCACCTTTAGTTACAGCACCAGTTGGAATATCAATAACATAAATGTTTCCATCTTTTCCTACTGGAGTAACAGCGATATAGAAGTTATTTCCATCCACAACAAAACCTTGGTATTGACCGAAGTTTAAGTCGGCATCATAAGCAATACCTTCTACTTTTGTAGCTGTTCTAGTGTTTAAGTCTAATCTTGCTAAGAAACCTTGTTCTGTTCCTTCGTAAGTGTAAACTGCATAAGCAATTCCGTTTCCTACATATCTCCAAGCATCGATATAAGAACCTTTAATTCCTAAAGCAGTATCTAAACTAAACACATAGGAATTATCATATTCGTTGCTTTGGTTGATTTTTAAGATATAAGAACCATTTTGAGTATCTCTTTGTGTAGCCTGATAAACGTTTCCGTCAGTAGCCACGAAGCTGTTGAAACTTCTGTATCCGCTTGTATCACCAAATCCAACTGTAGAAGTAATCACTTTAGGATTTTCTAATGAGGGATAATCAACTACAACAGATTTAGACCCTAAACGTGTAAAACTAGAAGCATTTTGTCCCGTTGCCGGATCAGTCTTACGCATCCAAGTTCCAATGATTAATTTGTTTCCTGCTTTGTTTAAAGTTGGGGCATCTAAACGGAAAATATGGTATCCTTGAGCTTCTTCTTCAGGGGTTAACGGAATTTCATATTGCTTGAAAGCAGTAGCTACAGCTTGCTGCAAGTCTAAAGACAACACTGTTGCAGTTCCTCTAGTATATTTGAATGTTTTGTCTTCGTTAGTATTTACCACTGGGGCAGTTACGTTTACAGCAATACCCGTTTTGTCTCCGTCAAAAAGTTTTACCCATCTTGGAGATGTTCCTGCGTACTGAGAAATGTTAGATTTATTTTGAGATTCTGCAAACTTGTTTCCGCCTGTTACCTTATATGTCATGAATTCACCCCCATTAGCACCCGTATATGTAATGTTAAAAAGAGTATTTCCATCTACAGAAGATTGCAAACGAGCCGTTCTATTAGATTGAACAGCTGCACCATTTGTGTATACATCTACAGAAAAGTTAGGATCGATTGCATTTTCTTTGCTGATAGCGTAAACTTTTGTCCCGCCGTTTCCATCTCCTGGATCAGTTTGCATTAAAGCTCCTGCTACAGTAATCCATCTTCCATCTGTTACTGGATTTACTGTTTCTGAATTATTATTATCATCACTGCTACAAGCTGTAGTTAGCACTAATGCGCCTAGTAATAAACCAGATGTAAATAGTTTAAATGTATTCTTTTTCATATTTATGAATTTAAAAATTAGTTATTTATGATGTGATTAAAATTTACTTATTGCATAGTTGAGTTTGATATAAAAAGCTCTTCCTGGTTTTTGGGCTGCAAAATTGTCATAAACCTGCTCATCAAAAATATTCTTAGCATCGATGCTTACTATGAATTGTTTGTTTGGGAAAGCATAACTTAAGCCTAAATCTTGCGGAAACTGAGCTGTAGTTCTGTCAATTTCCAGCCAAGATGTATAAAATGGAGCTACATAACCGCAGTAGTAATAAAGGTTTAATTCTGATTTGCTCTGAATGACATTTTTAAAGTTGTACTGTAGATTTCCGTTTACAGTAAAAAAGGGTTCATTTGGTAATTGTTTGTTGTAATAGCTCAACATATTTCCGTTCGCATCGTATTTGGTTTTATAGACCGAATTGAATTTAGAAAGATTTACACCAGCAAATAATTTATCTTTAAACGAATACTGAACTGAAGTTTCAAAGCCTAAAGATTGTGCTCTTCCTAAATTTACAAAAGGAGTAGCTTGAACAGCCTCATTAACACGATCACTTATCTGACGAACAATCTTGTCTTCGGTATTTCTCCAAAATGCATTTCCGTAAAGTGAGAATTTATGGTTGTTAATCAAGTAAGGCCCAAGTCGAACACCAGCATTGATATTATTGCTTTGTTCTGGACCTAGATTGGCATTGCTCAGAATATTTTCACCAGGTAGTCCGAATATTTCATTTTCAGAAGGTAACCGAATTGCTTTTTCGGCCGAAAGCATTAATAGCACTTTCGGTACAATAGCATAAGAACCTGCGAATCCATAGCCATTAAAGTTTGTGTTTTTAGAAGTATTTTCAATTACCAATGTGCTTTGGCCGTTTTGATTTGTGAGCCTAGGCGTACTTTGTTCTGTTTTTAAATTATAATTTTTGAGGAAAAAATTACCTTTTAGACGAGATTTAAAAGCCTGCATCTCATATGCAAATGAAGAAACTGTTTTGCTTAAATCACGTGTAGCCATAAAATTACGAACCAGTTCCGGCTGCATTTGGTCAAATTCATTTCTATCGACGGTATAAAACATCCCGTTAACCATAATTTTGTGGTTTTCGGTAATGTTATAAGTAAACCCTAATCTAGTATTAAAGATATCCGATTTTTGATGATTAATTGTTGGTGCTCCTTGCTGCGCTCCAGTTACAGACAAAATCGGTTGCCCATATAAGCCTATCGCTTTTTCGCCGTTCCAGTTGTAATTCCATTTTACAGTGTCATTAACTACATCATTTCTATGACTGTAAACAGAAATTACCGAAAAGTCCAGATTCTTGATTAAGAAATCTTTTTTGTTGTAGTTAAGACTAAACACATTGGCTGAAGATTCACTAAAACGTCCTTTATAAGGTTTCGTCATATATTGTCCGTGCTGAATCTGATTGTAATCTTGTGAACCATTGTAACTGATTGAAAAATTATCTGCCCATTTTACATCGGTATAACCTGCTTCAAGTCTTCCACCGTATGATCTGTACATACTTTCAAAACGTTTTGCTCTGATGTATTCATATCTTCCGTTTGGAGCAATGTTGTAAACAAATTTTCCCCATACTTCGTAGTCATTATCAGAATAATTCTGAAATCCGTTCGCTTTAACAGTGAAACCAGATTTGTCTCTGTAAGTCGTACTAAAATTCGATTGTATAGTATTAAAAGAACCATATGAAGCCGAAGCTGCAATCATGTTTTTAGATCCTTTTTTAAGAATAACATTAATAGCTCCCCCAAGTGAGTCGTCTGCCAGATAAGCAGGAACAACACCTTTATAAACTTCAATTCTTTCAATTAAGGCCGGCGGAATACTATTTAAACTGAATGATGCACCATAAGTTTGAATCGGAATTCCGTCAATAAAAATTCGGATAGCATTTCCAGACATTCCGTTGATGTTGTACGTTACAGCAGAACCTAAACCTCCATTTTGCCTGATTCTTACACCTCCTGAGCGATCTAATAAATCGTTAGTCTGAAGGTTTCTTTTCGCTGCTTCTTGTGTTTCAATTACATTAACGGCAAAGCCTTTCTCCATTATCTCTTTTCTGATAGAAGATTTTTTGATTACAACTTCTTGTAAATCTTTAGGGCCGTTTCGGTCAAGTGAAATATTAAGTTCTGTATTCGGTTTGTTGATGTTTACTTTGGTAGTTTTTGTCTGTCCTTCCATAGAAGAAGTTTCCAATATGTATTCACCATATTTTAGGCCTTTAAATTCGTAACGACCAAAATCATTAACGATGGCATATTTCTGGGTTCCTTTAATAACAACCGATGAACCATAAGCCAATTCATCTGTTCCAAAAGTCACTTTTCCAGTAAGGTTTCCCGTTTGTGACCAACTTGTAATAGTAATAAAAAATAGAAGTAAAATTGTTCTCATATTGAGTGTGCGTATAAAGTGCTGCAAACTTATAGCATAATTTAAATTTAATCTAAATAAAGATATTAGAAGATTATTAGAATTGAAGCCGAGTTTCTAATGTTGTTTTAATATGAAATAGGAAGTAGGAAGTAGGAGTTATGGTGTGAGAAGAAATGAAAAAAGGCTTTATCCAAACTTAATGTTTTGGATAAAGCCTTTTTATTCACCTATAGCTGGCGCAAATTTATTTGTATAAAAATCTTAGCGACTTCGTAACTTTTCGAGATTAAATAGATTTTAAATATTTTTACTTTAGATAAAAAGAAGCTGAATTCAATTTATGGACAAACAAAAGTCTAAAACTTGTAAGTAAAATTCTTAGACTTAATGACTTTACCTTTGTCTGTAATCATTAAGCAACTGTATTCTGGGAATTTTTGAAGTAAAATCATGCCGTCTTTTTGGCCCAAAACCATTATCGAAGTGCTCAATCCGTTTGCCATTTCGGCATTTGGACCAAAGACACTGACACTACACAAACCTGTTGCAGGATATCCCGTTGCTGGATTTATAATGTGCGAATATCGTTTTCCATCAAAAACAACAAATTTTTCGTAACTGCCTGAAGTCGTTACGGCTTGTTGTTCGAGTGGAATCACTTTGAGTAATTTTTCAGGCTTAAACGGATTCGTAATTCCGATTTTCCATGGTGCACCATTGGGTTGTGTGCCCCACGTACTCATGTCTCCGGAACCGTTTATAATTCCTGCTTTTATTCCCTGAGACAGCATCATGGCACGGCATTTATCTGTCGCATAACCTTCACCGAGAGCGCCAAAACCAATTTTCATGCCTTTGATTTTCAGAAAAATAGTCGATTGAACACTGTCTAAAATGATGTTTTTATAACCGACTTTTTCTACTGATTTTTTTATGGCTTCCGCCGAAGGCATTTCTGTCATTGAGCCGTCAAATTTCCAAATACGGTCCATTGCGGCAAAACTGATGTCAAAACCACCGTTGGTGATTTCAGATAGTTTTAAGGCTCTTTGTGTTAATTCAAAAACTTCACGATCGACTTTTACAGGCTGAATTCCCGCATTCTGATTGACCTTAGAAACTTGTGAATCCGATTTCCAGTCTGAAATCAAATTTTCAATTCGGGTAATTTCAGCAATGACTTCTTCGATTTTCTGACCTGCTGTGAGCGAATCCTGAGCCACAATCGTAATATCGAAACGTCCTCCCATCAATAAGGTGGTCTTTTTTCGCAAAACCTGTCCGCTTGACGTAAATCCACAAAAAAGCAATACCATTACTAGTAATTGAATTGTTGTTATTTTTTGAGATTTAGACATTTCGATTTGTTTTTTATTTGAAAATTAGAGCATTTAATAACAATCTGTCAAAAGCTGTCCGTTGCGTTTATATTCAGTAATGTTTTTAGAGTTTGAAGTCAGACAAAGTTCATCCAGAATGTTTTCTACATCCAGTTGCATTTGTACCGAACCACAAATCATAATCACACCGCCTTCTTGTAATAAATTAATAAAAAATGAAGCATCACGTTTAATTAAATCCATTACATAAATATGTTCTTCTTCGCGAGAAAGCGCAATATTGAAGTTTTCAAGATGCTGTTTTTCAATCATTATTCCAGCAAATTTTTTATAGGCCGAAAGAGTAGGAGTTTCCATTCTAAAACCGCTGTACAAATGCAGTTCGGTTTTGGCTTTGTTTTGTTCAATCATACCAAGAAATGGCGCAATTCCGGTTCCGTTAGAGATAAAAACCACCTTCGGAGCTTTCTTTGGAAGATGAAAAGCAGCATTTTTCAAAATTCGCGCTTTTATCGTATCGCCTGGTTCCAGTTTATTCAAAAATCCCGAACCCAAACCAAAAGGATGCAGTTTTACTACAAGCTGAATATTGCCCGTATGTTTTCCGATAGAATAAAGACGTTCGCGATTGTCGTTTGCAGGATAAACCGCCAGTAAATCGCCCGAGGTAAATTTGGTTCGGCTTCCTGCACGAAGTGTCAATAAAAAAGTATGCTCAGTTTCTGACACAGGAGTCTTGTCTAAGACCATTAATTTCTCCAAACCTTTTGGAACTTCATTGTATAAAGATGGAGTAGCAGACAATACAACTTGGTTTTTGGCATTCCATAACTTAATCCATTCTACAAATTCTTCTGCCGATTTATCATTGACAGTGTGCATGGGTAAAAAGCGTTCTGCCCAAGATTGATTTTCCAACAGAGCATCGACTTTTTTAGCAAAACCACAGAAATCTGGATAAGCTTTAGAACCAAAGCCTACAACAGAAAAAAGAGTTTTATGTTCCTGAGTATATTTTTTAAGAATTGAGAGAAACTTGTTTCCATTTGAAGGCGCGTCGCCCAAACCATGCGTAGAAGTAAATACAATAATATGTTCTGCTTTTGGAAAAGCTTTAAAATTGTTCAGTTCTGTTAAAAATACTTTTTTTCCAGCCGCAATCAATTGTTTCTGAACAGCATTAGCGAAACGAAGCGAACTACCGTTTTCTGAACCTGCCAGCAAAATATAGTTGCTTTCAGCAGCTTTAAATTTGTTTTTAATTCGACTTGACCGTCTTTTCAAGGTAATGGCAAAACCAGAATAAACAAAGAAAAGAATATTGATGCAAGCCAAGCCCAAAATCACCGCCCAGATTCCGTTTATCCTGCCCGTATGAAGATCAAGGCTTAAGGCGGCGAACTGCGCTCTAATCGGCGAAAGCTTTTCAGAAGTTACCATTCCAGTTCCTTGATTTACTTCGACTTCGCGGTCTTTTAATTCAATAATGAAATATTCTTCTGGATCTTCTGTAAACGGAAATTCTATTTTTTTAACATCACTTAAAAGCGTGTTTTTAAAAAAAGAAACTTTATTGTTTTTAGACAAATCTGCTTTAGAAGTTTCTATTTTATCTTTTGCTTTTTCATCTTTCGGCATAAAAAAATTGAATCTTTCAAGAGACAAATAAGTTCCTGTAAGTGCAATTGCCAAAATCGGAATTAGCGCAATTCGTCCTAAAATAACATGGTAGTATTGAGCAAAATATTCTTTAACAACTTTAGAAAAGAAATTTCGGATTCCCTTTTGTCTTTTTAGTACAAGTACAAAACCAGAAATCGAAATGAGCAGTAAAAGAAATGAAATCACTCCAACAAAAAACCGCCCCGTTTCATGAAGAAACAAGGAGCGGTGTAGACTTGTGATCCATTGAATAAATTCGCTTTTTTTTACAGGTGTTCCTAGTTTTTTTCCTGTTTTCGGATCGATATATGCGTTTATGTCATTTCCGTCTTCATCAATGGCCTGAAGCGTTACAAACTGATTGTAGTCTACGCTCAATTCTGTAATTTCTGGATATGATTTTTTGAGAATCGGCAGTGTTTTTTCTAAGGTTAAAGTATTAAAATCTGCTGCTTTATACGGCAGTGTTTTTTCTTGTACCGCATCGACCGCCAAAATAATGCCGGTTACAGAAGCTAAAATTAGAAAAAGAGAAGAAAACAAGGCCAAAGCCAAGTGTGCGTAACGCCAAAAAGAAAGAGTCATTGAATGTATTCTAGAAATGTAATCGTATTATAATTTGTTTAATCTTACGTATTTGATGTAACCTTTTCCATCTGTTTTTTCAGCAAGACCTTCAGTTGTAAGTGGTATTTCAAGATCGCTTACATAATATTTCTGATCTTCTACAGCCGATTCAAAACGTAATTTATACCCTTTGTTTATTTTAGAATTTTCAATTTCGATTGTTGTTACGCTTCGGTCACCGCCAGTTACAGAAGCTCCAGTTTTGGCACTGATATCATCGTTTTTTTGAGTGTGGAATTTATTCCATTCTTTTAATGATTTGTACCATTTTTTGTCATCGCCCATTACATAAAGCGTTTTTTCGTATTCGCCATTTGCATTAACAAGAGAAACAACGATATAAGCACCTTCGCCCATATAATTATTCATCTGCAGCATGCATTTGTATTTGCTAGATTGTGCACTAGCGTTTAAAGAGAATAGAAAGATAAAAGCGCTTGTAAGAGTAAATTTTACTATAGATTTCATTTTTTTTTAAGTTATGGGTTAAGGGAAGGAAGTTATGAGTTATTGGTTAAGCGTTGCGTAAAATCACACCGACAAAACTTTTAACTCATAACTTCCAGCTTTTAACTTCAATTTCCAAATGTAGAGCTTGGAATTTTGAATTTCAAATATTGATTATTAATAATTTGTTTTATTTTAAAAATTCAACCGAAACGTTGTTTTTTGTCAAAAGCTCATTTTCTTTTGCCAAAGCATAAGCTGTTTCGTCAAACTCGGTGCTGATGTCTTTTTTGGCTCCTACAGAAACCAGGTATTTTAGAATTACATCATCTTTAGAAGTCATTGCTGCTCTATGTAAAGCAGTTAAACCATCTTTGTTTTTAGCATTTACGTCAACTTTTAAATCGGTGATTTTTTTCAAAATGGAAACATCATTTTTAGTAATTGCTAAATGATATAAAGTATTTCCGTCTTTTTGAGCTGTAGCCAAATTTAATCCTTTGTCTTGAAGTAATTTTGCTTTAGCATCAAAAGGATCTTGTTTTGTCGTTTCTCTTTCTCTTCCTGCTGGACGATAAGACTGGACAAGATAAACACCAAGATTGTTTCCGTCTTTATCTTTTACATTCACATCTGCACCTTTAGACAAAAGCAAGCTTACAGCTTCTGGAGTTCCGTATTGTACCGCTTTTGTAAGCGCAGATTCTCCTTTTGCATTTTGAAGATTTATGTTTTTTGCCTTTGGAAGAAAAAGTTCTAAAGCAGCTATTTCTCTTGCCGAAGCAGCAGCCATAACTGGAGTGTTTCCTTCTTTATCGGCTTTGTTCACATCAACGCCTTTGTCAAGGAAATATTTGATGATTTCTGTCTGATTTGGTTTTCCAGCCAATAGATGAAGTACATTTTGTCCGGCTTTATTTTGAGCATTTGGTTTTATTTTTACTTCTTCAACCAGATATTTATAAGTTTCTATTGGAGCACTTTCTCTACGGCTTCCTTGAGCAGCAACCAAAAGAGCTTCATCTGTTGGTTTGATGCCTTTTTCAAGTAATTTTTTCAATAAAGCAATATTTCCTGATCTTGCGGCATAAGTAAAAGCAGTGTTTCCATTTGCATCAACATCTTTTAAAGACATTCCTTTAGTCGAAAAATATTCTGCAGCTTTTAAGTCTTTATCAGATGCAATTGCCAAAAGCAATAAATTAGCACCGTTTGTATATTTTTTTTTCGGATCTACACCCGCTTTAAAAAAAGCATCAAACATTGTAGGGTTGGCCTGACCGTTTGAAGCTGCAAAATCTGCAGGCATCGTTCCGTGGCTGTCTTCAAAATTTACATCAGATCCTTTAGTGATAAGGTATTGTACCAATTCTGTGTTTCCTCTATAAGCTGCCCAATGTAGGTAAATACGATTATCGTGAGTTAATTTGGTAATAGAATTTCCAGGTTGGTCTATTAGAAATTTTATGGTTTCGAAAGGAGCATCATTATTGATTGCCAGTGTAGTTACGTCAAAAGCATTTACATTGGCTTCTGCCGGATTGTTTCCTTTTGTAATTTCTGCCCTAACAGTTTCGATATTTGGAGAAGTTTTCCAGAAAGAGGCTTCTAATAATGTGTTTTTTTGCTGGGCACTTACCAATAAAGTCGCGGCTAATGCAAAAGAAACAAGTAGATTCTTTTTCATATTTGTGATGTTAATTATGGTTGTTTTGAATAATCTATGTTTAGGTATTATTTTCGTCTATTTAGAATAAATAAAAATAAAGACAAATGTAGAGATTAATCTTTTTAAACCAACAATTATTTACAGTAAATAGCCTTTTTTGCTTCGCTTTTATCAAATTTTAAGAAACGGTTAATTTCATTTTAATTATAATTTAATTTTAGCTTTTAAAGTTTAAGGGAAAAAAAGAGTTTTTTTGAGTCTTATTTTGTCCGATCAGACGATTTTTATTTTCTCAAAGGTTGCGAATTGTTAAACAAAAGTAAAAGCTGATTATGACAGTCTAAATCGGATTGTTTAAGTCTTTTGTGTAATGTTTTAATTTTGAGTGTTGCTAGTAATATATTTTATGTTATTGTAATATAGCTAATTATGCTGTTTTAATCTTAGAATGTTATTTAGAATTATTATTAATAAAGAGTATTTTTTTATTTAAAAAACCACCTCAGAATTTTCACTTTCAAAAAACAACTGTTGATAACTGTTTTTGATTTTGTCTTAAAAATGATTCCTTTTTCATGTTGATAACTTAATATTAATTTTCGGGAAACTGCTTATTCATTGTAAATTACAGCACATTGTTTTCATGTTGATAAAATTTGCTTTAAACCGGTTTTTTGAGGTTTTTAGACTGTTGATAATTGGACAGATTTTTAACATCTAAAACTGGGCGAAAGATACTTTGCGAACTAAATTTGTATGTATAGAAAAGCAAGCTTGAACATTCCCCAAAGTAAAGCAATCGTTTTTCTGCCTTAAAAAGTCACTTAAAACTCTATATATATGTCAATTTTCGATAAAAGAATCAATTATAAACCTTTTGAATATCCTGAGGTTCTGCAATTTACCGAAGCTATCAACAAAGCTTACTGGGTGCATACCGAAGTAGATTTTACCGCAGACACGCAAGATTTTCATGCTCATTTAAACCTTGCCGAAAAGACTGCAATCAAAAACAGCCTTTTGGCAATTGCACAGATTGAGGTAGCTGTAAAAAGTTTTTGGGGAAATATTTACGAACATTTCCCGAAACCAGAATTTAATGGGCTAGGAACTACTTTTGCAGAATGTGAATTCAGACATTCTGAAGCTTATTCACGTCTTCTTGAAGTTTTGGGTTATAATGACGAATTCGAAAAATTATTAGATGTTCCTGTAATCCGCAGACGTGTTGATTATTTATCGAATGTTTTAAAAGATACCAAATCTCAGGATAACAGAAAATATATGGTTTCGCTGATTTTGTTTAGCATCCTTATTGAAAATGTTTCATTGTTTAGCCAGTTTGCTATTTTATTATCTTTTACACGTTTTAAAGGATACATGAAAAACGTGAGCAATATCATTGCTTGGACTTCAATTGACGAACAGATTCATGCAAATGGAGGAATCTATATTATTAATAAAATCCGTCAAGAATTTCCAGAATATTTTGACGCCGAAACGTTACAGCTGGTTCGAGACACAGTAAAAGAGTCAATAGAAGTTGAAGCCGACATTTTGGATTGGATTTTTGAAAATGGTGCAATCGAAACTATTAATAAAGAAGATTTGGTAAACTTTATGAAATTTAGAGTTGATGAAAGTTTAAGACAAATCAATATTGAAACAATCTTTAATGTTTCGCCTCAAGATTATGCTGCTATGGCTTGGTTTGAAGAAGAAGTTTTTGCCAACAGCTTAGACGATTTCTTTGCAAAACGTCCGGTAGAATATACAAAACACGATAAAAGTATAACAGCAAACGATCTTTTCTAATACAAGCCCATACGAATTATGAATACTATAGAAACAAACCCAACAGAGAATTTAGAAATGCAAACAGAAGGAAAAATGTGGTGGAAAAACTCTGAAAGTGAGCAAATTTTAAACCGTGGTTATCTTTTAAAAGGAGAAACGGTTGAAGGTGCAATTGATAGAATTTGCACTGCTGCCGCAAAGAGACTTTATAAACCAGAATTAAAAGAATCTTTTGTTGAAATGATCGAAAGAGGGTGGATGAGTATCAGTTCTCCAGTTTGGGCAAATATGGGAACCGAGCGCGGACTTCCGATTTCTTGTTTTAACGTACACGTTCCGGATAAGATTGAAGGAATCACACATAAATTAGGAGAGGTAATCATGCAGACTAAAATTGGAGGTGGAACTTCTGGTTATTTTGGTGAATTGCGTGAGCGCGGAAGTGCCGTAACAGACAACGGAAAAAGTAGTGGAGCAGTTAGCTTCATGAAGCTTTTTGATACCGCAATGGACACTATTTCGCAAGGTGGTGTTCGTCGTGGTGCTTTTGCAGCTTATCTAGATATCGACCATCCGGATATTGAAGAATTTTTGAAAATCAAAAGTATCGGAAACCCGATTCAGAATTTGTTTACAGGAATTTGTGTACCAGATTACTGGATGCAGGAAATGATTGACGGTGATACTGATAAAAGACAGGTTTGGGCAAAAGTTCTAGAAAGCCGTCAGCAGAAAGGACTTCCTTATATTTTCTTCAGTGACAACGTAAACAAAAACAAACCTCAAGTTTACAAAGATCAGAATCTTAGAATCAACGCTAGTAATTTGTGCAGTGAAATTATGCTTCCGTCAACTCATGACGAATCATTCATTTGCTGTCTTTCTTCTATGAATTTGGAATTGTACGAAGAATGGAAAGATACTGAAGCGGTAAAACTGGCTATCTTTTTCTTAGATGCTGTTTTACAGGAATTCATCGAAAAAACAGAAGGAAATTATTATTTAACTGCAGCAAATAAATTTGCAAAAAGACACCGTGCTTTAGGTTTAGGCGTTTTAGGATGGCATTCTTACTTGCAGAAAAATATGATTCCGTTTGAAGGAATGGAAGCTAAAATGAAAACTACTGAGATTTTTAAACATATCAGCGACAAAGCCGATAAAGCAAGTCAGGAATTAGCTAGAATTTACGGAGAGCCAGAATTGCTAAAAGGTTATGGAAGACGAAATACCACAACAATGGCAATTGCTCCTACAACTTCATCTTCTGCTATTTTAGGACAAACTTCGCCTGGAATCGAACCTTTCAGCAGTAATTATTATAAAGCTGGATTGAGTAAAGGTAACTTCATGCGTAAAAACAAATACCTTAAAAAACTATTAGAAGAAAAAGGTTTAGATAACGAAGAAGTTTGGAGAGGAATCATGCTAAACGGTGGAAGCGTTCAGCATATGGAACAATTGACTCAGGAAGAAAAAGATGTTTTCAAGACATTCAAAGAAATCAGCCAATTAGAAATTGTACAGCAAGCAGGAATTCGTCAGAAATTTGTAGATCAGGGACAAAGTTTAAATCTTAATATTCCAGCAGAATTGGCTATTAAAGATGTAAATCGTCTAATGATCGAAGCTTGGCAGCAAGGAGTTAAAAGTTTGTATTACCAAAGAAGCCAAAGTGTTTCTAAAGAGTTGGTTACAAGTCTTGTTTCTTGCAGCAGCTGTGAATCATAAAATAAACAAAAGCCGAATCTCTAATTTTTTTGATTCGGCTTTTTTATTCGTACTGTTTTGTCATGTCGACGAAGGAGACATCTCCGCAAGTAACTCCGCAATCAAAAACAAAAGCCTATTTGAAATTCTCTCGCAGATTTTACAGATTTAGCAGATTTTTTTTAGAATAAATATACTCTTAAGTATTGTCATGTCGACGAAACAGACATCTCCATAAAGGTCCAAATAAAGGTTTATGCTACGAATTGCACGAATTCCCACTAACTTCCTTTTTATAATTATGCTTGAAATTAAATTCTTCACTAAAAAACTTAGTGTCTTAGTGGCTAAAAAAAATCAAACTTTAGACTTCAACCGACTCAACGTTTCCTGAGAAATATTAATATAAGAAGCGACAATCTTATTAGGGAGTCTTTTCACAATGGCAGGATTAATTTTCAAAAGCTGATTGTATCTTTCCAAAGCGTCCATAGTTGTGAATGACATTAATCGGTTTGCATTATTCACATACGCTTTTTCTAAATAATTACTGTAAAACTCTCGCCATTGCGGAATAATTTTCATTAGGTAATTGAAATCTTCATGACTAATCACTAGTAACTCTGATTTTTCAATTACCTGAATATTTTCCTGAGCAGGTTTTTTGGTTATAAAACTAACCAGAGCTGTTGCAAATTGGTTTTCAAAAGCAATATATCGAGTAACATCTTTTCCTTCTTCATTAATAAAAAAAATCCGCACACAGCCTTTTACAACAAAAAAAGTGTGTTGACTGACTTGTCCCTGCGCCAACAGTAATTCATTTTTAGTTTTCTTCAAAGGTTTGAAATAGGACAGAATCGTATTTAGATCTTCATCAGAAACGTCAATACTTTTTTTTATGTAACTGCTAAGCTCTTCGTACACCATTTTTTAGTTGTAATCTCGCACGAATTTACGGTAATAGATAATATCTTCAATAGATAAAACAATTAAATCGTGCTGTTGAGCAAAGCTGATGATCTCGTGTAGTTTTGCCATTGTGCCGTCTTCGTTCATTAATTCACACAAAACGGCTTCAGGTTGTAAACCAGCTAATTTCATTAAATCGACACTTCCTTCTGTATGCCCATTTCGTTCTAGAACGCCGTTATTGTTTGCTCTTAGCGGAAAAATATGTCCTGGCTTTGCCAAATCACTTGGTTTTGCCTTTGGATCAATAGCCGTTTTGATAGTAGTGATTCTGTCTTTTGCAGAAACGCCTGTCGTAACTCCTTTTTTGGCTTCAATTGTTACGGTAAAAGGTGTTTGAAAACTGCTTGTATTTTCTTTGACCATATAAGGAAGTTCGAGTTGATTGGCTTTTTCATTTGTTAAGCACAAACAGACAATGCCACTGCATTCACGAATCATAAGAGCCATATCCTGAATATTCATATATTGGGCAGAAAAAATTAAATCGCCTTCATTTTCTCGATTTTCGTCGTCAATTAGCAAAATTCCTTTCCCTTTTTTCAATTGGTTTAAAGCATTTTCAACTCGTTTTTGGCTTGTAATTCCGAATTGCACTAAGGGACTTATTTCTGTACTTATCATTGTATTGTATTTGAAATTATTTTTAAAATAAAATTTGAAACAAAGCTAAACTTGTCCGCAATGAAAAAGTTTGATGTAAGTCAATAAATTGCTCTTTTTTTTAATGATATTTTAATTTGGTTGTCAAAAAAACTAATTTAGTGCTCGAAATTTCAATTCCCAAAATCAATAAATACCGCCTATTAAATGGAGAATATTACCGTAATCATAATGCTGCTCTTTGGTGTTGCATTTTTAAGTCTTGTTAGTAAAAGATACAATTTTCCGATTCCGATAGTTTTGGTAATGTGCGGTGTTATTATTAGCGTGGTTCCAGGACTTCCGGTCATTGCATTGAGTCCAGAAGTTGTTTTTATTGTTTTCTTGCCGCCACTTTTGTATCACGCTGCATGGCATACAAGCTGGTCAGATTTTAAACAAACGATTCGTCCGATAACTTTGGCTGCTGTTGGTTTAGTTTTTTTCACAACAGGATTGGTTGCTATTGTGGCACATTGGCTCATAGATGATATCTCTTGGCCGTTAGCTTTTTTACTAGGCGCTATTGTTTCGCCTCCAGATGCGGTTTCGGCGACAGCAATCACTAAAGGTCTAGGATTGCATCCAAGATTAATAGCAATTCTTGAAGGCGAAAGTTTGGTAAATGACGCCAGTGGTCTTGTGGCCTACAAATATGCTTTGACAGCAATTACAGCTGGAAATTTTATTTTATGGCAAGCTGGATTAAATTTTGTCTTAATGTCGATTCTTGGTATCGGAGTTGGTCTTGTTGTTGGTTTTGTAATGTATTATATTCATAAAAGATTTGTTTGTGATGATATTATTGAGGTAACGCTCACATTGCTAACGCCTTTTGCGTCTTACCTAATTGCTGAGCATTTTCATGGTTCTGGAGTTTTGGCAGTAGTTGCAACTGGGCTTTTTTTAGCAGCTCGATCAGGTGCTATTTTTTCTCACGAAAGCCGAATCATGACCAATACGATATGGGATGTTTTGAATAATATTCTTAACGGATTGATTTTTATTTTAATCGGCCTTCAACTGCGTCAGATTATTGAGGGAATCAGTAATTATTCTGGAAATTCGCTGTTTATTTGGGGATCAGTAATCAGTATTGTTGTTATTGTTGTTCGTTTTTTGTGGGTGATTCCAGCGACTATTATTCCGAGAATGTTAAGTAAAAAAATACGCGAAAAGGAAGAGTTTGATTATCGAAACATGATTGTGTTCGGCTGGTCTGGAATGCGTGGCGTGGTTTCGATGGCCGCGGCTTTGGCGCTTCCGCTAATGTTGAATAAAACAGAAGAGTTTCCGCTCCGTAATTTGATTATTTATTTGGTTTTTTGCGTCATTCTTTCGACTTTGGTTATTCAAGGACTTACGCTTCCGTGGTTGATTAAAAAGCTGAAAATTGAGCGCTATTCTATTTTAGCAGAAGAATACGATATTCGAAATAAAATAGTTTCAGAAACGATTACGCATATCGAAGATAATTTTTCTTTATTGGATGACGAATTATTGCACAATATTAAAAGTAAATATGAAGTAAAATTTAACCGACTACAAAAAACGGAGCTTCCGGCTAACTTTTTTGGAAATGGAAAAGTATTAGGAGGACAGATTTTTAATGAGTTTACAAGAGTACAGATTGATCTATTGAATGTTGAAAGAAGTAATCTTGAAAGTATGCATAAAAAAGGATCTGTAAACGAAGAAATCTTCCGTAAGATAGAAAAAGAGTTGGATCTTGAAGAAACTCGTTTGTGGATGGAAATGTATGAAGAGTAAAATTTTAAAATTCCAATAAATCAAATTCCAAATTCCAAGATATTGCTTAGTCAAAGTTCTAAACTTCGACTAAGCTTTTTTCTTTTTAATTAAACTGGAATTTTGATCTCGCTTACAGCTAAGTTTGCACTTGCTTGTGCCATTATTTTAGAAGTGTTTTTATTGATTACTTCTGCTCTAATATTAATAATTGTTTTTCCCAATTTTGCCAAAGTAGTTTTTACAATAACCGTTTGCGCTTCAAATGCTGGATTAAAATAGTCAATGTATAAGTTGATTGTAGGATAAAACTTTTCGAGTCCTAAAACCATAAAATTTACGCCAATGCAATCATCGATCATTCCAGCTGTAACGCCTCCGTGAAGCATACCGACTGGATTTGTCATTTCTTTTCTAACCTCAAATTCAAATTCAACATTTTCTTTTTCAACAGCAATTACTTTTCCGTTTAGCCAATGTGCAAAAGGAGATGGACTTTCTGTGAAATGTTTTCCAATATAACTTTTTAAAAAATCTAGTCTGTTATTTTCCATTTTTGTACTCAATTAAGCGGTTAGTTTGAAACTATTTTTTAAGGGATTAATTAGCTTGTAAGCTGTTTTTGGAAAAAATCGACTTAAGAAATAAATTACTTTGGTATCTCCAACCCGAATAGTATAATTGTTTTTATGGATACTGCTGACTAATGCTTTTACAAGTGTTTCTGGACTTATTGTTTTAGAATCAATTCCTTTGGCCATTTCTGTTGCCACTAATGGCGGAAGCAATTCAAAGACTTTCACATTGCTTTTTGCTACTTCCAAATGATTTCTCAGCGATGCGGTGTAAAAGCGAAGCGCAGCTTTTGTAGCTGAATAAGTCGGAGCAAGATTTGAAGGGACATAACTCAAGATTGAAGTTGTATTAATAATTGCCGCTTCTGGTCTGCCTTGAAGCATTTTTAGAAATAAATTATTCAATCTTACAATCGAGATGTAATTAATATCCATTTCATAAGCTGCCATTTCGGTTATTTTATCATTTTTTTTTGCCAGATTAGCAGTAGGATTAGATACACCTGCGTTGTTGTAAAGAATATCGATTCCGCCCAAAGATTCAACAAAGTTGTAAAGTTCCTGAGCGTCATCTGGATTAGAAACATCATTCTGAACAGCAATTATTTGCGGATAAAACTTTTTCGCTTGATCTAGTTTTTCCTTGTTTCTTCCCGTCACTATTACTTTAGCTCCCTGTTCCAAAAATTGTTTTGCTGATTCTAAGCCAATACCTGATGCACCGCCAGTTATTAGTATTGTTTTTCCTTTTAAGTTCATTTTTTTCGATTTTAGAAGTCTATAATTTGTTTCGTTTATTATTATTAAATAAATTTGCTTGCATATTGCAAGTGCAAATATATTAATTACTTGCAATATGCAAGTGATTTTTTAAAACTATTTTTATGGCTAGTACAAAAAAAAGATCAGAATGTCCAATTAGTACATCTTTAGAAATTTGGGGAGATAAGTGGTCGTTACTCATTATCAGGGATTTGATGTTTAATAAACAATGTACTTATGGCGATTTTTTAAAATCAGAAGAGAAGATTGCAACCAATATTCTGGCGAGCAGACTTTTGGTTTTGGAAGAAAACAATATAATTGATAAGCTGGAACATCCAGATAGTAAAGCAAAAGTTCTGTATCAATTGACCGAAAAAGGAATCGAGTTGTTTCCTGTTTTGGTAGAAATTAGTTTATGGGCAGAGAAATACTATGATATTCCTAAAGAAAGAGAAGTTATCATTGCTAAGGCCAAAAAAAATAAGAGTGAGTTTATTGAGAAAACAATGAAGAAGATGAAGGAAGAATTGTAAATTATTTTTTATTTTGAATGTACATCCCTCTAAACGAAGTCGAAAAGTAGCTTAAACTAGAATATTTAAACATATTGAGCATGTGTTTTTCGACTTCGCTCGACAAGAGATTGAAATTATAAAGCGTATCTATTAATTATTAAATGACTCCTATTTTTTGCATTAAGAAAGTCGCGCTTTTATTTTTGCAGATTCCATCTCTTAGTTTATAATCAAAGTGAAGTTCGTTGTTCTGAATTTCAACTTCAAAACATTGATTTTTTAATTTTTCAGGATACTCGTTAGTAGTAAGGCAAACTTCGATATCGTGAGTTGCAATTGCGCCAACGGCATTTTTAGAAATGATTTTCTTAACGACTTCAATTGTTCCGTTTCGTTTGTCATCTGAGTTTGTTCCTCTTAAAATCTCGTCTAATAGTACAAAAGCCGGCTTTTGGTCTAAGGCATTCATTATTTGTTTTAAACGTTTGATTTCTGCGAAAAAATACGATTCGCTATCCGATAGAGAATCAGATAAACGCATTGAAACTAATACTTCAAGCGGATGTATCTTAGCCTTTGAAGCACAAACAACAGATCCTATTCCGCCTAATACCATGTTAATTCCCAAGCTTCGTAAAAAGGTGCTTTTTCCTGACATATTTGAACCCGTTAAAATTACAAACTGTTGTGGATGGAAATAAGCATCGTTTCCGATTCTTGTTTTCGGATTTAGAAGCGGATGACTTAGATTTTCAAATTCAATTTTGTATTCAGAATTTATTTCAGGAAAGATAAAATCATTATTGTTATAAGACAGATTAGCAAGGCTATTAAGCATTTCTATTTCACCAATTACTGCAATCCATTCAAGAAGTTGTGGCGCATGTTTTTCTTTCCATTTTAAAAGCGCTTTCAAAACATGAAGATTGAATAAAAATGTACCATTGAATAATGTTGCTGTAACAAAATTATTGATGGTGTCCATTCGTGAAAACAATTCAGACAATTGCTTTAACTGCTGGCTCGCTTTGGTTTTATTATCAATTAACTGGTGTTGTAAATCAATAAGCTTTTTAGATGTAAAAGTCTCGCTTTCTATTTTTTCGATTAATAAACCATAATGCTTGATAATTTTATCAATATTATCGGCTTTGGCAATTTCAGACTGGATTTTCTTTAATGCGGTTCCCATAATAATTAAATTCCCTATAAAGACATAACTAATAGAGGATAACAAGGCATTATTTAAAGTAAAAAAGTAAGTAATTAGAATTGCAAAAAACAAAATCGGAAAAGCAAAAGAAATTACAAGTATTGTTTTAGATAATGTACTGTTCTTAGCAGAAATCCAATTAGTTATGGCTTCAAATGATTGTTTTGAGTCATCACTGATTATAGCTAAAGCCAAAAACTCCTGACGCCAGTCAAATTTTTCTTTTAGCTCGTTTACAGCTTTTTGGTTTTCTAGGATTTTAGTTTCCGGAAGTATCTTGAGAAGTTGTTCAGCAAGTGTTTTTTTTCCAGTAAAAGTAGCGGTTCTGTTTAGGCTTTGAAATAAAGAATGCTCACCAAAAACATCTAAATCGTAAGCATAAGGATGATGAAAATCTATAAATTCGGTTCCGTTTTCAAAAACTGTTTTTTCTCTTTTTAGGAATGATATTTCGTTTTCATTAATTTTTACTAGAGTAGAAGCGAACAGTTTTTTAAATGAAATCTTGGAATGGATTTTCATCAAAAAAATAAAACCAACAAAAGAGATAAGAGCACTTGCGGCGTATAATATTTCACTTGTTTTGATATAGTTAAAAACAAAAAACAAAAAAAGAAAAATACTTAAAATGCGCAATAAACTTATGCTGTTGTATCTTTTGTTGGTTTTAGAATAAAGGTCTAAATACTGTGCTGTTTTTTCCTGATATATTTTCATTGTACTAATTTGATGACGCACAAATATAGTCGGAAACAAACAAATTCATTAATTTATACAGGTAGTTTTTTAGTCTTCGTGCATGACTAATACAGGTATTGGAACCTCTTTGGAGATTTTTTTTGTAAAACTGCTGTCAAAAAGACTCTCAAAAAAAGAACGTTTATGTGTAATTGTGGTTAAGATGTCAATGTCTTTGTATAGAATAAAATCTAAAATCGTTTCTTTGACATCATCGCTAGGAAGCACAAGGAACTCCACATTTTCAGTTGCAAATTCTTTATCCCATTCTTTAATTGTGGTGTCCAAAACATCAGATCCTGAGGTTTTAACGTAAAGGCTTTTTACCTTGGCATTTGTTTTTTTAGCGATTTTTAGAATTTTCTTTAATTCTTTTTTGTCTTTTTCGCGGTATTTGGTTGTAAAGCCTATTGTCTTTATTTTTTTGTAAGCTGCCTCGGCTGGAACACATAAAACGGGCACATCTACTCCAGAAATAACCGAGTTTGTATTAGATCCAGTAAAGAATTTTGTCCAATCAGAAGCTCCTGTCGTTCCCATGATGACAAAATCAATTTGATCTTCTTCAACTGCATTTTTAAGATTGTAGATTAGGTCGCCGTCCATTAAACGGTGTTTTATTACGATATCGTCAAGTTTTCGTTCTGCAGCAATTGTTCTCAGTTTTGGAATTTCATCTTTAAACATTTCAAATTTAGCTAATTCTATAGAGCTGTAAATCGCTGCGTAATTTTCTGGAAAAAACTGGCTGTCGTAAACCGGAATTTCGAATGTATGAAGCAAGATCAATTCGGCATTCACAATTTTGGCAAATTCGAGCGCATGCACAAAAGCATTTGTGGCGGCATCTGAGAAATCGGTGGGGAATAATATCTTTTTCATAGTTATTAGAATTAAGGTTTGTCTCTCAAATTTACTCATTATAGGCCTAAAACAACCTGATAATTATCAGTATTTTAACACTTAATGATTTGTTAATACAGTGTTTTTTTCAATTTTATTTTTCGTTTTCTAGTTATTTGAGTCAGAATAATTTTTAGGCTTTTTTTGTACCTTTGTAGCATGATAAATCAAGATTCTATAGTTGCTTTGGCTACACCTTCGGGAGCCGGAGCTATCGCAATAATTCGAATTTCAGGAAACGATGCCATCACAATTGGTAATTCAGTTTTTAAATCTATTAAAAACAAAGATTTAACCAAACAGAAAACTCACACACTTCATTTAGGGCATATTGTTGATCAAGCAAAGACATTTGATGAAGTTTTGGTTTCGGTATTTAAAGGTCCAAATTCCTATACGGGCGAGGATACAATCGAAATTTCCTGTCACGGTTCAACTTACATTCAACAGCAGATTATTCAGCTTTTGCTTCGAAAAGGATGCAGAATGGCTGATGCAGGCGAATTTACACTTCGCGCTTTTTTAAATGGAAAACTTGATTTATCGCAGGCAGAAGCGGTCGCTGATTTGATTTCGTCTGACAATGAGGCTTCACATCAAATTGCCATGCAGCAAATGCGTGGCGGATTTAGTAATGAAATAGCAAAACTTCGAGAAGAGCTTTTAAATTTTGCATCACTAATTGAACTTGAATTAGACTTTGCAGAAGAAGATGTAGAATTTGCAGACCGAACACAGTTTCACGAATTACTAAACCGCATTGAATTTGTTTTAAAACGTTTAATTGATTCGTTTGCTGTTGGAAATGTGATCAAGAACGGAATTCCTGTAGCAATTGTTGGTGAACCGAATGTTGGTAAATCGACTTTATTGAATGCGCTTTTAAACGAGGAAAGAGCGATAGTTTCTGATATTGCAGGAACAACACGTGATACTATTGAAGATGAACTGGTAATTGGTGGAATTGGTTTTAGATTTATTGATACTGCTGGAATACGTGATACTAAAGATGTGGTAGAAAGTATCGGAATCAAAAAGACTTTTGAAAAAATAGAGCAGGCCCAGGTTGTAATTTATTTGTTTGATGGATTAAAATTCCAAACCTCAAGTACTGAATTTGTGAATGAAATCGAACAGATTAAGAATAAATATCCGCTTAAACCGCTAGTTATTGTAGTAAATAAAAAAGATGCTTTGTCGACTGATGAAGTGCAGCATATTAGTTCTAAACTTGAAAATCTAAATGCCAAACTTCTTTTGATTTCTGCTAAAGAAAAAATAGGAGTAGAAGATTTAAAGAATGAATTGTTGTCTTTTGTGAATACGGGAGCGCTTCGAAATAACGAAACAATTGTTACCAATACAAGACATTACGATTCGTTATTAAAAGCTTTAGATGAAATTCAGAAAGTCAAATTCGGATTAGAATCAGGTCTTTCCAGCGATCTTATGGCACTTGATATTCGAGAGGCTTTATATCAATTTGGGCTTATAACAGGTCAAGTTTCAAATGATGAATTATTGGGTAATATTTTTGCTAATTTCTGCATCGGCAAATAGAGGACGCAAAGAAACACAAAGTAAAAACAAGTAAAATAGCTAAAATGTTGGTAATTAACATTTTGGCTATTTTTTTTATGGTTTATTTTTTGGAATATTTGGTCTTATTCGGTTCAAATCTGTACCTTATTTGTACCTCGGAATTCCGAGGTACAAATAAGGTACAAATAAGACATAAATTTATGCTTTATACGCATTTTTTATATTGCGAATTTTTGGTCAAGAAGTTAGCAAAAATATTTTAAACAACCACATCGTTAGTTATGTGTCCAAAGATATTTCTGTAGAATATTTTAGACAGAAAATGCGTTTGGGAAATGAATTGCGGCAGTTTAAAGAGCTTTGAATTAATGTAGGAAACCTAAACTTTAAAATTATGAGTTCAAACATTAGGATTACCAAAGTCTGCCAGTTCTGCAATAATGAATTTATGGCAAAAACAATCAAAACAAGATTCTGCTCCCTTGCCTGCGAGAGCAGGGACTACAAAAAAAGGAGCAGGGAAAATAAAAAAGAGGCAGAAAGACTGCAAAGGGAATTGATTAATAATGCTGATATTCAAAGGCTTGGAGAACTTGACTTTCTCAGCATTGATGAAGCTAGTATTTTTATAGGAATAAGCAGAAGGACCCTTTACAGAGCCATATCTAGAAAAGAACTTAAGGCAGGTAAGTTTGGTTCAAGAACTTTTATCGAGCGGTCAGATATCGCTCAGTTTGTAGAAAATATGCATCAAAGCTGTACAGACGAAGGAGCCGAAAGGATATTTCCTGGAATTGAAAACTGCTATACAATGTCCGAAGCGCAGATAAAATTTAAGGTTTCCCCTTCTGCTTTATGTGGTATACTGAAGAGAAAGGGAATCCTGAAATACAATGTAGGTAAGTTTGTGTATGCTGCCAAGAGAGATTTAGATGAATTATTTAACATTGAGCGCCATGAGTAAAAGTATCGTAACACTTAGAAAAAAAACTATTTCTCAGGGGAGGATGTCTCTTTATTTAGATTTTTATCCTCCTGTATGGAATGCGGCAACTAATGATTATACCAGACGCGAGTTTTTAAAAATCTACGTATATCAAAAACCAGTCGACCAGTTCCAAAAAATGGCCAATACCGAAAATCTGCATACTGCCGAACTAATACGTGCAAGGAGGCAGAATGAAATCAATAAGACTGAAATTTATTCTTCATTTGAAAAAGAGCAGTTGAAGGTTCTTGCAGTGGGAAGAGAATCTTTTCTCCAATACTATAAAAATTTGGGCGAGAAAAAGATCGGCAACAATTTATCAATATGGTCTTGTGCTATTATCCATTTTGAGGCCTTTTTAAAGGGCAGGGATTTAACATTTAAAGAGGTGACGGTTTCTTTAATTGAAGATTACAGGGATTATCTTTTAAAAGCCAAAAGTTTAAGAAAGAATAAGAAGCAGCTCTCACGCAATACAGCGTTGTCTTATTATAATAAGATTAAAACTACTTTAAAAGCAGCCTATAAAGATGATAAGCTGAAAACAGATATTAATGCAAAGATAGGATCGATAAAGGAAATGGAATCACAGCGGAATTTTATGACTATGGAAGAAACCCGAAGGCTGTTTGCAACACCGTGCCCGAAGTTGATTGTCCGAAGGATTTCGATGTTTTCGGTACTTACGGGCGTAAGGTATTCCGATATTGCCAAGCTGACCTGGTCAGAACTGCACTATATTAAGGGGGATGGCCACTATATCATTTTCAGGCAGAAGAAAACAGAAGGTACGGCATCCATACCGATCTCCGATGAAGCTTTCGAACTGCTTGGCAAGAGACGGGGAGAAAACGAGAAGGTATTTAAAGATTTAAATAAGTGGGATGTTGACCGTACGCTTCCTGTATGGGTGGCATTGTCAGGTATCAATAAGCATATTACCTTTCACTGTTTCAGGCATACTTATGCTACATTACAGCTGACGGCTGGAACTGATATTTTTACCATATCTAAAATGCTTGGTCATAAGAGTGTTAAGACAACGCAGATATATGCGAAGGTAATTGACCAGAAGAAAAGGGACGCAGCAGGCAGAATTTCTTTAGAATAAAGTTTTTTCTTTAGCAATTTTTTTACGCTTTACCCCAATAGAGGTAAGGCGTTTTTTATTTTTTTTTATTAAATGATTTTTAGATTTTTTAGAAATTATTATTCAAAAAATTGCAGGTTTTACAATAGGTTATCTTTTTAGTTGGACTCTTTGGCTTTATTTTCTTGTTTTTAATTTCGAGATTTTCATGTAAAGCTTCTTCTTTTGTAATTTTATTAGTTTCCGGATCTTCTAAGATTTTTTTAACGCTAATTCCAGCTATTAAACTAAGAAATGACAATATTTCGGTTGCTTGTGTAAGACTAACATCCATTCCTTCGTCAGTTAACATTTTTAGCGCTTTTTCAGGTGTGATTTTTCCAGTATGATTTTGATTAAATTCCATTTTTTACTTTTTTATATTTTTTTTTTTTTTTTTTTTTAAAATTAATGTAAAGATAATCAATTGTTTATGTGGTTTTAGGAAGTGGTTTATTTTGTCCTGTTGGGGGACCCCAACGGGACAAATTTCAACATTTTTTTTGGATGATTTGAAGAAATTGGCTTATTATATGTAGTTATCTGTCTTCCAGTGGCTTTGTAAATTTGGTTTAGATGTCCTGTTGGGGATTGGTGTAAAAAAATATAAAAACTCAATTTGTTTGCGGTATTAATTTGGGAGACAATCCTACAATTATTATAAAGTATTTGAAAATATTGTTATACTTAAGGCAGAATTGTCTTTCATTGGCTCTATGAATTACCGTCTGGGATTTTAAAATAAATTTATTTGATTTTCGAAATCTTTTTGAACAAAATGATTATTTATTTGGTTAAATAAGTCTTCCTCAAATTTTGTAGTAAAAATTTCATAATTAAATAGCAAAAATTTTTCCACATTCGTCTAAGCTTTTTGCGAGAGAAAAAGTATGAAGTCCATACTTATTGATTGTTGTTTGACCGGAGTTAAAAATTGGTTTACTTCTATAATGTTGATCAATATTTTTTGTTGAAAGGAAACAAGAAGTTTCTTCAGAATAAAAACAAAATTAGTGTATTTTTGCATTTATAAACAAATTGGCAACCTTGAAAAAGTATATTATCATAGTACTTTGTAGTCTAATTTTTCTTCCCTCTTTGGGAAGCATGTTTGTATATGCTTCATTTAAACTAAATCAGCAGGAAATTGCCAAAACAATCTGTGTACAGCGCAAACAGATTTTTAACTCTTGTAATGGTCGATGTGAACTGCAAAAAAGTCTTAAAAAATATTCTGATAACGAAAAACAAATGCAGGACAGTCTTAAAGAAAAAGTAGAGATTGTCTATATCTGCAACTCTGAAGTAAACTTTACTTTTTTACCTCCTGTAGGATATCACAAAAATGTTTTTGCTTTTTTAAGCAGCAAACCAATTGGAATTTCCTCTGCTACTTTTCGCCCGCCCGCCACTAATTTATACATCTAAATTTCTTTTCAAATTCATTAAGAAAAATTTGTCATTGCCTTTTGCAACTTGACAATACGGCTATTGATATGAACTAAGTTGATTTTTATGTATTCATTTATTCTTAATAAGATAAAAGATTAACATAGAAAATTTAAAAGTTTTGGTCAGTTGGCTTTATGAAGTCATATCCTCATCAACCTACAACAACAACTTTATTTAGCGTTGTTTGTTATAGGCTTTGCAATATCCTTATTTGAAAAACCCAATAGACTTTATTGATGAATCTTCATTGAAATTATACATGCAAACAAGTCAGCAGTTTATAACATAATCTGCTTGATTAAATATTTAAATAATAAAAAAATGAAAAAAATAGCTTTGATTCTTTTGTATTCTCTACTTGTAATATCATGTGAGAAAGCTCAGGAGAAACTTCCAATATTAGGAAATCCAATAGTAAAAGGAAATGAAACGCAGTATCCGCGTATCAAAGACTTTTCGTTTACGAATCAGGATAGTCTGAAAATTACCAATAATACTTTTGACGACAAGATTTATATAGCCGATTTTATTTTTCTTTCCTGCCCTTCAATCTGCCCGAAAATGAACACACAACTTAAAAAAGTGTATGATGTTTACAAAACTAATAACGAGGTATTGTTTCTCTCGCATACCATTGATCCTGATCATGACACAATACCGCGCCTTAAAGCTTATACGGTGGATCACGACATAAAAAAGAACTGGCATTTTGTTACGGGAAACAGAGACAGTATTTATAAAATTGCAACCGAAAGCTACTTTGCAACGGCATATCCGGATAAAAATGAGCCAGGAGGTTTTGTGCATAGCGGCGGATTTCTGCTTATAGATAAAGACAGGCACGTTCGTGGGGTTTATGATGGCACAAATCCAAAGGAAACCACAAGACTAATTGTTGATGTGAAAACTCTTTTAGAAGAAAGTGAGGCCAAATAACAGTCTACTGATGAAAAAATACATCACTTTATTTATTCTTATGCTGCTCGCCTTTCAAAATGCAGGCAGTATTTGGATTATTGGTGATTTTTATATCAATCAGGATTATATTGCCAAAAATTTGTGTATCAACAGGTTTGATACCATTCCGGTTTGCAATGGAAAATGTTATCTGGAGAATAAATTAAAAATAGAGCAGAACAAGGAACAGAAATATCCAACGGTTACCTATAAAGAAGTACAGCTGTTTTTGCAGCATCCAGATCAGTTTTCATTCAAAGCAGTGCGCTTTGTCTTTAAAAAAAAGTATCCCGCACTGCAGAGCAAAAGTCAAAATTCAGATTACATTTTTTCGATTTACCATCCTCCCAGATGGGGTTAATATTCTCGTTTTAGTATTAATCATAAAATCAAAAAAATGCAAATATCAGAAATACCGGACCGCAACCTGAGTCTATTCACAGGTGATGAGAGTCATTTCTGGATGGATAAAACGGCTAACCTGCTGCAGCGTTTTCCTTTTTTGGAATATCCTCACAGGCAGGATTTCTTCATGCTTCTCTTTATTGATGATGCAGAAGGGGAAATTAGTATTGACAATCAGAAAATCCGTCTCGATAGTGCCAAGGTCATCGTTATAAAGCCCCGCTGCATTAGTTCTATTGACATTAACAGAAAGGCCAAAGGAAAAATTATCTGTTTCACAGAAGATTTTTTCTCCCTGCGTTACAACAATAACATTTTAGACCAGTTTTCATTTCTTGATGATACCTCTAAGTTATTTGTCAGGCTTAGTGAAGAGGAAGCAGACAAGTGGGAATATCTGCTTGAAATATTTTTCAAAGAGTTTAATCTGCATCGCAGAGAATCTGCAAAAGTGCTTCGATCGTATCTTAATATTCTGCTTTTCGATTTGGAACGGCTTTATGATCCCTCAGGGTTTGTGGTAAACAATTCACCTAAACAGCAGAAAATAAAAGAATTTGAGAAACTCATCGATAAAGATTTTAAAATTAAAAAAATGCCTGCCGCTTATGCGGACCTGCTCAATGTAACTCCGAATTATCTGAACAAGATATGCAAGGAAGTAACCAATTATACAGCAGGTGATTTGATACGAAAGCGTATCGTAATAGAAGCACAGCGACTTATTCATTTTACCAATTATTCTATAAATGAAATTGCTGATCAGCTCGGTTTTGAAAATGCGTCCTATTTTATTACTTTTTTTAAAAGACAGACAAACAAGACACCCGAGCAGTTCCGCAGATTATCAAACCAGTAAAAAATAAAAAATAGGAAATAATAAAATTTTAATACTATTATGAAAAAAATCCTTCTAATTGCCGCTATTACTGCTGTGTTAAGCTGTAATAAAAAAGAGGAAAAAGCACATCCTCATGATCATCCTCATACTATGGAATCTGAAACAATGTATAAAGATCCTAAAAATCCGCTCAATAAATTAACCTATGCCAGCAACATAGACTTTAGCTGTAATATGGATGTCAGCAAGTATGGCGTTAGTGATACTGTTACATATAAAGGGAAATTATACGGTTTTTGTTCAACGGTATGTAAAGATGACTTTATGAAAAAACCAGATGAATATCTGGCAAAAAATCAGAAGTAATTTTTCTTGATAATTTTAGGAAAAAAAGGCTGAAAAAATTTGATTTTTTCAGCCTTCTTAATTATTATTGACTATTTGCTATGATTTTATTTATTGGTTTTAGTCAGGTCAAAGTTTAAATTAGTATTCAAAATTACTCCGTTATTGTTCTGAAAAACATTTTGACCCTCTATCTGCCTTCCTAACTGTACAGTTTGATTTAGATAACCACCTTCAATTCTAATGTTTTTATTAAACCTATAGCCTAATAAAATTCCAATTCTGTTTTGATCAAAAACGTTCATATTAACATTTTTCCCAAATCCAATAAAAATTTCGTCATAAAAAGCTAAATAGGGTGTTTTGTCTTTTATCTCATTTCCTTTTAAAGGCACCTGAACTCTAATCATATATCGAATTCGGTTTAAGAGCGGAAATTCATCTTCTGTTGTCTCATTGATGGAACTGTACCTGCCAACAAATCTTTGTTCTAACATAAATCTATGGGATAAATCAACAATTCCTTCTTTGTGACTTAGCTGTACCATTTCAAAAATCCTATGTTCTGTAAAATCTCTGCCCATGCCATTTAGGGGTATTTCTCCATAAGGATAGGTTTCGATCCAGCCATAACCAACCCGGAACTGCATTCTTGAATTTAAATTATAATTTAGGCCCACTCTTAATAAACTTTGCTGCCATTCGGTAATGGTTTCATTTCTGCGCCATTGGTATTCAGTATGTATTCCAAATTTTTCTGAGATTTTGAATGTTCCAAAAAAATTATACCATCCAATGCTGTTATTGGTAGTAATACGATTATTCTGCGCGATTACGTATTGTATACCGCCAATTACAAAAACGAGTATTAGTACATAATTTTTCTTGTTCATTATTTTAAGAATTCAAGGGTTCCGTCTGTCAAATTGTAAAACACACCTACAATTTTTATCTGTCCTTCATCTTCCATTTCTTTAAGAATTGGACTTTTTTTACGAATTTGATCCATAGCATAAAGCACGTTGTTTTCTGAAACGTGTTTTACAAATTTATCATTTTTAGATGTTTTTTCACCATTAAAATCCTGACTCATTGCTACAGCTGGTTTTATTTTTGAAAGCATGGCAGTTATATTTCCCAATTTTACATCATCGATAGCACCTTTTATAGCGCCGCAATGCTGGTGTCCCATCACTAAAACCAGTTTTGCGCCTGATACCTTACAAGCAAATTCTATACTGCCCAGTAAATCTTCATTTACAAAATTTCCGGCTACTCGTCCCACAAAAATATCACCCAATCCCTGATCAAATACGTCTTCTACTGGTACTCGGCTGTCCACGCAACTTAATACAACAGCTTTTGGGAACTGGCCCGGTGCCGATTTTCGGGCTTGTTTACTATGGTCGCGAACCGTAGTTACACCGCTTTGAAATCGTTTGTTTCCTGCTATAAAATCCTCTAAGATAGCATCAGGTGTAAGTCGGGTTTGCTCTTCCTTCGTCATTACATGAGACACTACCGGTTTTAAATCTTCTGCAGGAATAGAAGTTGAATTTGATTTTTCTGTTTTTGTACCATTGTTGCAAGAAACCAATAATAATACTGCTGTGCAAAGCATTACTAATGATCTGAGTTGATTGTCCATTTCTTTGTTTTAGATTAAGTGTGCCTACTTTGTAAAACGGTGTTCAGCATGTCCGTTTATTATTTTTTATACTGTTATATAAAACAGTAAAAGAGGTTTTTTCCCTACCTGAAAGCTGTCCGTAAATTTAATTTTTTTCCTGAAGTGTAAAGAGGCAGCCCCTTTAATCCTTGTATTAGGATAGTTTAGAGATACAAAATTACCTGAATTCAAACAAGTTACGTTAATTAAAATAGCAGAGGTGGCTAAACAGGAGGAACTATTACTAAAAAGGGAATTTTGAATTTTAAGTTATTCTTTATTAGTGTTTTATAATTTTAATAATAAAACGGAAAATAATATACAGCCCAGCAATCTGATAATGAGGTGTAACCAGTATAAACAATGTATTGAAAAGCTAAATTCAGTAGCATAAAATGCAATGTAAATAGTGATTTTAACGAATCTGAAAGTAACGTTTATTAAAATTTCCTGCTTTTTTGTTTTTAGCAATTTCTGGATTACTGACCGAAATTCGCAGTAAAAAAAACAGAATAATTTATGGACTTTCCAATTTTTCATTTAGACTGGCTCAACAATAGGATGCTTATCGCCATCATTGCCATTATTCACGTGATGATTAATCATGGTTTAGCTGTGGGTTTTATGCCTCTTATAACCTGGCTGGAACAGAAAGGTGTTAAGAATAGCGGCAGGGAAAAAATTACAGATTTAGACTGGGACAACAGAATCTATAATATGATGAAAGTTGCTTTTATCATAACTACAACACTTGGTGCAATGACAGGAGTGGGGATATGGTTCTCCGTTGCACTTGTAAGTCCCACATCGATTGGAAGTTTAATACGTGTTTTTTACTGGGCATGGTTTGTTGAATGGCTGGTATTTGTTACTGAGGTAATTTTGATCATGATTTATTTTTTGACATGGAAGAGCAGTAATACTTCACTGAGGGCTAAATTATTGCACATCCGGTTTGGATGGTTTTTAAGTTTATTCTCTTGGATTACTATGGCAATTATTGTTTCTATTTTGAGTTTTATGATGGATCCCGGAAACTGGAATACACATAAGAGTCTGCTCAATGGGTTTACTAATCCAATTTATCTGCCTCAGTTATTGTTTAGAACTCCTACAGCCATGCTGGTAGCAGGAAGTTTTGGAATGATGCTGGTAACTCTATTCTTTAAAAAAGGTACGGAATTAAGGCTCAAAGCGGTGAAATATGTCTCAAAGTGGATTATTCTATGGGCTCCGATTTCGCTTTTGGGAGCAGTAATTTACTATCGTTCAATTCCCGAGGCGATGACTGCCAATATGAGCACGGCTGTGGGTACAATGGATTTCAATAAGTATTACGATTTAATGAAATATTTTATACTATTTGGAATTTCGTCTTCTCTGATAATGGCAGTTTTAGGTTTATTTAAAACCAGATGGATTAGAAGTTATTTGGTATTGTTTCCCGTAGTTATGGCTTTTGGATATCTTGGTTTTTTTGAAAGGGTGCGTGAATTTGTCCGAAAACCTTATGTAATTGGAGGTTATATGTATTCCAACTTATTATTAGAAGAAGATTATCCTGTTTACCAGCAGTACGGACTTCTTAAAAATGCCACCTATACCACAGTAACCGAGATTACACCGGAAAATAAAGTAGAAGCCGGCAGAAATGTTTTTGCAATTGCCTGCAGCCGCTGTCATACCACACAGGGAGTAAATAGTGTTGTGGATGTTTTTGAGCGCATGTACGGAGTTGGAAAACCCCTCGATATTAACTCCATGGCATCTTATATACCCAATATGCACAACGGAAGAACCTATATGCCTCCTTTTCCAGGCACCCAAGAAGAAAGTGAAGCCTTGGCGGCCTATATCCGCAGTATTCAGGATACTGGTGATGTTCTCGAAGGGGCACAGTCAGAAGGTACAGAGGTAAGTGGACTCCAAGATACAAAAGCAGTTTTAGCAAATAAAAAATAACAAAAGTTTAAAAATGATCAATTTATATATTGCGTTGCAAAACAACGTTCCGGTTCCAAAAGATATTCCCTTGCCGCTGCCAATGCCTGAATGGTTTTTTGTAGTTGTCCTTGTACTGTCATTTCTACTGCATATCCTTTTTGTAAATCTGATGCTTGGAGGTTCTATTTTGGCTTTGATTGCCCAAATAAAAGGACTTAAAAATAAAGAATACGATATAATGGCACATGAAATAGCCAAAACCATAACAGTCAACAAAAGTATAGCCGTTGTATTAGGAATTGCGCCACTTTTGAGCATTAATGTATTATATACGATTTACTTTTATTCGGCAAATGCTCTTACCGGTTTAATGTGGATTGCGGTAATACCGCTCGTTACAGTGGCGTTTCTGCTCACTTACTTGCATAAATATACATGGGAAAGCTTGGAGAATCACAAGGCGGTTCATATTTCGATTCTGGCCTTGGCAACTGTTATCTTTCTGTTTATTCCATTTATCTTTCTAACTAATATCAATCTAATGCTTTTCCCTGAAAAATGGGCTTTAGTAAAAGGCTTTGTAGACGCATTGTTTCTTCCGAATGTTTTCCCCAGATACCTGCATTTTATCCTGTCTTCACTGGCAGTTACGGGATTGTTTATATTTTGGTACAACAGCCGCAAGAGTTACCCCTTTGAAGAGATATATCAAGAATTTACCCGATACGATATTCAAAAGAAAGGCTACTCTTTGGCATTAACTGCCTCTTTATGCCAGTGTATGATTGGTCCTCTTGTATTGCTGACATTACCGTCTAAAGGTATGGGGTGGAACCTGATTTTGGTGATTTTCTCTGGGGTTGCATTTGCAGTTCCTGCCATGTGGCTTATTTGGAAGAGGCTGACAGGCGAAAAGGAAAACATTCAAAAAGACTTTTATAAAATAGCAATGCTCCTTGGAATTACGGTTTTGTGTATGGGCTCAGGAAGGCAGATCTACAGGGCAAATTCGCTGGAAAAAAATAGAGAACTGGTAAAAATTAAAACCGATGAATTTCAAATCCTGAAAAAGAAAGCTGCAACCAAAATGAAAGAAGTAGAAGCCGGAGCAGCTTCGGCAGATATGTCAGAAGGAGAGAGAGGACAGAAGGTATTCAGCCAGTATTGCGCATCCTGCCATAAAGTAGATGAAAAATTAGTGGGGCCGCCAGTTTTGGAAATGGCAAAAATTTATAAAGGTAATGTGACCGATTTACAGAAATGGATAAAGAATCCCGGAAAAAAACGCCCGGATTATCCACAAATGCCCGGTTTTGAATCGCAGCTGGATCAGCAGAAACTCGATCAGCTGGCAGAATATATCCTGACTATAAAATAAAGTAAAAAACAATTCTCTATGATTCGTTTCTGTTATCTGGTTCCAATAATTATTTTTATGAGTGTTACAGGCATTTTATACAAGGTAAATAAGCCTGAAAGTATCATAAAAAAAAGACCAAAGAGCAGAATAGAAAGATCGCATAGCGTTTCCGCTCCATGTTTAGAAAATAATAATACTAAATGATACTGTCGTATAATTGACAGTCTTAATCGATTTTTAACTTAAAAATAAAATAGTATGATACAAGTTTTTTCCATTATGATTTTAATTTTTGTGCTTCTTGCCATTGTTTTTCTGATAAGAATAAAATCAATTACACTGCAGCTTGTTAAGTCAAAAGAGGTGAATAACAAAGAAAATCCATTAGAAAAGAATTATCAATTTATTAAGGGACTGTATTAGCCAAGGTTGTCCACCAAAAGAAGTTTCTTTTAAATTTTGATAGTTTGGAGCCCTGTTGATGCTGACACACACAGGGCTTCTTTTTTGTTTATAAATAGGACTGAAGTTTTAAGAGCAAAATAGGATTATGAAATTGAGAATAGCATAGAAAGAAAATTTTGCTTATCAAAATGGTATGTATTGAAAGTGTTTTGGCAGCAGATATCGCTGCACGAGTTTTTAATTTTACATATATAAAAATTAAAAAATTAATTAAAATGAAAAAGGCATTACTACTAATAGATATACAGAAAGAATATTTTGAAAATGGCGCATTAGTACTTGTAAATCCAATTCCGGCAAGTGAAAATGCAAAAAAATTACTTGAACATTTCCGTAAAGAAAATGATACTATTGTTCACGTACAGCATATATCCGGCGCAGGCATTCCCTTTTTTGTTTCTGGAACTCAAGGAGTGGAAATCCATGAAAATGTAAAACCACTGCAAAACGAGAAAGTAATCACGAAACAATTTCCTAATAGTTTTAGAGGCACCGATCTATTAGAATATTTACAGTCAAAGAAAATAACGCATTTGGTTATTGCAGGAATGATGACTCATATGTGTATAGATGCAGGAACAAGAGCAGCTGTTGATTTTGGATTTGAATGTACTGTAATTGGCGATGCCTGTGCTACGATGGACCTTCAGATTAGCGGACAAAAAGTAAAATCTGTCGATGTACACAGTGCATTTTTAGCAGCATTGGAATTCTTTTACGCTAAAATTCAGACAACTGATCAATATCTGCTTTCTTAAATAAATTTATAACTCAATTTTATAAAATGGGCTGTAATTTATTATGGCTCATTTTTGCATTTGGCAGTTATTTGCAAATGAAGTTGTAAATTTACTAAAGTAGGCTGAAAGTAATAAAACGATTTTAAGAGATTAAAAAGGAATGAGAAAGGAATGAAAACAATAAAATTTCATAAAGCAGAATGTGGTGTTGAGATGCTTCTTAATGTATTGCATGGAGATGTACTAAGCGAAAGATATTTGGAGCGAGATACTTTTAACACTGATTTTTTTGAAATTTTGCTTTTTAAAAAGGCGAAGGGAACTCTGATTTTAAATCAGCAGAAAATCAATATAACTGATAATACGATGGTTTTTATTTCTCCTTTTCAAAAAAGAAAATGGACTTTGGAGAAAGAAGGATTGGATTTTACTGTTCTGGTTTTTCAGGAAAATTTTCTAAACGATTTTTTCTCAGATAAATTCTTTACATATCGCCTTCTTTATTTTTATCAGTTAAATTTTCCTTTAAATATAACTATTGAAAAGGAAGAACTGGAAAAAGCACTTGAGCAGCTTATGGAAATCAAATCAGAGCTGGTAGAGAGCAGGACAGACAGTATTCACATCATCTGCTCTCTTACTTATTACCTGCTTTTGAAGTTCAACAGGATATATGCCCAGAAAAATAATCTCTCAATTGAAAGGGCCGAAAATAATTATGCTTACCAGTTCAAAAAGTTACTCGAAACTCATATCAGGGAGAAGCAGAGAATTGATCAGTATGCAGATTTATTAAATGTGAGCAGGATTTCAATTAATACCTGCGTGAAAAAACAGTTTAATGTTACCGCTGTAGAACTCTTAAAACAAAGACTGCTCTTCGAAATAAAAAATGATCTGATACATTCTGGAAAGACTGTCGCTGAGATTGCCTATAATCTTCATTTTTCGGAACCTGGACATATGATGCGGTTTTTTAAAACCCAGACAGGAATTACCAGCACGCAGTTCCTGTCAGATTATCAAAATGGTATATTTTCATAGCAGTTTTTATAGAATAAGATAAATTTGCAATAAAAGAATTGCTATACTTTAAAAATGATAGTTTACAGTATATTTTTTCAATCCATTCAATCTGCCTTGAGGCAGTTAATTTTTTAATATGCTCAAAAAATATAAATCTGACAAGATATATTACCAAAGTACAATAACACTTGCAGGACCTGTGGTAATTTCTCAGTTGGGACATACACTGGTACAGACTTTTGATACCATCATCATAGGACACTATGCATGAACTATTTCTTTGGCGGCAGTCTCACTGGTTCATTCTGTTTTTATGGTCGTTTTAGTCATAGGATTAGGTGTGGCGTACGGATTAACACCATTGATTGCGCAAGAAAATGGAAAATCAAATTTTAAGGAATGCGCTGAGCTTCTGTCAAACAGCTTATGGCTAAATGTCGCAGCCGCAATTTTTCTTTTTTTAATAGTTTATTATGGTTCTATGTTTGCCATGCAGCATGCAGATCAGGATCCTCAGGTTGTTGCAACGGCAAAACCTTACTTACTTATTTTGAGTTTATCTATTCTGCCTTTAATGGTATTTCAAACCTTTAAACAATTTGCAGAAAGGCTGGGTTTTACAAAACAAGCAATGTCGATCACAATATGGGGAAATGTGCTCAATGTAATTATAGCATTGATTTTGGTAAAGGGAATTTCTGGAATTGAGCCAATGGGCGTTCAAGGGGTAGGAATTGCAACATTAATAGATCGGGTTTTAATGATGCTGGTTATGATGTGGTATGTACTTCGATCAGAGAATTTTAGGGTTTATATAAAGCATTTCTCTGTTAAGTTTGTTGATTTTTCAAAAATTATAAAAGTGGTAAAAATAGGATTACCTGTAGCGATGCAGTATGTTTTTGAAATTGGAGTATTTGCAGTTGCGGCTTTAATGGCTGGCAATATAGGCGCTACGGAACAGGCTGCTCATCAGACAGCAATAACCTACATGATGGCAGGGGGAATTGCATCGGCGGCAACTATTAAAGTTGGAAATAGTTTTGGAAATCAGAACTACAAAAGACTTCAGAAATTTGCTTATGCGTCTTATCATCTAGTTATCATTTTTATGATGTTCTTTGCTCTAATTTTTACACTCTTTAATCAATATTTACCTTATTTGATAACAAATGATACAAGTGTAGTAGCGCTGGCTGCACAATTATTGATAATTGCCGCGCTATTCCAACTCTTTGATGGTACTCAGGTTGTTGGACTGGGAACACTAAGAGGAATGGGAGATGTAAACGTTCCTACTTTGATAACCTTTGTTGCTTATTGGCTTATTGGCCTGCCTGTGGCCTACATTTTAGGCATTTATTTCAATGCAGGAGTAAAGGGAATCTGGTACGGTTTGACTCTGGGGTTGTTAACATCATCTGCCTTACTGTATTTAAGATTTCGATATGTAATAAATAAAGTTTTGGAAAAATAATTTATAAATTCTATCATTAAAGTACAAAGTCCTTTTAGAATTTAAGACATAAAAAAGCAGCAAAAAGAGTCTATTCTTGCTGCTTTTTTTTTACAATTTAGTTAAAAAAAAAATGTTTATGAATTTTAACCCATTCTTCTATTGGGGTCATTCTTACAGGCAGTTTTTCTAAAACCTCCTGCAATTTAGGATTAAATTTTGTGGGATATACCGGCAGACTTGCCAACATTTCATAATATCCTTGCACACCTCTGGCGCTTTCTTCTCCTACAAGAATACTTAATTTATCCCCGAATTCTTGCGGAGGCATTGCGTAGAAATCAATTTTTTCGCCCAAACCAAGAGAGAATTTTTCGGCAAGACCATTTCCTTTCAGGTTATCCAAACCGCTCACAAGAAAGGATTGTCCAGATAGTTCTGGTTTGTATAAAGCTTCTGCCACAAAAGCGCTGACATCTCTTGATGCAATATAACCAATAGGCATATCTTCCGGAGTTGGGTAAGCTACTTTTCTTTCACTTTTTGCATAATCGGTTGTATAAGGAGCCAGTAAATTTTCAGCATAAATAGATGGCTCAATAATTACATAGGGTACTCCGCAATTTTGAAGATATTCCTTGGTATCCAGCTTTACATCTTCCATAGGAATTCCTAATTTTTGCGGTGCCAGAAATCCGCTGGTATTCCAAACTATCATTTTTACGCCATTTTCCTTAGCTGCATCAATTACATTTTTGGCAAGTTGAAATCCATCTGCCGGATTAGGCAAGGAAACAGGAATCAGCAAAGCAACAGCATCAATTTCCTTAGTGATTTCTTTCATTTTTAATCCATTAGACATATCGCCTAATACAGGGATTGCACCAGCGTCTTCTAGTTTTGAAAAGTTTTTTTCTGAACTTGTAGCAGCATAAACAATTGCGCCTTTATTTTTTGCTTCTCCAATTACATGAAATTGCTGTGAGCCTGTGGCTCCAAATACTAATACTTTCATTTTATTTTTTTATTTAATTGTTTTAATTTTTTGGTAAAACTAATTAATAACTTACTTTTGTACAAGTACTTACGTTTTAGTTGGGTACTTACCAAATAGTTAGAAATATTGAAAATCAATGGAAAAAAATCTGAAAATAATTAATGCATGTGACGAAAATTGCCCGGTAAAAAAAGCTCTAGGCTTATTGGGAGGAAAATGGACAATGATGATTTTGTATCAGCTTAATAGCAGAACCATTAGATATGGAGAACTTAAAAGAGCTGTAGTAGGTATTAGTGAAAAAATGCTGATTCAGGAATTGAATTCTCTGGTAGAAAACAAACTGGTCAGTAAAAAGGCCTATCCTGAAATCCCTCCAAGAGTAGAATATACACTAACAGAACTTGGTTTGAAGACTTTACCAATTATAGATCAAATAGCTGCTTTTGGATTGGAAAATTTGGTTTAGTTTGCTTGCTCAAATCTAACATTTAGACTTTCTTTTTTAAGCATTGTTTTCGCCTTTATTGGTGAAATTTTCCCTTTATATCTTCGTAGCCGCTTAAAAAAACAAATTAGTAAAAACGAGTAAAACTTATATTTAGAGGATATATGAAAAAAAATGGCGCCAATTGTCTTCAATTGGCGCCATTTGGCTTTGTGACCCTAAAGGACAGATTACAAACCATTTTATGGAGGATTTAAAGAGATTGGCGTACTGGAAGTAGAAGCTGTCTTTCATTGGCTTTACAAATTTGGTTTAGATGTCCTGTTGGGGATTGATGCAAAAAAAATAAAAACTCAATAAAGTTTATGGCATTAGACTGATATAAAATTCTACAAATATTATGGAGGTTTTGAAAAGATTGTTATCTCAAGGTAGAATTGTCTTTCTTTGGCTCTATGAATTACTGTCTGAGATTTAAAATAAATCTATTTGATGCTAAAATTTTTTAAAATTCGTTTTAGTTTTTTGGGTGATAAAAAATATGGAGTCAATACTTATTTATTGCTGTTCCACCGGTGTTAAAAATTGGTTTATTTCATATTTTTAATATCTGGTTTTTGATTCTGATAAAAATGATCAATATAAGATTCTAAAAAAAAAAAGTAAAAGTAAAAAAGAGTGAAACTAGCCTTATTTTATAGGATAAAAAAAATGGCGCCAATTAGTCTTCAATTAGCGCCATTTGTCTATATCATTTGAATAAAAATTTTTATAATTAAAGGGTTGTATAAGTTTAGATTTCTCATATTTAGCTATTTACGTTGTAAAAAGAATAAATTTACTTTTTTTCGATTTGACGCACATTGACTGACTCTAAATTTTGTTCATTTCTCCATTGTGCAGAACCCTGTAATAGTCGTTCCCTTCAATGAGCAAGCCTTCTGATTTTTGATTGGGAAAGCTTTTGGAATAATCTTTGGGATGTTTAACATCAATTCCTATTATTTTTTTGTTGAATTGACTATTGATTTCCGGTTGAAGCGTATGGCCCACCACGATTGCTTTTGCATCGAATTTATCAAGACCTCGTTCTATATCCTTTTGAGTCAAATCGTCTTTGAAATAACCTCGGTACCAAGCGATGCCTTTGTTTGAAGAAATCAGTAATTGTTCTATATTTTTTTGTGGATTAGGATAGTAAGGTTTGTAATAATTTCTGCGAATTATTTGATTTGCTTCGTCGAGATTTATTTTATAATCAGCCAAATCAGGATGGATTCCTCCGTGTGAAAAAAGGATGCCATTAATTTTTTCAATAGTATTTTTGCTCGACATCCATTTGCCAAGAAAAGAATTTGTACCATATAGCTCGGTTTGTTGTTTCTTTAAGATCGAAGCAACGTGGTAATATTTCTTGGAGGTAGATTCAAAATTTCCCTGCATATTCTTCAATTCGTGGTTTCCTAAAATAAAATGGACTGTTCCGCCTTTCTTTTTTGCTTCTTGTTCTAATTTGTAAATAAGCCAAAGAACCTGAGTGGTAGAAAAATCCCTGTCAACAAAATCACCAAGCAAAACAAGATGTCCATTTCCAAACGACCAATGGAGCTTTTTGTCAATGGCTTTATTGGCAATCAAAAAGTCACGAAAAGTTTTGAAACCGCTTTCAATATCAGATATGGCGAGAATTTTGGCCTTGTCGTTATAAGTGTTTTTAGGAATTGTGATAGTGTTGTCGATAGAGAATTCAAACCCAGTAGAATCTAATGGGAAATAACAATAAGCCGGAATCTTGGAATTTGAAGCATATTCTTTTTGGTCTAAATAAAATCCGTCATCCTGATTGCCTCTGATGTAATTTACAGTAAAAATACTATCATTTTTATTAAAAATATAGGGACCATCCTTATCCCAATTCATCATTTCAGGATTTTCTGCATAACGGAAACTAGCTCCGTGATACAACCCGAAAGAAATAGCCACTGCGATTATTATTGCAAATGTGATGCTGATATGTTTTACATATCTTAAAATTCTTGTTTTCATCTTGTTTTCGATTAATTTCGGCAAACATAAAGACCTCTGGATTGCCGCTCAAATAATTGTGACCAATGTTTTAATCTGCCCGACAAGAAGTATTTTGAAGTGTGTAAAGTACTTTTGTCACTTCTTTTGGTTATTTCAAAACGTTTTGAATGCTGTTTGTCAACAGGTTTGCAGAGGCTTATTTATAGTTGTAATATTGCATTATGATGACCCTTAAAAGAAATTTGAAATGGATCGTGGCAGCTCTTCTCGCAGCCGCGCTTGTTCCTGTAATGATTACCGTTTATGAAGTCATTTTTTCGCAAAACAAATCGGTAGTTTTCTTAGGAAACTACCACCCGAAAATAGTACTGATTGTAATTTGTTATTATGCGTTGCTTGGGGGACTTGGGGTTGTTTGGCTTATTCGACAGATTATTTTTATCAACAAACTGAAAAGTGAAAAAGTAAAAGCCGAATTGATGCTTTTGAAAAGCCAGGTTAGTCCGCATTTCTTTTTTAATATGCTTAACAATTTATATGGTTTGGTTGCAAAAGATCCGCGAAAAGCACAAGAATTAATACTGAAGCTTTCGGATATGATGCGTTACAGCATTTATGAAGGAGATAAGGAGCTGGTTGCAATTCAGGAAGAAATTGATTTTTTGAAAAACTATATAGAGCTGCACACAATGCGCTACCATAAACACATAACGGTTGATTTTAATTGTGATGTAGATCAAAGCCAAGAAGTAGTCCCATTATTGTTTATCATACTTTTGGAAAACGCTTTCAAGCACGGAGTCGAAAATTTGAGGCAAAATGCTTACATCAAAATGAATTTGACCACTTCACAAAACCAGATCATTTTTGACATTGAAAACAACTATGAAAAAATGGATATTCCATCCGGAATAGGTTTGAAAAATCTAAAAAGAAGGCTGGAATTAATTTATCCCAATCAGCATAGATTGAGTTTTTCGACAACAGAAAGTGTCTATCAGGCACGGCTAATTTTGAAGCAATTATGATTAGATATTTAATTATTGACGATGAACCTATCGCCCACGACATCATTAAAGGGTACTGCGATCTAGTGCCCAATATGAAATTAATTAAAAAGTGTTATGATGCTTTGGATGCTTTCGAATTTCTTAACACGAATGAAGTAGATTTGATTTTTTTGGATTTGAATATGCCCGTTTTAAAAGGTTTTGATTTTCTAAAAACGCTGCAAAATCCGCCAAAAGTAATTATAACCACTGCGTATAGTGAATTTGCTTTGGAAGGATACGAATATCCTATTTCGGATTATTTGCTTAAACCTTTTGGTTTTGAACGTTTTCTAAAAGCAATAAATAAAGCGTTTAGTTTACCTAATCAAAAGACTATATCTTTTGAAAATAGTACTATTTCTAGTCAAATATTTGTTCAGAGCAATAAAAAACACATTCAGCTGGAGATAGAAAGCATACTTTATATTGAAGCAACAGGAAACTACACCAAAATTATAACTTCAGATCAGACCATTACAATTCGTGAAAAGATTTCTGCATTTTTGGAGCTGCTGCCAAAAAATGAATTTGTGCAGACCCACAAATCATTTGCTGTAGCTGTAAAACAGATTAACAGCATTGAAGGGAATACTATATTTATTGCAACCCATAAGATTCCTATTGGCAAAATATATAAATTCAATATTCTTCAATTATTAAAGTAGTTTTTACTATGTTTAGCATAGTTGCAAGATGCGTGAATTAACTATTTTTTTGCTCTAGTCGGTCAAAAGATAATTATTGGAGATTGGACCAATGTGCACTTAGCATTATTTTAGGAGCTCATTTTTATTAGGTATTGAACAGAAAATGAAACAATTGAGGAAATATTGTATTAATAGAATTAAATAAAAAATGGCGCCAATTGTCTTCAATTGGCGCCATCTGGCTGAGTGACCTCGATGGGACAAATTACAACATCATTTTTGGATGATTTGAAGAGATTGGCACAGCACTACATGTAAGGTCTGTCTTTCATTGGCTTTGTAAATTTGCTTTAAATGTCCTGTTGGGGATTGAAGCAAAAATATATTTAGTTTTATGTATTATTTTACCAAAAATAAAAAGAGACAGCCTTAATCTTTTGTAAAAAAAAGATATCAATTCCTTATATTTAAAGTTTTGAGCTGGCAATAAAATGGTAATCAAAATCTCTAATACAATTTACTATTACTATTTTGTCGCATAGTAATTATATAAAAAGCCCTGAAATTTCAGGGCTTAATTGTAATTTATTTTCAGCAAACTACATTTTTGGAAGCAGTACTGTGTCCACTACATGTATGACACCATTAGATTGATTTACATCTGAAATTGTAACTTTAGCTTTATTGCCACTTTCGTCACTAATGTACAAATCTTTTCCATCCATCCAGGCAGTTAGAGTTCCGCCGCTAACTGTTTTTAAAGAAGCTTTTCCTTTACCAGCTTTTATTGCTTTTGCAATATCAGAACTATTCATTTTACCGGCCACTACATGATATGTCAATATAGTTTGTAATGATTTAATATTCTCAGGTTTCAATAATGTTTCAACAGTTCCAGCCGGCAATTTACTAAATGCTTCATTTGTTGGTGCAAAAACAGTAAATGGCCCTTTACCTTGTAAAGTTTCAACTAATCCTGCTGCTTTTACTGCTGCTACCAAGGTGGTATGATCCTTTGAGTTTACCGCATTTTCTATAATATTTTTATTAGGATACATAGCTGCTCCACCAACCATTACTGTTTTTTGTGCAAATGATGTCAATCCAAATCCTAATGCCAGGATTGCTGCTGCTAAAAATTTTCTAGTTTTCATAATTACTTTTTTTAAGTTATAAAGTCATTTACGCTTTAATATTCTTTTTGGTTTTAAAAGAGGTGAAAAAATAAATTAAAATGAATACAAGAGGCGAATTGATATATTGATAATGAAAGCTCCAATATTCCCTATTGTTATTTTAGCATTATTCAGCCCACTCATTAATCCAGTTGCTAACAGTCTGGCACCACTTCTGGTCGTCATTCAAACAGGGAATAGCCAGGAAATTTCCCCCTCCATTTTTCTCAAAATCTTCTTTGGCGCGCATGGCGATTTCTTCGAGCGTTTCTAAACAATCCGAAACGAAAGCAGGTGTTACAACAGCCAGATTTTTAATTCCTTTTGCCGGCATTTTGTCAATTTCAATATCAGTATAAGGCTCTAACCATTTATCTCCCGCCAAACGCGATTGAAATGTCAGACTGTATTTATCTTCGGGAAGCCCTAATAATTTTACAACTTGCCTTGTTGTTTCGTAACATTGGTGACGATAACAGAAATCGTGCGCCGGAGATGGCGTGCTGCAACAAGAACCGTCAATTTTACAATGTGATTTTGTAACGTCGGTTTTGCGAATGTGACGCTCTGGAATTCCGTGATAAGAAAACAACAAATGATCATATTCAAAACCAACTAAATGTTTTTGAATCGAATCTGCTAAATTCTTGATGTAATCCGGTTTATTGTAAAATGCCGGAACATCTGTAAAAGTCATGTGTGGAAACTTCTTCTTGCGAATTTCTTCTGCTTTTACTAAAATAGTCAAAGTTGAAGCCATTGCATATTGCGGATATAAAGGAAAAAGCATTACATCTGTAACTCCTTTATCACTTAATTCCTGAAGTCCTTTTTCGATGGTCATACTTCCGTAACGCATTGCTAAAGAAACTGGAACGTTTACAAGAGGCTGCACTTTTTTCTGCATTCTTTCTGAAAGAACAACTAATGGAGAACCTTCTTCCCACCAAATTTTTGCGTAAGCGTGCGCTGATTCTTCTGGTCTTTTTCTTAAAATAATACCGCGAACTAATAATGCTCTCAATAAATACGGAACGTCGATCACGTATTTATCCATTAGAAATTCATCTAAATACGGTTTTACATCTTTTGGTGCGGGACTTTCGGGAGATCCCAAATTTACTAATAATACGCCTTTCATTATCGTTTTTGTTTTAAGCTTTGTTTTAATTTTCCTCAAACTCAGTGCTTGCCGTTTCTTAGAAATTAATCAATATATTTTATTTATGCTCTAATTTATGAAAGCGATACTGTTTTTATGATTGGTGTTAATGGACATTAGATATCTTTTTGGGGTTGTGGAAAATTTTTTCTTGAATCCCGCAATAAAGTGGCTTCCGGTGCTGTATCCTATTTTCAGCCCGACTTCATTTACATTGTAAGAACCGCTGTCCAATAGTTTTAAGGCGAAATCCATTTTGTAGTCAAACAGAAAACCGTATACCGTATCACCATAAATTTGTTTGAAGCCTATTTTTAATTTTTTCATATTCAGTCCAATTTCATCTGCCAGCTGCTGCAATCCTGGCGGTTCGGCCATATTAGCGATAAGTATTTCTCTGGCTTTTTTGATTTTCAGCACGTTATCTTCATCAATCAAAAATGGACATTGCACTGCGTTTGGATCTTCCATTTTATTGAAATACAAACTCAATAATTCATATCCTTTTCCTTTATAATAAAGGTTCTTTAGGGAAGGATGAAGGCTGTAATGAAATAACTGGCTCAAAACAACAGCCATAGAAGGACAGATGGTCCCTTCGGCATAATACTTTTTTTTCTTCTTATCGGGGCTTAAAATAGAAATATAATCTGCTTGAACGGAAAATAACGAGTGAAATTTATTAATCGAAACAATAACAGAAATCATCCATGAATTTGGAGAAAGTTCTAACTTAAGGAATGATTGCTGCAGATTGCACAAAATCAGTGATTTTTCCTTTTTCAATTCTAAAGTGCAATGATTCTGACTGGACAAAAAAAATGCATTGCCTTTTAGTCCGAAATGAAACTGTATCAGGCCGGCACCTATTTCGTGCTGTGCAAAAAAAGATTCTGAACTGTCGTTCTGGAAACGAATAAGGGTAAGGCCGTCCTCAATTTGTATTTCTTCCTCCATTTTTTGATATAAAAATTACTGACTTTTCAAGATAGTGTTTAGGAGGCTATTGTCTTTTTGTACCTAAGACTGCGACAACCTGGATATTTATTTTATTGGAAAGCTTGCTTTTAACCAAATTTGGGATTTCAATATTAAAATCACTGGCATTTACGCTGAAATTACATGAAATGCTGACACCTGATGGTGATCTGCTTATCTTTGCAGCTGTATTTATATCCCTGGATTTACCGTGAAGTTCTAATTTGCCTTTAATGATAAAATCCTTAGCATCTGCGCTTAGGCTTTGAAGATCAAATCCTTCTATTTTTCCTTTAAATACGGCTTTTGGATATTGGTCACTTTCGATGTAATTTTCATTGAAGTGTTCTTCCATTAAAGCAACCTTAAACTGGAAACCTTTCATCAGGGCTAAACTTGCAATCTCTCCTGTTGCTGGATTCAAAACAAAAGTAACATTCCGATTTACTGCTTTAACTTCTTCAAAAGAAGGAACGGAAGCTTCAAAAATGACTTTTGCCGTTTTACTGACCATTTTTTCTTGTGATACGCCAATGGCGCAAAGACACAGCATTGCAATAAGTATTGTTTTTTTCATTATTTCGCCTTTATTTTTTTATAAAATTATCCTGTTTTGCGCAGTCTTATTTTAAAACTGCAATAATTTGAATCTTGACTTTATTATCCAGTTTATATTTAATAAGCGCTGGAATTGGAATATTAAAATCACTTGCATTTATTTCAAAATCAGATATAAGGGTGACTCTGGAACCCGATCTTGTAATTTTTGCACTGGCACTTATATCCTTGGATTTTCCATGCACTTCTAATTTTCCTTTTATGGTGTAATCTTTATAATCTTCAGTTAGATTTTTAATGTCGAAATCTTCAATTTGTCCTCTAAAAATGGCTTTTGGATATTTATCGGTTTCCATGTAATTTTCATTAAAATGTTCTTCCATTAATGCCATTTCAAATTCAAATCCTTTCATTAAAGCCAGACTTGCTACTTCTCCAGTTGCGGGATTCAAAACAAAAGTTACATTGCTGTTAGTTCCTGCAACCGGCTGAAAAGAAGGTACTGAAGCTTCCAGAGTTATTGTTGCAGATTTAGTTACTATTTTTTCTTGTGAAAAAACAATAAAAGAAGCCAATAGCATTGGCATTATTATGATTTTCTTCATGTTGCTGTTATGGATTATTTTTCTAATAATCCATCCTGATTCCATTTATTTATAATGTCAATAGTCGCTTGAGGCAATCTTGGGCCACCCTGCGGCATTAAGGAACTATCCCCATTTTCTAAAGAAATTCTTGTAAGCAATCCTCTGTTTAAAACTGCATTTTTAACCTGTTCATAAGTAACTAAAGACATCGGCGCTCCATTTTTAGGAACTGCCGCATGGCATACAACACAGTTATTATCAATAATAGATTTTACATTTTGGTTGTATGTTGCCAAACCATTAATTGGTGTAGAGTCAATTAAAGTACTTGGATCATCGTTGGCACAACTTACAAAAATTGAAGCTAATGATGAGATGGCGAAAAGGGTTTTTAAATTCATAAGATTGGTTTTTAGTTATAAATAAATGCATGATTTTTTTAAGGATCATCAGGCATTTCAAAATTATATACGTTGAAAAGAATAATACAGATTTGGCTAGAGGCATATTTAATGATTTAAATCCAATAGGTATTTTTTAACGTAGATAATTTGAAATACTAAAAACCAGTTATGAGAAAAAAAATACTAATTACAATTTTCCTTTTTATAATAATCGGAATTTCAGCGTACCTCTACCTCTACAAAGGGCATAGAAATATAGAATCAGAAACTGCCGATTATGTTGTAACCGTTCACGAACTAGAAAGCGAGTTTACTTCAAACTACAGTCTGGCTTACATCAAATATCAGGACAAAACAATTGAACTATCTGCACGAGTAACAAGTATTGATAAAGCCAGTAATGGAATTGTTATGGGCGAAAAAGTATTTGTGACATTCAAAAACCGTTTGCCGCAAAATATTATATCTGGAAAAACCCTAAAAATTAAAGGGCGTTTTTTAGGATATGACGAACTGCTCCAGGAATTTAAAATAGACCAATCTTCAGTTGTACACTAATACAAATAACAATTTAAAACTAACCTCATGAAAAACTTTATTCTACTACTTTTTTTATTTCCACTGTTAACCTTCTCTCAAACCGATTTGCTTTCTGGGGTAGAAACTCCTTCTGCAAAAGAAAAAGTGACATCTGCATTTAAAGCCTTAAAAATCGTTAATCTCGAATCTACAAAATTGGCCGCAAAAGGCGATTTGTATTTTGTTGTTGCACACCGATTCGGCTCTATTAAAGATGGTTTTGAAGGTTTTTATGGACTCGATAATGCCAATACGCAGATTAAATTCATTTACGGTGTAACAAATGGACTTAATGTAAGTGCAGCCCGAAGTGAATTTGCTTATGACTTTGCAACAAAATATATGCTGTTTCCTCAAATAAAAGACGGCTTTCCTGTTACTATTGCCGGGTTTAACAGTTTGTCTATCAACAATACGCTAAAAGAAAGCCTGTATCCTAAACTTCAATTTAAAGACAGGCTTACTTATGTTGCACAGCTGCTGATTTCCAGAAAATTTTCTGAAAAGCTGTCTTTAGAAATTGTGCCGTCATTCTTTCATCAAAACTTTGTTGATGATGTAGACCAAAGCAATTCCCAATATGCGATAGGATTTGGAGGTAGATATAAATTCGCAAAGCGCTGGTCTTTAAATATGGATTATGCGGCGCATTTAAACAGGGCGTCAAATTCTCTTTATAAAAATCCGCTGTCTATTGGTTTTGATCTGGAAACCGGCGGTCATGTTTTCCAGATGCATTTTACCAGTTCACAGGCAATTGATGAGGCTGGGTATCTGGGAAGAACCACTGGCGACTGGACAAAAGGAGATATATTTTTTGGATTCAATCTTGCCAGGGTTTTCTAGTATCTGCTTTATAATTAAATTATTAGGTAATTTCTGTATTTAAAATGATTCTAAATTGATCGATTTATTGCTATTTCTAAAACCGCATTGATCAAGTACACGTAGATAATTTTAAAACCATAAAAATTATGAAGACTAATAAAATAATCAAAAAAGGACTTTTAATTCTGAGCGGAATATTTGTACTGTTTGCCGCGATTTTGCTTTTTCACATTATAACGGCCAAACCGCCCGTTTATGACACCCCAAATCTGCAAGTAAGCCGAATTGATTTTAAATCAGATATCGATTCTCTGCAAGCAAAAAAAATCTGTGCCGACCTGAGAAGCATAAAAGGCCTGACATCAGATTCTATCATCGTTAAAAGAAATGTTGTGGTGTACTTCCACAATAATAAAATTACAAACTCTGAGAAAGTTTTCAACGAGCTGATGGCTAAAGGACGTTACGATGCGCAGCGTTATATACTGCCGGCAAATTTAGCAGACAAAGAAGTCTGCCCAATGAATCAAAATAGTTTGAGCTATAGACTGTCTCAAAAGATAAATCGTTTTTTTAATTAACCCTTTAATACTTTAAATTTATGAAAGTTTACTCAAAACTTACACTTAGTGTACTAATTGCTGCATCGGCAGCTATGATTTCCTGCAGCAGTAATGACGACGAAACCCCAGCACCGGTTAAGGCTTCTATCTACGAGAGATTAGGCGGAACTAAAATGGTTTCTGATCCTGATAATTCCGGACAGATGATCGAGCAGGGACGTCTGAGTTTCCGCAAAGTGGTAAATTCAACTATCGGATTGATTGTTGCTGATATCCAATCGAACGCGTCGGGTAATCTGCAGGCACATTTTGCCCCTTTATTAGCAGAAACTGGAACTACCCAGTCTACCAATATTGCTAAATTATCAGATAACCTTACTGATTTCTTTTCGTTTAATACGGGAGGAACAAATGCTGTAAATACATATTCTGGTTTGAGTATGTCGGCTGCGCATGATCCTGCAAAAAATCCTCGTATGGGAACAAAATCAAGCAGTGCAGATTATACGAAATTTGAAGGATATGTTGGAGCTGCGGCCAATGCGAATGGCGTTGCTTCGAATACAGAACTTTATACTGATATTGTTGCTGTTTTAGAATCATTGAGAACTCCTATAGTTCAAAAATAAATTTCTTCTCAAAACGCTGCCTGAAAAAGGCAGCGTTTTATATTTCAATACTATTTGAAGTATATAAATATTTTTCAAAACCTGTCAGCTTTATAATACCTGGAAAATTATATAAAACCGCAGTTTAAATCCATTTATTCCATAGTGATGTAAAAAGCACTTCCGGCGCTGTTATATAAATTCTGCAGGCAATAATTTTTGAACCTTTTAAGGAAACCATAAATATGGAAAATTTTAATATGTCCAGATCCTCCACTTTTTATGCATTGGGGTTAAGCTACAAGAAAGCAGATGCAGTTATCAGAGGAAAATTTAGTCTAGATGCTAAAGCACAATCTGATTTATTGCAGCAGGCCAAGGCAGAAGGGATAGAATCACTGGTTGTTACTTCTACCTGCAATAGAACTGAAATTTATGGTTTTGCCCATCATCCTTATCAACTCATCAAACTGCTTTGCGAGAACAGCAATGGCTCTGTAGAAGAATTTCGGCAGGCTGCTTATATATATAAGAATGAAGAAGCTGTCAGCCACATGTTCCGGGTAGGAACAGGTTTAGACAGTCAGATTCTGGGTGATTTTGAAATCATCAGCCAGATTAAAACCGCCTTTAACAATAGTAAACGGGAAGGTTTGGTCAATACATTTCTGGACCGGTTGGTAAATACAGTTATTCAGGCGAGCAAAAAAGTTAAGACGGAGACGAAAATTTCTTCCGGCGCAACATCGGTTTCTTTTGCATCAGTGCAGTATATTATCCGAAATGTGGCGGATATTGGGAATAAAAATATTTTGTTATTCGGAACGGGGAAAATAGGAAGAAATACGTGCGAAAACTTAGTAAAACATACTAAAAACAGCCATATTGCCCTTATAAACAGAACAAAAAACAAAGCCGAATTACTGGCTGGCAAGCTGAATGTTATTGTAAAAGATTATGCTGATTTAAAACAAGAACTGCAGCAGGCCGATGTGCTGGTTGTAGCTACAGGAGCACAAAATCCGACTATTGACAAAACATCGCTTGCTTTACAGAAACCCTTATTGATCTTGGATTTATCCATCCCTCGCAATGTAGATGCCAATGTAGAAGAAATCCCCGGTGTAACTTTGATACATCTGGATGATCTGTCTCAAATTACGGATGACACGCTGGAAAAAAGAAAACAGCATATTCCTGCTGCAGAAGCCATTATTGATGATCTGAAATTAGAACTGAATACCTGGGTGAACGGTCGAAAATGTGCTCCGACTATTCATGCCTTAAAATCCAAGCTAAATGATATTGTATCAGCAGAATTTGCTTTTCAAAAAAAGAAAACAACCCATTTTGATGATGCACAGATGGATTTAATCAGTTCAAGGATTATTCAAAAATTAACAAACCATTTTGCAGCCCACTTAAAAAATGAAAACACTTCAGTGGATCAAAGCATTGAATTTATTGAAAAAGTATTTCAGATAGGACAGCTTGCACCGAATAAGGCTTCTTCGCCAATAGAAGAAAAGTACAAAATCAATCTGTCATAAATGCTTAATCAGCTTCAGTTTCAAAGCTTACCAGAGTACTGAAACAAGCCATGCAAAAATAGAACCCGTCAGCTGCGGTGCACGCTGCGACGGGCTTGTCCATAAACATAATCTTCCAAAAAATGTTTACTTAATTCTGCATGGGAGTAATCAATTCCTCATTTTGTAAAGTTAGACCAATTGATTTGGTGATAATTACATAATTATTAATTAATTTTATAATTAGCTTTTCTACTATAAATTACTTCACATCATTGATTCATGTTATAAAAGAGGCGGGCCGTCGCACCAAACGCTTCAGGAGAAAACTAATTTTTTGTCTCAGCTGAGCAATAATTGATAATCGGAGAGTGAGAGCGGAAAATTCAATAAATTAGAAATAGTTAACCATTTATAATGGATTTTCATTATTTCAATTAAATAGAAATTTAAATAAAAGGAGTATGAGGCTATTCCATTTTTGGTGTTCGAATCCTGTTGGCTTTTAACTTAGGCTGCGCTTCAGTTTATCTTATTTTTAAAGTGAATTTGGAAGATGATTATGGCTAAGGGATTTGGGTAAAGTTCCGCCAGAGTGCAGTATTGAATCCCAAAAAGCGCATATTGAACAGGATCAATATGCGCTTTTTAGTTAGGACTTTTTATGGAATTAGACTTTTCCTAAAGTATAAAGCTGTTCCATTGTAGGTGTGAGGCTTCCCCCTGCAGGTTCCAGCGTGATGCCAAAAGCTTCAGCTGAATCGGTTTGGCTTACAGCGAAGATTTTTTGAGAGTTTTCTTCAAAATTATTCAGCAGACCAATACTTGTCGGGGTAAGCACCGGACTTAGTTTTAAAGACCAAACCTGGTAAACCATTCCTTTTGGAGGGTTTGGCAGACCTGCCGCGTCGATATAAGTCGTTTTTGTTTCTCTGTTCCAGTACACTTTTGCAAATGATGCAGGAGATACGGATTGTCCGCCCAGAGCAACGCTTGTATTTTTAATGTCTCTCACAATGCTCAGGTTTTTCTCAGTCTGTTTATTCTGCTGGTCTAAAAAAGCATATTCTCTTTCAATTTTATTTTTTTCCCCTCCGGCCTCAGATACTGCCTGTTTGGATTTTGCCAGTTCTAAAGTCTGATATCCAAAACCTAGCAATAATAATACTGCAGCCGCCCAGCCCAGGTAGTGCGGCAGGTTTGATGCTGGTTTTATATCGACAACTTTAGTATGTTTAAGCTCTAAACGCGCTTTTATTTTCTCGAAATTGGCAACCGAATGGAAAGGTGAGAAGCTTGATGATAAGGCTGAAACAGCTTTTTCTATAGCAATGATTTCACTTTCAACCTCAGGGTTTTTTCTGGCCAGTTCGGCAATTTCCAGGTTCTCTTTTTCTGTCAGCAGGCCGTAAACGTAAAGTTCTAAAATGCCTGATTCAATATATTGCTTATCTTCCATTATATCTTTAAATAATTTCTTAAATCGTTGATACAGTTTCTGTTTTGTGTTTTGATAGTGCCCAGCGGCATGGCAAGCTCTTCCGATGCTTCTTGCTGGGTATATCCCTTAAAGAACAGCAGATCAATAATCTCGATACATTTTGGTTTCAGTTTTTTTACGAATTCCTGAATTCCTATAGAATCAATTCTGTTTGTGAGCTTGTTGCTATCATCTAATATATTTACGAAATTATCCGAAGAAAGGTTTTTTTGGGTGTTGTTGAAATTTTTGGACCGCAGCTTGTCAATCGATGTGTTCCTTGCAATATTAAGGATCCAGGTGTAGAACCGGCCTTTGCTTTCGCTGTATGTATCGATGTTCTTCCAGATTTTTACAAAGACTTCCTGCAGGACATCTTCGGCTTCTTCGCGGTTTTTTACCAGAACATTTATGACTGAAAACAAGCTTTTTGAATACATATCATAGAGATGGGTGAAAGCCCTTTCATCTTTTTTGCGGATTAATACCAATAATTCTTCTTGGCTCATAGGATTGGATTTAAAGCTTAAATAAATTTTAATTACTTATAAAGCGGTAATGCCGAATAAAGGTAATTTATTTTTTACGTAACTGGCCCAAAAGCAGAAATAATGGGCATCACTTTCAAAATGCCAATTTTCGTGGGGTTATACTGAAGAATTTTTAGGAGCTCTTCCCGCTATACGTTCCAATCTTTTGCGCCGAACCCCGCCGCAAAAGGATTTCTACTGCTATCGGGGCTAAAAAGTTAAAAAGACAATTCGGAAATAAACCAATTTTTTGCTTTAGTGAAGCAACAGTTATATTTGAAAAAATGAGAGCGGGAAATTCAGTGGCTTTACAAATTTGGTTTAGTTATCCTGTTAAGGATTGATGTAAAATGAAAAAAACAACCTATTTATTGAGTAAGATTGTCGTGACATTGCCACGACAATTGATCTTCAATTATGTCTTGACGGTCGCATTATTATGGTTATGCAATTGTTCTTTATTAGATTAACTTTTTAATATTAACACCTTAATTATGTTAAAAAAAACAGGTGTGAGAGAACCGTTTTAATCCCAAGTATTATAAATAGACAAAGTGGTGTTTTTTGGTAAAGAAAACAAGAACTTTATTTAAGATAAAAACAAAAAAGAGTACTTTTGCGCTCCATAAACAAAACAATAACTTTGAAAAAGTATCTAATCGTATTGCTTAGCTGCATTATTTTAGTGCCATCATTTGGCAGTGTTTTTGTTTATGTATCTTTTAAACTAGAGCAGCAAGAAATTGTAAAAACAATCTGCGTACAGCGAAAAATGGTTTTTAATGCCTGTAACGGACGCTGTGAACTTCAAAAAAGTCTAAAGAAATACGACGACAACGAAAAGAAAATGCAGAACAACCTTAAAGAAAAAACAGAGTTGGTTTACATTTTAAACACTTCAAATAACACTTTCAAATTATTAGAACCTATTGAAATCAAAGCTGGCTTTTCGGCTAGATTCGACAATAAGCCTGTTTCTGTTTTAACAGAGACTTTCCGTCCCCCTTCTCTTTTTATATAAATTATAATTTCCATTGCAATTCCTATTGGAATAATTTTTCATTGTTGTATAACAATGAAAGATTGCTTGCACTTTAATAAAATTACAATTATATAAAAATTACAAAATGAAAAAAGTACTATTTTTTGCGGCAGCTTTGACGGCTTCACTACAAATCTATGCGCAAAAAAAAGACAGCATATCGGGCAAATATACCTTAATGGACGAGGTGATTATTGAAGGAGTCAGAAAGTCCAAAGATGTTTCCAGTGAACTGGCTTCTAAATTGCCACTCAAGAACCTGGAAAATCCTCAGGTGACCGCTTCGGTCTCACCGCAGCTTATTAAAAACAGAAATTTTTTCACTCAAGGCGAAATGCTCAAAAATGCCACAGGTGTTGCGCCCAGCTGGGCAGGAATTTCACCTTATTATTCCATCCGGGGATTTCGTACCCGATCGAGCTTCAGAAATGGCGTAAACGGTTATGTGGCCTCTGATATGGATCCGGTTAACATCGCCCAGTTAGAAGTAATCAAAGGACCAAGCGCTGTAATTTTTGGCGGAGGAGGTGCTACTATGATTACTTTCGGAGGACTAATTAATCGGGTTACCGTAAAACCACAACAGACCACTTTTGCTGACATTACTGTAATGGGCGGATCTTACGATCTGCAACGTGCAACTCTTGATATCAATACACCTCTTGACAAAGATGGAAAGGTTCTTGCCCGTTTAACCGGCGCTTATAACTACAATGATACTTTTCAGGATCAGGGTTTTTCAAAAACATTTTTTTTAGCTCCAAGTATTTCTTATAAAATCAGCGATGATTTAAATATTCAGCTTGATGCCGAAATTTTAAACAAAACCGCTACCAACAATCCGCTTTACCAGGTGGCTTTGGGGACTGCTAAATCAGCAGATGAACTCCATTTGGATTATTACCGTTCTTTCAATGACAACTCACTTACACTCAATAACAAGGCAGTAAATATTTACGGAAAAGTCATTTACAGGCTTTCAGAGAATTGGAAATCGGAAACCAATTTAATTTCAGTCAATAATAAAACTCCGGGCGATTACATCCGATTAAGATTAGATGATAACAGCAAGAATGTGACGCGAAGAGTGTACAGAATGTATCCGGAAAACATTACCAGCCAGCAGATCCAGCAGGATTTTGTGGGGAATTTCAAAATTGGCAGTGTGAAAAACCGGCTGATTGCGGGGGTTGAATACTATCATTATCTCTATGGGATTGCCAGTAAATCTATGAATTTTACTAAAGTTTCAGCTGCTGGGACAGATCCTGAGAATGCTAATTTTAATAATGAATACATTTCCGGTCAATTGGCCTTAAAACCCTATGGAGAGAATTATAAGGCAATTCAGGATCATTATTCCCTATATATTTCAGACGTTATCAACCCTTTGGAGAATTTAAGTGTAATGCTTAGTGCCCGAATCAATTACATCAATAACAAAGGGACTGAGGATTTATTAACAGCGACAACTACCGGGGATTACACACAAACGGCTGTTTCTCCGAAATTGGGAATCAATTACCAGATTATCCCTGAAAGAATAGCATTATTTGCTAATTATATGAATGGTTTTCAGCCGCAGGCACCGCAGTCGGTAAACGGGCAGATGACCAATTTCCAGCCCGTTTATGGAAACCAATGGGAATCGGGAGTTAAAGTTTCCCTGAAAAAGAACCTGTTGGATGCCGTTTTGAACTATTATCATATTGATCTAACCAATGTGGTAAGACAAAACCCAAATGATACGGCTTCTTATCTGCAGGATGGCGAGCAGCGCAGTAAAGGCTTTGAAGCAGATTTAGAATCAAATCCGATGAAAGGACTGTTTCTGCATGCCGGTTTTGCTTATAATGACAGTAAACTTATTGTTTCCGATGCGCTTACTCAAGGGTTAAGGCCTGTAGATGCAGGGCCCAAACTTTCCGGAACCTGGTACGTGAATTACGCTCCGCAGTCAAGAGCATTAAATGGCTTTTCATTAGGTATAGGAGGCAGTCATTATGGTAAAGATCTGATGATTAATAATATCAATGGCTCTTTTTATACGAATCCTTATACGGTAATCAACTCGGTGCTGAGTTTTGAGAAAACCCGTTATGTATTTTCGCTTTCTGCCAATAACCTGCTCAACGAGCATTATTGGTATGGCGGCCGTGGTATGGTTACTCCGGGAACCCTTCGCCAGGTGATTTTATCTCTAAAATTAAAATTGTAATGCTGTAATTCAGAACTTCCATTGAAAAAAATTACAAAGACCTCATTTAAACTGCACAGCTGCCTCGGATTATTTTTCGGGGTGCTGTATCTGTTTTTTGGAATTTCGGGCGCTTTATTGGTTTTTAAAAAAGAGATTGAGTATTTCAATAATCCGCCAATGCATTATTGCGTTAAAAGCAGTAAAACCATTTCATTAAACCAGATGTATCATAAAGTCTCTGAGAGGTATCCCCGGGCGCGGCAGATCATGCTGCAGACTTTTCCCAGAAATAGCTGCGACACCTATGAATTTATGATTTTTAATTATCAGGACAAGGTAAGCGATAATTATCTCTATTACTGTATGGTAGACCCTTATTCTGGAAAAATTGTAAGAGAGGGGAGTTTTGGCTCTCTACAATCCCCTTTTTTCCGCTGGCTTTATGCTGCGCATTATTCGCTTTTAATTGATAAACCAGGCAGACTCATAACTGCCATTGCGGCCATTGCTTTACTGTTGAACTTAATTACAGGTATAATCATTTATCGTAAAAAGATATTTGGTGTACTCACTTTTAAAGAGAAGTTAAATCGTAAATCTTCCAGAACTCTTTATTCTTCGCTGCACAGGATTATTGGCGTCTGGACCCTGTTGCTTAATTTCATTCTTTTTTTCACTGGTTTCTGGATGAATAAAAGTCTTTTTTTACCTGCTCAGTGGGAATTAATTCCTAAGAAAGAACAGAATTATCAGGTAAAGGCAAATATTGACCAAATAATAAAAGAGGCCTGGGAAATTCCGAATTTCAAGCCAATTGCAGTAAAAATAGCTGCTGATAAAAAAACAGACATTATAGTAAGCGGCGAGTTTTCGGATACTGAAAATCCATTGTATTTTGGTAAAGGCAGCGACGTTTATTATGAAAGTGATAATGGCAATTGGATCAAAACCATACGCATTGAAGAAAAATCATTTTCCGACCGGTTTTATTGGATCATGAAACAGCTTCACAGGGGGGATTATGACAGTTTTTGGATTAAAATTATTTATTTAATTGCCGGATTCAGCCCTGCAATACTTTCTATTACGGGATTTATTCTTTGGAAAAGAAAAGGCAGAAAAGAAATATCTAAAAAACACAAATAATAACATGTCTGTTTTGTGATTTTAAAACTCGTTTAAATGGGGGTCCTGCTATGAGTTTAAAAATGTTTTTAATGCTCTTACATGCACTAATACGATAATTGAACAAATAGCGTTCGATGCCATTTTCCTTATTATCTAATAGATTTCTAAGGCTAAAATTAAATATAAATTTAAAATTTTTGTTTAATTACTGGGATATAAATGTTGAATATAACGCCCTTGTTTAAATTACTATCAGCGGTTATAATTCCATTATGATTTTCTACAATTTTCTTTACAATAGCCAGACCAATTCCCGTTCCGGGATATTCCTCAATGTGATGGAGTCTTTGAAATATGATAAAGACAGTCTCGTTGTATTGAGCTTCAAAGCCAATTCCATTATCTTTAAAAGTAAGATTCCAATAGTCACAAACCTGCGTACTACCTGGCAGATTAAGCAGCTTGAATTCACTGTACTTAAGTATAGTAGATTGTATGGTAATATGAAGTTCAATATCAGGTATACAGAACTTTAAGGAGTTTGATATCAGGTTATAGATAAGCTGGCTAAATTGGAATGGCCTTATATAGGCAGGCACTAATCCGTTTATTTTAAAAACAGCTTTTTTTCGATCAATTGCATCTGAAAATTCTGATTTAATATCTTCGATTACAGCACTCAGATCACTCACTTCATAGGGATGTTCCAGTACACTCACTTTTGAAAATTCCAGTAAATCTTCAATAAGCTGTCTCATTCTTGTTGCCGAGACATGTATGCGTTTCAAATTGTTTTTTCCCGCTTCAGTCATCGTATTGATCTCTTTTTCCATTATAATGGAGATGAAAGTCTGAATTTTTCGCAGCGGTTCCTGCAGGTCATGGCTTGAGATAAAATTAAAAGCAAGCAGCTCTTTATTAGCATTCAATAGCTCAATTGCTCTTTTTTCCTTCTCCGCATTTTGGAGTTCGAGTTCCTGATTTGCCTTAAGCAGTGCTGCAGTCTGTATTTTTAGTTTTTCAATAAGCTCTTCTTTCTGAACTAATTCTTCTGCTTCTTTCAGGGCACGATTTATTTTTTGGATCAGGGATGAGAAATTGTTTTTGGAAACATAATCCGTAACGCCTTCTTTTATTAGCATTACGGCATTTTCCTCCCCAATAGTACCTGAAATTATGACAAAGGGTATATTAAGGCTCCTGTCTTTTACTATTTTAAAGGCCGAAACAGCATCAAATGAAGGCAGCGCATAATCTGATAGGATAATATCGGGCAAAAATGTATCAAGAGATTCTTCAAAAATATTTCTTGAATCGACTATTTTTGTTACAAAAGACAGCCCTGATTTTCTCAGGTGGCGGATTAATAAATCTGCATCAGAAGTATTGTCTTCTAATATCAATGCTCTAATATCTTTTTTCATTTACTATAGAATCATAGTTTGAGGAATATAACTTAAATCCTTAATTAGCAGGCTGGCTCAGGATCATCCAGTACATTCCAAGTTCTTTTATTGCATTAAAAAAGTTGTTGCTGTCTACGGGTTTTACAATGTAGCTGTTAGCACCAAGACTATAACATTCTGCAATGTCCGGATCTTCCTGGGAAGAGGTAAGAATGACTATTGGAATAGATTTAAGCGCATCGTCGCTTTTGACCTTTTCCAGCACCTGCATTCCTGACATCTTTGGCATTTTTAAATCCAAGAGAAGAAGTTTGGGATGTAATTTCGGATTTCTCTTTAAATAGATACCCCTGCAGTATAAAAAATCAAGCGCTTCGGCGCCATCTTTGACATGCAGGAGTTTGTTTGTAAAGCCGCTTTTACTCAGGGCACGCACAGTCAGCATGGCATCTTCCATGCTGTCTTCGGCAAATAAAATTTCAATATCTTCGTAATCCATTTTTTTGTTTTTTTTAATGTTTAATATTCGGCAGGCTGAAGTAAAATTCAGCGCCTTGATCTAATTTTGATTCCGCCCAAACCGCTCCCGAGTGCCGGCTGACTATTTTCTGCACGATTGCCAGTCCAATGCCTGTTCCTGTAAATTCCTCCTGCGAGTGCAGACGCTGGAAAACACCAAATAGTTTATCGTAATAGGCCATATCGAATCCTGCGCCCCAGTCTTTTACACTATATATGATTTTATCTTCTTGTGAACTTGATGTTATCTTGATTTTTATCTCCGGTTTGTATTTTGAATATTTTATAGCATTAGAGATTAGATTGATCCATACCTGTTTGATCAGTGAGGGATCTCCATTTGATGGGGCAAGTTCTTCAATTTCAAAAATGGGTGTATTTTCACCTTTTTCAAATGTTATATCGTTTATGACTCCACTTACCAGCGTCGTCATGTTTATATTGACAGAGGATACCTCTTTACGGCCTAATTTACTGAAAGCAAGCAGGTCATCTATCAATATTCCCATTTTATTGGAATTGTTGATTATGGCTTGTATGATTTTTTTTCCATCATTATCTATTGAATCTGCATGGTCTTCTATCAATATTTGTGTATAACCATTGATTGCCCGGATTGGAGCGCGCAGATCATGGGAAACAGAATAGGAAAATGATCCCAGTTCCTCCTGTGCTTTTTTCAGCTCTTCATTAGCCAGAGTCAATTCACTGCTTCTTTTTTCCTGATAGGCAAGCTCCTTATTTTTAACAATCAATTCTGCTGCACGTTTAACTTTCTCTACTTTTCTTTTTTCTTTAAGAATCTTCTCAGAAGCAAGTTTCTTATTGGCAATTGCAAGTTCGGCAGCGCGTTTTTCTTTTTCTCTGTTTTGAACGGCCAGTTCTTTATTGGCGATAATTAATTCTTCTGCCCGTTTTTCTTTTTGCTCGTTCTGAAATTTCAATTCTTTATTAGCAATGATTAATTCTGCGGCAAGAGTTTCTTTTTCCTTATTTTTAAAGGCCAGTTCTCTATTGGCTGTAATTAATTCAGATGATCTTTTTTCCTTTTCCTGAGCCTGGACAGCCAGCTGTAAAAATTGTGTTTTGGCAAGTGTGATATCAGTGGCTATCTTTAGGATCTTATAAGGTTTCGCCTCTGTATTAAAAATAGGATTGTAACTGCCCAATAGCCATATTAATTTGCCGTTTTTCGCGTTCAGGACAAATTCGTCCTTTTGATGGATGCCCTTTTTTAGGCTGTTCCAAAAAAACTGATACGCATTTGATTTTGAATAGGCAGGATCCACTAAAACACTGTGATGTTTTCCAATTAAATCTTTTGCAGTGTAGCCCATGATTTTGAGGAAATTTTTATTGGCATTTAAAATATGGCCATCCATATCGAACTCTAGAGATGTATTTGTGGTATTAATAGCATTTGTGAGATTCAGCAAATATTGTTCATTTGCATGAAGCTGATCTTTAAGCTTTAAGATTTCGGCTTCTATTTGTTTATTATGAAATTCAGTTTCGACGTTGTTGACAATAGTCGGCATTGCTTTTTTTGCTTTACTGCTATTGTCAATCGGTAACTTTTCTTCAGTGAAATGTTTCCTATTCTTTGGAATGTTTTCCTTTTCTGGAAGTAATGTATCAGAAAGTGCTATTTCCCTAATACCATTTTTTTCTTTAATGCTCATAGTAAGCGATGTTTTATCTGAAAAATAATGGCATTAATTTGCTGGAAAAGCACCTATATTTTAATAATTATTTAGAACGTATACCTTGATGGTAAATCAGGTAATTTTATATTAAGCGAATATAGGCAAATAAAATGGTTATACAATTCATTATCTTGGGATACAGCGCTAAAAAGGTTGTTATGGAAATGTTTCAGGAATTAGAGCAGGGGTAATAACAGATGTAGATTCTTTCGTACTTTTATAGTTTATCCCTTTATTTTTTCCTTGTGATACTGTCCGGGCCATTTTTTTATTTTTGCAGCAGCTGGATTTCCTTTGGATCCCCTAAAGGGCAGAGAGTCCTGTGATAGTTCTCTGGTAATTAATTTTTTTATCTTCGAAATGGAAGTTGAATTTAGGGAACTCATCGTGGGGATAGTATAATTTTGAAGTTTAAAAATATTTTTTTGGAGCTTTTCCCGCTATAGGTTCCAATCTTTTATTTTGAACCCCAAAATAAAAAGGATTTCCACTTCTATCGGGGCTAGGTCGGCTGCGTATTGGAATCTCTTTATTGAATTGGAAATCAGCAGTGGTTTAGTTAATTATTATTACAAAAAGAAAATAAAGCAGAAATGAGCCGATAATTACTTGTTAGTAGGCATATGAAAAATAATGGCGCCAATTGTCTTCAATTGGCGCCATTTGGCTGTGTGACAGGGACAGGACAAATTGCGATATCATTTTTGGATGATTGTAAGAAATTGGCTTTCTATATGTAGTGTAGGTCTTTCATTGGCTTTGTAAATTTGGTTTAGATGTACTGTTGGTGATTGATGGAAAATTCCATTTGATTTTTTAAGCCAACTTAAACAGAATTCGCCTTAGCTTTTTGCGCCACTTTTGGAGGCAACTCCAATTGATGGGGCAAAGTTTAAAGGAAATAAATGTTGTATAAAAAAATAAGAACCGAAATAAAAAAGCAATGTTTATTAAAAAATCCTCGTTAATCGATTGATTATGAAATTATAAATTATCTCTACAATTTACTTTTCCACAATTGTGATCAGTTTTATCATCATCTCGATTACTTTTTCCTTAGTCAGAGGAATAACATTGTTAACAATGGTATATCCTTCTACAAAAGGAATCAGAAAACTTACGATTTCTTCAGGCTTGCTGCAAAAAGCAGAAACCAGATCAATCATCCATAAACAATAGGTTTTATAGTAGGTTTCCACAGCATTTTGTAATTCCTTCTTCCTTGATGCTAAAGTCCATATTTCCTGAAACATCAAGGTTTGATGACTGTCTCTTCCATCAATTAATAACATACTCAAAACCTTTTTCAGAAAAACATTTTTATCAGGTGTGCTGTCAGCTGCCAAAAGTTTGATAGCTTGAGTCAGTTCTTTCTTGCAGCTTTCAAAGTAAAATTCCACTGTGGCAATCAAAAGAAGATCTTTATCTTTATAATAGTATTGCAGATTACTTAAAGACAAATTTGCATTTTTTGCTATTTTCCTCATAGAGAGATTTTCTGCACCTTCCTTTATTAGCAGCTCTATTGTTGTAGATAAGATCTGATTTAATCGCTCTTCTTTTTTGTCCATTTTGTAAAATTAAATAAAAAATATTAAAAACATTTTTTTGTATAGGTCACTTGACCTATATTTGTAATAGGTCAAGTGACCTATATTTAATTTGTAAAATATTATGATATGGAATTACAAGAAAAAAGAATTCTGATTGTTGGCGGTTACGGGCAGGTAGGAACCAACATCGCACGTTTGATAAGAGACGCTGACGAGACTGTCAAACTTATTCTTGCAGGGAGAAATCCCCAAAAAGGAGAACTGCTTGCTAAAGAGTTAACCCACGCTGAAACAGCATATATCGATTTGGAAGAAGGTTTCAATTTAGCTCAATTTCGAGAAATTGCTCTTATAATATCAGCTTTGGATGACCATAGCAATATTTTAAGGGAAACGGCTATTTTAAATGGTATTGCCTGTATTACGGTAAGCGAATTGGCTGATCAGATTGCTGCTACAGCATTTCTTGGCCTTCATAAAACAATTTCTGCTCCTATAGTTTTCGCAGGGCATTGGCAGGCCGGACTCTTGACATTAGTTGTAAAGCAGATGGCTTCTGGATTCAGCAGCATCACGCATATCGAAACTGCCGGACTATACGATGAAAAAGACCCGGTAGGACCATTGGTTGCAGAAGAAGTCAGCGGTTTTGTAGGTAAGGCACTCATCCGTCAGGATGGGAATTGGCTATATGTGGATTCAAAAAACAATGCAAGATCAATTAATCTTTATGGTGAATCATCGGCTATTGGCCATCCAATGAGTACCCTCGACGTTCCCAGCATAGCTGCTTTTACGGATGCCCGCAATATTCGGTTTGATTTTATTATTGGGGAATCAATAGGAAGCAGCAAAGGGTTGAGAGCATCACATGACATGTATGTTGAGATAGAAGGGATTTCATCATCTGGCGAACACAAGAAATTCAGATCCATTGTGTCTGGCCCAAAAGGGAATTCTCACCTAACTGCGGTAGGGGTCTATATGATCGCAGAGAGAATTCTTGGTCTTAGCGGACAGACTGCGCAGAAAACAGGAGGTCTTTACCTTCCTGAAACCATAGTCTTATCGGACAATATTATAAGCCGTCTGGCAGAATTTGGAATTCAAACTATTGAAGAGAATATCGATGTTCCTTAACGTTTTACTACAATTGAAATGAAAAAATTATTAATTATTATCGCACTATTTATTGTCACATCCAATGTTAGTGCCCAAACAAAAAATAATCATTTAAAAGAACAGACAAAAATGACAAATACAACAATCTTACACAAAGCCAATGAATTTGTGAAAAATGGCAATTACGAAAGTTTTTTAGCTTACTGTACCCCAAATACCAAATGGTTTTTTGTTGGTGAGCGTATTCTTAATGGAAAAGAAGAAGTCCGTGCTTATATGAAAGAATTCTACTTGGAGCCACCAGTGTTCAGTGTGGAAAAGGCAATCGAAGAAGACAATTTTGTTATGGTGACGGGTGAAATTCGATTAAAAAATAAGGCCGGAAAATATGAACATTTTGATTATTGTGATATCTGGCGGTTCGAAGATGGGAAGATAGCAGAGCTTAAAGCATTTGTCATCGAGAAAAAGTCTTAATTATAAGATACTTTGAGTAAAAAATTATCACTTGTAAACAAAAATGGCGCCAATTGTCTTCAATTGGCGCCATTTGGCTTTGTGACAGGACAGGACAGGACAAGACAGATTTCTACATCATTTTTGGATGATTTGAAGATATTGGCTTACTATATGTAACGTCTGTCTTTCATTGGCTTCGTAAATTTGGTTTAGATGTCTTGTTGGGGATTGATGCAAAAAAATATAAAAACTCAATTTATTTATGGCATTATACTAATATACAATTCTACAAATATTATGGAAGATTTGAAAAGATTGTTTTCGTTAAGGTAGAATTGTTTTTCTTTGGCTCTATGAATTGCAATCTGGAATTTCAAAGTAAATTTATTTGATTTTCAAAACTTTTTTCAGTAAAATGATTAATTTATTTATTTATTTGGTCAAATAAGTATTCCTTAACTTTTACAGTAAAAATTTCATAGTTAAATAGCAAAAAAAATCAGCATTCGTCTTAGCTTTTTGGTTGGGAAAAAGTATTAAATCCATACTTGTTGATTGTTGTTAGACTGGAGTTAAAAAATGGTTTATTTTTTTTCTATACATTTTGAAGAATTGAAGAGATTGGTGTTAATGTAGCGACTATCTTTAAATATCTATAATATTTTGGATTTAATGCATTGTTATTGATTGTTGGAAAAATTAGCGAATTAGAGCTCTATTTTTTTTATTATTAAAAATTCATATTCTGTAAATCTCGTCTTAGAATTATTCTTCTTCGCGCAATGGTATCATATTATTTTACTCAATCGAGTAACTATCATTTTCGAGATATAATTTTTGAAACGCCGACAAATCATCAGGATTTTCTTCAAGCATTTTATACATCTTTCTAAAAAAGTTTTCTCTGCCTAATCCGGGATTAAAAATCATTGTCATTTTCACAATAGAGTTCGAATTATTATTATAACCGTGAACTGAAAATCTTGGTATGTGAATAACGGTTCCTGCTTCTGCAGTTGATTCCCCTTGGGATGTCAGAACTGTTAAGATTCCTTCTCGGATTATAAATGTTTCATCCATTTCTTTATGATAGTGCAATTTCGGACCTCGTGTATTAGCTTGCATTTCTATTTCATATAATCCAAATTGACTATTTGTTAATGTAGTTGGGACAATTACTTTAAGTTTATTTCCATGGCTTTGAAACTGTTCGCTTTTATATGGTGGAACGATGACAGCATCATCGTTCCATTCTTTTGTAATTGATTTATTCATCATACTTATTGCTTAAATTTATTTAGGAATTTGTTCAATTAAAATTTCGTTTCCTGCTTTATCGAAATAAGTGCAGGTCATTTTTTCCATGCATACCGCCCATTTTTCAATACCCGATTTAGCACAATCTCTACAAAAAGTAGGGTAGTCTGTTTTGCCTTGCTGGTGTGCTTTGATGTCTGTATTGAATTGTTCCATATTTGAAACTTGGGCAATAATTAAAGGATTATAACTAGCTATTGATGAAGTTTTATAGTTATTTATGCCATAATAATCAGTATGACCATCAGTTACAAAGGTTTCATAATAGGTAACTCCTAATTTTTTGATGTCTTGAATATACGCAGGAAAATCTGCGCCTGATTTTACTTTACTGTGAGCTGTTTTTACTTGTTCTACTATAAACATTTTTTCTTGTTTTTTAATTGTTAAACGTTTTGTTGAATTACATGCAATCATAATGGCCACACTAGATAATATGACTGTAGATCTTAAAATTAATTTTACCATTTTTTATTTGCATTAAGATTACAATGCAAAGATGCGATGGTGAAATATCCTGTAATTGTAAAAAATCGTTTTTCTACAAGAATCGTTTGAAGTTTTCGGGTGTATCACCAGTAAATTGTTTGAAATCTTTGATGAAATGAGCTTGGTCGAAAAAGTTATTTTCGTAACAGATTTCAGTCAGCGTTTTAGTTTTGTTCAAATTTTCAAGAACTGAATTAAATCGAACAATGGAAGAAAATTTCTTAGGAGTTGTTCCAACTACTTTTCTAAAACGTTTTTCAAATGGACTTTGACTGATGAATAGTTTTTCATTTAAATCTTTTATGCGGATAGTTCCATTACTTTGGTAAATGAGTTTAATTGCTTCAACAATTAATTTGTCTGTTTGAATATCTTTTAGCTCAGACAACAAAAATTGTTCGATGATTTTTATCCGAAGTTTGTCTGTGTTTGCCATTGCTAGCTTTTCTTCAACTTCAGCTGTAGAATTTTTATTAAAAATAGTATCCAGAGAAAGACTTAAATTAAAGAGTTCGTATGCAGGATTGGAAGCGAAATGAGTAAAACCAATTTCAGTAAAATAAACTAAAACAGTACCTATGTCTGTTGAATTTTTGAAGATCTTGTAACCGTCTGTAATTCCAGTAATTCCTGCTGAAGTTAGATTAGTTTCCGTATTTTCTTTTATTGTTTTAAGATGCCCTTTTTACTGAAAACCGATGACCAGTTCTGGAGAAGGAAAAATTTTATATTCATTTTCCAATTCATTCTCCGATACTACAAAATATTTAATGTAGGGCTTTAATTGTTATGTCGGAAAATGCTTTTCAAATCTCATGCTATTTCTTTTTGATCCAATAAATTTATACAATACTACATAAAAAATGAATAATTAGAATTATAGATTTACGGCAAATTATGATTTATTTTGAAACAGTTCTATGACTAGTCATACACTGTCTATTATATACAATCTTTTTTTTTAGATCTTAAGAGGCAAGTTTGTTTGATTCCAAAAGGAAAATTAAAGCAAAAACAGGTCAAACTCGTTTGTTAATAGAGGTATAAAAAAATGGCGCCAATTGTCTTCAATTGGCGCCATTTGGCGTTGTGACGAGGACAGGACAAATTACAACATCATTTTTGGATGATTTGAAGCAATTGGCTTACTACTTGTAGTGTCTGTCTTTCATTGGCGTTATGAATTTGGTTTGGATGTCCTGTTGGGGATTGATACAAAACATATAAAAATTCAATAGGTATATGGAATAACATTAATGTAAAGTTCTACAAATATTATGAAGGATTTGAAAATATTGTTATGCTTAAGGCAGGATTGTCTTTCTTTGGCTCTATGAATAATTAATTGATTGTTGTCCAATCGGAGTTAAAAATTGGTTTATTTCTCCAAATAATGTTCCGGATTTTAAAAAGTTTTTTCTGTTCATCTTATAGCCATTTTAATGATTATGCCTACAAATGCTGCAACCAAAATTATATAGGGCTCCTGAATTTTCTTTATATAGAGTAAGGCAAGTATAGTCACAATTGCTATAAATGCTGTTGGAATATCAATTATGCTTCTTTTGGCAATTACTATCACTGATCCTACCAGTGCACCTATTACCGCAGCAGTAATACCATCAACAAAAGCTTTGACCGGTTTGTTTTGCGCTATTTTTTTAAAATAAGGCGCCATTAAAATGGTAAAGAGATAGCAGGGAAGAAAAGTAGCCAGTGCCGCTACCAAAGCCCCTAAAAAACCATTGATCAGATAACCAATAAATCCAACTGTAATTACAACAGGTCCAGGTGTAATCATGGCTACTGCAACCGAATCCAAAAATTGCTGTTCGGTCAGCCATTGATTTTCAACTACAACTCCTGAATGCAGAAAAGGAACAATGGCTAGACCGCTTCCAAAAACAAAGGTACCTGCTTTGGCAAAGAATAGGGCAATTTTTGTCAGTGTTGTGCTTTCATATTTCCAAAAGCCTGCCAATAAAAAAAGGCTTGAATTTACTGTTTTGGAATTCCACCATTTTGGAGGCGCTTTTATGATCATGTATAAAAGTCCGGCAGCTACAAATAACAGCACCTGTTCCTGCTCAGTGATATATGTGATCATGATCGCACAAATAAAAAACATCCATAAGATCCACTTGGATTTGAAAGATTCGAGGTTAAACTTCCCAATAGATTTTATGGTGAGTTTATAGGAACTCAGCGCAATTATTCCAATTACTGCCGCGCCGACTCCGTAAAATACTGCCTGAATCCAGGATAATCCGCCGTACAATTTATAAACGATTCCAAGTAAAATCACCATTATAAATGAAGGCAGGATAAATGCAAAACCGATCAGGGAAGCTCCAAGAAAGCGGTAATGTACAAAACCCAGATAAATACCAAGCTGGGCGGCAAGAGGACCGGGAGCCAGCTGCGCCAGTGCAAGGCCTTCTCGGTATTCATCCTCAGAAATCCATTTTCTATTCTCTACCAGATCCTTATGCATATAACCTACTAAAGCAACAGGGCCACCAAAGCCAATTGTGCCCAGTTTCAAAAAATATAGTGTAAGTTCTCTTAACGTATATTTGGGTTTCTCGTTCATGACATCTTTGGTATTTAAAATGCAATTCCGAATTGAAATCCTACTGTAAAAGAAGCAGGGCGATCATTTCCAAAGCGAACAGGCAGTGGCACAGCGGCAAAGTAGCTGCAATTTTTGCTTTTAATTATTGTTTTGTTCAGTACAGGAGTAAAACCATATCTGCCTGATGATTCAAAAGCGGCGCGGCCGACAAAAGTAAATCCATTTCCTAAAGCCACAAGAACTCCGGGATGAAAAAGTAAATTAGTTACTTTGTCCTTTCCATTATCATCTTTGATATTTGGGACAACCTCGAAGGAAAAACCAATTTTTTCACTTTTCCAGATGTTAATGCCGGTTGGAAAGCCTACCGCATAATAGTCTCTGAAGTTTACAGCAGTTTCATCACTATTAAAGGTAACTATAGGGTGCATAATCCCAAAGTAGCCGGTAATTTTCGGATATGTAGTCTGAGATGAGACTGTTATACAGCTTAGAAGTGCCGTAAAAAGTAATACGCATTTAATTGACATGGTTTTGCTTTTAGTTATAGAAACAAAGTTACCATGGCAATATTTTCAAAAATAGAACGGTTTTTACATTTTGTATATTGATTACTTTTTTTGGATTTTTTTGCGGTAAGAAGACGGATTTTTCCCAGTCTGTGCTTTGAATATCCTGTTGAAATGGCTCTGGTCCGAAAAACCTGTCATATACGCAATTTCAGTCAGGGTATAAGAGGTGCTTTCGATAAGATTTATGGCTTTTTCAATTCGTTGCTTCCGTACGTAATCCCCAAAATTCAAGTCCTCGAAATATTTAGAAAATTCCCTTGAGAGGTAGGATGGGTTCAAGTCGAGCTCTCCTGATATTTTCTTCAGGTCAAAGGTGAACTGAGCATCAATCTGATCCTGAATCAGGTTTTTTAAATCTTTTACCCAGGCAGGTGTTTTTCCTGCAGTCTTTTTATCTTTCAGAAATTTGCTGTAAACCTCATGTAGCAGGTTTTCAAAAGGACTGTTCTGCAGGTGTTTCTGCTTATATAAATGAGTAGCCCAGCTGTAAAGAGCATCATAAAGCACCATTCCTGTTTCAAGGAGTTTATGGTCATCAGTAATATTATGGGCTAAGCCTGCTGAAATAGCCCATAATCCAGCGGCTTCTGCTGCAAGATCATGCCTGTCGGTATCAGCACCACGCACTATTAATGCTATTATCGAAACGGCCGGATCATCGATTTTGTATTTTCTAATAATGTAATCAAATGTACACTGATCCTGATAATGGGTGTATTCAACATCAGGAATGTCAAATGGAATGGCATCTAATTCAGTTGCTTTAATTAGAACTTGACTATAAGGAACATATATAAATTCGGCATCCTTGTCCACAAATTTTCTGATAAGCCATGGACAGGCGATGCGGTCTATTTTTGGTCTTTCCCTTGTGATCCATTTCATAAATCGGTGTTTTTTAGAATCAGTGCTAAAGTACATTTTTTATCTTTTAGCAGTTCATATTTTTAGAATGTAAAATAGGGGAATAAATCAATTTTTTGTTTTAGTCGAGCGACAATTATATTTGAAAGAATGAAACAATAATACTAATTCTGACTTTGAGCAATAATTAAAAAAAGAAATTATTAGTCATAGTTTCTTTTCATTCAAGGGTTCGAGTCCTGTTAAGTTATCGAATGACAAATTAACTATTTGTATTGTTTTTTATGTAAATATATACACTGAAGCAATTTAGTCATTTTTTTAAAGAAAGAAAATAAAATCAAAAATGACTCAAAGGTAGCGTGTTTAGTACTGTAAATAAAAAAATGGCGACAATTGTCTTCAATTGGCGCCATCTGGCTGAGTGACAGGGACAGGACAAATTTCAACATCATTTTTGGATGATTTGAAGAAATTGGCTTACTACATGTAAGGTCTGTCTTCCATTGGCGTTGTGAATTTGGTTTAGATGTCCTGTTGGGGATTGATGCAAAAATTATAAAAACTCAAATGATTCATCGCATTAAACTAATATATAAATTTACAAGATTTATAGAGGATTTTAAAAAGAATGTTTTAAGCGAAGGTAAGATTGTCTTTCTTTGGCTCTATGAATTACTTCATTCGATTTATGTTTTGTGTCACAAAAGTAATCCTTTCCAATGTCCTAGTTCCAAACATTGTCAGCAGGATTAATGTCTGCGTCAAAAGAATTTCCAAGATTTATTTGTGTAATTGTTTTTTGAGTTGGAAAAATGATAGTAACGTCGCTGTAGTCTTTTTTCCAGCAGTCCATTTTTTTAGAAATTGTTTCTTTGCTGCCGTCCGAAAAGGTTAATATTAAATGAATGGGCATTATCAATTTACCAGGACTTGAAATTGTAATAGCATAGTTTTTTTTATTTTTTTTGACTTTAGTAATAGCCAAATCAGGAACATTCTTTTCAAAATACCAGTTATTCCAAAACCACTTTAAATCTACTTTGCTGTCATTTTGTAAACTATTAAAAAAATCATAGGGTGTAGGATGTTTACCTTCCCAGTTCCTGATGTAATTTTGAACACATTTATCAAACAATTCTTTTCCCAGCAATTCTTGAAGATAAAGATGGGCTAATGCTGGTTTTAAGTCCTTATTAGAGAAACGGGCCTTGCCGTATAACTGCGGAGTTGGCGTAATAATCGGCATGTCTTCTGCTGTTCCGGAGCTATTATTTACAGCACTGATGTCATAATTTAGTGGTACTGAAGAATCGATGAGCGGAGAAAGATAAAATTCTGTAAAAGTTGCCCAGCCTTCATCCATAAATGAGTATTTGGTTTCATTTGTTCCTACATAAAAAGGAAATATGCTGTGAAAAACTTCGTGTACTGTTAATGCCAGCAGCTCATTGTGATCTTCAAAAGGAAGCATATTCACCATCATAGGATATTCCATAGCATCTAAACCTTCAAAAACGGTTTGATGAGAATAGGGATAGGGAATTTTTGGAAAATAATTACTAATCAAATCTACCGTTTTAGCCGTGTAACCTACTACTTTGTTATAATTAATATGTTCGGGATTAAATACGGCGTCTATTCTTGTACGACGATTAGCGGCGGAATCCACCAAAACACTTGACGCCTGCCACACAAAATGATTGCTTATTCCAAAAGCAAAATCGGTTATATTTGACCCTTCAAATTTCCAGGTATTGACTTTGTTTTTTAGCGTGATATTCTCATTCTTTATATCTGCAGTCGTAATAATATCAATTATTTTATCTCCCGTTTCTGTTAGTTTAATTCTATCCAGAATATGTGGTCTGTAAACAGCTTCCGGATTTTTAAGATCACCCGTTGCCCAGACCTGATAATTGTCTGGAACTGTTATCGAAACATTAAAATTACCATAATCATTATAGAATTCTTCTTTACCTAAATAGTTATAATCATCCCATCCGTCAATATCATCATAAACGGCTATTCTTGGAAAAAAGTAGGCAATAAAAAAGCTGTCAGGGTCAACTTGTCCAGTCCTCACAAAAGAACCTTTATTAAGGATATAATCATACTCCATTTCAATGACAACATTTTTCCCAGGCAAAATTTTTACGCCTGTTAAGTACATATTAGTTCCTCTTATTTTTCGCTTAAAATCTTTATACTCGACGCCGTCAATAGTTATAAAATCAATATTAATTCCCGTTCCCAAGTCTTCAGAGGCAACAGGCATGTTTCTCATTGAATTGGTTTTGTAAAAGTTAGGAAATAATTTAACCATAAGCAGTTTCAAGGTGTCCGGACTATTATTTGTATATGCGATACGCACTTTTCCACTCAGCTTTCTTGTCAATGGATTGAAATGAACATCTATATTGTAATCACCGCTATTCTGCCAATACTTTTCACCAGGAGTGCCTATAGTGTTTCGAGTTTTCTTTTGATTGGCTTTTGCCACAGTCTGCAATAAAGGAATATCCTGCGCGTACAGGTTTAAATGCAGAACGAATAAAAACAGTAATGAGCCAAATTTTATTTTATTTTGGAATAGGTAGTGTAAGGTAGGCATAATCGAAAGTTAATTTAGATATTGAGATTGGCAGTTGTTTTGCAAAGAAATAAAAAGTTTCGCTCTTGAGAATAGAATTTTTGCATATTCAATAAAAGAAACTGTTATCTATTTTTTTACTTTAAAGTATCGCGGTTTATACATACTGATTTTACGTTCAGCAGCTTCGAAAGCAGCGATATTTTCATTATATGGAATTCGGTAGGATCTCTTCATCTGAACATCCCAAAAATCTCTTTCGTCTTTCCAACGTTCGTAAAGAAAATATTTTGTTTCATCATTTTGATCATAACTTGCGGCCATCAACGTACATGTTTCCTCATTGGCAACTCTTTCTAAATGCGGTAAAAGGATGTCTTCAAATTCTTTTATTTTGCCTGGTTTCAATGTAAATTCAACTGTAATTTCTATTTCTGTCGATTTTTCTGTACTTTTTATCATATCGATTTTTACTATTTTATTTATACTTTTTTTGAGGTGGTAAATAAAAAAATCACACTCTGAATATTATAATCAATGCGTATTTCTAAATAATTTGCATGATAGAATACGCATTGTGCTATTATATATTTGATTTAGCAATGTTTTAATTAGGTAGAGTGTTTAAAAACTTTAAGATTTCGTTTCCGATTTCTACTGCATGCGTTTCCAATGCAAAATGACCTGTATCATAGAATTTTATAGTTGCATCAGATATATCACGTTTAAATGCCTCTGCACCCTGAGGTAAAAAATAAGGATCTTTATTGCCCCATACAGCTAAGAATTTTGGTTTGTAATTCCTGAAATATTCCTAATACGTCATGCCGGTTTTCAGGGAAAACAAAGCCGGTCATTTTTTCAATATCTCTTCCATAGGCGGTTATGTAGGAGGATATGCCGGCTGGGGCGCTTATTGTGCCGGCAAATTTGCTGTTGCAGGTCTTACAGAAGCGCTGCACGCAGAAACCAATGCAATGGGGATAAAATCTACTGTGGTTTATCCGGGTGCCTTCAGGACCGATTTCCTGAGCAAGACATCACTTAAAACGCCATCAGATTTGATCGGCCAGTACAAGGAAGCAAGGACATCCCAGGAGTTTTACCAGAATGAATTAAGTGGCAATCAACAAGGAAGCCCAGAGAAGTTTGCAGAAGCGATAATCGAAATCTCTCGAAGCAGCAATCCTCCTTTACACTTATTCTTAGGAAGAGATACGTATAATGCCACCTTAAAAAAAATGGACATAGTACGAACAGATCTTGAAAAATGGAAAGAGCTGTCGTTTTCGACTTCATTTGAGTAGGAATATCCATTTGGGAATAAACCAATTTTTTGCTTTAGTCGAGCGACAATTATATTTGAAAGAATGAAAGCAATAATTCTAATTCTGACTTTGAGCAATCATTAGAGAAAAAAAAAGAAATTATGAGTCCCGGTTTCTCTTCATTCACGGGGTTCGAATCCTGTTAAGTTATCGAATGACAAATTAACTATCTGTGCTATTTTTTATATAAATATATACAATCAAGCAGTTTAGCTATTATTTTAAAGAAAGAAAAATAAAAGCAAAAATCATTCAAAGTCAGCGTATTTTAGGAGTATAAATAAAAAAATGGCGCCAATTGAAGACAATTGGCGCCATCTGGCTGAGTGAGAGGGACAGGACAGATTACAACATCATTTTTGGATGATTTGAAGAAATTGGCTTACTACATGTAGGGTCTGTATTCCATTGGCTTTTTAAATTTGGTTTGGATGTCCTGTTGGGGATTGACGTAAAAAAATATAAAAACTAAAAAAGTTTATGGCAATAAACTAATATACAATTTTACAAATATTATCGAGGATTTGAAAAGAATGTTTTAAGTTAAGGAAAGGTTGTCTTTCTTTGGCTCTATGAATTTCTAAAAAAAAAAACATGAAATCCAGGCCAGTAATTGTTCCAATTGAATGATTGTCTTAATTCTAATATAGGTTAATTGACTGTTGTTTTAGAAGCAGACCTAAACCTTTTATAAATGATAAAATATAATACCTATTCTGCTGTTTTCTTCTCTTCTGCAACGGCAATATCTCCCTTGTCGGGATGCATTTCTTCCTGTTCCAGTTTGGCTGCTGCTTCATATTGAAGACTGATAAAAATAGGAAAATGATCCGAACCAAAATTATGAAGACGTTTCATTTCCTTGATTTTTAATTCGGTGGAAATAAAAGCATGATCAAGAGGGAATCTCAGGAAAGGATAATGGGCGTGAAAAGAATTGTAGAAACCTCTTCCTCTTCTTGGATCAAGAAGTCCGCTCATTTTTAGAAAAAGTTCGGTGGTATAGCTCCATGCGACATCATTTAAATCGCCAATGACAATAACGGGCAGGTCTGAATCCTTGGCTAGATCAGCTATAAGTAAAAGTTCTTTGTCTCGTTCTTTAGATGTTGGATTTTCCATAGGAACAGGCGGTTCGGGGTGCACTGCAAACATTTGGATAAGCTGTCCGCCCTGAAGTACAATCTGGGTATGAATTGAGGGGATATCTTTTTCAACAAGATGTTTTACCTGGGTATTTCGAAGTTCTAATTTGGAATATAACAACATGCCATAGGTATTCTCCAAAGGCACTTTTTTAAAGAAAGGATAATGCTCTTCAAGTGACTTTGTTTCTCTTTGCCAGACAGAATTGGTTTCCAGTAAAAGCAATACATCAGGATTAGCTTTGCGGACTTCTTTCAGACATCCTTTATAATTTGTATTGAACTGGTAAACATTACTGATCATTACGCTGAATCCGTTCTCTGGTATTTCAGATGTAATTTTCTTGACCTGTTTCTTTCCAAAAAAGGTAAAAGGAAGTATCTGCCTTAAAAGATACACTGCATTGATAATCATTGCCAGAAGTAGAACATCATTGAAATCATATCCTTTTTTACTGCTGTAAAATACAAGAAATGCAATGCAGAAAGTGTTTGTGACCAGTTTTTGAAGTCTTGGATAATCACAGATGCGAAATATCCAATATTCATTTTTAATTAATGGAATAAAAGTAACAATGACAAGAAAAATGGAAAGCACAAACAAAAAATACTGCATAAAATCGGATACAAAAATTGAATACTATTTATAGGGAAAGATAAAGTTTTTTTTTGGATTATATGATAAAGAGAAAGGCTTTCTGGATAGTGAGCCGCAAATTGCAATTAACCAATATGCTAAGACCAGTATTGCATTGATTAGGAAATAGAAAAAACTTTGTCCGTGATTGGAACTGCTATTGTTATATTCTCTATTTTTAGATATAGTCGAGTATTAAAGAGCTGATAATTTTAAAGTTATACAGATGCCGGCTTAATTAGAATTAAGATCATGCCAGCACAAGAAATCAAATCTTAATGTAAAAATTTTCAAAAGAAGGCTGCTCCGCATTATTATCAGAGACTAAATGCATTGCCTTATCAATGAGCTGTATCAAATCCTGGTAGCTGACCGGTTTGGTGATAAAGTAATTGGCTCCCATGGCATACATCTTTTGAATGTCAGAAGGGTTGCTGCTCGTGGTAAATATGATAATTATGTGGCTTTTGAGTTCAGGTGAAGATCTGATTTTTCTCAGACATTCCGCTCCTGACAGTATTGGCATGTTCAGATCCAAAAAAATCAAATCTGCTTCGGGTTTCGGCGGACCTTCAAGAAGGGTTATCAATGCTTCGCCATTATTTGAGACTGAAAGTTTTACCTCAGGAAATTTCTCGGTAAAAACTTCGGAAAAAAAATCGCAGTCATCAAGATCATCATCCGCTAATAGGATGTGTTTAAATATTTTTTGTTTCATAATATTATGGCGCAGCAAGGCCTTTTTATCAAAGATAATATTCTAATATCTTTTGGCAAAAACTGCAAAATAGTGTGGTTTTTGGTATGACGTTTTATTTTGATGGGTTTAAAAATATTATATTCTATAAAAATCAAGTTCCGTGGAGGAGCAAAAAAGCCGTATAGTGCTTTGTGTGTAGGGTTTATCAGTTTGCAAAATGTATAATATTAAATATTTTTCTTTCATAATTGAAGTATCGTTAATTGAAATGTTATAAAATAAAATCATAAAAGTTATATAATTCCCATGTTATACATGGGAATTATATAAAAAAAATATTTTTTTCGTCCAGTGTCTCTTAGTAATAACAAATAATAATGACCAAAGCTTTCAAATCTTTAATAGTTTCAATCTTTCTAAATCTTCAATAGCTTCAATCTTTCTTAATAATTAGATACCCAGTCTTTGCATCTTCATAAGATGGAAGGGCTTCCAGTTTTTATGTAATTCACACCCAAGAGAAATTACCGCTGAATTTAGTGCTATTACAGTATTTTTAGTGTACTTGATTATAAAAAATATTTCATTTGGTTCAATAAGCAGCTTCTGATTGATATTATAGATATTTTGAGATTTAATTGTTAAAGGCATTTTGGAATCAGAACAAAGTGCATTTATTACCAATGCGATGCAAAAATTTCCCCTTAGCTTATTACAGCTGTTTTCATCAACTATGCTTTTAGCTGATAGTAAGGTATTGTTTTTTAAAGAGCAGAGTAATTATATAATTTCATCCTTGAATGATGTAACTGCCTGCTTGTTTGGTTTTTGATATTTGTGTTTTATAATTATAAAAGTCCTACAGCTGCTGAATTTTTATAATTAAGTATTAAAATCAAAAAATCAATGAAAACTGAAAGCACAAAAAAACGCATTGCAATTTTAGGCGGAGGTCCAAGCGGTCTTTTTGTTTATAAGAGATTGGTCGAATCCGGTTCAAATGATTTTGAGATTACTATTTTTGAGAGAAAAGCTGAGCTTGGGTCCGGAATGCCTTACAGCACCGAAGGATCCAATATGGAGCATATCACCAATGTATCAGATAATGAAGTGCCGCATATTGTATCTGAGATGTCAGAGTGGATTTGCACTGCACCTGCTGAATTGCTGGAAAGATTTAATATTAAACCGGATCAATTTAACGAATATAAGGTAGTGCCGAGGCTGCTTTTTGGAAGTTATCTTACTGCTCAGTTCGAAATTTTGCTTGAAGAAGGGAAGAAAGCGGGAATTGCTACAACTGTGCATTTTGAAAGCACAGTTACTGATATTAACTACGATATAAAAAATGAAACGGTAACGGTTGAAACTTTAAATGGCAGTAATCAAGAGTTTGGTTATGCTGTTATCTGCACAGGCCACAACTGGCCAATACGTCATGAAGGGAAAGTTCCCGGCTATTATGACGCACCATATCCTCCCCGAAAATTAGTGCAACATTTTAATCATCCAGTTGCTGTAAAAGGCTCTTCTTTAACGGCTATTGATGCCATAAGAACCATGGCACGGAACAACGGTGCCTTTGAAAAGGATTACGAAGGGAACCTTAATTTCAAATTAAATCCAGAAAGTGCAGATTTTAGAATAATGATGCATTCCAGAAGCGGTATGCTTCCCGCGGTTCGTTTTCATTTGGAAGATTCGCATCTTTCCAATGACTCTTTACTGACTGCCGAAGAGATAGACCAGCACAGAAATAATAATGAAGGATTCTTGTCTCTTGACTTTATATTTGAAAAGGATTTTAAAGAAATATTCCGCGCAAAAGATCCAGAATTTTATCAGCGGATTAAAGATTTTTCAATAGAAGATTTCGTAGCCGATATGATGGAACTGCGCGAACGGCTTGATCCTTTCCAGCTTTTAAGAGCTGAATACGTGCAGGCGGAGAAATCGATCAAAAGACAGGAATCAATTTACTGGAAAGAAATGCTGGCGGTGCTCAGTTTTGCGATGAATCATCCCGCTAAATATTTTTCGGCGGAAGACATGAAGCGTCTTCAAAAAGTTCTGATGCCGCTTATTTCAATTGTAATTGCATTTGTTCCCCAAAAATCATGTGAAGAATTGCTGGCTCTGCATCAGGCCGGCGTGCTCGATTTAGTTCCTGTTGGGGATGAGAGCAGCGTTGAACCGCAAAACGAAGGAGGGATTCTATATAATTTCAGAGATAACAAAAATAATGAGCAATCCGTATATTATAAAACATTTGTAGACTGTGTGGGACAGCCTCATTTATCTTACCATGATTTTCCTTTCAAGAATCTGCTGGACCAGAAAGCGATTAGTCCGGCGCGTTTAAGATTTAAATCGGCAGAAGCGGGGCAGACTGCGTTTACCGCAGATTCTGAGAAAGTTGAGAAAGATGAAAACGGAGATTATTTTTTGAATGTTTCCGGAATAGCCATTAATGACAATTTTCAAATTATCGATCAATACGGCGCATACAACAAAAACGTATATATTATGGCTGTGCCTTACATTGGAGGATTAAATCCCGATTATTCCGGCTTGGATTTTTGTGAAGCAGCTTCTATGCGCATAGTTGGAGATATTTTAAATGATTAATAAATTATATTTTATTTTTTCTGCATTTATCACTGCAGTATTTAACGTCATCCCATACTTTTTCCCATTTCTTTCGCCATGAAAAAGGGCGACTGCAGACGGGACAGATTTTGCTGGGCAGATTTTCTTTTTTTAATTTTCGCAAAATGAAAGCTGTTTCAATTATTGAACTTTAATTTCTTCTTTTCTTGATGTGCCACATGGCGGCAATTCGATATTTACCTTCATTTTTGCTCAATTTTTATAGTATTGATTCAAAAAATGCCTTTCTGAAAAGGAAGTTTTTTATCTTCTCTTTGAAATTTTATTGTTTGAAATCCCGCGCTGTCTGCTGCATTTAAAACGATCAATTTCAGCCGGGCGTTTTGCCGCATGTTTGGTGCTGCAGCTTTCAACTCGTTTGCGCCATAATTTGTAACTGCTGAATTTGAGTTCTTTTTTCATTAAAGCCTTTACATCAGCTTCAGATAAATTAAACTGAAATTTTATAGCATCAAAAGTGGTTCGGTCTTCCCATGCCATTTCAATTATACGATCAAGTTCAATAGCAGAAAAGCCAGTATGTTTTGCATTCATAAAAGTAAGTATTTAGGGCTGTCAAATGACAATAATAGCAGTGCTAAAATACTTAATTAAAATTATTTTGTTTAATGTTATTTGATAAAAGTTAAACAATTGTTACCTTTAAACTTTAATTCAGCATTATTTAAGCTGTTTGGAAAAAATATAAACAACAGAAGCATGAAAATTCTATTAACAGGCGCAACAGGATATGTAGGCAAGAGGCTGCTGCCTTTACTGCTGGAACAGGGGTATGAAGTAATCTGTTGTGTGCGGGATAAGAACCGATTTTATTTTCCTGAAAAAACTTCAGCAAATTTGCAGCTTATTGAAGTTGACTTTTTAGAATCGCAAAGCCTAGAAAATATTCCCAATGATATTGATGCTGCTTATTACCTTATACATTCCATGTCCGGTGCTGATAATTATGATGAACTCGAAGGTATTTCTGCTCAAAATTTCAAAGAAAAAATAAACAAAACAAATGCCAGACAGATTATTTATTTAAGCGGTATTGTTAATGATAAATCGCTGTCTAAGCATCTATCCTCGAGAAAAGCAGTAGAGGAAATTCTAAAAACGGGGAAAACTCCGACCACCACACTTAGAGCTGGAATTATTGTAGGATCTGGCAGCGCTTCCTTTGAAATTATTCGGGATCTGGTTCATAAACTGCCAGTAATGATTACTCCAAAGTGGCTCAATACCAAATGCCAGCCCATTGCGATTGCAGATGTTTTAGAATTTTTAATAAAATCACTGCTGAATACTAAAACTTACAACTGCAGTTTTGATATCGGCGGTCCTGATATTCTTACCTATAAGGAAATGCTCTTAAAGTTCGCCGAGGCTAAAAAACTCAAAAGATATATTTATACGCTTCCGGTAATGACACCAAAGTTATCATCTTACTGGCTGTATTTTATTACTTCTACCTCTTTCAAACTCGCTTCGGCATTAGTTAGCAGCATGAAAGTCGAAGTGGTCTGCAGTGATAATAGAATTAATGATTTATTGAATGTCAAGCCAATGAGCTACTATCAGGGGTTGCAAAAGGCGCTTGTAAAGATTGATCAAGATGCCGTAGCTTCAAGCTGGAAAGATGCACAGATCAGCGGACAGTTTAAAGGAAGTGTTGTTTATTATCTCAAGGTTCCCAAAAAGGATTGTTTTATAGACAGAAGAAAAAGAGAAATCATAAGCCGTGATTCCACCATTGCCAAAATTTGGTCTATTGGGGGAGAAACAGGCTGGTATTACGCAGACTGGCTCTGGAGCCTGCGCGGCTTGATTGATAAGATTTTTGGAGGGGTAGGCGCCAGACGCGGCAGAACAAGCAAGCATGAAATTCATGCCGGCGATGCACTGGATTTTTGGCGTGTGGTTTATGCAGATAAAAAAGAAGGTAAATTAATTTTGTATGCCGAGATGAAACTTCCCGGAGAGGCATGGCTGGAATTTAAAATTTTCAATAACACCTTATATCAGGCGGCAACCTTTAGGCCAAAAGGAATTTTAGGCAGGCTTTACTGGTATTCCGTTCTGCCTTTTCATGGTTTTATATTTAACGGGATGATTAATGAATTAGTTTTAGAATAGCAGACAACTAAAGTTTTTATGATGTATTTTTAGTTTCTGTAATGCTATTAGGTGAAGCTGCTTCTTGAAAGAGATTGCTTTTTTATAGAATGGTAATCTGTAAGAGGTCTATGAATCGAATTAGTACAGCTGTTTGGAGATTGTTAATAATTAAAAAAAAATAAAAAAACATCCGTTAAAAAAGAAATTTATTCTTGACAGTGTCACTGCTTTAAGAATAAACTGCTTTTTTCTCTTGCATTGCATGGAACGGATGCTTAAATTTACTTACATCATTGCAGCTAATGAAATTGCTGTGATACTATATTTATATAATGGATAGAAAAATAATTTTACTGGTAGATGATGATTTTGACGATGCGGAATTTTTCAAGTGGGCAATGAAGGGAACAGAAGAAGCATTTGCAATTGAATTTGTGGACAGCGGCGAGGCGGCGCTCCGTTTGCTCTCCGAATTGGAGTCACTGCCTGATTTGATATTACTGGATGCCGGAATGCCGAAAATGAACGGCTGGGAACTGCTAAGGATTATTAAGCAGGATTTGAAGTTTGGCAGTATACCGGTTATAATGATTGCAACTTCCAATGCTTTGAAAGGCATAGACCAGGCGCATTCTTTAGGGGCGGCAGCTTATATTGTCAAGCCTTCCGATTTTGGTGAATTGCGATCGATAGTCCAGCAGCTCTGCACTGGGGTTCAAGCGGATTTGAAAAGTACACTGGAGAGTATGCACTCCAATTTGCCGGAAAATATTTATCCATTTAGATAGATGCATAAAAAAGATCAATTTTGATCTGCAGGATATTAATGTTACAGCTGTGCTGCTGACACTAAAAGTGACGTTTTCTGCTCTAAAGCATACGTTGATACTTTCTAAATTCAATCATTTTAATGAATATTAAAGATATAGTTAACCGCGATCTTGTTACATTAACCAATTGTGACCAAGAGCCCATACATATCCCTGGACAGATCCAGCCGCATGGTTTTTTAATCGGACTTACTTCTGATTGGACTATAGACTACTGCACGGGTAATATTTCATCTTTTATTGATATAAGCCATACTCAGGCATTAGGAAATAAATTTGAAACTGTTTTTGGAGGCAGTGCACATCAGCTGATTTTTAATTATATAAATTCAGATACGGTGCAGAATGTATTTCCGCTGGAAATAGAACTGCTTGGAAAAAAATTTCAGGTCAATATCCATCAAAGTGATGGTATTTATGTACTGGAGGCTGAGCCTCAGTTTGATAAACAGATTCTGGGAGATGTCTACACGCAGACTATTGAGTTTGTAACGCAGATGAACAATACAAAGTCGCTGAAAGATCTTTGCGCGCTGGTGGCAGAGGGTACAAGGGAAATAACAGGATATGACCGTGTGATGATCTATCGTTTTGACGAGCAGTATAATGGCGAGGTTTATGCTGAAAGCTGCAAAAAAGATCTGGAGCCGTTTTTGGGCCTGCATTATCCCCATACCGATATTCCGGTGCAGGCAAGGGAATTGTACATAAAGAACCAGCTTAGGTTAATTGTAGATATCAATTACCAGCCTGTTCCCATTTTTACCATAGATGACAAGGATTATAAAAATCTTGATTTAAGCCTTTCTATTTTAAGAAGCACTTCACCCATTCACGTGCAGTATCTCAAAAATATGGGTGTCGGTGCAACGCTGACCATTTCCCTTATTCATCATGACCGTTTGTGGGGCCTGATTGCCTGCCATCATTATTCGCAGAAGAATATCTCCCCGGCAGTGCGGCTGGCTGCTAAACTGCAGGGCCAGTTTATTACCTCGCAGATTGATATACGGGAATCAAATGACGAGAATATCAATGCCAAGAAATCTCTTGAAGCACTAGAGCATTTAGCGGCTCATGATCTTCCCCTTGCTGAGGATTCTTTGAATGCCATTATCAGAATGCCGGAGCTGCTGGCTCTGTGCAATTCTGCAGGAGTTTCAATATCTTTTCGAAATAAAATTTACAAGAACGGTCTAACCCCTGAGGATGATCAGATAAAAGCTTTTGTGGAGCTGGCAGAGCATAAACGATCCGCTGAATTTTACGTTACAAGAAAAATAAGCGATGATTTTCCTTGCTTGGAAAGCTGTTCCAATTGTGCCGGAGTAATTTATCATCCTCTAGGCAATTCCAGTCATATCATCTGGTACCGTCCAGAAACCGTCTCGGAAATCAACTGGGCTGGCGATCCGGAGAAAAGCATAGTCAAGGATGAAAAAGGGCTGCATCCAAGAAACTCCTTTAATACATGGAAACAGGTTGTGAAAGGACAGAGCAGCATTTGGAGGCAGTACGAGGTGAATTCAGCTGCCAAATATGCACATTCCCTCCATCACAATTTAATGATGATTCTCCTTAGTGAGGAAGAAGAAAAATACAGGCTTCAAAGTGAAATTTTAAGGGAGACCAATTCTGAACTGGAAAATATCAACTGGATCAGTACGCATGATCTGCAGGAGCCTCTTAGAAAAATACAGATGATCACTTCCAAGCTGCTTGCGGAAAAAGCAGACACCCCCGAAGATCCTGATTTTGATTCTCTGCAGCGCGTTTCAAAATCCGCTTCAAGAATGCGCGAACTGCTGCAGGATATCTTGAAATACACTAGGATTAAAAACACCAGAGAGGCTGCTGAAAAAATAGATTTGAATCTAATTTTTGAATCTGTGATAGAGGAAATAAGCGAGGCGGTTTCTGAAACTGATGCGGTTATTGAGTGCGGGAAACTCCCGCAAGTGAACGCAATAGGCTTTTTAATGAAGCAGCTGTTTTTAAATATTATCCAGAATTCATTGAAATATGCTTCGCCGGACCGGCCGCCTGTCATAAAGATAACTGCTTCACAGGAACCTGTAATGATAAAGAACCTCTTTCATGTATACTGCAGCTGGGTCAAGTTTTCTGATAATGGAATCGGTTTTGACCAGATTCATGCAGATTCTTTATTTAAAGTTTTTACAAGGCTCCATACCCAGCAAGAGTACAGCGGATCAGGAATTGGGCTGGCACTATGCAAAAAAATCATGCAGACATTAGGCGGAACAATTACTGCCGAAGGGAAAGCGGGGCAAGGGGCGAGCATAACCATTTATTTTCCCTGTGATCCTGAGGATTCACTAATTTAAATCTATTTCAACAGTCTGCAAGAAATTAAATATTGCAGAGCTTCGATGAAAGTCCTGATGGGTTCGATTCTAAATTTATTAACTATCTTTGCCCTGAATAATGCATTTTTCCGGATGCAATTCTGTCTTTTGTCGATTTTTCATAAATTTATATTTCAGATCAAAGCATCTGCAGATTTTTAAATTCCTGTTTTATCTTTTAACTGCTGATAGTAAATTATGGCTGTTCCAAATAATACTTCCCGCAGCATATTTATAGTGGATGATGATCAGGATGACAGAGACTTTTTAGCCGATGCGCTTTTGGCGGTTAATCCTGATGCTGCAGTAAAGCAATTGGAGGATGGCATGTATCTAATGGAGAATCTTCAGGGAAATAAAGAAGAGCTGCCGGATCTTATTTTCCTTGATATCAATATGCCGGGAAAAAGCGGCCTGGAGTGTCTGAGAGAAATCAAAATGCAGGATGGCAATTTAAAAAATGTAAAAGTTATTATGCTCTCTACCAGCAGCGACCCGTCAGATATTGAATCGGCTCAAGAACTTGGGGCTTCGTTCTATGCTGTAAAACCAAATTCATTTCAGGTTATGAGGCTGTTTCTAAGTGAGGTTATGAAGATGGATTGGAATCTTCTGGACAACAGAAAGAAATTTCGTCTTATATAAGCAATACGTTTTTAGATAACCTGAATAGAAAAATTTTGCACATTTCAATATTCGAGCACAGGTTCTTTATCTAAAATTAATGCACATGGTTTTTAGATGCATACATGAAAAATAAATAGTACAAATATGCAATTTGAACTGCTTTGCCCATATATGGCAGAATTGTAAAAAGGCATTACTGCAAAATAGCCGCCGGCAGGGTAATTTCAAAAACAGCGCCTGTACTTTCAGCTTCAATATTCATCATTTTTCCCCCGTGCCTCTCTACGATTTTTTTACATAGTGCAAGTCCTAATCCTGTCCCTTCATAGGCATCTTTGGAATGCAGGCGCTCAAAAACATTAAAGATTTTTTGGGAATTCTCAGCAGCAATCCCGATGCCGTTGTCGGTAACTTTAATTTTTAAGCTTTCAGCGTCAATGCTGTGGTCTATTTTGATGCAGGAATCGACCTTGTCGCGGGAGAATTTCAGCGAGTTGGCAATCAGGTTGTAGAACAGCTGATGAAATAAAATTTTAGAACCGCGAATCAGCGGGAGTTTTAAATATTCGATTACTGCATGTTTTTCCAGAATTTTTATTTCAAGATCCTCTTTTATGCTTTCTATTATATAGTTTAGATCCACCGCCTCTTCCAAATCCGGACTCCCGGCAGAGGAATAGTTTAATATGGAGTCAATCATTTCTGTCAGGCGTGCGGCGCTTTTATTTATTTTATCGGCATATTGGCTTATTTTTGGCGTTGTCCCATTGCTTATATCTTCCTTTAGAATATTGGAGAATAACAGCACTTTGCGTACCGGTTCTTTCAAATCATGGCTGATGACATGCCCAAACTGTTTCAGGTCATCGTTGGAACGTTTAAGTTCAAGGGTGCGCTTTTCCACCAGCTGCATAAGCTCTTGGGCATTCTTTTTCTGCTCGGTGATATCCTGGGCTATTCCAACTATAGTATTTTCTTTATTATCGCTTTCAGAGAGGGTTCCGGAAAATCTCATCCAGTGAAGCTTCTCATTGATAATCACCCTTATTTCACAATTGAAGTCTCCTGATTGTGAGACTCCCTTAATTGAATCATGCCATAGGGCTGCATCATCTTCATGGATAAAAGCGGCTAGAGCGCTTAGGTGAAACTCACGTTTTTCCAATTCGAAAAAGTTTGTAAAACGTTTTGACCCTGCTATCATACCCTTATTGATGTCAATTTCGAATAGGCCGAGCTGTGAGGATTCAACAGCCAGCCTTAATTTTTTTTCAATCTCTATGGTCTGCTGTCTGGCTACGTTAAGTTCGGTCACTTCAGCAGCTGTATTCATTACCCCGTATACTTCTCCCTTCGTACCGTAAATGGGGGTGAAGTTGTAATTGAAGTAATGGGGTTTGAGTTCGCCGTCCACAACGATGTCAACTCTTGCATTTTTTGCTTCATAAGGTTTTCCGGTATGCAGCACCTCGCGGAGCTGATCAAATATCTGCTGGTTTTCAAGCTCGGGAAGAATTTCCGTGTAGTTGGTACCTATCACATCAGGTCCCTTGCCATAGGTTTGAATCATGCACTTATTGGCCAGAACAATTTTCATCTTTTCTCCTGTGTATACTCCGATCGGAAAAGGCGCCGTATAGATGACACTGCGTAAAACGTTTTCTCTTACTGAGTCTGGAAGTTCCATCATGACTGCAAAATATAATAATAATTAAATTTTAATATAAAAGTTTTCAAATGAAGGCTGCCTGATATCAGTCTGGGACACCAAAGACATTGCTTTGCTGATCAGTTTGGACAAATCATTGTATGCGGCAGGCTTTGTGATAAAATAATTGGCCCCCAGTAAATACATTTTCTCGATATCGGAAGGACTGTCGCTGGTGCTGAAAATAACCACAATGTGTTTGTTAAGCTCCAGTGATGTTCTAATCTTTTCAAGACACTGCGGACCTGATAAAACAGGCATGTTAAGATCCAGAAAAATCATATCGGCTTCTGCGGCAGGCGGGCCTTCAAGCAGGTTCATCAATACTTTGCCGTCATTTGAAACAGTTAGTTTCACATCTGGAAAATTTGTTTTAAAAACATCTGAAAAAAATTCGCAGTCATCCAAATCGTCATCTGCCAGCAGGACGTGTTTAAATAATTTTTGATCCATAGAAATATTCTGAATTACAGCACTAATCTCAAAGATACAATTTTAATATCCGGTTGCCAAAGGCAGATTATCGTGCATCTTTTACTGCTTATATCTGATTTATATTTTAAAATTTATATCCATTTGGCAATGAGGTAATGTATTAATGATTTTACTCTGCATGTGCGCCATCAGATGCGCAGTCCATTGATAATCTAAAGCACTGCCTGCCAGATTATAATGTTAGTTAAATTAATTTGAATTATCTTTTTCATCAAAGCTGCCATGGATGCCCAATAAAAACTCGCAGTCAAAATCGGGCTCATCTTCATCTTTAGCATACAAGCCGGCTAATGCAGCAATATGATATTTTTCAGAACAAAATTCTGCATCTCTAAAATTAGAATTGGATCGGATATTATATTGTTCTGCTGAGCTGGAAATGGCAGAGTCGGCTGCGTATGAATTCATGATAGATTTTCTTATATAATGTCTATGTTTTTATTTCTGATTTCAAAATTACACAAATCATGAGTCGATTATTTATAGAATTCCGGCTTGGATTTATATAATTTAAGAGTGTTTGCTTCTGCCTGAAACAAATCCATTTTTTAATTGGGTCGAGTGGCGGCTGCATTTAAAGAAATAAGAGCAGGAAATCCAAAATAATTATGAAAAGCAATAAATCAGTTTTCTTTATCAGTCGAGCAGCAATTAATAATCAAGAATTGGAACCTTGCAAAATTTCCTGCTGCTGAAATGAGATCAACACCGGAGGCTGTGTTACTCATAATTATTTTTGGCAGCTCTTCCCGCTATACGTTCCAATCTTTTGCGCCGAAATCCGGCACAAAAGGATTTCCACTGCTATCGGGGCTAGGACTGTGGCGTGTGCCCGTTTAGCCTTTGTAAAGCTTCGTATTTAGGTTAGCTGATGAATTAATAAATCATCGGCTTTAGCTGCTTATTGCGATGGGAATTTTCATGGCAAGAAAGATTTTCTAGTTTTTCTTTCTTGTTTTTAATCGGCGTGAATCAAGCAATGAGAAGTTCGGTGTCACAACAGATTTAAAGCCTCTGCTGTTCGTACTGCCTCAATAGAATTTGCAGCATTAAGTTTTTCCAAAATATTCTGCCTGTGTCTGTTAACCGTATTAATACTTATATTTAGCATTACAGCTATTTCTTTACTGATTACTCCCTTACCGATTAAAACTAAAATTTCTTTTTCGCGAATTGTCAAAAGCTCACGGCAGTTTTCATACGTATCTGCATAAAAACTTTCTCCCGTTTTAGTATTAATAATTTTTCCTTCTATACTATTTACAGCTGCTGTTTTTTCGAATAAATAATTATAGAGACAAACTGCAAGCCATAAACCTCCTTGGGAACTTTTCAGCATATAAAAACTGCGATGTAAAATATACTGATATTCATTTTTACTATTCAGAGCCCTAATGTGGCATTTAGTGCTGTAATTCAATCTTTCATCAGGAGGCACGGATTTTAAAAAATTAAAAAATTCTAATTCTAAAAGATGCCTTTGAAAAAGATCATCCGGATGAATCCGCTTGTAAATATCCTCTTCCCATATTGAATCAATTGTGGTATAACCCGAAATATTCATTTCAAAAAAACTTCCAAAACTATCGGCAAAAATATAACTTTTGTTATCTGCCAAGTCAGACAATACAGCTACTGAATGATCTAATTTTACGTAATATTCTAAAGTATTGATCGCATAATTTAATGCTTTCTGCCGCTTTTCGGGGATGTCTTTAGATTCAAATGAAAATTGATTTTCTAAGTTTGAAATAGGATTCATAAGAGTAATTCTTTTATGTTTTTCAATTTTAAATGCTGCAATTTAGTTCTCAAAACAGTGGTAAGTCATCCGGTAAATATGGTTATATATCACTATTGCCAAAAAAACATCAAATTACATTCTTTGTAAATTATTAGTAAAAATTCAAATTTAAGAAATCATGAAGAGAATTCACTTAGTTTTAATATGTATATGCATTATGGCTGTAAAAGGAAATGCTCAAAAATTAAATGCCATGAGCTGGCTTAATGAACCGGCAGAGTGGGAAATAAAAGAAAATAAACTAACAATGCAGGTTACCGCCCAGTCTGATTACTGGAATAAAAGCCATTATGGATTTACAGTTTATGATGGTCCTTTTCTTTATACGCAGAGAAGCGGCGAGTTTGAAGTTACAGTAAAGATGAGCGGAGTGTACAAAACCAGATTTGACCAAGTATGTTTAATGCTGCGAATAGATGAAAACAATTATGTTAAAACTGGTGTGGAATATGTAGACGGAATTTACAACATAAGCACTGTTCACACTATTGATAAAAGCTCTTGGAGTGTTCTGGGATTAAAGGAAAAACCCAAAAATGTCTGGATGAAAGCCGTACGCCGACTAGATGCACTGGAAATTTTTTATTCTGTTGATGGTGTTAATTATACAATGACCAATACAGTTTATTTTCCGGAATTTAAAACCGTACAAGTTGGTATGATGGCTGCAAGTCCTGATGGAAAAGGTTTTACAGCTGTTTTTGAAGAATTTAAAATTACGCATCTTCCAGACCAAAGACGTTTAGAATGGTTGAAAAATAATCAGTAACAATATATTTTTAAATTTATTCAGCTTGCCAAAACTGCTGTACTTCTAGGGTACAGCAGTTTTTTTTAAGTTATAGATCAGTAATTGCAATTAAAGCAAAAACCATACGTAAATATGTATCACGTATTCCCACTTTTGTATAACTAGTAAGGTGTTCTGCGCCATTAACTTTGCCTCATAATTAATCATATAAAGAAACAAAATGAGCAAAACAATTTTAATTACAGGCGCATCATCGGGATTTGGATTGCTGCTGGCTAATGATCTTCACAAAAAAGGTTTTAATGTAATAGGCACCAGCAGAGAGCCTGAAAAATATAAAGGTAAAGCAGCATTTAAACTATTTCGTCTGGATATAGATGATGATGCTTCTATTAATTCATTTGCGGCACAAGTCTCTACTGAAATCAAACAACTGGATGTTCTGGTAAACAATGCTGGATTTATGGTCACAGGAATTGCCGAAGAAACGCCAATGGAAGCTGCCAGAAAACAATTTGAAACTAACTTTTGGGGAACTGTTAAAGTAACAAACGCTTTGCTGCCGCAGCTTAGAAAACAAAAACAGGGACAGATAATTACCGTAAGTTCTATTGTTGGTTTGATCGGACCTCCAAATTTATCCTACTATTCCGCATCAAAACACGCAGTTGAAGGCTATTTTAAAGCGCTGCGATTGGAACTAAACCAATTCAATATTAAGGTAAGTGTCGTTGAGCCTGTATGGTTCAAAACGAATTTAGGAAGTAATGCCTTGGTTTCTAAAGGAAATGCCATCAGCGACTATAACAATTACAGAAAAAAAGTGGATGCGCTTACTCAAAAAGGTTTAGATGAAGCGCAGACACCGGAACCTGTAGTTGAAATTATTTCAAAAATCATCGCAGCTAAAGAACCAAAATTCAGTAATCCAGTTGGAAAACAATCGGGTATGATTGTTTTTCTTCAAAATTTTGCACCTAAAATGCTTGAAAGTTCTATGCTTAAAAGCCTTAAATAATTTAATTATACTAAAATGAATATTACAAATAAAACAATCCTTATCACAGGAGGCGGTTCAGGCATAGGTTTTGAAGCCGCAAAATTATTATCTGCAAAAGGAAATAAAGTCATCATTGCAGGCAGAACCGAAAGTAAATTAGAAGCTGCCTTAGAAGTATTGCCAAATGCAGCTGCAATTCGCTGCGATATTAACGACGCGGATGATGTTAAGAATTTAATTCAAAAAGTTTCTGCCAATTATCCTGAATTAAGTGTGCTTATCAATAATGCGGGTCGTGCATTCACATACACACACAGCGAAGAAGCTTTGGCTTTTGAGAAAGCTGCAGAAGAGTTTGAAACAAATTATTTTTCACTCATAAGATTGACAGAAGGTTTTTTACACTTATTAAAATCTCAGCAGGAAGCGGCGATTGTAAACGTATCTTCAATTGTTGCTTATTCGCCGCAATATTTAGTGCCTACATATTCAGACAGTAAAGCAGCTGTTCATTCTTACACTCTTTCACTTCGTCATACCCTGGCCAATAACACAGGTGTAAAGGTATTTGAATTGCTGCCGCCTATGGTCAATACAGAATTTTCTAAGGACATTGGCGGCGAAAACGGAATACCTGCATACCAAGTTGCCGAAGAGTTAATCAATGCTATTGAAAATAATATTTATGAAATTCAGGTTGGGCAGACAGCAGAATTCAGAAAATTCTATTTGTCTTCTCCATCTGAGGCATTTGAGATGATGAATCAGATAAAAGAATAGTTAAAAAAAATTGAAATGAAAAATTTAAAATTAATAAAGATCTTTTTACAGCGCTGGCAATCAGTACAAACAGTTTCGCTCAAAGAACAGGTGGCGGCGATGAATTGGCAATGGCATTTTTTTACAGCGCTGGCAATCAGTACAAACAGTTTCGCTCAAAGAACAGGTGGCGGCGATGAATTGGCAATGGCATTTGACCTGAGATATGCCAGTAAAGAATCAGCCGTTTTTTAACACCCTTAGGTTGGTGTTGGTCTTTTTCCTGGCGGAGGGGGAATAATATATTACCAAGATTAATAGGCAAAGACAGGACTCTGGAAGTATTCGCCGCAGGAAATGATTATGATGCCCTTACAGCAGAAAAATACGGATGGGTCACCAGAACATTGCCAAATGCTGAATTGGATGCTTTTGTGGATAATTTGGCAAATCGCTTAGCAGCATTGAGAAAACAGCTTTAGTCACCCTCAAAGAACAGCTTAATCTTGCAGGAGCTCCTACAGAGACTGAACGTCTGGCATCATATACAGAATTTCTGAGTTCATTGTCCTGGCCTGGATTACAATTGAGAATGCCTGTTTTTGGAGCCATGTATGGTAAAATTGGCGTAGAAAAGGTAGAGCAGAATATGGGCTTTTATCTTGGAGAAGCAAACAAGTAAGTTCAGCAGAAAAAATAATTATATACAGAGAAGCAACACTGTAAAAGTACTGTTGTTTTTAAAAATTAATAAAAAATGGAAAATTTTAATTTAGATGCAATAAGACAAATTATTGAAACAGACCATCAGGCATATGATGAAAATTTCACCAAAGGTGATGCTTCTCAATTTGCAAAACATTACACGACTGATGCGTGTATTTTTCCAGCAAACTATCCTAAGATGTTTGGCACCGAGGCAATTAACGCATTCTTTGACGGGGCTTATAAAATGGGCATCAGAAATATAAAATTAACTTCAAGCGAAGTTATGGGAGGACCTGAATTTGTTATTGAATCCGGAGCTGTAGAATTATTGATTGATAAGGGTATATCTGTTTATAAAGGAAAATTTATAATAATCTGGAAGCAGCAAAATGATCAATGGAAGATGTATCGTGATATTTGGAATATTGATACACCTGCACAAACACAAAATTAATTATTATGACAAACGAGAAAATAATTACCCATGTGGAACTTACTGTAAATCCTGAATTAATTGATGCAGTACTTTCCAATGCTATTCAAACTAAAGATTTAATTTTACTTGAACAAGGCACTGAGATTTTTAAACTAACAAGAAAAAAAGAAGATCCAAATACGCTTGTAATTTTTGCTGTTTATACATCAAAAGAATTATACGAGTGGCATCTTGAACAAGAGTATGTAAAAAGCTTTTTTATCTTTCTTGATGGTAAATTAAAAGCATTGCCTAAAGCAACTTATCTTGCTGAAATTTAAATAAATTTGCAACAGGCAACTTGTTGAAAATCTAGTGTTTATGATGCTGGTTTTTAATGAATTTGAAAAACAAAAAGAATGAAACATTACAAAACAATAACGGAACTTTACACCGCTAACGGTTTTCCTGCCCCTGAAAATGCATTGCTGGGACTCGTAACTTTTGACGACATTAGAGACTGCAGTTTTGCAGAGACGGAATTTACGCTGGGCTTCTATAAAATTGCGCTAAAAAAAGTAAAATCAGGCACGGTTAATTATGGAAAAACAAAATATGACCACGATAATGGTTCCATGTTTTTTTTAAAGCCAAATCAAATTATTCAAATGAATGATATAGAGCTGACAGAAAAAGGTTTTATGATTTACATTCATGAAGATTTTTTGTTCAGCCATTCTCTGCATTCAGCGATTCAAAAATATGCTTTCTTTGACTACGAAGCCAATGAAGCACTGCATTTATCTCCTAATGAAGAAGAAACGCTTTGGGATTTGTTTCATAAAATAAGAGGCGAGTATTATAACAATCAGGATGAGTACAGCAGGGATATTATCCTTACCCATATTGATTCAATTTTGAAATATTCCCAACGCTATTACAGACGGCAATTTATAAACAGGGCTCCTATTTCGGGAACTACCGTTTCTAAATTCAATGAGATCTTAAAAGATTATTTTGAAAGCGGAAAACTTCAAAAAGACGGATTGCCCAGCGTAAAATATATGGCATCTGAATTGTCTTTATCAGCCCGATATTTAAGTGATTTATTAAAGCAGGAGACAGGAAAAACAGCATTAGAGCATATTCATATTTCTTTAGTTATGGAAGCAAAAAACTTATTATTAAGTACTGATAATACTATTGCTGAAACTGCATATCGGTTGGGTTTTGAAAACCCTCCTTATTTTTCAAGATTATTTAAAAAAGAAGTCGGTCTCACTCCCAAAGAATTCAGAGAAAGTTCTTTAAACTGATTAAAAGCTGCAATAATATTTGAAAAGTTTTAAAATCTCAAAGGATATTTTTTCTTTTGAATTTTACATTTTTTAATAGCTTTAATCCTGTACTTATTTGTTGGTAATATATGAAAAAAATGGCGTCAATTGTCTTCAATTGGCGCCATTTGGCTTTTTGTGAACTCCAGCTTAATTCCAAATCAATAAAAAGGAATAGATGAAGTTTTTTATAAAAAATCAGGTTAATTTATAAGCTGTTATTTTTCAAATAATGCTTTTCTTAGAGCAGCTGCCGCATCCAAAACAGATTGCTGAACTGCTGGAATATGAGCTAAAGGGTTTAGCATTCCATAATCGTGGATAAATCCTTTATATTCTATAAGTGTAGTGGGAACCCCTGCATCATCGAGTTTTCTGCCGTAAGCGACACCTTCATCGTGTAAAATATCATTTTCAGCAACCTGTACCAAAGCGGCAGGAAGATCTTTAAGCTCTTCTAATGAGGCTTTTAGGGGAGAAGCGTATTTATTGTTTCGATCTTTAGGATCAGGCAGATAATTATCCCACATCCATTTCATTAAAGGGGTAGTTAAAAATCTTTCCTGAGCAAATTTAATGTATGAAGCTCTGGTGAAATCTGAATCAGTAACCGGCCATAAAAGCACCTGCTGAACCAGCTTAGGACCTTTTTTATCTTTTGCCATCAACGCCACAACAGCTGCCATATTTCCACCGACACTATTGCCTGCAACAGCAAGTCTTGTGCCGTCTGCACCAATTTCTTTTCCATGTTCAGATACCCATTTGGTTGCCGCATATGACTGGTTGACAGCGATAGGGAACCTTGCTTCAGGCGAGGGGGTGTAATCCGGGAAAACTGCAGCTGCTCCGCTGTTGACAACCAAGTCGCGAACTAATCTCTTATGGGTAGGATAATCTCCCAAAACCCAGCCGCCGCCGTGAAAAAACATGAATACCGGCAGACCGGCTTTTGCGCCCTTTGGTTTTATAATATGAATTTTAACTGTCTGTCCATCTTCTGTAATGGTTTTTTCAGATTCCTCAATATCAGAATAATCATAGTTTACAGATTTTTGAGCGCCTGCCAGCACTAGTCTGGCATCACTGGGAGATAAAGTTTCCAGCGGTTTGCCGCCAGCGATGTTCAATGCCTGCAAAAATTCTCTGGTCTGTTTTCCAATGTTTGGGTCTTGGGACGCGGGAAGAGATTGTGCTGTTGCGGTTGAGTTAAAACTTAATAATGATGCTAAAGCGAATATTTTTAAAGAAATAGTTTTCATGATAATTAATTTTGAAGGTTAAGATCTAAGATAATTTCGAAGTTAAATGCTGAACTTACAGGACAGGTCTTTTCTGCCTGTTTTGAGATTTTTTCAAATTCTTGAGCTGAGATTCCCTGAATTTTCGCATTCAGTGCCAATTTAGACTGAATGATTTTTCCATTGTCAAGTGTGATGATGGATTTTGTTTCCAGATGCTCTGGATAATATCCTGCCTCGGTTAAGTCCAAACTCAATTTCATTGTAAAACATCCGGCGTGGGCCGCAGCCAGAAGTTCTTCCGGATTAGTTCCGATCCCATCGGCAAAACGGCTGCTGAATGAATATTGAGTCTGGTTTAGAACGGAACTTTGAGTAGTCAGATGTCCGCTTCCTTCTTTTATAGAGCCGTTCCAAACGGCGGTTGCATTGCGTTTCATAATCTTTCTTTTAGATTGTTATACTTTGATGAGACAAAGGTATGTCATCTATACAGTCTAAATAAAGATGAAAAAGTCGATAAAAATTGTACTTTTTTCCTTTTTTGAAAGATATTATATTTGTTTTTTAATTTCTTTTTTAAAAACGGCTGGTGTTTTGCCTGCTTTCTGTGTAAAGATGCGATTGAAATACGCTGGGTCTTCATAACCTAACTCATAAGCAATTTCTTTTATGCTCAAATCGCTGTATAGCATTAATCTCTTGGCTTCCAGTATAATCCTGTTTTTAATCATTTCATTAGGATTTTCCAGATTAAGCTTATGAAATTTATTGGAAATTGTTTTTGGAGCAATATTTAAAAGGCCGGCATAATCTGCAACACTGTGTTTTTGTTTATAGTGAATGTCCACTAATCGGCTGAAATTGCGAAAAAAATCCTGCTCGGCAGTTATGAGATTGGAATACTGGTTTTTAAGATTCTGCTTTTTCCATTGTCTTGTCGCACGAATAATGATCTGCTTCAAATAAGTTCTGATCATTTCCTCCGATGAAAGATCCTGAAAAATCAGCTCATCATTAATATTGCCGAATAGCTGGGAAACCGCATTTAATTCTTCTTCCAAAAGATCAACTTTGGGTATTTCAAAAATATTGTTGAATAACAGCCCGTCGCAGGCTACTTCTTGATCATGGATCTGAATGCAATAAAAATCTCTGTTGTAGTGAATCAGAAATGCATCTTCATTATTTGCTGTGTGGATATCCAGATGCTGATTGTTATTGACAAAAAAAAGTGCGGGACTGGAAGTATGATATAAATTGAAATCAACTGTCAAAGAATAACCGGCTGGTATAAATATGACTTTGATGTAATGCCGGAATATTTCACCATTTACCACATCCAGAGTATTAGAATTGAAAGGAATAAGTCCTAATTTCTTATGGTGCGATTCAAAAATCGGAATGGAACTGCTCATTTGATAATTATTATTATGCAAGATTACAATTTTTAAGATTAGGCCGCATAAAACTGCCGAGAAATATTCAATGAAACAGTATTGGAAACTTGATGGCGGGAATTTTGAAACAACTGGCTGCTATAATACATCAAAAGCAAACTTGTATGGCTCGTTAAATAATATGAAAGATTAATCTTGTTATATTATCTATGGATTCTGATAAGCTGCTTTTTTTTAAAATATTATTTATGAAAATAAATGGGACTTTTTTTATGCGTAATTGCTGGTATTTTAGTTTGTTATTGCTGCAAAAATAGGCAGTGAAAAACTCAAAATATCAGGAAAGATAAAAAAAATATAAAAAAATAGACAGACAGGTTTGTCTATGTAATTGTTTTGTCATAACTTTGTCCCATAAAATAGTACTTCACGTATCGATCAAAAGGATTACACTGATTATTAACAATTTAATTTATAAAAAAATGGAACAGAAACATCCACTGCCGCCTTTTACATTGGAGTCCGCACTTCAGAAAATTCAATCTGCAGAAGATGCATGGAACTCTCAAGACCCTGTAAAAATTTCTAAAGCCTACACCATCGACAGCGAATGGAGAAACAGGGATAAATTTGTGAACGGGAGAGACGAAATTGTCGAATTCCTTGCCGACAAATGGACCAAGGAACTGCATTATAAGCTTAAAAAAGAGTACTGGGCCCACACGGAGAACCGCATCGCAGTTAGATTTGAATATGAGTACATGGACCTTGACGGCAATTGGTTCAGGGCATATGGAAATGAAAATTGGGAATTTGATGAAAATGGCCTGATGGCTAGGAGATATGCCAGCATTAATGATTTGGCAATCAATGAAGAAGACCGAAAGTTTAAATAACCGAAACTTTATAAGAGCGGGATCGGCAATTAGCGGTTATTGAATGTGCTGATTCCGCTTTTGTCTATTTCCAGCATCGAAACAGCAAAGCTTTATTAGTGAGCTTTTAAAAATAATTACCTCTTAATTTAAAAATAAAAAAAAGATTTATGAAAATGCTTAAACACATCATTTTAGCTGCTGGATTTCTAACCGCAGGTTTTGCAAGTGCGCAAGGTTCTTCGAATGCACAAATAGAGAAAAAATATCCCGTGCCGCCCTTTACATTGGAAAGTGCATTACAGAAAGTGCAATATGCTGAGGATGCCTGGAATTCTAAAGATCCAGTGAAAATTTCCAAAGCTTACACCATTGACAGCGAATGGAGAAATAGGGATAAATTTGTCAACGGCAGGGAAGAGATTGTCAAATTTCTTTCTGATAAATGGAAGAAGGAGCTGAATTATAAGCTTAAAAAGGAATATTGGGCGCACACAGACAACCGTATTGCTGTGAGGTTCGAATATGAGTATATGGACCAGAAGGGGAATTGGTTCAGGGCATACGGAAATGAAAATTGGGAATTTGATGAAAATGGCCTAATGGCGAAAAGGTATGCCAGTATCAATGATCTGCCAATCAAAGAGAGCGATCGAAAGTTTAAATAACCTAAACTTTATTGGAAAGTAGAACTGGTCGTGTTCTTGTGAGGGCTAATTCTACTTTTGATATGTCACCAAAAGAGCCCTTATGGTAAAGTCTTGGTTTTAGAAGTTTTGAAATGAGCACTCTACATGAGTTTGCAGACAGACAGGTTTGTATGTTTTTAAAGTTAGCTGTATATTTGTTTTCTAAAATTTAATTTATGATATCTCCAAAAGAAAGAATTATGGACGTAACCATGGTCCTATTCGCCGGCCAAGGTTATAATTCAACGGGCATTAACCAGATAATTTCCGAAGCAAATGTAGCCAAGGCCAGTTTTTACCAGCATTTTAAATCTAAAGAGGACTTATGCGTTGCGTTCCTAAATGAAAGGCATGTCTATTGGTTCAATGGGCTTAATAATTTTATAAGCGGTAAAAAAGACATCAAATCAAAGATTCTTTCATCATTCGACTATTTAATTTATATGAACGCTAAGGAAAACTTCAGAGGCTGCAGCTTCTTGAATATTTTATCTGAAATTCCAGCCGATAATTTAAAGATACTCAATGTAATTCAGGATCATAAAAAAGACCTGCGGCATTTTTTTTCAGATTTCATATCTCAAGAGGGTTTGTCAGACCATATTTATATGCTCTTTGAAAGCTCTATAATAGAAAGCCAGATGTTCAAGTCTAACGAGCTGATAGAAAAATCAAAAGTGATTGTCGATCGTTTAATCAATTAGGCAGATAAAAAGCGTATCGGCAATGCATTTTGTTTTCTGAACCTTACTATTGTTAATAGGGCAAAGTTTCAGCAGGCAATTGAAAATGCAATTGTAAGCAGCGTCAAAATTCAGTTTCACTCATTAAATTATATTAAATGGAGGAAATCAATAAAAATTATAAGCATGCCAAAACAAGCAGGTTTGTCAGGAAGACGATTATTTTAATACTTTTAATTATCCAGATTGCTTTTTTGTCTGCTATTTTCAGGGAAAATTTCCAGTCATTGTGGGTTTTGATTTCCATCATAGTCATGTGTCCTTTAATCATTTTAACTTATTTGAAGGGACAGATTCATCATCATGATCATCAGTACGAGCATATACTGGTTGTATCCTGGATTCCTATAGGGGCAGTGTCTTCCTTTTATGTTAATCATTATCTGGGATTGGGTCCTGTAATTGCGGCGGCGGCAATTGGAACTCTTGGGTCTTTTGTGCCTGAAATCAGTAGGCGCTCCAATTATCTAAAGCAGGCGCCCGCAGTAATGTACTGCGGTGCATTCATTGGAATGTCCAGCACGCGCGTGGCGCCGGATATCTTTTTTATTCTGGCGGCAAGCTTTTTTACAGCTGTACTGATCCTGGTTTCCAAAAGCCTTTTTTCGGGAGTCGGCGGCAGATTAGGCACCCTGGCATTCACAGGGGTGGCAATAACTTCATTTATTTATTATCTTATTTTATAGTATGTCTGATGTTTTAGTATTAATCATAATCGGTTTCACCGGCGCAGTTATGACCTTTTATGTAAGTGAAGGCAGGAAGCAGGGACCCGTTCGCTCCTCTGCGGTTTTATCGCTTGCCGTTGCACTCATTTTTCATTTTAATGCCCTAAATATTAAAGTGTATTTAGCCCAGAATATCCCTTTGGTATTTATCGGATCATCATTTATCGGCATGGTTTCAAGCCGATTGGTGTCGAATTACTGGACCATAGGAGCAGGAGGGGTAGTTTTCTGCATCATCTTTCTCAATGCAAGCAGGTTCTTCACTGGTTATGGCGGCGCTCTGGGTACAGCTGCAGGCATATCGCTTCTCACCATTTTGAGCATTCCAATCGTTACTAAAAAGAATAGATTAACTAATGGACTTGCATTATTTAGAAAAACGGTCTTTAGAATAAAGAGGGAATAAAAATATTTACCAATCTTTGAACAGGAATAAGTGTTTAAAAAAAAAATGGCGACAATTGTCTTCAATTGGCGCCGTTTGGCTGAGTGAGTCCAATTCTAAATTGGGCTTTCCATTTTTTTTATTTAAGTTAAATTTTATTTGTACTTAATATTGATACTGATAATATCCGAAGTCATATTAGTAGTTCGGATAGTGGCCATAACGAATCTCTAAGGTATTCCAGTGTTTGAGCCCAAAAATTCCATTAAGAGGCGTGAATTTCATTCCCATTCCAAAAAAACTGCTGTCAAACTTCGACAGATCATAGTTGCTGGTATAATATTGATCAGCGGCAGTATGCTCTGCGTACGGTTTGAAATATTTGGTTCCTGTCTGTGAATAATATCTATAGAAGGGACTCACTGAAAAGGCCTGTGTTAGCTTCACCGGGATTTCAAGATCTGCGGTATGCGCTTTCAGGCTCCAGTCATCGCTGTAATATCTGTAATAGGCACGAATAATTATATTGTCCCCAAAAAAATAACTGGCCCTTATTCCCAGCGGGATTTTGAGTCTGGTATCGGGCATCTTTTCCTGATGAACAGACCCGTCTGCAAAATATACCCTGTGAAAAGGCAGACTTAAATAACCGTTCTGGCTTATAACATCCCCAACGAGCAGTACCTGCAGGTTTTTATTGATGATCTGGGAATAGCTCAGCGTTCCGGCGAAAGTGTTTCTATTGGCACTTGCGTACCCTTCGCTTCCAGATGCACGGAGTTCAATGGGCTCAATGAGTTTCAGCTGGTCAATGAAGGTCTGAAATTTGGCCGTAAATTCTCCGTTTTTGTCTTTTGTTTTCTGTGAGAAGGCGATATTCCCTCCAAAAGACTGATAGTCAAATTCGGTTGATGAAGAAACCCCGAAAGCGTAGGCTCTTCCTTTTTCTTCATTTTCCCTTAAATACGTCAATGAAGGATAAAATCGGTTATCAGAGGACGAAGCAGATGAATTGGCGCTTAAATCAATCATATCCGATGAAGCAGAAGTGTAGTGGTCAATTCCCGCTTCAATATCAAAGGTGTGCTTGATTCCCGTCTGGCCGTATTTTACCAGTTTTACATCAATGGTATTGGCAATATCGGTAAGGTGCTCCGAACCAATTCCTCCTGTAACGGCAGAATTGTTTCCGTCCTGCTTATAGTAGCTGGAAACCAGATTAACTTCTTCCAATTTTAATTTTTTGCTTTTATAGCTGGTAGAATCTGAAGGCACGTTCTGCGCCTTTGTCTGGAATAATGCCAAAAGGGCAAATCCTGTTATGAATATTCTTTTCATTTTTTGACCGTATCAAAATTAGTTGCAGCCGCAGCCTCCGCCGCTTTTTCCTGAATTTGCACCGGAAGCTCCCTCGCGGTAGGATTGGAAACTGAGTTCGGTTTTTTCGATTTTCCTGTTGGAAAGCACCATTTCAGAATCGTTGAGTTTTCCTTTCTGGTATTCCTTCACAGAACTGCATGAGGAAAGCAGCAGTAAGGCAAGAGCAGTACTGCATAAGGGAGCGGGAATTTTTTGCTTTGGTTTTTTCATTTCAAGCGGATGTTTTTGGATGTGTAGATTTTATTGCTGTCATCAATTATTATGCAGTGCAGATCCGGTATCTGGTCTATTAGAAACAAACCGGCTTTGATTCCCATTACAGCAATCGGGGTGGCCATTGCGTCGGCAAATTCTGCATTTGACGCGATAATGGTCACACTTTTTATCCCCGTTATCGGAAGGCCTGTTTTTGGGTCAATGGTATGCGAATATTTTTTACCGTTAATAGTTACGAATTTTTCATAATTTCCGGAGGTCGCCACCGCTTTATTGGATATTTCCATATATGAAAATGCTTTATTTGGGGCATCAGGATCAGCCACCCCAATAGTCCATTTTTGGCCATTGGGCTGCAGTCCCCATGCCGAAAGGTCTCCGCTGGCATTGATAATGCCGCTCTTGACATTGTTTTTGATCAGAACCTGTTTTGCCATTTCGGCGGCATAGCCTTTTCCGATTCCTCCAAAACCGATCCTCATTCCTTTTTCTTTTAAAAATACCGTTGTATTTTCCCTGTCAAGGATAATATTTCTATAATCAATAAGGTGCACCATTTTGAGTGCCGTCTGGGCATCCGGCAAGCTGGTCATGGTTTTGTCAAAATTCCAGAGACTTTTGTCAATGCTGCCGTAGGAGATATCAAATGCTCCTTGCGTAATACTCGAAATGCCGATGGCTCTTTCAATGAGGCTGAAAACTTCCAGGTCTACTTTGACAGGTCCTATTCCTGCATTATCATTGATCTGATTGGTCTGGCTGTCCTCTTTATAAGTGGTCAGAAGTTTTTCAATTCTTCTGATCTCCTGGGCGGCAAGCTCAATATTCCCATTTGCTGTTTTCTCATTTCCGGCAACAACGGTAATAGTAAAGCTGTTTCCCATGAGTTTCAGGCATTGCGAGTATTTTTTGTTCTCCAGGATGTTATTTTCGGCTCTCACAGATCGCTTTTATTTCGGCTGTCCACTGCTCGGGTGAAGTTTCTGGTTTTCCATGCCAGGTTTTAATTACTTTTCCCTCAGCATCCAAAAGCAGAGTTAGAGGGAAACTTCCTTCCCTGTTGTAAATTTCTGCCAGATCTTCATTGCGTTTGACCTGGTCCGGTGTGCCGATATTTTTCTTTTTTCTTGGAAAATCCGCATTGACAAGCACCAGGTTTTCATTTGCCATATCAGTGAAGATCTTGCTTTCAAGATAATCTCTGCGCAAAACGATGCAGGGGCCGCACCAGTCCGATCCTGAGAAATTCAGCAGAATCAGTCCGTGTTTTTCCTTTGCCGTTTTTTTTGCATTATTAAAGTCAGGCTCCCAGTTGATGGGAAGCACCGTCAGTAAGAGGAACATTGCAATTAGTTTCATTTTATAGTCTTTTTGGGTATATATACGAAATAACGCATTGCTGCGGATCTTATTTTTTTTAGCTGCTTAAGATTTGATTAATTTTTAATCTTCAGCAGTCATTTTTTTTAAGCAGTCTGAACCCCAAAAATATACCCGACAAGTGCAGAGGCCGCCATGGCAAAAGTACCCCATATGCAGATTCGCAGCATAGCTTTGATTGTATGGGACCCGCCTGCTTTAGCGGCCAATAAGCCGGATAATGCCAAAAATAGTATTGAAAAACCGTACTGATACAATACCATTTCTTTTATGGGAGCGAAAACAGCCACCAGCAGCGGCAGAAGGCCTCCGATAATAAAGGATAAAGCTGATGCAAAAGCGGCCATAAGGGGATTGGCCTGAGTAATTTCATTGATTCCCAGTTCATCCCGGGCATGTGTCTGAAGTGCATTATGAGCCGTTAATTCGATCGCCACCTGTTTGGCCAGTTCTTTGTTCAGCCCCCGCTGCATATAAATATGCGCAAGTTCTTCAAGCTCTGATTCGGGACTGTTTTTAAGTTCCTCTCTCTCACGGGTAAGATCAGCCGTTTCAACATCGGCCTGAGAGCTGACCGATACGTATTCGCCTGCAGCCATAGACAATGCCCCTGCCGTTAAACCTGCTGTTGCAGCCAGCAGAATAGGTTCTCTGCTCACACTTGCGGCAGCCACGCCGATGGCCAGGCTGGTGGTGGATAAAATTCCGTCATTGGCGCCCAGTACTGCCGCTCTGAGCCAGCCGCTTCTGGTGATGTAATGATTTTCAGTTTTCATGATTTTTTTTTGCATTACTTTAACCCAGTCCCGATTTTCGGAGCTTTTTGGACCGCCTCCAAAATTGGTTTTCAGCAGTTCCCTAATCTGAAACTGCGTCTTATTCTGGGTGCTGTTTTTCCAGTCATTAAAATCGTAAATATGAATCTGTTCTGCATTTGGGTTTACAGTAAAAGAAATCCGCAATATGGAGTCCCTGTATCTTTTTATTTCATTTAAAATACTGCGGCTGGGAACCACAACAAGTATGTTTTCCCAATTCAGTTAATCTTTAGCACCATCATCTCTTAGCTCGAGTCCCAGAGATTCAAAAAAGGCTTTAATTTTTTGATTGTTTAACCGGTGAATTTTTTGATCTATGCTTTTAAGAGCATTCGAGAGGCTCTCTTTATCAATATCATTCATATGCCTGTTTTTTGTACACATAAAATTACTTGAAAATCCCTTTTATTATTAAAAGAGCACCATTAGAATGATTCTAAATTTCAGGATCTGTTGTTTTTATGCATTAAATTAAAGTAAGTTAGCAGTTAAGATGCAGTCTTTTTTTAACTGATTTTATTTTTAATGCCGTAAGAATATGAAGAAACAGGGATATTGCGGGGTCTGGTCAGATCAGATTAATTTTTAAATTTATTTCAGAAGGTCAATACATGTATACCATAAATACGCAGCTGGATTATTTTAAATACAGTTTTAATTTTAAAAGACTGCTGGTGCATATCAAATGGTTTAAACTTGAAAAAGCAGCTGATTTGAGATTGCAGGGAGTTTGTTTTAACCGATCAGAGCTGGAGAATTTCAAGAGATTTGCTGACCGGAACAAACTTAATTTTCCCGGTTCGTGTTTTGTCGGGCAGGCTGGTGAAGAAGTGCTTAATCTGCCTGCGGCCGATCCCGTATCTGAAAGAGCTCTGCCGTATTATCTTATTTTATCGAAAAATCCAAAGCCGCGTCTGAAGAATTTGATTCCCCAGGTGCAGGAGATTGTGCTTACCGGTGATAATTATGAATCGACAATTGACTATAATCTTGATTTTGATGTTATCGGGAAAATAGAAATTTATAAGAATATAAAATAAGATATTGCAATGTCTGCTTGACCCGTTTTTTTTTACAGCTGTATAATGATGCTGCCGGATTTTAAACAGCCGTTATCTTATCGGACAGGCATTGCTGAGGTTTTTTGTAAATTAAAAGCAAGATTGCAAAGGTATTTTTTTGTTTTTTTGCCGCTTAGGCAGTCTTGCTATTTTTTGCCATAATAATCTAATAATTATCTTATGTATGCTTATTGGTTGGTTATCAGTCTGTAAGTTGAATGCATTGATGTATTAATTCTGGAAAATGTACCAATATTTGATTTCGAATTACAGATCGGCTCTGGCCGGCGAGCAGGGAATACTCAATAAGGCAAGAATGAAACTATTGACTCTGATATTGATTTTATTCATTCTTCAGCGTATTATTTCACTTTTTCTGCTCATTGGCCAGGCTGAGAATTTTTATATCTGGCGCAGCGCCTTGCTGCTTTTTTTCTTAACAGCATCACTTATTCTTCTGCTCTGCGGGGTTTCATGGAGACTTCTTGGCCATGCATACATATGGATTGTCAGTATTTTGATATGGTCGGCCATTGTAACATTAAGGCAGGGGGTGAATTTAGTCACCCTGCAGTATATTTTGATTATCATCTCGGTTGCCTATTATATTTTAGGCACCCGCTGGGGGCTTATTTATTCCCTTGCCAATATAGTGCCTGTAACGGCAATGGTTTTTCTGGCTGATTATACAGGCATTGATCTAATGAAGGCTGATCTGAATTTAAACATGAAAGCTTTTAAATTCTTATTTGTCTACAATTTCTTCAGCCTGCTGTTTGTCCATTATTTCTTTTTTAATGCTTTTAAAAAAACAAACCAGAGGGAGCACCAGCTCAGCCTTAGCCTGAAGCAGTCGCTGAAAGACGCCCAGGATCTTGCATCGGCCAAAACCAACTTTCTTTCCACTATGTCCCATGAGCTGCGGACCCCTTTAAATGCCGTTGCAGGTATGGCTGAAATATTGTCAATGTCGGATTTGAAACCCGCAGAGAAAGAAAACCTAGAAGTGCTGCGTTTCTCTGTCCAAAACCTTATGTTTATCATTAATGATATTTTGGATTTTAATAAAATAGATGCCGATAAGGCAGTGCTTAAAAATAATCCGTTTCGGCTGGATCTCCTGCTGGGAAATATTTATCGATCATTTGCCGCTGAAACTCAGGCAAAAAAGCTTGAATTTAATTTTAAATACGATCCGGGTCTTGAGAATATTAATTTATTGGGTGACAAAGACAGGCTTTCACAGATTTTGTTCAATATAGTGGGCAATGCCATTAAATTCGCCACTCAGGGCAGTGTTGAAATGGAGGCAGTAATTTCTCAAAGGGATCAGCAGAAGCTGGCCGTTTTGTTTATCGTTAAGGATACCGGCATAGGAATTTCGCCTGAAGAGCAGCATCAGATTCTTTACCCCTATGTGCAGAAAAGCAGCAAATCAAAAAGACAGTTCTACGGCACAGGTCTAGGACTCACTATTGCCAGCAGGCTGATCAGCCTTAAAGGGGGCGTTTTGAAAATTTCAAGCAGTGAAGGGCGTGGAGCGGAATTGAGCTTTGAGCTGGTTTTTAAAATCATCAAGAGTGGGGACGGCAGTGCTTTTAAAAGCCTTCCCAGTGAAAAAGATATAAGTTCTCTAAGGGTTTTAGCGGCAGAGGACAATGAAGTAAATATTATTGTAATTAAAAAGCTTCTAAACAAGTGGAATATTCAGCCGGTTATAGCCCGTAACGGGAAAGAAGCATTGGATGCTGTAATTTCCAATGATTATGATGTTGTGCTGATGGATATAAACATGCCCTTGATGGATGGTTTTGAAGCGGCGAAAAGCATAAGAAATCTTTCTGATAAAGCAAAGGCATCCATTCCAATTATAGCCTTAACGGCATCAGTTGATTTTAGCAGCGGCCAGCAGCCTGGATGCGATTATATGGATGATTGTATCTTAAAACCGTTTTCTGCAGCTTTGCTGAAAGAAAAACTCGACAAATTAAAGACTATGGATTAAATGTGCATTGGTAAATCGTTAGTGTATTTTTCGACAAGATTTTTGGAGTTTTGGGGCTTGGTGGGGAAGGCTCATAAAAATGAAATTATGGGCAGGCTGTACCGTTATTTCTAACTTCCTTTTCAGGGTTTTATATTTTGGGTGAATGTTTAAAAAATTAAATCAATAAGGCTTGAAAAAATCTCTCGAATTGGTTTATGATAAAAAAGCACCTGTCTTGGACAGGTGCTTTATCAAAGTGGTTTTTATGGTCTATTAAGCTTTCACTACATTTACTGCATTTGGCCCTTTTTGTCCCTCTTTTACCTCGTACCTTACCTGGTCGTTTTCACGGATATTTTCCGATAGGCCTGAAACATGGACAAAAATTTCGTTCCCTCCGTCATTTGGTGTTATAAATCCGAAACCTTTTTCTTCATTGAAGAATTTTACTGTACCTTGCTGCATCTTAATTGTTTAATTTCTTCAAAAATAGTGTATTGGAATTAACTAAAGGGAAAATAAGGAGCAAATTGTGTTTTTATTAACTTTTAGAAAGAACTTTACAGGCTTAACTGCTGGACTGCATGCTTTTATGTTTTTATTTGCCGCACTTCAAAAGGTTATCAACACTTGACCTATTGTAGCTGTCTGGAAAAAAGGCGGCGTATTTAACAGATAATCCTTATTGAATTAGAGTGCCTGCTTTTGGAAAAAGCTGCCGGCATAAAGAAGGTTTTTAGGTTCGTCCGGTCTGGGAAATGATGTTTTTGGGAACCCTGAAGGGAAATGATGTTTTTCAGGAAATTTTTACGGTCTTTTGCAGCTTTAATTTGTATAAGCCAAAAAATAAAAAAGATGCGCGCCAAAGAAATAGAAAAACTTAAAAATGACGGGATAGATGCACTGCACCGTTTGATTTCCAGTTATGTCGAGATCAGTGATGATGAGTGGAAGTACTGCCTGAGCAGGTTCAGCAGCGCCTATTATCCTAAAAAGGCCGTGCTTTTGGATCACAATGAGCTGTGCAATAAAATTTTCTTTACTGCCGGGGGATTGCTGCGGATTTATTTCTCTGATGAGAGTGGGGAAGAGAAGACCTTCCATTTCTGCATGGAGCATACCTTTGCTGCTGATTATGAGAGTTTTTTAAAAAATATGCCTTCCAATTTTTCCATACAGGCACTTGAGGACAGCGTAGTGATAGTGATAACCCTTGAAATGCTGCAGAGTCTATACCGAACCTTGAGGCATGGGGAGAAACTGGGAAGGCTCATTACCGAAGATTATTTTTTCATGCTTAACGAAAAGATAAAGGCTTTTTACATGCATTCCCCCATGGAGAGCTATAAAAAAATGAATCTCCAGTTTCCAGGGCTTATACAGCGTGTGCCGCAGTATTATATCGCTTCCTATCTCAATATCAGTCCCGTGCATCTGAGCCGATTGAAGTATGCCCTGGAGAAAAAATAGTCCAAACCGTTAACATTTGTTATTGCACAAGAGCTTGCGGATTATTTATTTGCATTGCTTCCATATTCAGCATCCTGGATCCGGCAGGTGAATCTAACGCAGTAAAATCCAAAATTATGCACAGCAGAATAAATGAGAATATAAAAACGATAAGAGAACTAAAAAATTACACCCAGGAGTATATGGCCTTAAGGCTTGATATGACCCAGGCGGTCTACAGCAGGATTGAAAAAGGCTCAAGCAGGGTGAGTTTTGAAAAGCTGGAAGAAATTGCCGCAGTCTTTGAAATGGATGTGAGAAATATCATAAGCTTTGATATCAGCGATTACCTGAAATCTGGTTTTAAGAGCAGTGAAGCCGCAGGGCAGGGCAGTGCTTTAAGCAGGCTCTACAATGACAAGATTTCCCTTCTGGAGAAACTCCTGGAGAAAACCGACAGGGAACTCAACCGTTATAAAAATAAATTCGGCTGCCTTTAATACGGTTTTGCTTTGGCTGGCAGCAGCAGGCAAGAAGTTCCCTCTTGGGCTTGGGCTGAAGGGCTAAAAAAAACGATGACAGAAAGCGCTACCTGCAGCAATAGTGCTGTTTTTTCTTCAGGGTCCGGAAAATTGCCTATATTTAGTTATTAATAATCTTTTGTATAATAGTATATTTTAAAGTTTTAAGTCGATATAGATTTAGATATGACTTTTTAATTTTAAGATTCCTTAAGCTGCCCTATCGATTAAATAGAGCGCATTGTGCCGTAAAGCTATGAAAAATATCTATTTTGCCGATGATGATCCCGATGACAGGGAAATTTTTGCCGAGCTTTTTTATGAGATGTTCCCTTTGGCGCGACTCAGGCTTTTTGAAAGCGGCAAAGCGCTCATGGAAGCCCTCTCTGTGCCGTCCGACCCGCTTCCCGACCTTATCCTGCTAGATCTGCAGATGCCTTTAAAAGACGGTTTTGAATGCCTTAAAGAAATACGCAGCGGCAGAGATGATATGAAAAACATTAAGGTCATCATTTTTTCCGCCTCGGGAAATCCCCGCACTATGGAGCATGTCTTTAGTATGGGGGCAGATTTTTATGCCCTCAAGCCTGTTTCATACGGGGATTTAAAATTCCTGATACGCAGGGTAATGGAAATCGGACGGGAGGATCCCCGCGCGGGCAGTGATTTCCTTTTGAACTGACGTGTTCCCATTTGACCTGCGGGGATGATTTAAAGCACCCTGCCCTTATCTTTTTATGGAGCCCCGCTGTATTTTGATGCGGGGCTTTTTTTTGCCGCTGTTTTTTTATCTGTTTTATTCTGTCTGGAAAAAGCTGCATCATAGAGCCAGGCAGATCTGTACTGTGGAAATTGTAGAACAATCTTAAATCTGCGTGTAACGTCCGGATCATTAAAAATGGATAGATTCGTTTTTTAAAACAGATCCCAGGCCATGGAAATAACCTTAGAGCTTTTAAGACACATAGTGGATAATGCCCCGTTGCCCATCGGGGTGTATACTGGCAGTGATTTAAAGATAGAACTGGCCAATGCGGCCATGATCAAAACCTGGGGCAAAGGAGATAAGGTGCTGGGCAGAAGCTGTATTGAGGTGCTTCCCGAGCTTGAGAAACAGCGTATTTTTGAACAGGCCCTTGAGGTCTATAAAACTGGCAGTGCATTTCATGCCAAAGACAAAAAGGTTGATATTGTAATTGACGGGCATCAGAAGAATTTTTATTTCAACTACTGCTTTATGCCCCTTTTTGATGCGCAGGGAATTGTTTATGGGGTAATGAATACGGGAATAGATATCACGGACCTTCATCTGGCAAAGGAAAAAGTGCAGAGTTCCGAAGAGCAGCTTCGCATGGCCGTTGAGGCATCGGGGATGGGCACCTACGAAATAGACCTTCTCAGCCAGTCCATAGTGACTTCGGGCAATTTCAGTTCCATCTGGGACGCAAAGGATGCCGTTACAAATGAAAAAATCCTCTCAAGGCTTCATCCCGATGATATAGCAGTGCGTGAGAAAGCCTACCTTGATGCCCAGAAGAGCGGTGTGATTTTCTATCAGGCTAGGATCATAAATCAGGACAAATCGCTGCGCTGGACCAATATCACCGGTAAAATAATCAGGGATGAGAACGGGCATCCGGTTAAAATTACGGGCATTATCGAGGATATAGACCGCCGGAAAGCCCTGGAGCAGCAGCTCCGAAAAGAGGCCCTCGAAACTACCCAGGAGCTGCAGCGTTCCAATGACGATCTGCAGCATTTTGCCAATCTGGTGAGCCATGACCTCAGGGAGCCGGTGCGCAAGGTCAACTTTATCAGCCGGATGCGCAATGAAATGCAGTCAGAGTTCAGCGAGAGGCTGGAATGGTATTTGGGAAAGATCGAACATTCCGCGCACAGGATGCAGAATGTGATTGAAGGAATACTGTCGTACTCCGCAGCAGATAAGAAAAAACAGCCCGTGGAGCGCATCGACCTGAACAGGGTAATTGAAGGGATCAAGACCGACCTTGAACTGGTCATACAGGAGAAAAATGCAGTTTTTATCAGCTCCGAGCTCCCTGAGATTCAAGGGGCGAGGATCCTGATCCAGCAGCTTTTCTACAACCTGTTGCACAATGCCCTTAAGTTTTCCAGAACAGAAGCGCCCCCCAAGGTCATTATCATCAGCAGTCTGGTTCAGGGCAGTGATGGGGATCTTTTGCAGGTCTGCATTCAGGACAACGGAATCGGAATTGACAAGGCGTACAGCGAGCGGATCTTCACGGCCTTTGAGCGCCTTCATTCCAAGGACCAGTACGAAGGCAGCGGGCTTGGGCTGTCGCTGTGCAGAAAAATAGTGGAGCGCCACGGGGGAACCATAACCGCATCAGGGGAAAAGGACAAGGGGGCTGTCTTTACGGTCCGGCTGCCCTTAAAGCAGCAGAGCAGCACACTTTAGGACGTGCCGGCTGTTTTTTAACATTCAGACATGACGGGGCTGTCTTTTAAATAATTATATTTGATTTACAATCACAGCAGTTTATTGCCATAAGTTTTTTTACAATGCACAAACAAGTACGATTCAGGGTGAGAAAAGATTTGGAGCCCCGCCAGCAGCTCAGGGTAATTAAATTAAAAGGAAGCCTTATCTCAAAAGGCTATACCGAGATTATCCACATCATGGACCAGGACGAGCAGTATCATCTCAATACTTTTGAGACCCTGCCCGATAAAAGAAATGAAGTGCAGCAGTATATAGCGGACTTTATCAGCAGTGAGAACCTGTCTGAGACCATAACAATAGATTAACCGGCTTAATTTGATCAGGATTTTTTATCTATGCCTGCCTGCTGTGCCCAGGCGGGCTTTTTTTGGCATCTAAGGTGCTAAAACCCGTTTTCCTTCCAGCAGAACGGCAGAGCATCCGATCTCTGGGAAGCTTTTTTTTGTTTTTTTGAGGCATCTGATGCCATCTGTGGTAAAAATGGAAAAATTACAGCCTGTTTATTATTCGCGGCGTCTGCTTACAGGCTTGATTTGCTGCTGCTTTTAATATTATGGGGTTATTGAAATCTTTGTGTGGATTTATGCTGTACATTTGGTAAGTTTAAAACCCCTTTACGATGATAAGTTCTGAGAATAACCCACCGGCTCCTGAAGAGTTAAATGACAAGGAGCCCTTGAGAATTATACTGGCCGAAGATGATGCCGAGGACCAGGAATTATTTGTCGATGCCCTGGAGCAAACCGATGTGCCCTCTGAGGTAACAATTGTTGAGAACGGGCAGGAGCTTCTGGATAATCTCAGGGATGAAACCCAGCCTGATCCGGATATGATTTTTATTGATTTTAACATGCCCGTTAAAGGAGGCGTTCAGGCGCTGGAAGAAATAAAGGCCGATGAAGGGCTTCGGGACATCCCGGCCGTTATGCTCTCCACATGGGACCATCCTTCGGCTGTTGAAGATGCCTTTGAGAAAGGGGCGGACCTTTATGTGCAGAAACCCAGTTCTTTTTCGGGCTTTGTGCTCATTCTAAAGAAAGTATTCCTTCTGCACTGGGCCAAGGGATTATTGGGGCCGGTCAGAAAATTATTTTTTGTTTCTGAGAAGAATATATCCCGCGGGGACTCATAAGGAGTATTAGTTTATTTTTGTTTGTTTTTGTGATGGTAAGAATTAATTGGATATAATAGTATTTTTAGGTTAGATATCTTTTTGGAGCTTTTTCCCGCTGTTTGCTGCAATCTTTTGCGCCGAACCCCGGCGCAAAAGGATTTTCACTGCCATCGGGGCTAAGGGAGTTGTGTATTGGAACCTCTTTGCTGGATTAGAAATCAGGAGTGGTTTAGTTTAGTATGATTGCAAAAAGGAAAATAATGCAGAAACAAGCCAATACTCACTTATTTAGCAGGCATATGAAAAAAATGGCGCCGATTGAAGACAATTGGCGCCATTTTGGCGTTGCGGCCTAGATTGGGCAAATTTCTATTAATTTATTGAAGATTTAAAAAAGATGCAAAAATGTATTGCAGATATTGCCGTTCCTGCAAGAGCCTGTATTGTGATGGGCATTACCGTGAAATATTTCGAAATAACAGCCTTATGGTTTAGCTGCAAAAAAGGCATGTACTCCAAAATCTATTTGCCATGATTCTGCTGCAAATTTTAAAAATAATTACAATTGATTTAATAAAAACTTGAAGTCTTTAATTTTTTTTGCCACAAATTAATTTGAAGTCCAGTGTATCCGCTGCTGCTTTTTTCCCCTCATTCATCTTTCAGTTCTTTTACGATTTGTTTTACAAATTTATCTTTGTCTTTTTTTGCTTCTTTAATTATCTCCTTTATTTCTAGCGGCATTGTGAAATATTTGTCAGACCAAATGTAAATTTCCATGATTATAGGCAGTAAATCTATTCCTTTTTTACTCAGTTTATATAAGTTTTTTGCCTTGCTCTCCGGGTGTGCCGATTTCTCAATAATGCCATTTTCCTCCAATGCCTTTAACCTTGATGCTAAAATGTTGGTGGCAATGCCTTCTTCTGATTTTAAAAAGTCATTGTAGGTGCCTTTCTTATAAAATAATAAATCTCTTATAATCAGTAAAGACCATTTGTCGCCAAAGACATCCAATGAGCAGCTTAGTGGGCATTCAGACCTTTTTTTGTTTGCTTCCATGATAAAAAATAAAAATATTTCAAAAATCAACTTGCATTTTGAAAGTTGTTTGTATATTTGCACTTGCAATTTGCAAGCAAAATTACAACATAAATTTTAAAACAAATAAAATGAGAAAGAATATTTTAATAACAGGAGCTTCTTCGGGCTTTGGTTTACTTATCGCAAGCGAGCTTCACAGAAACGGTTACAATGTAATTGGAACAAGCCGAAATCCGGAAAAAATGCAGTCGTCGGTACCATTCAAAATAATAGCACTAGACCTTGATTCAGATCAATCAATAAACACTCTTCCGGAAAGAATTTTCAATGAAATAGGCCAGTTGGATATTCTTATCAATAATGCTGGTTTTTTAGTGTCTGGTATTGCAGAAGAAACACCGATTGAGCTTGGAAGGCAGCAGTTAGAGACTAATTTTTGGGGTACAATCAAAGTTACCAATGCAGTACTGCCTTATTTTAGAAAACAGAAATTGGGTAAAATAATTACTGTGGGGTCAATTATTGGTTTGGTAGCATTCCCAAATGCAGCTTATTATGCCGCTTCTAAACATGCACTTGAAGGATATTTTAAGGCTTTACGATATGAATTAGATGGCTTTAATATTAAAGTTGCAATGGTTGAGCCAGCTGCTTTCAAAACCAGTATTCTGGATAATTCTTCATCACCAGCCAACAAAATTGATGACTACAATTCATTGAGAAATAAAATTGAAAAATTTACAAATGATTTGGTAGATAAAGCCGAAGACCCTGCTATGGTTGCAGAGAAAGTGCTCAAAGTAGTTCAGACAGCGAAGCCAAAATTTAGGAATATTGTAGGCAAAGGCACTTCTGTCTTAATTAACCTGCAGCATTTCGCTTATGGGGTTCTGGAAAAAAGTGTTCTTAAGCAATTAAACAAATAAATCAAAAGTTAAGATTTAAATAATAAAAAAATGGAAAATAATGCATTAACAACAGAAACGCAATATGCAGATATTGACAGCAAACAGATTGCTTACCGTAAAATTGGTGCCGGAACACCGCTGATTCTTGCAAATCGTTTTAGAGGGACTTTAGATACCTGGGATCCTCTTTTTCTTGATTTACTAGCAAAAAATAACACAGTGGTTACTTTTGATTATTCAGGCATCGGGTATTCGGAAGGGGAGCTGCCAATTGATTTGCACGAAGTTGCATTTCAGGTAACAAAAATAGCAGACTACCTGAAATTCGATAAATATTTTGTCGCAGGCTGGTCTTATGGCGGTTTGATAGCCCAATACGCTACTTTCCTTTATCCAGCAAGAGTGTTAGGCACCATTGTAATTGGCAGCAATCCACTGGGTAAAAATGATGCTCCTCTTTCTCCATTATTTTTAGAAAAAGCATTACAGCCCGCCTATACTCCGGAAGATATTATTACATTGTTTTTCGAGCCGGCGTCAGAGAAAAGCAGTGCAGCCGGTATGGCATCTTTAGAGCGTATTGCTCAAAGATATGATGAATCAAAGGTGCCCGTTAAGCCTGAAATACTCCAGCGCTATTTTGCAGCTACACCGCAATTGACAGAAGACAAAGATAATTTTAGAGAAGCCTACAAAACATTGCAGACTCCTGTACTGGCAATTTCAGGGGATAATGACATTTCATTTGCGGTAGAAAACTGGTTTGCATTACTGAAAAAAGCGCCGACTTTACAGCACATCATTTTTAACGCTGCAGGTCATGCGCCTCATTATCAATATCCTGAATTGGCTGCAGCTTACATTACTGCTTTCATTAACAATACTATTAATTAGTAAAATGAAAAAGTATTTCATTGCGATTTTGCTGTTAATAGGTTATATTAGTAATTTATTTTCACAGTCAAATGTTTTACAATCAGGTAATTATATAATCATGGCTGCATCAGATTCACCAAGCGTAAATTACACACATGCTACTGTTCCCACTCAGTTTGTTGAAGCTGACGGAATAAAATTTGCTTACCGCTCTTATGGAAAACGGGGAGACATACCGGTTGTATATTTCAATCACCTAACAGCAAACCTTGATAATTGCGACCCAAGAATTATGGATTCTATTGCCCAGCATCGTCATATCATTTCTTTTGATTATCGCGGAGTTGGTTCAACCACAGGCGAGCAGGGAACAAGTATTGCTGATATGGCAAAAGACGCTGTTGGTTTTATTCATGCCCTGGGATACCAACAAGTGGATATTGTGGCATTTTCTATGGGTGGTTTTATTACCCAGGAATTACTCTTGCAAGAGCCGGCACTGGTCCGTAAAATTATTCTTGCAGGCACAGGGCCAAGAGGCGGGCAGGGAGTCAGTGATGTGGTTGGCTTGACTTACAAGGATATTTTCAAAGCGCTGGTCACATTCAGAGACCCTAAATTTTATCTGTTTTTCAATCAAAACAAAGAAGGTAAACAAGCAGCCCGTGATTTTCTAAAACGTCTTAAAGAAAGAAGAGAAAACCGTGATGATAAGGTAAAATTAAGTGTATTGAAAAATCAGCTTAAAGCTATCGAGACATGGGGGCATGACAAGCCTGCTGATCTGAGTGTTTTTAAACAGCCTGTATTAGTAGTAAACGGTGATAATGACAGAATGGTGCCAACGGTTAATTCCTATGATTTGGCAAAGGGTTTTCCTAATGCCGAAGAAGTAATAATTTATCCAAATTCAGGGCATGGAGGTATTTTTCAATACCACGAAGAATTTCTTAAAAAAGCAATACCATTTTTGACTAAATAAAAATCAAATAATAATGAAAGCATTTATAGTAGAAAAATATAGTAAAAAAGAAAAACTGAAATTTACCGAAGCAGCAGAACCAATTGCAAAAGAAAATGAAGTTCTGGTCCAAATTCATGCAGCAGGGGTCAATCTCTTGGATTCAATGATAAAATGGGGTGAATTCAAGCTGTTTCTCCCTTATAAAACCCCAATCATAAATGGACACGATATGGCTGGAACTGTCGTTAAGGTAGGCCCGGGAGTAACGAAATTTAAAATTGGTGATGAAGTTTATTCAAGAGTAGGCGATTACAGAATAGGCACTTTTGCGCAGTACATCGCTGTTAATGTAAACGATTTAGCTTTGAAACCAAAAAATCTATCAATGGAAGAGGCTGGTTCTATTCCATTAGTAGGTTTAACGGCCTGGCAGGCATTAGTTGAAATCGCGAATGTGAAAAAAGGGCAGAAGGTTTTTATACAAGCTGGTTCGGGAGGTGTCGGAGCATTTGCAATTCAATTGGCAAAACATTTGGAGGCTTATGTGGCAACAACGACAAGTACAAAAAATATTGATCTGGTAAAAAGTCTTGGAGCAGATTTGGTGATTGATTATAAAGCGCAAGAGTTTTCTAATCTGCTCAAGGACTATGATCTTGTATTGCACAGTAACCGAGAAAAGATAGTATTAGAAAAATCGTTAGGAGTCTTAAAAAAAGGAGGCCGGTTAATTTCTTTAGTAGGACCGCCAACACCAGAATTTGCAGAAGAAATCGGTTTGCCCTGGTATTTAAGATTAGTGACAAAATTGTTAAGTTCCAGCGCTAAGAAAAAAGCCAAGAAATTAAATGTGTCTTTTAAATTCTTATTTATGAGGGCGGAAGGCAATCAATTAGGAGAAATCACAAAGCTCATTGAAGCAGGAATTATTAAGCCTGTTATTGATAAAGTGTTTCCATTTGAGCAGACCAATGAAGCATTGTCTTACGTTGAAACCGGAAGGGCAAAAGGAAAAGTTGTTGTTAAGGTAAAGTAGTTTGATAAGCGGGTAAAATGCAGTAAACTTTACTATTTAGTTTGCTGCATACCGCAGGTAAATATTGTTTTTAAACTGGATTTTGGCAGAGTAAAATATGAAATGAAAGAGCGTGCACTATTTTGCATGCTCTTTTTCTTTGCACAGCATTCCAAGTTATTATCTCTGCGTTTTTGTATACTTCTATATTTCTTATTAATTATGCTATTAATTTTGGTAATAGCGCCTAAGTTTTATGCAAATACCTGTTTTTGGCAGCTTTTACTGTAAGAGATCAATTTAATTGAACCTAATTTTTAGAATGACCTGATTGTTTTGATGCAAAGTACATTACTATGATAATGTAAAGCTCGGTTATGCCTGCCGGCAGTAAATCATTTGTGTAACCGTCAAATAGTACGCTGATAATTCTGCAGATCAATATTACACTTATTAGCAATAAAGATGCTTGATACCAGGTTTTATTTTTGGTAATTAGGCCCATAAGCATCATCAACCCGCCTCCGATGAGCATACCGCCAATGGCTCCTCTAAAGGTGCTGTAAGTCATTATGCCTAATGGCTTAATGCCATACAATTCAAAAGTGTTTAAGGGAGCAAATACATTTACTGCACCTAAAACCAATAAAGGGAGAATTGCCAGTACGACTAAAATATTGATCAGCTGTTTCATTTTTTAATTTTAAAAATTTCGCATATATCCGGATTTTGGCTTCTATTTATTTGTTTTAAAGCCATTGTAAAGATATATGCGAAAAAGTATAATGATTATTTATTTTTATCTTCTCTTAAAGATTGACCACAATTTTGCCAACGGTTCGGCCTTTTTCTAAATATAAATGTGCCTCTCTCATCTGCTCAAAAGCAAATATTTTAGAAACGTGCGATTTAATGATTCCTTTTTCCAACAGCTGAGCAAGCTGCAGCATATTTTCACCGGATGACTGTACAAGCAAAAATGATAAATTGACCTCTTTTGCTTTTGCTTTTTCAAGTTCTTCGGCAGAAAAACTGCTGGATGCAATTGAAATAATTATTGCGCCTTGTTTTACAACATCCAAGGATTTTAAAATAGTATCGCCTCCTAGGGTATCCAGCACAAAATCAACATCCGAAAGTATCTCTTGAAGATTTTCTGCTGTATAATCGATATGCTGGTCCGCTCCATTTTGTAAAACAAAATCTTTGTTTTTTGCCGATGATGTTCCTATTACATTAGCCCCAAAATGTTTAGCAATTTGTGTAGCGTAATGGCCTACACCGCCAGAGGCTGCATGAATTAAGACTTTGTCTCCTTCCTTTACATTCCCTTTTTCTGCCAAAGCCTGCCATGCCGTAAGGGCGGCAAGTGCAGCCGATGCAGCTTCCTGATGGGAAACAGCTGCAGGTTTTAAGGTTAAATGGGCAGATGGGACTGCTGCAAATTCAGCGTAAGCATTTCCTTTTCCGGGGAAATTCGCCATTCCGAAAACTTCATCGCCTATTTTGAAATCGGTTACGTTATTACCAACTTCAACTACGGTTCCTGACAAATCCCAGCCAATAATCGCAGGTCTATCCGCACCGAGAATCCAATTCAATGCGCCTTCATTTGCTCTTACTTTATAATCAATTACGTTTACGCTTAATGAAATTGTTTTTACCAAAACTTCATTGGCAGTAATACTTGGTTTTGCGCTTTCTGTATATAACAGATTATCAACACTGCCCGGTTCGTTTAAAATTATTGTTTTCATTTATTTTTTTGTTTAAGAATATTTTTTCTAGAATCCCATAAGTAAGGGGCTGAATTTCTAATTTATGTTATATCGCTCTGCAGGCTGGCCGGTTTGTGAGCCCTGCAATAATTTTATACGGGCATCTTCATAAGCATCAATTAGATTCTGGTCGTTTACAGAAGGATGCGTCAGTAATTCGCCTTTATCTAGTCCGGAAAGAATGGCATCAACACAATCTTCAGTTTTCATAATTGTCGACTGTTCCAATGCAGATAGCGGAACGCCGCCAACTTCCCATATTTCGGTTGCAGTAGTTGCAGGATTTACCAACTGAATATGGATATTTGTTCCTTTTACTTCTTCCTGAAGCCCTTTGGTATACTGAACAACAAAACCTTTTGTACCGCTGTAGATGGCACTTATAGGCAATGAATAAAATCCAAGAACAGAAGCTATATTAATTAAAGTTCCTTCGTTTTTCTCTAAAAACTGAGGAAGAACAGCATTAGATAATAACATTAGTGCAGTGATATTTACATTGACCATGTCTTTTTGTTTCTGAACACTAGTCTTAGTAACTGAGGCAAGTGTCGAAGTACCTGCATTGTTGATAAGCAGTGTTATGCTCTTGTCATTTCTTAGCTCTTCTGCCACTTTTTCTAAATCTGCATCCAAGCCTAAATCCGCCGCTAAGCTGGTTGCCTTAATGCCGTATTTGCTTTCCAGTTTTTCTGAAAGTACATCCAATTTATGCTTGCGGCGTGCTACCAATTTTAGATCATAACCGCGTTCTGCCAATCTTTCGGCAAATACCTCACCTAAACCTGAAGATGCACCAGTTACCACTGCAGTGCCCATTTTACTTTTTTCTTTCATTTTGAAAATTATTAAATTATTGTACGTTTTCTGGATTTATGTTTATCGAATGTAAACAGTTCTGTTTACATGTTGCAAATGTAAACCGTTTAGTTTACATTTGCAATAAATTTTTTTATTCATGGAAAAAAAAATAAATCAAGTTTCAAAATCCCAAAAAAGGGACGAGATGATTAAAAGTGCTTATGATATTTTTTACAAAAACGGATTTCATGCCACTGGCGTAGATGCCATTGTTGACAGTACTGGAATATCCAAGCGGACACTTTACAAACACTTCACATCAAAAGAAGGTCTGATTATTGCAGCTGTTAATTATTACCACCAAATCATGTATGGAGCAATAGCTGATTATATAGAAAAATCTGCAGTAGACAAACCAGTTGATAAGGCTTTAATGATTTTTGACTTTCTTGCAGGACTGGTGGATGCCGGCAATCTTCATGGCTGCTTTGCAATGAATGCAAAAACGGAATATGCCCGTAAGGCAGCAGAAATAGAATCAGCCTGCGATGTCCATACTAATTCATTAATAGAGCTAATTGAAAAGTATTTTTTAGAGGCAGAAATTAAAGAAAGTAAAGTGCTCTCTATTCAGATTATCATGTTGTTTGAAGGCGCAATTCTGCGAAGCAAAGGGACTGAAAGTTCGTTGCCAATTCAATTAGCCAAGTCTGCGGCTAAAGTAATTTGCAGTCAATATTAATGTGGTTATAATGAGGTTTTTTGCAAAAGTATAGGTATATCATAAAAACGAATTATGATGCTGCAATCGATTTATATCTCTTAATTACCTGAAAAATTCAGCTCTGTTTGGTAATTCAAGAAAAAAATCTTCTGCTTTGATTTAAGTTCAGCATATAGGGCAGGACTGCGGGACTATTTGTTGCTGTCAGCAGTTTTGAATCATTAGAAGATTTTGCAGCGTTGACTGCTATGGTCCTAACGCCACAGATTTCATTTGAAAGAAGCCTGATATGATGTTCAGCTTCAAATCTTTTAATGAATTGTATTTCTATATCTTACAGCACATTTCTGTCAATTCTGTATTGATAGCTTTAAAAGTCTGATGTTTTGGCGTTTTCATGAGATTTACATCTTAATGCTCTCTATACTGTAAAGGAGTAAATCCCGCTCTTTTTTTAAAGTAAGTTCCAAAAAAAGACGGATTGGCAAAATTTAATTCATCGGCAATTTGAGATACAGTTAAGTTAGAACTTTTTAAAAGTGCTTTTGCAGCCATGATTACCATTTCGTCGATCAGTTCCAGTGCTGATTTTCCATTTACTTCCATTATTATTTTAGAAAAATATTTAGGTGTCAAGTGCAGTTTTTCGGCATAAAACTGGACGCTTCTTTCCGTTTTGTAATACTCGTAAAGAAGCCTGGCGAAATTCATCTGAATTTCTTCTTTACGGTTTTTATATTCTAAAACTGTATTGCTGTTTTCCGAAGAGTACAGCTGTAATATCTGATAGAGAAGTGCAGACAAAAAACTTCTAATAATATGTTCTCTGTACAAAACTTGTTTTTGATACTGATTAACGATCAGCTCGTGGACTAAAAGAAATTCTTTAAACTGGCTGGGTGCTAACTGCCAGCACGCTTTTTCTTGTATTATTTTCACAATATGTCCCACTGGCATGGGAAGTCTAATAGTTGAAATAAAGTCGAATGTGAATAAGAGAAACTCTATCCTCAGGTTTTTGCTTTGTTCATTTATCTGGACAATACTCTGGGGCATTATCAGCAGCAGCGTATTTTCAGCTACATCATATTCAATGAGGTTTATACGAATTTTACCGCTCCCTTTTTTACAAAAAACCAAAGCTATCCCTTCCACTATATGAGGATGATTGAAATCAATGGCATGTTCTTCGACCTTGGTTGAGTTTCTTGCAATAATGAACCCTTCAGTTTCGGTCAGCACATCTACATGAAGCTGCTTTGCAAAATGGTCAATGGAGATTTTACTATACTGCTCTCTATCCATGAGGTATTGATCTTTTTATGGTGTAAAGATAGTAAAAAGCGACATTTTGAACAGTATTGAGGACAATTTGATTTCTGGTAATGCTTGCTGATCCAAGATCTTTGCGGCATACTTAAACCTAATAAAAGAGAAAATGAACAAGTTAAAATTTATACCATTCCCATTTATAGGAGTATTGTCAATGCTCTTGATCCTGTTTTCCTGTACTTCTAAAGACAGCCAGAAACTCTCCGATGCCATCCCCGTGAGGATTCAGAGCATCAGTTCGGACACTGATTCATATCCCCGGGAATATATTGGTACTGTCGAAAGTGAAAAAACAGTAGATGTCAGTTTTATTCTGCCGGGAACCATTGAACAAATGTATGCTGCTGAGGGACAGAAAGTGAAAAAGGGGCAGCTGCTGGCCAGGCTTAATATTACGAGTCAAAAAAATGCTCATGATTTATTGGTAGCGGCACTGAAGCAGGCCCAGGATGCTTACAAACGGCTTTCTTCTATGCACGAGGATAAAAGCCTTCCCGAAATTCAATTTGTAGATGTGAAGACCAAATTAGAACAAGCGAGGGCGAGTGAAGAAATCGCAAGAAAAAATCTGCAGCAATGCACAATTTATGCTCCTCAGAGTGGTGTTGTTGGGAAAAAATATTTAGAAACGGGTGCCAATGTGATGCCGGGCAGTCCTGTTTACACTATTATGAATATTGAAAATGTCAAAATAAAGGCCGCGATACCTGAGGGCGAAATTTCAGATATGCGTGAAGGAAATAAAGCCAAAGTGATTATTTCTGCTCTGGGAGACGCAGTTTTTGAAGGAATGCTGATTGAGAAAGGCGTTACGGCCAATCCGGTTTCCCATACCTATGATATAAAACTTCTTGTAAAGAATCCTTCAGGGAGAATTGTTCCGGGAATGGTGTGCCGCACCTATCTGGGGAGCACCGCTTCAACTAGCAGCATTATTGTACCTATCACTGCCGTGCAGGTAGATTATTCAGGAAAAAGATTTGTGTGGCTTATGAGCAAAGAGAATAAGGCCGTGTACAAGGAAGTAAAGCTGGGAAGTCTTTCCCAAAATGGTGTTGAGATAATAGATGGTCTTCAAGATGGAGATAATTTAATTACAGCCGGATATCAGAATATTAGTGAGGGAACCATCGTAAAAGCGGCTAATTAATTAAAAGTTCAAATGGATAAAAATAATGGAATTATAGCAGCGGCAATCAAATACAATAAAATTGTATTGCTGCTTATCGTCACCCTGGTTTTATTTGGGATGTTCGCCTTGTATAAAATGCCTAAGCAGGAGTTTCCTGTATTTACAATACGTCAGGGAGTTGTGGTTGGGGTTTATCCCGGAGCAACATCAGCTGAGGTTGAACAGCAGCTTGCCAAACCCCTTCAAAACTTTCTTTTTACTTATAAGGAAGTAAAAAAGTCAAAAACCTATTCCCAGTCAAGAGACGGAATAGTGTATGTTTTTGTGGAACTAAACGACGAGGTAGCCAATAAGGATGAAGTATGGTCTAAAATAAAACATGGTCTTTCCAACTTTAAAATGCAGCTTCCCTCCGGGGTTCTTGCCGTGGTTGCCAATGATGATTTTGGTGACACCTCGGCGCTTTTAATTGCTTTGGAATCCGATACCAAAACTTACCGCCAGCTTAAAGAATATCTTGAAGAACTGGAAAATAAATTAAGATCGGTCGAGTCTGTATCGAATCTAAGACGCTATGGGGTTCAGAACGAGCAGTTGAGTATTTATGTTGACAAGGAAAAAGTGGCCAGTTACAGCATCAATCTCTACAGCCTTTACCAGACACTTTTAACAAAGGGAATGATTGGGCCGTCGGGTGTGATTGACAATGATCAAATGGTAGTGCCTATTCATATTGCCCGTCCGTTTTCTTCAGAGCGTGATTTGGAAGAGCAGATTATCTATTCTGATCCGCAGGGGAATCATATACGGTTAAAAGATGTAGCAGAAGTAGTGCGGGAATATCCTAAAGCTTCCAGTTATACCATAAGTAATGGCAAAAACTGCCTTGTCCTTTCAACTGAAATGCGTCCGGGCTATAACATTGTCCAATACGGAAAGGATGTAGATCAGGTATTGAAGGGGTTTGAGAAAAAACTTCCTTCTGATGTTAAGATTTACCGAATAGCAGATCAGCCGCAAGTTGTTGATGCTTCTATTAGTTCTTTTTTAGAGGAACTGCTTATTGCAATTATCGCGGTTATACTCGTTACAGTTGTTTTTCTTCCCATTCGTGTTGCAGGGGTAGCGGCTTCCACGATTCCAATTACGATATTTATCTCTTTGGGAATCATGTTTGCAGTAGGCATTGAGCTCAATACGGTTACTCTTGCGGCACTTATTGTAGTGCTGGGAATGATTGTAGACAATTCGATAGTTATTGTGGACAGCTATCTGGAAAAGCTTGACGAAGGGATTGATAGAAAAAAGGCGGCCATTGACAGTGCCAAAGAATATTTCAAAGCAATATTCTCAGCTACACTTGCTATTGGGATTACATTTTTTCCTTTTCTGATCACTTTTACCGGGATGATGTATGATTTCCTGAGTGCTTTTCCGTGGACTATATTAATTACCTTATCCATTTCTCTTGCTATTGCGGTTTTGTTTGTTCCTTTTCTGCAGTACTTTTTTATCAAAAAAGGTATTCATTCAGCACCGGCAGGCAAAAAGCGCCATAAATCCTTTATGGATTATGTTCAGTCATTTTATGATGCAGTACTTAAAAAAGTATTTCTTTTTCCAAAAATCACTTTCTGCATAGGTGTTATTTTCGTTGTATTAGGGGGAGCAATGTTTGTTAATCTTCCTTTAAAGATACTTCCAACAGCAGACCGGAATCAATTTGCAGTAGAAATATTCCTGCCTCAGGCAAGTGCGCTGGCCCAGACAGAAACCGTAGCAAAAGATCTGGCTCAAGTACTCTCAAAAGACAAGCGTATCGGGTCTATAACCACTTTTATGGGCACAGGATCCCCAAGGTTCCATACCACTTACGCTCCTAAGATCGGGGGACCTAATTTTGCGCAGTTTATTGTAAACACCGTATCAAGTGAAGCAACAATTGAGCTATTGGACGAATACTCTGAAAAATATGCCAGACGTTATCCAAATGCTTATATAAAATTCAAACAGCTGGATTATCAGGCTGGTGTGGATGCCGATATAGAAGTACGCCTGAGCGGTGACAGCATTTCAGATTTAAAAGCCGTGGCAGCAAAACTGCAGGCTGAGATCAAAAAGCTAAAAGCGCCCCAAAGAATTTATACTAATTATGAAGAGATACTGCCTGATATTTCCATAAGTGTGGATCCTGTAGAGTCAAACCGATTAGGCATCAATGAAGGACTTTTGGGAATTGGTCTTACCTCAAGATTTGGAGGCCTTCCCATAACAACAGTCTGGGAAGGGGATTATAAAGTTCCCGTAGTGCTTAAATCAAAATGGCAGGGCAAAGACCCAGAGGGTTCAGATGTTGAAAACGAATATGTTTCAGGCCTTTTTACACCGGCTGTTCCCCTTAGGCAGGTGGCCAAGGTGACAAACGGCTGGAATGAAGGACAGATTGTGCGCAGAAACGGAGTACGCACCCTGTCAGTCTACATCGATCTTAAGAGGGGAAATAAAGCGAATGTTACACAATCTGAAGTGGAAGAGATTGTGCAGAAAATGTCAAAAGAAATTGACAGCAGCAATATCGCTGTTTCCTATGGCGGCATAAAAGAGGATACCAATGACCAGCTTCCAAAAATTGCGGCTGGACTTCTGATCTCGATAACCATTATTTTCTTTATACTGGTTTTTCATTTTAGAAAAGTAAGCCTTGCTTCGCTGGTATTTGCCTCGACATCTTTTAGTTTCTTCGGAGCGGCATTCGGTCTCTGGCTTATGGATATGGAATTCAGCATGACAGCAGTTCTGGGGTTGGTGAGTCTGATAGGAATCATTGTCAGAAACGGAATTATCATGTACGATTATATTGAAGAGCTGCGCAGTCACGCTAAGATGACGGTGCTTGAAGCCTGCATGGAAGCAGGAAAGAGAAGGATGAGGCCTATACTGCTGACATCACTTGCAGCGTCAATGGGTGTTATACCTATGATTATCAGTAAGAGCCCGCTCTGGGGACCTATGGGAACGGTAATATTTTTTGGGACCTTAATATCGATGGTATTTATCCTTACCATGCTCCCGCTGCTGTATTGGATGACTTATAAAAATGAAGATATAAACGTAACGGCTTAAAAATAAATAGGAAAAATGAAAAACTTACAAATACTAGTACTGTTACTGTTACTGGCAATGATGTATTCTGGATATGGCCAGACACAGCTTACAGTGGAGCAGATTAAAAGCATGGCTGTAAAAAATAACAGTAAGGTAAAAAACAGTACCCTTGAGCTTGAAGCCGCAAAGGAATCCAAGCAGGAGATGTTTACCAATTATTTTCCAAAAGTTACTGCATCGGCTATTGGAATGAAGGCTTTGAATCCTCTTTTGGAGATCAAAATGAAAGGCGGGAACCTGCCTGTATACGATGGTAATGCATCCAATTTAGCCGCCGCAACTCAATTTGCTTATATGCCCGATGTTGATATGGGACTATTTAATCAGGTTGGATTAGGTTATGTAAATGTCCTACAGCCTGTTTACGCTGGGGGAAAGATTAAAACAGCCAACAATCTTACAAGTCTCAATGTTGAGGTAAAAGAAAGGCAGCAGCACTTGACGTCAGATGAAATTATTCTTACAGCCGAGCAGCAGTACTGGCAGGTTGTAATTGTGCAGGAAAAACAAAAAACTCTGGAAGGTTATATTCAATTTTTGGATACACTTTACAGACAGGTCAACGCCGCTTTTAAAAGCGGTATGATAATTAAAAATGATCTTCTTAAGGTAACGATCAAACAGCAGGAGCTTCAGGTAAGTAAAATACAGCTAGCCAATGAAAGGAAACTGGCCCTGATGCGTCTTTGCCAGACAATAGGAGCAGAGTACAGTCCTGAAATTATTCTCAGCAGCAGTCTGGCCGATCTATCTGAACCTGGAAATTATTTTGCTGCGCATAACACAGTACTCGGTAACCGGGCAGAATACCAGCTTTTTGTGAAAGCGGTTGAGGCTTCAAAGCTGGAAACAAAGCTTAAAAGAGCTGATTATATGCCCAGCCTGGGAGTCGGGGTTACTGCTTATTATATGGATCAGTTTGAAAGCAGTCTAAGCGGGGCCGGCAATGGAATGGCTTATGCTTCACTAAACGTTCCCATTTCTGACTGGTGGGTCGCAAAGCATAAATTAAATGAACTTAAATTACGCGAATCGATTGCTAAAAACTCACTCGAGGACAGTAAAGGACTATTGCTGCTGCAAATGGAAAAGGCATGGACAGATGTAATGGAATTAAATGAAAAAATACATTTGATTCAGGCAACGCTTGTGCAGACTGAGGAAAATTTAGCTGTAAGTCAGAAAAGCTATAACAATGGTATGATTCAGCTGTCTGATCTGCTGGAAGCGCAGGTTTTAAAGATAGAAACCAGCGATAAGCTAATTGAAGCTAAAAGCCAGTATAAAATTGCATTGACAAAATATCTGCAGGTAACAGCTCAATAGAATCATGAAAACAAGGGATTATGCCTATTTTTTCAGGGTAAAATTTAAAGACAGATATGATGAGTTCTGGCTCGGGGAAGATATTGAAGGCATTAGTTCGAGCCTGAAATATGAATTTATCGAGGATTTAAAAATAATAAGAATTTCGCACTGTATGGTTTATACCTGTGAAATAACTGCTATACTCGATTATTATAATTTGGAGTATGTCCGTTATTATGATTTGGAAGATCAAAAGAGACAGCCAGACTTTATAAAATGAGAATAATTGCGGTTCTGTGTCATGATTCTTAAGCAATAGCTCAAGTAAAGACAGCATCTTTTGCGGTTATGCAAAAGAGGCTGATATAAGAGAGAATTTGTCGTGTTTTTTAGAAGATCAAATATGAAAAAAAATGTTTCGCACGAGAGAAGAAAAAAAAATAAAAGGGATTTTGAAATCAAAGAGCTGTTGCTAATAACGGTCTTATGGATTGCTGCAGCGCTGCTTTTTGTGTTTATAAAAATTAATGATATTCCGCAGCATTTTATTCATCAGAGTTACAGTCTGCAGTCCTGGGTAAGCAGTGAGCGGCTATATTTAATCGTTTTTCTTTTATCGGGATTAATTAGCATTCCAATGGGCTTGACGCATTTGTATGTTTATCCGGGAATGAGAAAAAGCAAATTTGAACATACTCTTGCTCTGCGGCTTATCAGCGTAATGCTGGTTATACTGTTTTTGTCGACAGTGTTCTACTCATTTTTCTATGAAGGCAGTCTGCATTCTTTTAATTTTAGTTTATTGCTGACCATTGCTGTATATGCAATTGTAGTTGAAAGTTTTATCACTGTGGCGGTTTTGCTTAAACGCAGTGTAGGAAAAAAATATTTTACTGATTTTTTTAAAGGGACCTATATGACACCGAGGGAGGAAGAACGGGTATTTTTATTTTTGGACATGATAGATTCAACCCCTTTGGTGCAGCAATTAGGCTCTTACCGTTTCAGCAGGCTCATGCAGGATTGTTTTGCAGATCTTTCCGATGTCGTTTTGCAGTACGATGGGTCAATTTATCAATTTATTGGTGATGAGGCTGTTATTACCTGGAAAGTAAAAAAAGGTTTTGCACCATCAGATTGTATTGACTTGTATTTTACCTATATGCAGCTGCTGGCTGACCGTAGTGAACATTATATGTTGCTTTATAATGTACAGCCAAAATTCAGGGCGGCAATCAATAGCGGAATGGTGTCTATTGCTTTGGTAGGGGATGTAAAAAGGGAGGCTGCTTATTTTGGTGATACCTTGAATATTTGTTCCCGGCTTCAGAAAACAGGTAAGGACAGAAACGCTGATATGATCATTTCAGAAAGTTTTTTTTTCAAATTAAAACATTATGAAATTTATGATTTTAGTGCTGCTGATGGTTTGCTGTTAAAGGGAATTCCAAATATCAGCCGGGCTTACATTCTGGAGAAACGCAATTTTTTCTTCTAAAAAATATTTCGCATAATTAAATTGTGTGCAATTTAATTATGCGTATATTTGTATTGTCAAAAATTTAAGATTAGAATTTTTAATTTATAAAATAAGAAATAATGCCGTTAATAGAAGATTTAAACTGGAGACATGCCGTTAAAGCGTATGACCCATCAAAAAAAGTATCAGAAGAAGATTTAGGTAAAATTTTGGAAGCTGCCAGATTAGCTCCGACTTCATCTGGTCTGCAGCCTTTTCGTGTAATTGTGGTTGAAAATCAGGAATTGAAAGAGAAGATGGTTAAAGGTGCATTGAATCCAGAAGTTATGAGAGATTGTTCTCATGTACTTGTTTTTGCAGCATGGGAGAGTTACTCCAATGAGAAAATCGATAAGGTGTATGATCATCACACTGATGTAAGAGAGCTGCCAAGAGGCCGTTTCAGCAGTTACACCGATCAGATCAAACAGATCTACGGAGCCCAGACTCCTGAGCAGCATTTTGCGCACACAGCAAGACAAACCTATATCGCACTGGGCCTTGCAATGGCTCAGGCGGCGGAACTCAAGATTGATTCCACTCCGGCTGAAGGTTTTAGCAATGAAGTAGTAGATGAGATTTTGAATCTAAAGGAATTAGGATTAAAAAGCGTTACCCTTTTATATCTGGGTTACAGAGATACCGAAAATGACTGGCTCTCTCATATGAAGAAAGTAAGAATTCCTATGGAGGAATTTATCATCAGAAAATAGTTTTACCTTATTTTTTTGTCATTAGATTATGGAAGATCACAACCGACCCCAATTGGAAAACCAGCTTTGTTTTCCGCTTTACGTTATTTCAAAAGAAATTATAGGTTTATACCGTCCGTTTCTGGACGAGCTTGATATTACCTACCCGCAGTATCTTGTCATGATGGTGCTTTGGGAGAAGGATGGATTGACTGTCAATCAGGTCGGCGAAAAACTGTTTCTGGACAGCGGTACTCTAACACCGCTTTTGAAAAGACTTGAGGTGAAAGGGTTTATCATCAGGCAGAGAAAAAAAGAAGATGAAAGGGTCGTGGAAGTTTTTTTAGCCGATAAGGGAAGAAACCTGCAGCAGAAAGCGTGCGGGATTCCGGCAAAAATGCAGAAAAAACTAAATTTAACAACAGAAGATTTATTGGAGCTAAAAGAAACGGTTCAGAAAATTTTAAATAAAATTCAAAAATAAAATTCAAAAATAAAATGAAAACATTATATGCAACAAGCGTTACCGCAAAAGGAGGAAGAAACGGACAGGTGAAAAGCGAAAACGGAATTTTGGACCTTGAGGTAAGAATGCCCAAAGCTCTGGGCGGCACCAATGATGATTTTACCAATCCTGAAATGCTTTTCGCGGCAGGATACGCGGCCTGCTTTGACAGCGCGCTGAATCTGGTTATCAGCACATCTAAAATCCAGACCGGTGAGACCTCGGTAGCTGCAAAAGTAAGCATCGGGCAGCATCAGGACGGCGGCTATGGTCTTGCAGCAGAGCTCGATGTGAATATTCCGGGAGTCACTATCGAGCAGGCTCAGGAATTGACCCAGAAAGCGCATCAGATCTGTCCTTATTCCAATGCGACAAGATCCAATATGGAAGTGAAGCTCTCGATGAGCAATAACTAAAGATTGATTTCCTTAAATGATATAAAATCTGCCTCTTTAAAGGCAGATTTTTTTATTTCACCGGGATTGTGATTTAGAATTTTATAACCGGCCAATATCCGTTTTAATTGATTTTATTGGTTCTTATTGTTTTTTGCTTTTCTTGAGCTGAAATACATTTCCTTCGGGGTCGGTCCCGTCACAGAGCCAGAAGCTGTAATTCTCAAAAGTTTTGGGTTCCCGCATGGGAATGTTTTTTTCAATAAACCCTTTTCGAATCAGTTCTATATCTTCGTCGATCTCAAAAACGATTTTAGTGTTAGCATCAAATTGGTGATCGGGATTAATCTGATCCAGGTATTTCTCCCCGATTTTATGAAACCCGATATTGGCGTTCCCCGCGCTTAGCAGTGCCCAGATTTCATCTTCCTGCAGCACTTCCAGATTGAAGTTCTCCACATAGAAATTTTTCAGAAGCTGTATGTTTTTCACATACAGGATTATGGTGTCCAGTTTTGCATTCATTTTAGTCATTGGATTTGTAAAGTATAAGTTGTTACTTCCTTTGCTTTGATTTTAAGCTTCTTATCAGCATAATGCTTTTTTGTGACCTTTAATTCAAAACCTTTAAAAAGCATTGCAAGTATCAGGCTCAAAATTATCGCTGTTTTTATTTCTTTATGTTCCATATTGGGGACGTTTGGATTACGCAATGGGGATGCAGAAATCTACGATGCTGATTCTCTGGGGATGCTCCTTGAAATCATTATAATAGATTTCATAAGGAATCCGGTCCGCTTTTTTATATCCGTTTTCGCTCATCCAGATAAAAAGGCCGCTCCATGACTGTTCAAATTCGGTTATCTGGATTTTAAAACGGCCGACAATACATCTGCCTTTCTCCAGGGTTGCGAGTCCAATTTCTCCCTCAGCTTTGATTTTTTCATTCACGGAAATGCAGGCGCTCATTCTCACTTTATCAGTATCCGTAATTTTATAGCTGTCGTGGTAGATAGTGACAATTTTCACATTTTGATTTTCCAAAAGCCCTTTTGGAATGGCCCATTTCATTAGTTTTGAGTACGCATCCTGCATTCCCTTGTGCCCGATCTGCGTGATATAGGCAAGATCCAGCTGCGGCATTTCTTTAATCTCAATTTCTGCTTTCATTTTAATCCAGTTTTTATGATTATTAATGCTGCAAATATATTGGTCAAAGATTCCGTTTTCTTGTCCATTCTTGCTTTGCACTATACCGATCTTGCTAAATTTGTCCGGATAGGTCTTTCTGAACTCTTTTGGGTTTAATGCGTAAAATTTCTTGAAAGTCCTGGTAAAGGACGAGTTGCTGCCAAACCCGTACTGCAGGGAAAGTTCCGAAATTGTGACCTCTCTTTGGCGCAGCAGCACCGATGCGGCTTTTTCAATTCTTTTGCGGGTGATGTATTGATTGAGGGTCTCGCTTGTAACGACCTTGAAAATCCGGTGCAGATGAAACGGGGAGTAATTGCCGATTTTAGCTATAGTTTCCAAAGACAGTTCCTGATCTAAATTCTGATCAATAAAAATCAGTATGCTGTTAATTCTCTTGATGTAATCTTCTTTCATATCTGGGTTTTCTGCGGCTCTAAATTACTGTTTTAATCCAAAAGGAGGATCAATTGGGGGCATCAAAAAAAAAAGTAATTAAATAAAAGCTGCTTTACTGCTTATATGGTTTATCCGCTTATTTTTTCTTTATGATACTGCTTTAGCCATTTTTCCATTTTCTTCAGTAATTGGATTTCCTTTTGATCCCCTGAAGGGTCTAAGAGTCCTGTGATGCTCCTCTGGTAATTGAATTTTTTATTTTCAAAAAGGCAGGTAAATTTCGGGAACTCGTTGTGGGATACCAGCCAGCTGTCGCTTTCTTGTTTTTTAATTTTAAATTTCTTCATGTATTCTAATCTCCCGGGCAGATGCATTCACTCAGAGAAGACTGCTGTTTATGCTGTTTATGCTTGGATTTTAAACTGCAAAAATAGAACATTATTGCAGGTGTCCGATTGTATAATTTTTGAAGTTTAATTTTTTTGTTTTTTAGGAGCTTTTCCCGCTATACGCTGCAATCTTCTGCGCAGAACACCGGCGCAGAAGGATTTTCGCTTCCATCGGGGCTAGGGGCGGAAAGCTCTGCTTTGTTTCAGACAAATTTACATTCAAACCTAATTGCTACACTTTTATTCAATAATCATTTTTTTTAAACTATGCAATTCAATTCTTTTAAAAAGCTATTATTGCTTCCAGCCGGCAGAATAAAAAGGTTTAGACGCAATAATTTTACGCTGTTACAAATTAAAAATCCTGTATAATGAAAACCCGCCCTATAGAAAGTTTAATTACAACTTTGCATAAGACGGGCTGTCCATAAACATAATCTTCCAATATCATGTCTAATTTTTTCTGTATAGTTTATTTGGTAAAGGACGCAGAATTATGTTTGGATCTGTTATTTTCCGATGTTTTAATGTTGTATAATTACAATGCTGCGGCTATTTTAACGGGCATTGTTCTTAAAACAGTTTTTTCTTGTCAATAGTTTAGCTGCCGGCCGCTCTTTTTTATTTCTTCTGCCGCACTGAGTTCGATAAAGCCAAGTGCGCAGATAACTGCTGTTTCAGCCAGAAAATATCCTGTCCCCATTATGGTCAGCAGACCCCGGTATTGAATCACAAGTCCGATTACCGCAACGCAGTAGAGCAGGTTTGCAATACCAATAATTTTTATAAACAGTGTACGTGTCCTTTTTAAAAGCAGAAAGCACGCGACCGAATAAATACTGAAACTGACTGCTGCTGCCGAAAGGCAAATCAATACAGTTTTGGGCATTCCAAAATATTCGCTGAAGTGCCGCAGTATTATAAACAGCAGAAGTGCCGTCATGAAAGCCCCTGCGGAGTCAATAAGGAAAAGTCTTTTTGGGTTTTCTGCCAGATAACCTGTAAGGTTTTTTATTGTTCTTTTCACTGCTTTTGCTTTTGTTGTTGTTGTTGTTGTTGTTGTTGTTGTTGTTGTTGTGCTCTTTAGATTGTATATGATATTATTTTTTGGGAGCTGTTCCCGCTATGCGCTGCAATCTTCTGCGCCGAACCCCGGCACAGAAGGATTTCCGCTTCTATCGGGGCTAATGCTTTTCCCAGCAGGACAATGCCGGGAAAAATCTGTATATCAATAACAGATCATTCAATAAATGTATACAACAAGATTTACCTGCTGCGGTTGTTTACTAATCACATGATATATCTGCACGATTATTGTTCAATTGAGATTAAAAATTGGTCTATTTCTATAATTTGCAGAAAAAATAATGCTGTAAAAGTTTTTTTCATTTCTTATAAACAGATTTTCCTTCTTTTATGGTTTCTAAAACAATTATGTCTTTAATTGTTTCTGGAGCCGCTTTTACAGGATTTTGATCTAAAATGACAAAATCGGCTAATTTATTTTTCTCTATTGAGCCTTTTGTGTCCTGTTCAAAATATTGGTAGGCCGCCCAGATTGTAATGGAGCGCAGCGCGTCATAAGCACTGATCCTTTCATCGGCTCCGATCACCTGTCCGGACCTGCTGGTTCTGTTCACGGCAGCATATAAAATCATGATGCTGTTGGGAAGGGCAACAGGGGCATCGTGGTGCTGGGTGAAAATCATCCCTTTTTTCAGCGCCGTTGCTGCCGGCGAGATGCGGTAAGCCCTTTCTTTTCCCAATGTTTCATCCCGGTGCCAGTCGCCCCAGTAGTAGGTGTGCATTCCAAAGAAAGATGGCATGATGCCTAAAGATTTCATTGCATCGAGCTGGTCGGGCCGCGCAGTCTGCGCGTGTATGGCAACAGAGCGCCTGTCTTTTTTTCCATACAATTCAGCTGCGTGTCTTACAGCGGAAATATACTCGTCAATGGCCGCATCGCCATTGCAGTGGGCCAGTATCTGCCAGTTGTTGGCGTACGCGGAATCAACCAGTGCAGCGGCATCGCTTTGTTTTGGAAATGCGGGATAACCAGTATAGGTTTTCGGCTGTCCCGGGGGCGGAACAATGTAAGGCTTTGTAAGCCATGCCGTTTTTCCCTGCGGGGAGCCGTCAAGGGAGAGTTTAACCCCTGCAATCCTGAAATGATCAGTATATTTTTTTTGAACGCCGTTTTCTTTCATATAGCTCATCTGGGTCTGGATATCGGGATAGGCGGCAACGTCTATTGCCAGCTTATTTTCTTTGGCAAGTTTCTGCCAGGTATCACAGGCGTCACTGGTGGCCCTGCCTTCCTGGGCTGTGGTAAATCCAAAGCGCATGTAGGATTCAAGGCCAGCCTGGGCAATTTTTTCATTGGCCTGATGATCAAGGGAGCCCATCATTTTAAAAAGGGGCGTAAACATTGCCATTTCTTCAAGAACCCCGTTAGGTTCCGAGGAACCTTCTTTTCTTCTGATAACGCCGCCGGCAGGATCTTTAGAATCCTTGTTATAACCTGCCATCTGCAGTGCTTTATGGTTCATGACGGCCAGATGACCTGACTGGTGGATAATAATTACGGGAACCGTTATGGATACCTTATCCAGATCATCGGCTGTAGGGGGGAGTTTTTCTTTTAATTGCGCATCGTCATAGCCAAAGCCGACTATCCAGCCGTATTTTCCGATGGCTTTTTCATTTTTTGCTTTCCATTCATTCAGCAGCGAAATGACAGCCGCAACATCATTGCCTTGCCCGTCCGGCGCTGGAAGCAGATTGGCCGATACGGCCTGAAAGCCGGCATTCCAGACATGTCCGTGCGCGTCTATAAAACCGGGAAGTATCGTTTTTCCTTTCAGGTCATTCATCACCGTTTTCTCTCCATGAAATTTTTCGGCTTCCGGCTTTGGGCCTGCAAATAGAATTTTTCCGTCCTTAACGGCAACTGCCTGGATGTAAGCTGGAGCATCGCCCGCCATAGTGAGGATATCGCCGTTAAAGTAAATGGCATCGGCAGGCACGGCAGTTTCTCTCCTGCAGGCGGCAAAAGCCAGAATGGCGGCTAAAGCTAAGATTTTTTTCATATGCTCTGGTTTTAACAAAGGTTAGCAATTATATAAAGATTATCCTTTTCGCTTTAGCAGACCGCAGTGCTGTATGCCGGAGCTGGCAGGCTTTCAGCCGGCGTTTCACTGCTTGCTGCCCCTTGCGGGGTACAGGGCAGATCAGCTGCAGTGCCGCTCACCGGCTTATGGCGGATGTAAAAGTCGCCCATGCAAATTTTTGCAGCCGGCCATTGGGAATAAGCAGGCTTATACGAATATAAGAATAATATATTAAATTTTTCAGATGCCGGGCTGTAGATCGGCTGGTTTTGGTGATGGGGGAGATATTGTTATGGTATGATGCAGGAAGTTTTGGCTGGCGGCGGGTTGTATTGGATATTGTTTTTTAGGTTTGATATTTTTTTTTGGAGCTTTTTCCCGCTATTCGTTTCAATCTTCTGCGCAGAACCCCGGCGCAGAAGGATTTCCACAGCTATCGGGGCTAGGGAGATGGCTCGCTTTTTTTGATTAATGATAATTAGTTAAATCTCTGAATATCATTAAAATTATTAGGAATGTTACTTTTCTATATCTAAGTAAACAGTATATTGATTTGGAATCAGCTGGTATTTTGGGTTAGTGAAAAAATCCTTAATTGGAAAAATAATGCTGCCGTTATTTACCAGCCAGATTTCATAATCGTGCTGATTCAAACTTCCAAAATCGTATTCATCCTTTGACAAATAAAACATACCATTATTAAAGGTTTTTACTTCAATAAATTTAATATTCCCTTCACTGTCAGTAAACCTGATATCATAATGCAGCCCCTCATTATCTTCACTAACTTTATAAATATTTGAGTAATTGTTCTCTTCTAAAAACTTGATTACTAAATCTTCAGAGGAGTTGCCTATATGTTTTAATTTATCATTATTCTCACCGCTGTTAAAGTAAGGTTTTCTTTTTGAAGCTGTGTTTGAACTGGCAGGTTTGTATTTTAATTTTTCACTGCTAACCATTGCCGGGACATTAGCAGGAGATTTGATTCCAGCGTCATTAGAGGAAGCCGGAGTTCCAAAGGTGCTCTGCAAAGGTGTATCATTTATTTTGTTCTGCTCCTGCAGTATAGCTTTTAATTCCTCTATACTGTTTTCAAAATATAACAGGCTTTTTAGTCCTGAATTCTGATTAATCTGCAGTATTTGCTGAGCAGTAAAATGCAGACGGTTTGATGCAAGCATTTCCTGAAAATTGATGCTATCCTTTAATTCAATATTTCCATATATCTGTTGTATGTATAGATCTAAATAATAAGGATAATCGACAGAAAACTCGTATTTCTTTTCTTGGGAAACCCTGTTTGCAAATTCTTCATAATTTTCTAACCTATTGATTGTATCCACAAAATCCTTTTTTGCCTGGGTATCCAGAATATTGAAATTTTTCCAAATAGCATATTTCGCTTCAATTTTTTTGCTCAGAATAAGGTCTCTTAAATTTTTGAAATGATAGGTGTCATACGATAGTTGGTATGGATAGAACTGTACGAAATCCGATAGCTGGATTTTTAAGTCAGCAAATAAATCCTTTATTTTATTAATTTGGGAAATACTGGAAATTGACTCGTAGTCCAGCTGGCCTGCTTCAAAATTGAGATTTAATTTATCTGCTATCCTTTGGTTTAGCGACAAATCGTCCATAGCCATTTCATATTTAATTCCTTTTAGATCAAAAATGGTTTTCCAAAATGCCTCTTTATAATCGGCCAGTCCGAGAAGTTCTTTGGCCTCTTTCAATACATCCTTTCCGTAATCCCTAATAATATCATTTTTAGCGATCTCGATATCATTTCTGATCAAATTTCTAAATTCTGCTTTATCGTTTTTGACATCAAACGATAGGGCAATAATTTCTGCAATGCTGTCAGTGAATGCAGGTTTTTTCAGCAGATGTGAAATCTCCTCGATGTAATTCACCTTGATATAATAAGTCTGTTCACTATGGTGCAAAAATTCACAATCTGAAGTGGAGTAATGCTTGCCATTAACTGTATATTCTAATTTTTCGCACACATAAATTTTTATTTTGCTGCATATTGAAGCCTGGGTCTGCTGGGATTTCAATTCGTCAAAATCATGAATTCTCTGGGCAAGAATATAAGGCTTTAGTTCTTTAAGGTGTGTGTTAAGAGCGGCTGATAAAGCATCATGAACCTGATAAGACTCCAATTCCAGCTTCAGATCATTCAAATCGTTTATAGCGAAGAACTTTAGAGCTTCAACACCACCGGATCTGGGAGGGAAGTTGAATACGGGAAAATCTTTCTTGAGTCTGTTTGGTATTTTGATTTTTTCACTGAAATAAACCTGCTCCTGTTTATAAATCTTTAACGATTCTCCGTCATCTGCAAACAGCTGCAAAGGAGTTTTTATTATGATTTTATTTTCTCTAAAGTGGCTTAAGGCTTTTTTGTAAAAGCCAGATGATTTTGTACCGTCAGGATACTTAATGCAGAGCATATTGATGATTTCGGCAACTTTATCTATCGGCAGATTATTAAACTCGTCCTTTGCTCCCAATGCAACCAAAATTTCCTGAATCACGGTCTTGGAAATATTCTGTCCCATAAACAGTGCATGACGGTAATCAATTTCAAAATCATTAACCCAGCTGTATTTATCATCTATGAGTAAATTGTGAAACTTGACCTGATAATGCTTTCCAATAAGGTATTTTATGTATGATTTTTTTATATTATATACATAATTGTTTCTATACAGGTATTCGACTTTATCCGTGTTCTTGTCTTGATAGAGCTGTGTTTTTAGAACAGGATCCGTGTGAATCCAAAGAATAAATTTTTCAAAGCTCAGCTGTTTTAAAATGTTCTCAAAATTATGAATAGTGGTTAGGGAAAGTTTATATCTGGTATAGTTTTCTTTGTGGATGCTTTGAAAATAATCCAAGGCGCCGCTGTTATCAAAATCCTTGACAGCATAACGAGAATGATCGTTAACTTTCAGCCATTTGAGGTATTCCTGTATTTTGAGAATGCCTTCTTCTCCTTCCGGAATTTCTATGCCTAATTGTTGTGGTGCGGCAATAAAATCTGCGTCGGTGTAAATACCTTCAAATATAGTTTGATTGATCCTTCCGCGGGGATAAATTGAGCATAGCACCGTATTGGATGTAAGGGAAATGCCTCCCTCCAATGTGATTGTTGGAATCTCGAAAGGAAGGGCAGTGTTTATGTTTTCAGTATTGATAAACTGGAAATTATGAAACAGGCATCTGTTCATCTGCTGAATGATTCCTAGCTGGTCGTCCTCCGATTTTTTAATTTCAGCATTCGTTTCGTTAATAATTTTTCGGGCTAGGTTTGCGGGCTCAAAACTATGGATATTGCATAATCCTTGGAGTTTATCGCTTATGAAACGGCTTCTGTTTCTGTCCCTGTCTGCGTTAAAGCCTAGAATGTTGCTAAGCAGCAGGTATAGATTTCGATTTATAAATTTTATTCTGCTGTAAGAAGGTGTTTGAAGCGAACTGTCTTTTGTTTCAGGGGTATAGATATATTCAGTACCCAGTATTTTGTTGCCATCCTTATCAAGCAGCAGATTAAGCCTGTTAGTGTATTTCTTTTTTAGTTCGCTGCCTTTTTTAGTTATTTCAAAAATGTATGTAGCGCGCTGCTCCATTGTTAGAGGAAGATCTGAGATCCTGTTAAATACACCGATTACATCTTTTATATTTTCAAAACTTTTATATACCTCATCAAAAAAAGGAATGTTTTGCAGATTAAGATTTTTAGCGGGAAGCAGATGAAAGCCCAGAATCTCGGTCGCTTTTGAGTCCAAAAGCATATTGGCAAAGCCGTCGCCGTAATAAACCACTTCTTTAAGTTTTCTAAATCGATTATCAACGCAAGGAAACAAGGCTTCTTTTTTAAAGGCGTCTTCAATCCAGTCATAGTAACCCAGATTATTCAATGTGTCTGCTTTGTGCTTGTGGGTCAATATCTGTAATGGCTTGTAGCTGGCTCTTCCGCTGGCAAAATATTTTGCTACCTTGATTGTGAACTGTACTGCCTTTTGCAGGATTATCTTATTCTTATCGGATTCTACAAGCTGGTTTCGGGTCGCATCCAGATCAAAAGTCGCATGAAGAATATACGGCTGATGAAGGTATATATTTGTTGGGAAAAATGAATATAATCTGCTGCTGGTGTCTTCCATGTTTTCTTCCATGGCAATTTTGATCTGATAAAATTCCTGCTCTTTTTTATCATTTTTTATTAAAGTGCCCAGAGATTCTTCTTCTTTGAAGATGTACCATGTTTTTTGGTTGTATGTAATTTTCTCGACAGGTCCAAATTGGCTTGTCTCATTGTTAATAACAGTTTTGTGCGTTGTGATAGACTTAATCTGATTATCAAAACCTTCAAATTTTATAACCTGAAGTGACTTTAAGAAAAACAGGGTTTCCGGTGTGATCTGTTTGATTTGGAATAAGATATTCTTTATAAATCTTGCATGATACTTTATAGAAATACTTGTGACGTAATTCGGGTCGCTGGCAGCAGTTTTTATCTCTGGAATTCCTAAAAAAGGAACGGGAACGGCATTTTCACTAAGGCCCTCTTCATCTAAAATCTCCTTTCGGGTCTGTTGGTCGAAATTGGAATAGAAGAATTCCTTTCTGTTTTCCTGGCTGTATACAAGTGACATGCCGTTACTTATAATCTCTACCTGCTCGCTCCAATTTATTATCGATCTGAAACCAAGTCCTTTATTTCCAATATAATCTTTTTTAGATATTTTGGAGGAGCGGAAAGGCATGAACAGTGATTTATAACCGCGTTCACTGAAAGGAATCCCATTATTGAAGATCGTAATGCTATTAGACTCTTGTTCCAATTTTATAAGCACTTCCGTGCTTCCCTGATCGTCGCAGTTTTGCAGCAGCTCCAGTATCTGCCTGCCGTTATAACCATTGATAATTTCATTCTCTTCATTATATTCTTTTAACAGCTGATCGGAATCTCTTAAAAGATTGGTTCTTTTATCAATTTGAGTTTGTACGAAGTCTAACATCTACAGAAGCTTTATGTATTTTTGGAAGTTTATCTAATAGGCAAAAATATTATTTTTTGGGATGTACGCTTTGCGGAAAACCGTAAAGACAAAAAACAGATCATTTTATCAGCGGTTTTTAAATAATTTAAAGTATGAAATGCACGTAAAAGCTGTGAAAGATATAAGCCATAGCGAAAGAAGTGGCTGACTATTCTTTTTTAATCAACGGTTCTTTTGTTTAAAGTAATGGTTGCGCGCAGTGGAGTCACTGCTCGATTTCATGTTTCTGATGATAAGGCCGTGGTTTCTCATTTTGTTTTTAGTTTATTCTTCCAGCCTTTGCCCCCCAATATAAAGGAATGCCAAGCAAAATTACCTTGGCTGTCAGCAGATGCTTTCTTCAATTAATTGCCTTATTTTATAGTAAACTTCATTTATTTCTATCTTGTCATCCATAGGTTTGTTTAGCAGACACAGAATTGAATAATCATATATTTCATCTAAAATGGAAATGAATTTATAAATCATTTCTAAAATCTCTTTTGAATCGATTGATTTTACATCTGTATAATATTTATTGTAATCCATGCTGATATGTCCAATAGTTGTATTTCTAACATTACCCATTTTAGTATCAAAATTATTTTGTTTTTTAAACTGTCTTAATTTTGTGCCTAATTCTGCAAAAGTTAAAGGTAAATGGGGTTTATTTTCAGATATTTCTTTTAACTTTTTGCTGTATTTGTTATAGGTATTAATCGTTTCGTAAATGTTCAGGATAGCGACTCTTAAGAAATACAATTTCTCCCAGCTGTATTTAGATAAGAAAAAGTGCTTTGATATTATATAAAGCTCAATTTTCGAGATCTTTGTTAAAGAACATATTGAAATAATCTTATCAAAATGCCCATTTAATGATTCTTCACTAAATTTTTTGAGAAGTTCTTTTTTTTCAATAATTAATTCTGATTCATTATTAGCGTTTAAGTATTCTATCAATTCTAATAATCCTTTCAAAAGCTTCAGGTCCTCCTGATTAAAAGAAATTCGTTTATCAAATTCTTCAATAATAAGTTTTTTATCCATAAGTTTTTAAATGTTGCCTATCTAGTTTGTTGGTGCCAGTCTCCTAACTCCATTCTGGAATATGCGGCCAAAAAATAAGCTAGGTCAGTATTGCTGGCAATCCATTGCGTTATGCCAAAATTCTTTGCATCATTCTTTTTTATTTTGCAATTCTCAAACGTAAATGGGTACTGCTCATCTATAATTCCTTTCTTAAAGTGATTTATAGTATGGCTATAGCTTAAATGGAATAGTTCCAAAATCTCAGGATCATGATATCCCAGTGTAGAGTCAATAAATTTAGTCATCAAGACATTTTTCTTATCATTAAAAAAGGCAGTTATATCGCTGCTTTTTGGTTCTTTTCCATTCCAGGCTAATTGGCCATTGAACACAAGAAGCTCTTCTTTTTCCAAAAAGCCGGCAAAACTATATTTCTGCGTAAAATATCGCCTAACCTTCTCGTGTTATATGGAGTTTAGGATTAAGGAAGTATAATCTTCAGATAAAAAACTATCTGACACAAGATCAACTTCAAATTAAGCTTAAAACCGAAATTCCTTGTGGAGTGTGTTAGTTATATTTTATTTACCTGTCTTTTTCTCAAGACTTTTTAATTGTCTTTTTAGTGTTCGGATTTCGGCGGTTAATTCCTTAGATTCTTTTTGCTTTTTTTCTCTTTCTTTTTTCGTTTCATTCATTTTTATTTTTATAGCCTTTTTCTTTTCATCTAACTTTAAAAATTCATCAAAGTTGTAAATTTTTCTGGTTCTCATATTATTTTCCGTCAATTATTGATTTTCCTATAGTAATACCGCCATTTAAAAGCATTTGCTTATAAGTTTCAATTTCTATATTTTGCGTATATTCATCATAAAATGTTTGTCCATTATTATTTAAAACGGGGATTTCATTAATTGAAATTTTTTGAGAATAATCATAAGTTACAGTAGTTAATATTTTTTCTCTGTCAATTTTGTCTTTGACTGAATGTTCAGTTGCATTAAAAATTAACTTTACAGTTATTTTGTGATTTTGATAAAATTCTATTTTTTCCATTTTTCTTAAATTGCTTTGTTTCTACTATGTTGTAGTTTAATTTTTAGAAAAGTTTTAATTTTTAAGATTTTTTCTCTGAGGTAAAATTTCTTTTGACTTTTTAGTAGCTGTTAGCAGAAGTTGATATTATTTACCGGTAATTTCTTTTATTTTGATTCTCATTTCTTTTTGAAATTCTACATTGTGGGAATCTGTAGTTGGCATTTCAGAAATTTTTGCAAGATTGATTTCAGCATTATTCATCTGTCCAATTATTGTCAAAACACAGTTAGTAAAAATCATTCTAGGTTCCGCATTTTCACTTGGCTGATAGAAATGACCTTTGAGTTTTTGTATGTTATCATGTATAGATTGCGTTTTAAAGTTTATCGGTTCGTAGCTATGTCCGAATTGATTTCTGATTTTTCGCAGCAATTCTAAATCGTCCATTAATTCTTTACATATCAGACCAATTGAAAAAGCCAATTTTATTTTTGAAGACAAAGTTCCGATAGGACCATTGAATTCAAACAACTTTTCAATGAATTTTTTTGATCCTACTAATTTTGATTTTAATAAATTTTGAATTTCATTATCTAAAAACGACACAGCAAGAAGACAGCATCCGCGGTCCGTTTCTTCATCAAGTGCAATGTTTATATTTTTAACACGTTTGAACTGCTCGTCAAAGTATTCGTCATTTTGATTATTTTCCATAAATATTTTTTTTGAATTGGTATTGACCAATTTGTACTAACGTTTTGTTTCTTCAACGGGTTTAAGACTAAATCAAACACTTTCTTCGGATTTGCCAAATCTCCCAAATACAAAACCAACTTTTCATTATGCCCAAAATATCACAATCCCACCAAAGGGCTGTTAGTTGTAGTCTATTCTTCCTTTCTCCCGTAAATTATATCAGATACAATATTTATATTACTTTCATCTGATAGACCATAAAACGAATTTGAAAGTGGATGATTTTTTATAGCATCAAGTGAGTTCAGATTTATGTTATGATTTTTTTCTACTTCTTGTCTGATATAATATAAAAGACTATTTGCTAATATGTCAGCAATTAGCGTAAACTCATTATCATCGACAATTAATTCAAATTTGGTTTTAGAGATATTATCAGCCTGTAATTCTTTTGATTTAAATTCTAAGTCTTTGACAATAGGTTCTTTCTTTGTTTTATCGTAAGCTTTTATTTTGGCGATTTCTGGAAATGGTTTTATTAATTCATTTGCCTTTTGTTCAAATTCTATTTTCAATGGATTATCAATATTATCGGTAATTACCTTTAGGTTAATATTCTCATCACCATATTTATCAATGTAATAAGCAATGGCTTTACCAAACAGGCCTTGAAATAATTCCGAATGCAGCCTTATTGCATTTGAGTTTTTTGAAAAAGAAAATTTATCAATCAAATGATTGATCTGCTCTTGCCGTATTTCATTTGTATTTTCAAAGTTAATATTAAATCCTTGTACAGAAATAGCTTCAAATACACACGAGACTTCATTTTTTTTTAGACATTCAAAAACTTCGTTTCTTAATGTTTCCTGAAGTGAACTTTTTAAATCTGTAATATGAAGTTTTCCATCCTCAGTTGAATATTTATCATAAATAGCTTTAAATTCAGACTTTAAGCTTTCAATATTACTTTCATTAAGAAAGTAACCTGCAAATATTCCGAATTCGCCCACGGTTTTTTCTTTGTTATCCGAGAAGCCTTTAGACCCAGATTCGTCACATATTAAATAAATTTTATTCATAATAGAATTTTAGATTACAGCTAATTAATTTATACCAGTCCTAAAATGGCATCAATACAATATTTTTTAATTGGATTTGTGAAATTAGTAAGATTTTTAGCGAATATAAGAATAATATGCTAAATATGTAAGTTGTATATTAATAGTAATGAATATCTATTTAAGTTGTCTTCCAGCTGTTTTTACTAGAGTTGACAATAGTTTTTTCTCAAGTTATTATCTACAAAACTTACATGCAGGTGTCTGTGGACTTGCAGGAATAAATTTTAGAATTCATCCCAGTGCTTTCTGAATTCTTCCCGAGCCCTGTTTATCCATACTATCCCAATTGCTTCCCTTTTAATTTTTATCAAAGACCCCGTATGCTTCTGTTTTTTATTTCAGGAGCAAAGGTAACTCCGTGTTCTTTACGCGCAGGCAAGGCCGTGCCTTTCAGGTTTGATAAAAAATCTCCACCCATTCGGGTTGTATTTTTTATCAAAGCCTTGCCAGAGCTAAACACTAACCTTTTTATGCTCATGAAACAAAACACAGCATACGGCGGCTCTTTAGACGAATAAAAAAAAATGTCAGAAATGACCCTTGAAATATTGAAAACAGACTTAATGAAACAAAACAAGCGCCGGCTCTCATTGCCGAATAAATTTCAAAAAAAATAAAAAGCAAAAGTGATAAGTGAAAACGGGGCGTGAATATGCCTGTGCGGAGAGATGGGTGCGGGAAAAAAGCTGCGTGCGGAGCGGGGCTGTAGAGGGTAATGCGGTGCGGTATAAAAAAAGCGGTGCAGTCGGAAGGTTAAAAGGCATTAAAGTGATGCGGTTGGTGGTATTGGCGTGCAGTAATTAGAAGGATTTTAGGCGGCTTGGGAAGTTTAAAAGGCTTTAAGGGGATGCGGAGGTTAGAGGATGTAAGGGGTGTTTTTTGTTTAGGGCTTTTTGGGCGCGGAAATTTTAAGCAGGGCTTTGGCATTTGTTAAGGATCGGACAGGAAGATAAAATCCCCAGCAGAACTGTACTGCAGTATAAAAATGAATAAATAAATAAATGAATCAAGTAATACAACAAATCAAGTAATACAATAATTAAAGGATTATAAATATTTAAAAATCAGAATCATGAACATTACAGGAAGATTGACAAAAGATGCGAAAGTAAGCACATTGTCAGACAGCAGATAGGTGGTAAATTTTTCAGTAGCCATAAACGAGAGCTACAAAAACAAAAAGGGCGACAGGGTGGAGCAGACCACCTTTTTTGAATGCGCCTACTGGATAAGCCCGAGGGTTGCCGAGTGGCTGACCAAAGGCACAGTGGTGGAACTCACAGGAATGGTAAGCGCAAGGGCGTGGACGGGCAGTGACGGCGAGCCAAGGGCAGGGCTGAATTTCAACACCTCGAATATCAAACTCCATGGCGGGGGCAGTAAATCCCAAGGAGCGCAGGAAGTGAAAACAGAGCAGAGCGCAGCAACGGGAGAAAGCATAAAAACCGCCTTAAAAGAACCTGATGATGATGTGCCGTTTTAAGGCAGAGGATTCACAAGCAGTTTTAATTTTTTAAACTTATAAAATCAATTATCATGGCACATAATATCAGCTACAACAGCCAGACAGGCAATTACTCTTTTTTCAGCGTTAAAGAAAAGCCGTGGCACGGGCTCGGGCAGGTAGTCGGGCAGTATCCGACAAGCTCCGAGGCTATCAAATATGCAGGGCTTGATTATCAGGTGGCAAAAAGCCCGCTTTTCACTAAGGGTTCGGAATTTATAGTGACCCGTGAGGGTATTGAAGTGGGAAGCACCGAACTGGCAGTCCCTGACTGCTTTGCCACCATCCGCACAGACAGCAATACAGTACTCGGGGTGGTTGGAAAAGACTACCATATCGTGCAGAACCGTGAGGCGTTCAGTTTTTTTGATGCCATAGTAGGAGGCGGTGAGGGCATCCTATACGAGACAGCAGGTGCTTTGGGTGATGGGGAGCGCATTTTTATTACAGCTAAACTCCCTGATTATATCCGTGTGGGCAAAGGGGATGATGTGACAGAAAAGTACATTTTCCTGACTACCTCCCATGATGGGAGCGGAAGCATCACAGCGGCTTTTACACCCATCCGCATCGTATGTCAAAACACCCTTAACGCTTCGCTACGCTCGATGAGCAACGTGGTGCGCATCCGCCATACCTCGGGGGCTAAACAGCGCCTCGAGGATGCGCACAAGGTCATGGGACTGGCAGACAGACTCAGCACCCAGCTTGAAGGAATCTTTAATGAGTGGGCTAAAGTGAAGATAACCGACAGGGAGGTTAAAAAGTTGATTCAGTTGGCGCTATGTCCCAATACCGAAACTCTGGCTTTAATCAAAAAAGGGGCAGAGGATGAAGTGTCCGCCATATTTAAAAATACCGTAGAGGATGCTTTTGCTTATGCCATGGCAAGCGAATCACAGCAGATGGAAACGGCTAAAGGCACTCTTTTCGGGGCATACAATGGCGTGACGGGCTACTATCAGAATGTGCGCAAATATAAAGATGGACAAGCTAAACTTCAGTCCATCGTAATGGGAGGCACAGCGCAGGGAAAAGCCCAAAAGGCTTTTGAACTGTGCTCGGCTTTTAAGTCGGATGGTGCGGAAATCCTTAACCTTAATTAGGCAGGCATACAGCCCAAAGGCTGTTTTCTGAAACGGGAACAGCCTTATAAAAGTTTCAGCAGTATCGGTATAAAAAGCCGATAAACGCTTTAGAAAGCAATAAAAGCAATAGAAATAATTAAAATTTACAGCAATGAACACTAATTTTTTCAATCAGATAGCGCAGATGCAGATTATAGGCGATCTGCACATCACCATTGCCAAAGGGGCGGAAGACAGGCTCATTGTCCTTGTCATGCTCCAAAACGAATCCTGCGGGGATGGTGCAAAGCACAGCATACCGCCTTTGAACCTCAGAGGCACAGCCGAAGAACTCGACGAAGGTTTTTTTTCGAACATTACAGCGCCCATTGAGTCCGCCTCGGGTCTTATGGTCGATATGGACGGCTATATGAAACAGCTCGAGCACACCAAAAAGCAGTCGGCAATGGAAAAGGAGAAAGAAGATAAACATAAAAAAGAACAGCAGGCCAAAGACAAAAAGTTCAGCGATGCCATGAACAGAGCCGACCAGCTGGAGAGAGAAGGCAGGTTCCGTGAGGCATGGATTAAAGTGCCCGAAATACACGAATTTCCCTTGAAGGCAGAGCAGATACGTAAGAGAAAATCCGAATTATCGGCGAAATTCTCGCCTGACCTGTTCGGCAGTACTGCCCAGACCGCAGAACCCGAACCGCCGAGGGAGGCGCTCTTTCCCGAGCATGCCCATGACGGGACGCAAGACCCCGAAATGCAGGAGGAAGATATTTACGAGCAAGAAGTGGAGGCTGAAGAAATGGAATACTGGGAAGAAGACCCCGAAGAGCAAGCGTAGAAAAGTAATTTAAAATAAAGCAGTTATGTTATTAGCGACACAATTACAGCGGGTTTTTATACTCAAAGACAAGGGGCAGGAAATCAGGCTTTCTGACCCCGAACCTAAATGGAGCACCGAGGCAGTACTGAATTTTTATGCCCCGAGCTATCCGATACTGACCACTGCCAGAATCTCCGCCCCTGCAATAAGGGATGATGCGGTCGAATACCGATTTGAAACGGTAATGGGAACAAAAGGCTGACTTAAATTTTAAAGCCATGAATTATGCAAAAGACAATTATTTCGGGAACAGTACCACTGCCCGAGCAAAAAAGACAAAAACAGCTTCACGCACAGCTCAGCGGGTTCATGGCTTGGATGCAGAGACCCAAAGATGCAGGCGAGGTGCAGAAAGACAAACGCCTGTCAGTGCCTGCGGGGATGCTTCCAATGGTTTTCTAAAAGCTGCTTTCCTGCCTAAATTAGAACAAAGCAAAGCTGTACTGCCTTGTCAGGAAAATGCAAAAATGCAGGAGGATTTTTATGCCTCTCTTGACCGTCTTGCCAATCATTACGGGATTGCGCCTATGGCGACCCGCCATTTTAAATATCCCTATAATCTGGCACTGGCTGTGTTGGATTTACAGGAAAAGCTGAGAAAAAGCGTGCAACACTTTTCTGAACTGCAAGTCGTGCAGCAAAGCGGTAAAATGTACCTGCTCAGCGAAGAGAAATACAGCACGGGCACAACGCTCTATTATATCCCAGTTGCACCTGTTTATCAGATGCTGAGAGACCCTAAATACAAAAAAACGCACAGCTTCTTTTATCGGTGTGCTCTTATCTCTATCACAGCGCAGACGTGCCGTATTACAGGGAGCAGGACAGTTATCTGTACTGGCTCTATGAAATGCACCGAGACTGGACAGAGCAGGAGGAGGACAGGGAAGAAAACGAAAGGTATCTGGGTGAGTTTGACAAGGCGGAAATGATTGGGGACTGTATGGAAAAGAAGATTTTTAACCGCATGAATTTAGAATTGCTGGAAAAACGCTTAAACAGCTTTAAAAGCCGTGATGCCTTTGATGGTAAGTGTAAGGATATAGCGCAAAAAGCCCTTGCATTATTTACTGGCTACCCTGAGCAGAGCATTTTTAGAAATGCGCCTCTAAATGAAGGGAATGATGAGCAGGAGACCGAAAACGAGAGCATAGGGATGGAAAAGTACATTTCTTTTATTTCGGACACCAGAGGATGGCTGTATGAAAGCATTGAAGAGACCATCAACAGCGAGTTCAACGAGTACGGTTCGATGGAAGAGCCGACAGTTTTGAAACGCTTTGACGGAAATGAACTGAACCAAAACTGCCTTGATTTTGAAAGCTGTCTGTTTGCCCTTTTGGACAGCCTCTGCGAATTATTATATAACTATAAACAATACGAAAATGAATAATGAAGTTGATACAGCCAAAGAGTTCGGGACGCTTTACCACCCGAAATCAGCACTTGTATTCTATGAAAGCAAAGCTTTAAGTAAAGAAGTTTATGTAGAGCATTTTGATATGGATAGAAACGGAATGCCTATCAATGCGCATCCGCTTACGGTGCGTGAAGCGCAGGCGCTTGCCAAGGCGCTTACAACCGAGAAGCAGAAGCAGACCGCCTTTTTAAATTCGAATGGGATTCTGCCCGCCGCAGTGCTGCATATCAATCGGCAAAGCGACAAAGGGGCTGTTATATGGCATACCAAATCCCAAAAAAGACCGCTTCATTTTATAGAAGGTCTGGGTATTCCGAGCGGTCAGGCTTTTGTTCCTGCCATGCTGTGGCAGGCGGACAAAAATAGCCTTAGGGTATTTGCCCTTGCAGGGGACAGGAGACCGACAGAAAAAACACCGCTGTACTTTGCCCCGTTTTTCAATATCTACGAGGATGGCAGGGTGTGCATGGGGTCAGTGAATATCGATATTAAAAATTCAGCCTGCGTTGAAGAGTTTACAAAGTCGTGGGAGGATTATTTTTTCAACAGCTACTTCAGCCACCTGATGGGCGGAAACAATCCTGTAAAGGGCAGTTGCGTAAGCCTGTGGATGGATCTTGTCAGCTCAGGGAGAACCTTTCCAAAGGAAATACTAAAAAAAACTGCCGAAACGCTTAAAAACCTACTGCCATGAAAACAGAGAAAATCAAAATGCATTTTGCAGACCCGTACCTGATAAGCCCGACCAATCCCATTACGGTAAACCTCATAGGGGCAGGCGGTACAGGCTCAAAGGTGCTGACTGCCCTTATGGAAATGAACCACAGCCTCACAGCATTGGGGCACGCAGGGCTGACTGTACGCCTTTGGGATGACGATATCGTGACAACTGCCAATCTGGGCAGACAGCGTTTTGCGCCCAGCGAGCTCGGGCTCTGCAAATCCGTTGCCCTTATCAACCGTGCCAACCGTTTTATGGGCACGTACTGGAAAGCGGAAACGGTAAAATTTGAAAAGGACAGCCTTGGAAAACTGCCTCCTAATGCTAAGGCATCCGTTTATATAACCTGCACGGACAGCGCACGCTCGCGTTTCGATATTGCCGATATACTTAAAAGCATCCACAGCAGAAACTACAGGGACGACCCGAAATACTGGATGGATTTTGGAAACAGCCAGCATACAGGACAGGTTATACTCTCTACGATCGGGGAAATCCCACAGCCCAAATCCGAAAAATTTGAAACGGTGGAGCGCCTCGCCTTTGTGACCGACGAATTTGGTGAACTGCTGAATCAGTCCGAAGCCGAGGACGACACTCCGAGCTGTTCGCTTGCCGAGGCGCTCGAAAAGCAGGATTTGTATATTAATTCTTCTTTGGCGCAGATGGGGTGTTCGCTTTTGTGGAATCTGTTTCGTGAGGGCATGACCCAAAACAGGGGATTTTTTCTGAACCTGAAAGATTTCCGCTCTCAGCCCATTGCGGTGGGATAAGTCCTGAATCGGGCGGCAAAAAGACACTCCTTCCTTTCGGTCGGAAAGTCTTTTTGCGTTTAAAAAGGTGGAGCGCCCCTGTCAAAATGCAGTGCCCGCTATTTTACCAGAAGCGCTGCGTTTTTTTTAAGGGATATTCAGTATCCCTTTCTTTGTTTTGGGCGGGCTTCTTTTCTTTCCGAGCCCGGTCAAAGAAAAGAAGCAAAAGAAGACCGCTTTGTAATGGCTGTTGGTTATTTCAGCTTTTCAATGGGCTGTTTTTTCCAGACCGCAAACCCTTTGAAAAGATACCCGATATTTTCAAACTCAATAAAGGCGATGAGTTCTTCCCTGCATTTGAGTTTAAATCCCCTGATACACATAAAATCTTTTAATGGCATATCGGCAAGCTCCCCGATGGTTTTGATCTCTAAGGCTTCCAGTACGCTTAGCAGCCTTGCGCTGAAAGGAAAAGCACTGTTTAGCAGGAGTTTCTGCCGGTCTTTCTGCGCTTTTTCTTTTCTGATTCCAGCAGGGCTTGCAGCTGGATTCAACTGCAGCTTTAGCTTGTGGAGTTTTTTCTCGTACTGGTCAATATCTGAAAACAGTTCGGCCACCGCTTCTGCTTTGCCGCATGTTCTCTGGTAAAGCTCCTCTAGATATTGTTCTGTTGCCCCGTATTGTTCTGCCGCCTGCTCCAAGGGCATTTTTTCAATCAGGAGTTTCTCAAGTATTCCATACTCTTTTTTAGAGAGTACTTTTCGGGACATCAACAGGTAAAATTTATTGGTGCGGTCGATAATATTTTGCATGTGATTGAGGTTAAGATATTTGATGCTGTTTGGATCAGTATTTATAAGCTGCCATGAACAGCAATCTCTCAGAGGTTACTGAAGTCAGAAATTAAGCAGGTGCCTTAATTAATTGTGATTGTTTTAAAGCATATTCATTTTTATTTAATCCAGCCTGCCGCTTTTCTCCATTCATTGAATTTGTGTTTTCTTTGTTCAAAATCTGCAGGCGGGGCCTGGTTTTCATTTTTTATCCTATTTCTAATAATTTCAGTCTGTTCTTCCAGGGAATTAAGGCCAATGTTTTTCCTTCTCCGATTAACTTTCTGGATGTCGTCAAAAGTATTTGGACTTAATTCTCCTGCCGCATCCCAATCAAATTGTGTCCCATAAAGCTGGGGATTGTCTTCAAAAACAGCTATTCTGTCTGCCAGGTGCGCTAAATTCTTTGGATCTGCCTTATTCTGATCAACGGCATGTTCCAATAAGTTAAGACACCTTTTTAAAAATCTGGGCTGCCCAATGGCATGCTGTATAATTAACCATGCTGCTTCACTTGCCTCTTTACCGACTTTGTCAATGCCGGGGTATCCGATTTTGTCAATTATGCCTTCTAATATCAGCGCATTTTTATTATGCATGGCCTCCATTTCCTTATTGTACCCTTCCGAAAGTTCGCCTCTTTGCAAGAGCCTGTCCCTGAGTTCTAAATCTCTGTTTTTTAAATTGATAATTGTATTGGCGGCATCTTTATAGTCCATTGATGATATGATTTTAAATTTAACAAACCGATGCATAAAATTACGAAAAAAATGCTGCGGGGTTTATTTTAAAAAGAAATCCTGCTGAGAGCAGCAGGATTTAATTTTTCTAATCAATATTGTTGAATTGGAAACTCAATTTCTTTTCGTTCCCGAAATTATCAGATATCCAGACATCAAAGGACTGGGAAACTGAGGACTGCGAGGTATAATACAGCCTGAACTTTTCTGTTTTCAGCGGGTATAGATCATTGGCAATGTAGGCAGGCTCATCCTGATACTGGAGTGTTCCCTTGCCGTCAAACTGAAAGAAGCGTATAAAGTAACCTGCTCCCGAATACCTGTTATCGCGCTTAATGCTTATCCTGATTTCCACTGTGCCGCCTTTGGCGACTTCTTTTGGTATTGGCATAACGGTCACCTCAAAAGGAAAATCCTGCTGTATTTGCAGTTCTTTTGTATCGCAGCAGAGGAGAATAAGGGGAGAGAGCAGCAATGCCGATGCCGCTTTTTTGAATCTTTTAAAAATTGCTTTCATAATGTTTCGATTTAAAAATTATACCGTAATCCCAGTCCTGCAGACGGCCGGAACTGCTCTATATCAGTGCCCCAGAAAAACTTGATGCGTCCCTTAAGCAGCAGTACCAGACGATCGGAAAGGTACGTTTCAAAAGAGAGCCCTGCGCCGGCCCCGTAAAGAAAGCCGTCTTCGCTTATTATTTTCGCCCCGTCCTGCAATAAGGCATCTCCTTTGTTGATGCTCTGATAACCGAGTACTGCTGTAAAGGCAGCATTCAGGGCAAAATTCCTGGGGGGATCACCAAGAAGGAAGAAACTGTAACCGCCTTCAGCACTATAAGTTTCAATAGGCAGGCGCATTTTGCTGTATTGGGCATGCTGGCAGCTGTACTCCAATGCCCAGAGCTGGTAATTCCCTTTTTTTCCGTTTACGGTCATGCCCAGAGCGAGGTAATAGTTTCGCCAGGGGCTGTTCTGTGATAAGGTTCCGGCGGTCAGCTCGAATCCCTTTTGTGCGGGAATCATGCGCTGTGCGTACGCTGTTATGATGCTTCCCATTACCAGCACTGCTGTATAGATGTATTTTTTCATTGCTCTGTTTTTATCGCCGTTAAAATTTAAGGTGCAGATCATTTATCAGCCTGGCTTTTACCAGATCTGAATTTTTGAGTTCCATTCTCTGGTGCCTGCCTCCGTTTTTCTCGAAAATCTCAATTACCAGAAGCTTGTCATCAGCGATGGTAAACTGATCCAATAGGAAAACATTCTGGTCTGCAGCATTCCCTGGAATCTCACCAAGTGCCTTGTACATTCTAAGCGGCACAAGAGTTATCTGCTGTGAGGCTGTACGTCTGGCTGTTTTTTTATCTGCCACCTTGAAAGTCATAAAATCAATACTGAAAGGCACATTGGTACTATTTTCAAGCTGGATGTGAAAATAGTACAGTCCGTTGTGGATGTAGATTCCCTTTAGACTGGATTGTATGCCGAAACGCTCAGATGCGATATGCTTTAGGCTGCGCTTGTTGTTTTTATAAATCGTCTCCAGTATCAGTGCTGCAAGGGAGGGCGGTGTTTTTCCCAGTTCTTCGAAAAGAACATCGCTCGCATTGGCTCTGTCCGCGGTCTGCTGCATCATGTGCAGATCATAGCTGAGGATCTGGGGCAATGAGCTGTACAGCACATTGAAACTGTAAAAACGCCCCTCATCGGTAATTACCGTAAAGTTGGTTTGCGGCTCAAAATCCCTAACTGCTGCCTTCACGCGAAGCACATTTTCTGCATCCTCGGCTTTAGAGGCAACAAGATACCCGCTTCCAAGATCCACATAGCGGATGGCAGAGGGGAAAATGATATGGGAAGTTTTGTCATAAGTAACCTGCATATCATAGGCAGGTATTGTTCCGAGTTCGAGGCCTGCTTGTTTTTGCTGAGCTGATGCGGATGGTAAAAAGTTTAGCACAAGTGCAGCTGCCCAAAATTTTTTTAAATATTTTTTCATAATAATTTATTTAGAATTGCTGTTATTTTTTGGAAACCATAAATACCTGATGTCCTGCTTTGAGGGTAACCTTGGGTGTCCTTACTTTCTTGGAGAAATAGCCCGAGACACCCTGAACCACCCCGCGGCTCAGATCGGCTGCCATCTGCTGTCCCGCAGACTGGGTCATCATAAGGCTGGTGCCGGACTGCTGGCTCATATTGCCTGCCATTTCAGTCAGGGCATTGCTTTCGGCAGAATAGGGTAAAGAAAGTCCCTGCTGGCCGTCCAGATCATAAATGATGATATCCACCGGGATAATAATGCCTTCCAGTTCGATAGAAACAACTTTTAACTCGAGCCTTCCTGTCTGGATCCTGGCATCTGCCGTGATCATTGTACCGGTGGGAATGGTTCTGCCTGAAATCAGGGCAGGTTCCAAAAGACGAAGGGAAACAACCGTCTGGCCAATAATGGTCTGGGTCTGGTGCACACAGGCCCTGATGCTGTTTTTTTGCTGATGTGCCTGTGAAGCTCCTGATGCTTTATAAAATCCATTATCCGGATTCCAGTCTGCCATAAAAGTGCTATCTGACACGCTGCGGTAAAGGGAAGAAACCCTGTTTTTTTCTGCTGGAATAAATGCAGCAAAAGTCTTTTTCTGCACCACCTCGGCATCAGAAGTGTTTTTGACTGCAGGCTCGCTGGTGTTTGATCCTGATGGGAGGTATTTGGCGGCCATCTGATAGGATTTCTCCATCAGCGCCAGCTGGTCATCAACGGTGGCCGGAGAGGGTATATCCTTCTGGGCTAGTTCTTCCTTGAGCTGCTCTAGCTCTCGACGCAGCTCTTTTGTTTCTCCATTTTCCTGCTGATAAAAAGACCCAAGTGCATTCTGTGCACTTTGATAACTGCCCAGTGCCGGGTTTTTAGGCTCTTCCGCATCTTTGGGCACTTCTTGCTTATTTGGGCCGCTGTCTTCCTTCCAGTAATCGGACAGCTCCGTTAAGGCATTATGCTTCTGCTGCTCTTTCTGTTCAAGGATTTCCTGCTCGTAGGCTTTCTGTTTGTCTGACTGCAGCACCGATCCGCTTGCCTGGGGAACGCTGTTGTTCAGTCCGATGTTTTCTAGCTGCTTTTCCTCTGAGGACGGCTTAAAGATCAAATACATGCAGCCGGCGCAGACAATTCCCATCAGGGTGAATATCAGCGGTTTTTTAAGCCTCTCGAAAGCCGTCTTTTTTTCATCCGACAGATAGGATCCGCTCCTGTTTTCGGTCATATCGGTGAGAAGGCCGGTCTTTTTTTTACTTTCTTTCATAACTTATTTTTTTAAAATTGGTTTAAGGGAATCCTGAGGCTCTGCGTGACTTTTTTTTTCAGCGTGAGAAGGGGTGTGGATATATTCCACAGCCAGACTATCTCCTGTCTGGGCCGCACTGCGGCAGACGTTGAAAATGACAGCTGCGCTCAAAAGTGCGTAGACTGCAAAAAAGTACATTATTATCTGGCGCTGCCTCTTTACCGGCATTGCCTCCCAGTTCCTGTCAAGCCGGTCCAGCCACTGGTCTATATCTGCTCTTAACTTTTTCATACTTCAAGTTTTATGGATCATCACATTCTATAGCCTCTTTTTGGGGCCTTAACCTTTTCTTTAGGTTTTTCCGACACCAGGGCAAGAGCCTGTTTTAGTGTCGGGATAGAATCAGCTGTAAGGTTTTTTAGTTTAGATTCTTTCAATAACTGCCCGTAGCGGTCGGTTCTTTTTATATGCAATTGGGTCTGCTCTAAATCGAATTTTCCGTTCTCATACTTTACCCACATGTTGCACTGGACACTTGGTTTTTCTTGGCCGTTCCATTGCAGGTAGGTAGATAAATGCAGATAGCCTGCAGATAGTGGAGCATCACTTCCATTTTTCCAAAGTTTTAAAAATCCGCTGATACTCTCCCGTAATTCGCCTGCGCAGCAGCTCTCGGTATGGAAATAACCATCATATCCCTTATCTTTCAGGGTTTGCAGAAATGCGTCCAAATCAAGTAAAAGTTTCATGTCATTTCAATTTTAGCGTTCAATGACTTCTATGTCCTTATTTTCCAGCACGGAAAACTTTTCGATGTTAAAACCCTGAGGGTTATTGTCAGAACGCACCGAGTTTACTAAAAGGCAGGTAGTTATCAGGCTTCGTCTGGTAACGTTGCTTGATCGTATGATGATCTGACGGGCATAGCTCCTTACCGCGTAAGGATATGTCTCGAAACTGCACACAACACTGTCCATCTCAATACGCTGCTGGACATTGCCCGATATGATCCTGCCGTAATAGCCTTTCTCCAAAAGGTCTTTGTAGTAGTCAAAGGCGCTTTTATCGGCAAGGTTAAAAGCCCTTTTCATGTTGCTTTCAATCGCATTTTTATCTGGAGCGAGCGTAAAGAAAAGCTCGTGAAAACGCCTTACGTGCTCGCGGGCTTCCACGGGGCGGTTGATGGAGGCGTCCTGGGCAAGTGCAAGCATGAGTGATTTGCCATTATCCAGCACGTAGATTTTCTGGCGCTGCTGCTCTGCAAAACCGTACGATTTCCATAGGGCATATCCGGTCACTGTAACGCAGAGCAGGGCAAATACAATGGCGTAAAGCCTGATCTGCTGAAAACTGTTCTCTATATTTCTGAGTGTTTTAAATTCCATTTTCTGAATGTTTACTGGTTACTTATTGATCAGTCTGCCGGCAATGTTGCCAGCGGCGGAACCTGCTCCGGCGCCTGCTATATTTCCGGACTTCATGGCTGTCTGATGGATGTTTCGTGAAAAGTTCCCCGCTCCGCCTGCCTGTATGATCCAGCCCGTCACTGTCGGAATGGTAAAATAGCCCACGATGCCGATGATCATAAAAATAATGTACACGGTGTTTGAGGTGTCTGGAATGAAGGCAGGATCGGCAAGCATTTCGATGTCTCTTTCAATGATCAGGGACTGAATTTTGGCCAGCATCGAGCTGAAAAGGTCAGCGACCGGAAGCCATAGATAAACGCTGACATATCTTGTGATCCACTGGGTGAGTGTGGGCTGGAAACCGTCCCAGACCGATATGGCAAATGCAATCGGACCGAGAATCGAGAGCACAATCAGAAAGAACGTCCGTATGGTATCGATAACCAGCGCCGCCGCCTGAAACAGGATTTCGAGCAGGTTTCGAAACCATTCCTTTATTAATTTCTCTATCTGATAGGTATGTCTGTCCATATACATCGTGGCCATAGTCCCTATGTCTGAGGGCGACCAGCCCAGTTCGTCGAGTTTCTTGTCGAATTCCGCGTCCGATATCATATAGGCCGTCTCAGGATTTCGGATCATCGCTTCATGTTCCAGCAGGTCCTTTTTTGCCTGCAGATCGTTCAGGTCCAATACCTGATCTTCCAGAATGCTGTGCGTTCCCTGTACTATGGGGCTTAAAACAGCGTTTATTGTGCCCAGTACAATAGTGGGGAAAAACATAATGCAGAGACCAAGCGCAAAAGGTCTCAGAAGCGGGTAGGCATCGATAGGCTCTGCTCGGCTGAGCGCCTGCCAGACTTTCAAGGCCACAAAAAACAGCGCCCCAAGCCCCGCCAGCCCTTTGGCTACTGCCGCCATATCAGCGGAGAGCGGCAGCATTTCATCATACAGAGAGCGCAGCACCTGGTGAAGATTATTGAATTCCATCTCTACCAGTATTTTTGGTTTGGGGTGCCGTAGAGCTCCATCACCCTTTTAGTGCTGTTCTGCTTCTTAGCCCTGAGGATGCTGACTGAAATATTCTTATTGGTATAATAGCGCACAAGGCTGTGGTACTCTTTTACCTCTTTGTATACGCGGTCGATAATGTCCATGCGTTCCTTGTCGCTCAGCGAGAGGCTAGATGATGTTACAATCTGCTTGAGTTCTTTCAAAAGCTCGGTGCTTTCTCCCAGAAGGGCAGAATATCCCTTGGCAATGGCAGTGAGTTCCCTGGCAGAGAAATTAGGGTCGCTGAGCATCCTGCCGAAATTCTGTACATAAATTTCCGATACATCTCCCACCAGAAGTACGGTCTGCTGTACCTTGCGGGCATCTTTAACCAGATTGTTGATGGCCTGCAGTTTGTCGTAATACTCTTTGCCCTGCTTGTAAACCTTTTCGACTTCCTTGAAATTTTTAACCACATTGCTCACTGTGGAGGAAGTCTGTATGATTTCATTGGCACTGTTGAGAATTCCCGAGGCAAGATTGGCCGGGTCGGTCACTACAAACTGTGCTTTTGCTGCGGGAGAGACGGCAAACATAATTGCCGCCGATACCATAAATACTATTTTTTTCATCTTTTTGTTTTTAAATTATTAATGATTATTGCTATTGCTTTTCCTGTCCGCGCCGCCTTATGGCGTTCTGCTTAATGGCAAGCTCTACATTGCCGCCAAGTTCCATGGCAAGCTGCATTACTTCCATTTTTTCGGTTTCTTCAGTTGTGTAGCACATATACTCTTCGAGGCTTACTTCGGTTGCATAAACAGCTGAGTGCATCCCTCCAAGTCCGATCCATACCTCCTTGTAAAGACGTGAGGGGTCATTGTTCATATTGATGGAGAGTACCTGCGCTTTTTCCTTATCGGTAAGTCCCAGCATGGCCTGGATGTCATCAAACTTGTTCATGTATTTTCGCTGATCCAGGAGGATCTTGCAGTCCGAATTGTTGATGATGCTTTCCTTGACAATAGGGGACCTGATGATGTCATCAACTTCCTGGGTTACCACAATAGCCTCGCCGAAGAACTTACGGACAGTCTTGAAAAGATACTTGAGATAATCTGCCATACCTTCCTTGGCAATAGCCTTCCAGGCCTCTTCAATAAGGATCATTTTTCGTATGCCTTTAAGCCTTCTCATCTTATTGATGAATACTTCCATGATGATGATTGTCACAATTGGAAACAGGATTTTATGGTCCTTGATAGCATCAATTTCGAAGACTATAAAACGTTTGGAAAGCAGGTCAAGCTGCCTGTCGGAATTCAGCAGGTAATCGTACTCGCCTCCTTTGTAATAGGGCTCCAGAACGTTCAGAAAATTAGCAATATCAAAGTCTTTTTCCCTGACCTGTTTTTCGATCAGCACCTTTCGGTAATCACCCTGTACATAGTCATAAAAGCCGTTAAAAGATGGACAGGATTCATTGTGCTTGATCTTTTCGATATAACCGCTCACGGCATTGGATAATGCTACTTCCTCCGATCGGGTGGGAGGCTCGTCATCACGTTTCCAGAGGGTAAGTATAAGGGTCTTTACGCTTTCTCTTTTTTCAATGTCAAATACTCCGTCATCGGTATAGAAAGGGTTAAAGGCTATGGGATTATCCTCTGTATAAGTAAAGTATACGCCGTCTTCTCCTTTGGTTTTTCCTTTGATAAGTTCGCACAGACCCTGATAGGAGTTACCAGTATCCACCAGCAGCACGTGCGCACCCTGCTCATAATACTGCCTTACCATATGGTTGGTAAAAAATGACTTTCCGCTTCCCGAGGGACCGAGTATAAACTTGTTGCGGTTGGTAATAATACCGCGTTTCATCGGCAGATCCGAAATGTCCAGATGGATCGGTTTCCCGGTCAGCCTGTCCGCCATTTTGATTCCGAACGGAGAGGGTGAATTACGGTAGTTGGTTTCCTCTGTGAAGAAACACAAAGCAGGTTCAATGAATGTGTAAAAACTTTCCTCACTTGGAAAATCTCCCGCATTTCCAGGCATGCCAGACCAATACAGTGCGGCGGTATCTGTAGTATTGTGCCTTGGCTTGCATTCCATAAGAGCAAGCGAACTGCCGCAGTCGTTTTTGAGCTGTTTGAGTTCGGACGGGTCCTCAGACCATGCCATGATATTGAAGTGAGCGCGGATTGACGAGAGCCCGAAGGAATGGGCTTCGTTCAGATAGCGCTCTATCCACTCTTTGTTGATCTGGTTGGCCCGGCTGTAACGTGCCAGGGAGTGCATGTTTTTAGCGGATTTTTCAAACTTCTGCAGGTTCTGCTCGCTGTTGTCCAAAAACAGATACTGGTTATAGATGTGGTTGCAGTTCAGCAGCAGCCCTGCAGGCGCGGCAAAGGACAGCCTGCAGTCACTTCTGTCTGTGGACAGTTTTTCGTATCGCGTATCGGCTGACACAGATGAAGGCAGGTCGTCGGTATCGGAAAGCGTGTGCAGGCAGAGCCTTTTGCTTCCTATTCGCACCTCTTCGCTTCCCAGTGCAATATCCTCAAGCGGTGTTCCGGCTTCCCGTGACAGGGTCAGGTACTGTTCCAAAAGCCCCTGTGTATCTTCGGATCCAATAATATCAGCTTCATTCATGCGGCTTATTTTGACAAACCCGCAATCGTTTATAATGCGTTCAAACTGAGCTGCGGCTTCCATAAAACGATGGACTGTTTCTTTATCCCTTATTTCTTTTGGTATCAGTGAAGCTCTGCAGAGCGATGAGAAATTGCTCTGCATCCGCATGCGCTCTTTACTGGTCTTGGTCAGAAACAGGTAGCAGTAATGGTTCAGGAACGGACGCTCATTGAAATGGCGCTGATAGGACCTGGAGAGAAAACTCTGTTCCTCCTTATCCATTTCAGGATCGTAATTTTCCCTTATGTACCAGTCCTGCTTGTGGACGACCGTAAAATCGGGCAGGGTCTTAACGGCCTTATGCCAGGCGGAATGAATCGCTTCATAATCGGAGGAAGCCACAGTGAAGAGTTCCGGAAGCCGCACTTCAAAGCAGGCGGTTATATCCGCATCCTTGGAAAGAATGCAGTTATTCTCAACCGCCAGCAGGGGAAACCTGCTTTCCAGTGTTGCAGTTTTTGCTTTATTTCTCATACTGAGGCTGTTTTAGCATTGAACTTCAGGAGTCTTCTTACGGTTCTGCGCGAGATAATATAGCGGGGATGTCTTTTTTTTGCACCGATTTTCATCAGTCCGTGCTCTCCATACTTTCTGTTCATTGAGAAGGTCTGCCATACTATCAATGAGGCACCGCCCACGGCAAGAAAAAGACAGATGTAAGAACTGGTCCCGGCCATGTAGAGTATCATAACCAGAATAAGGTTTCCAAGGAGTCCTCCGGCAAAAATGAACAGGTACTGCGACTTGAGTCCCCTGAACTCAACGGTTCTTCCGATGCCTTTGTTGATGTTGTAATTGATCATAAAACATTGGATTAAAGGAAGAAAGAACGCAGGATAGTGGCTGCTACAATAAGGAAGATACAGGCGCCAAACCAGCTGGCGGCGGTCTTGCTCGTGTCTGGGTCCCCGCTGCTGAATTTGTTGTACACTTTAACTCCGCCTATCAGGCCGACCACTGCGCCTATGGCATAGATGAGCTGGGTGGCGGGATCAAAATAAGAGGTAACCATCTGGGTGGCTTCGGTGATTCCGGCTGTGCCGTTTCCCTGGGCAGATAACTTTAAAAATGACAGCGCTATGAATGCTGCCGGCAGGATTTTTTTTCTTTGCTTTTCCATGATTTAAACACTTTAGCTGTTACTGTTTTCCCGCAGTACGCGGGGTTCAGCAGCAAAAGTGTTATGAAAAGAGGCATGTTGTAATAAGTTGGAATCCAGGAGGATTACTTGGCATTGAGCGGCACTGCAACAAGAAGTCCAGACATAAAAAACGCCGTAACTTTTTGGTTACGGCGTTCGTGTTTTGAAGTGAAGATGCTAAAATTTTCTTCTCTTTTTTGCTTTTAATTCTGCATTAGGCAATTCCTGAACTATTGGTTTATTATTTTCCTTAAGCTTCTTCTGCTCCAGGTTGAGCTTAATGCTGTTTGGAATATTTGTTTGCTCCCAAGGCAGGGTAAGGGCTTTAAAATGAAGTTTAAAATCCTTTTCTTTTATACAGTGGGCGGGTCCAAACCCATATTTTGTGTTCCATCCAACCCTGTCCAGTTCTTGAAGATGCGGGAACTTTACCACTATAATTTCTTTAGGCAGCGCGCTGATCGTAAGATGGTCTATTTCCTGGAATTCATGTGTTTTCGGATTGTATGGAATAATATAGGCTTGTGAAGAGCGGTCGTAATACTCCCTGATCTGCTCAAGTCTGATACCCTTGGATTTGAAGTCATCTTTTGGACGCAGTAAGTTCATTTCCATGTCAACAGAAAAAGGATGTCCAGCAATTTCTAATGTAGGCAGTGTTTTTTTGTTCCATCTCAAATCGAGCATGCTTCCCGGTTTGATGGTAAGCTCAAAATCCGTTTTACCCCTGACATGTTCTATTGCTGTATTGTATTTTTTAGCCATTGATATAGGATCAAGCTGTGTAAGGTTAGGGATACTGATGTCTTTTATGTGTCCATTATTTGTTAAATCGTTAAATGATTCCAAACCGGCCAAGTTCTTAGTGTTCGTATCATATTGAAAATTGTAACCTGATCCTACATAAAGCATGTCATTAATATTGATGCGATTTTGAGAATTCGCTTTTTCTATCAATTCTTCTTTCAGCACGTCAATGATAAATTCGGTTCCTTCTATGTTTATTTTGGGCAGTATCTTTTCCATGATGCATTGTTTATTACATAATAAAGGGGATTGTTATCCTTAGACAAAATCCCCAATATTAAAATCATTTAAATCATCCTTCCGCAAATCGAAAGGGACGTATTGTTTTTCAGAAGAAAGGCTCCCGTCCAGCAGCTCTGCTATTTTACGGGAGGCACTTTCAATGGAATTTTCAAGCAGACTGAATAATTCGGTTCCTTGTATTTTCTGAACTAAAGCTATCGCTGTTTCCTGCTGAGACGGCTCCAATTTGTCTTTTTGAAGCATCATCCCCACGGAGCTTAATTCTTCGAAGGTAACCCCTTGGGCAAAACCGTCATCAGTGCCGTATATTCCATAACTGTTCCATTCTTCTTCTTCCTGCTCTAAATCAGGTGCATTTATCACAGCATCCTTGAACCGGTTCTGAGGAATTTGAATATCTGCGTTTCCATTTTCGTAGTATTCAATGTCTAAATTATCGTGATTTATCCCTGTTTTCAAGATTTGTCGCTTCTTGGCATTCTTTGGACCTGAACGGCTTCTTACAGGCTTTGGCTGCCCCATGATATCCGGCAGGTTTTGGTTAACTTTTTTCTGTTTAAGCTCCTGCTGTCTTGAACTTTTATTAATAACAATCTTCTCATGTATAAGAAGTAGAATAACTATTGCCAGGCATACCACAATTACTGTTTCCATAATCACAGGATTGGTTTTTGTTTTTCAATATGCAGTGTTTTTATATCCTCTCCAAATTCCTGAAAATGCTGCTTAAGCACATTGTACAGGTAATCGGAAATTGTGATTTTTCCATCACCGAGAATAAAAACAATACGCAATATGTTATTGTGGAACTCCTCACTGATATAAACCGACTTGCCATTTCTAGCCAAAAATTCTGTAGGCTGTAAAAAAATGTCTTTGTATTGCCTGATTTGAACAGGCTGCTTGGTTTTCTTAAATAAATTTTTCATAATCATACATTTTAAAAAATGGGTTTAAATTTCTCATTAAAATCTTCAGTAATTGCCTTTTCAAATACTTCAAAATGATGTTCTAGAATATTGTCGAGATAGGCGTACAGCGGTATCTGATCTCTGCCTATCACCTGCACAATGCGTGATAAACGCTCGTGATATTCCTGACGGATGTAAATGCCCTTATCTCCGCGCTTGGTCATTGAATGGGTTTTCAAAAAATGGTCGCCATAATTTCCCTCAAGACTTTTTTTTGTTCGGTTCTTTTCCTTTTGCAAAGGTTTAGCAGGCAGTAGTTTCTCCTGCTGCATATCTTGCTTTTCCTGCACCTGGATTGGTTTGGGCGGAAACTTTATCCCTTCTTTTTTTACGCCGTCGACCATGAGATCCATCATCATCTCTTCATTAATGTCCGGTGTGGGTTTTCTTATACTTTCTTTTTTCATACCACTATAATTGGATAATTTTTAAAAATTCATTTATAAACAGATCCAGCCGGCAGGCTTTCATCAACCGTTCATCTGCAGGCATTACAGTGGAACGGAAAACGGTTTTGCTGTCCGCTTCACTTTCTTTTCGAAAACGTGTGCCGTTCTTAATTTGGCTTTGCATCAGACTTAACCCTAATTTTTTAATCAGCTGGTTGTACACCTGATATAAGGGTGTGCTTTCCCTGCCGTCTACCTGGTTCCAGAACAGGTTAATAGTTTTTATGGAAGTTTCACCTTTTTTCATAATCACATCCTGCAGAAGCTGTGTGAAAATCAATGTGCTTTCCATTACCACACGATCCGCCGTGATCGGGGTAAAAATATGGTGCATTCCCGCCAGCGCCTTCAGAATACCTGGTGTGTTTACGGTTCCCGGAAGGTCAAAAAATACCATATCAACAGCAATAGGGGAATCATTTACAAACGTGTGGGCTGCTTCCAATACGTTGTCTGCTTTACACGGCGTAATGGGATAAGCTTTTTTGTTGATGGCAGTAAACTGTTTATACGCCTGCTTTTTCAAAGCTTCGTTCTCCATTACCATTGCCAAATCCCTTGCCTTCATTTTTACAAGGCTGTGCTGTGGAAAATCCGCATCAAATACGGCTATGTTGTAGCCCAGTCGGTAGTGCATCACGCTTGCCACAAGTGTTGTAAATGTACTTTTGCCGACACCTCCTTTTTGAGATGAAAAGGCGATAAACAGAGGTTTCTTTGTGCTCATATTTTTTTAATTTAAAGTTTACATTCGAGCTTGATGTCTTTCAGGCATATCTGACTGCCTGCTTTTTTTAAGTAAAGCATTTCTGCATTCAGTCTTGTTTATAATAAATCAGAATTATCGTCGTTCTTCCGATCATGCTGCCAGCAAATCATGCCGCTAATAGGACAATACATTCTTACAGCATGCCATGCAGCCATCCAGCTTTCCGTCATTGCAGCGCTCATGCATTCTTGCATTCTTGCATTCCTGAAGTCTGGAAAGCAGGAAAGCAGGATGAAATGAATTCTAAGATGGACTCCAAACATTTCTCTTGAATTGCCATCTGACAGTCTTCCTGCCGGCATTCAGAGACAAAGAACTAATCTATTTGACTGCAATTTATGGATGTGGCACTGCTTGGTGCTCAAATGAAGTGTTTGGCACTTGACTATATGACAGCCCTTTTATAAACAAGACTTTACTTTGTAAGATGAATTTTTATGAACGGACTTTTGCAAAGAGGGTTGATAACTGTAACGGCATAATGCCGTTTTCCCTGTTGGCTTTAATCTGTCCCGTAGGGCGGATTTTTGTGTTCACCAGAACACGGCAAGTTGTGTTTTGAGGCACTCGAAATTCGAATAGCGCCTCAAAACAACTTGCCCTGCCGGGGGCTGGAAAAAACTTCCGAAGTCAGTTTTTTTTGCAGAATTTAAATAGATTTGAGATGAAAGAAAGAAATAAAATTACAAGAGGCAGAGGGGGTAGAAATCCCAAAATTGATCCGAGCATATACAGGCATATTTTTCGTCTGAATGAAAAGGAAAATGCTGAGCTGTTATCGCTGTATGAAGAGTCGGGAATGCCCAATAAAGCAAAATTTATCATTTCGCTGCTGTTCAATAAAGAGATGAAATCGGTTAAAATTGACAAAGGAACAGTTGATTTTTATATGCGGCTGACTTCGTTTCATAGTCAGTTCCGGTCGGTAGGGGTGAACTATAATCAAATCGTAAAATTGTTGTACCGTCATTTTTCCGAGAAAAAGGCAGCCGCTTTTCTCTATAAATTAGAAAGACAGACCGCTGAAATGGCGGCGCTATGTCAGAAAATCATTCAGATAACCAACGAATTTGAATCAAAATACCTTAAAAAAAAGCCATAGAAATGATAGCAAAAATCGAAAGAAGCGCAAATTTATACCGCGTACTGGCATACAATCAGCTGAAAGTAGAGAATGAAAAAGGTCAGATTCTGTTTTGCAATAAGATGATTGAAACGGCAAACGGTCACTTCTCCGCCGCGCTATTAGCCCAATCTTTTGCTCCTTATCTCATTGCCAACCGAAATACACAGAAACATACCCTGCATATCTCACTCAATCCCGATCCGAAAGATAAGGTAAGCGACAGCAGATACAGGCAAATGGCAGAAGCATATATGCAGGAGATGGGTTACGGACTGCAGCCTTATGTGGTGTTCAAGCATACTGATATTGACCGCAGCCATATTCATATAGTTTCTGTCTGCATTGATGAAGAAGGCAAAAAAATTTCGGATAAGTTTGAAAAAATACGCTCCATGAATGTGTGCCGTAAATTGGAAAGCAAATATGGATTAATACCTGCAACAGATAAAGAACACAAGCAAAACCACAAGGTTTTCTGCCCGGTAGATTATAGGGCAGGTGATGTCAAGAGTCAGATAGCTTCAATAGTGCGTTATCTGCCGAACTATTATCAGTACCAAACTTTGGGAGAATATAATGCCCTGCTTTCTCTTTTTAATGTTGCCACCGAAAAAGTGCAGGGCGAGCTGAAGGGAAAAATGCAACAGGGTTTATTATATATTCCTTTAAATGCAAAAGGCGAAAGAGCAGGACATCCAATCAAGGCTTCTTTATTCGGAAAAAATGCTGGACTGGCGGCTTTGGAATTACATTATGCGAAATGCAGAGAATCTTTAAAAGACCACCCGGCAAAGCCGGCTGTTAAATCTGCTATTAACATTGCCCTAAAATCAGCAGGTGACGAGCAGGCTTTTAAAAAACGGTTAAGCGAACAAGGCATTAACGTTGTGATACGCAGAAATGGCACAGGACGTCTTTATGGAATCACCTTTATAGACCAAAATTCTAAAACAGTGTGGAACGGCTCACGATTAGGTAAAGAGCTTTCTGCCAATAATTTTAATGATTATTGGAACAATAATTTCTCCGCTGAAATTAAAGGAACCGTTAAGGTGCAATCTAAAATATCCACATCAAATAATGCTGATTTTCCTGTGGAAGAACCACATCATTTGTTTGACTTCTTAGCTGCGGACAGATGTGAAGATGGTTTGATTGAAGTTTTGGGCGGATTATTGCCCGAAGGGCAGGGAGAAGATTATGAAGAACAGAATTTTGCCAATAAAATGAAAAAAAAGAATAAACGCAGGAAAAAGAATTAAACTGAAGCAGTTTTGTTTCAGATCTGCGTTTAATCTTTTTGTATTAATAAAGAAAGTCAGCCTATTTAAATCTATTTTAATAAAGGTATCAAATCATCGCAGTTCAGAGAATAACTGTCATTTTGGAGATACAATCTTTGAAAAGCCGATAGATCGTGTGGAGCTTTGTCAAGCATTTGATACATATTTCTGAAAAAATCTTCCCTGTCAAATCCTGGATTAAAAATCATTGTCATTTTCACAATTCCATCAGAATTATTGTTATAACCGTGAACTGAAAATTTTGGTATATGTATTACAGTTCCTGCTTCCGCTGTTACTTCGCCTTTGGCTGTCAGAACAGTCAAAATTCCTTGATGAATTATAAATGTTTCGTCTATATGTTTATGATAATGCAATTTCGGGCCTCTTGCATTTGCTTCCATTTCTATTTCATATAACCCAAATTGATTGTTTGTTAAAGTGGTTGGAACAATTACTTTAAGTTTATTTCCCTGGCTTTGAAATTGCTCATTTTTATGTGATGGAACGATGACAGAGTCATCATTCCATTCTTTTGAAAGTAAATCTTTCACAGTTCTAATTTTGCGGAATTTCTTCAACCAGAATTTCGTTTCCACACTTGTCGAAATATGTGCAGGTCATTTTGTCCATACAGATTTCCCATTTTTCAATTCCTGTGTCTGCGCACATTTTTATGAAAGTCAGATAGTCTGTTCTGCCTTGCTGATGAGCAAGTAATTCTGCTTTAAATTCTTCTGTTTTTGGCGTGTCAGCAATTTTTAATGCTTCATACTTTGCCGCAACGGTTTCTGTATAATCGCTTCCGCTGTGATAGTCAATATGACCATCGCTTACATAAGCTTCATAGTGAGTAACTCCGAATAACTTAATTTCCTTGATGTATGAAGGAAAGTCTGCACCTGATTTTACTTTGCTGTGGGCTGTTTTGATTTGTTCTGCTGTAAACATTTTTTCTTGCTTTTTAATTATTAAACTATTTACTGAATTACATGTGACCATAATGCTTAAACTGGAGAATACGACTGCCGGTTTTAGAATTGATTTTATCATTGTCCTTACATTACGATTGCAATGCAAAGATGTGATGATCAAATAACCTGTAATTGTAAAAAATCGTTTTTTTATAAGAAGCGTTTGAAATTTTCGGGAGTGTCGCCTGTAAATTGTTTGAAATCTTTTGTAAAGTGAGCTTGGTCGAAAAAATTATTCTGGTAGCAGATTTCAGTTAATGTTTTAGTTTGGCTCAGATTGTCAAGAACAGTATTAAAACGAACAATGGAAGCAAATTTTTTAGCTGTTGTTCCAACCACTTTTCTAAACCGTTTTTCAAATGGACTTTGGCTGATACATAACTTTTCGTTCAACTCTTTTATGCGTATAGTTCCATTACTTTGATAAATAAGTTTCACGGCTTCAACAATTAATTTATCTGTTTGAACGTCTTTGAGCTGAGAGGCTAAAAACTGCTCAACTATTTTTATTCGAAGTTTGTCCGTATCGGCCGCTGCTAATTTCTCTTCTACTTCAGTTATGCTGTTTTTATCAAAAACATCATCAAGTGAAAGGCTTAAGTTAAAGAGTTCGTTGGCAGGATGTGAAGCAAAATGAGTAAAGCCGATTTCAGTGAAGTAAACTAATACAGTCCCTGTATTTGACGAATTTTTGAAGATTTTGCAGCTGTCAGTAAGTCCTGTTATTCCTGCTGCTGCCAGCTTGCTTTCACTGTTGTTTTTTATAGCGGCAAGCACTCCTTTATATTGAAATCCAATAACAAGTCCTGATGAAGGAAAAACTTTATACTCATTTTCAAATTCATTCTCCGACACTACAAAATATTTGATGTAGGGAGTTAGCTGTTCAGTCGGGAAATATTTGTCAAATTTCATCTTACATATTAAAAAGTAAATATACAAAAAAGTGTTCTTGGTTCAATATGATGTCTTAGCAGGAAACAAAACGCTAAATATTGCCACTCACAGTGATTTACTGCCACATTCTTAAAGCCAAGCGGCATACCCTTTAAATTCAAGCCCGAACATTAAAAAAATAAAATAATGCAGGGAGAGGATGATTTAAGAGGACTTGCTAAAATTATGGCTTTTATGCGGGCAGTTAGTATCCTTCTGGTACTGATGCACCTTTATTGGTATTGCTGCGGTTACTTTATAGAGCACGGCTGGACTATAGAGATAATCAACAAAATATTAGACAATTTTCAGCGTACGGCGGGATTGTTTTCGCATACTTTAAATACCAAACTATATGCCTTAATTTTATTGGCTTTAAGCTGTTTGGGTTCAAAGGGAGTTAAGAACCAAAAGATAACATGGTCTAAAATTTATACTGCTTTGACAATTGGTTTTGTTCTGTTTTTTCTGAACACCCCTTTATTAAAGCTGTCAATAACTACTGCGGCACTTTTTTATATGCTTACAACCGGTTTAGGTTATATTGCTTTAATGGTAGCCGGTGTATGGATGAGCCGCTTGCTTCGCAGCAATCTCATGGAGGATGTTTTCAACAACGAGAACGAAAGTTTCATGCAGGAAACTGCATTGATGGAAAACGAATATTCTGTCAATCTTCCCACAAAGTTTTATTACAAGGGAAAATGGAACAATGGCTGGATAAATATTGTAAATCCCTTTCGAGCCTCAATTGTGTTAGGAACTCCGGGTTCGGGAAAGTCGTATGCAATCGTAAACAATTACATCAAGCAGCAGATTGAGAAAGGTTTTAGTATGTACATTTACGATTTTAAATTTGATGACCTTTCTACCATTGCCTACAATCATTTATTGAAGCATCGGGATAAATACGAAGTGCAGCCTAAATTCTACGTTATCAACTTTGACGATCCGCGCAGGAGCCACAGATGTAATCCTCTTAATCCTGATTTTATGACAGATATATCCGATGCCTATGAGGCTGCGTATACCATAATGCTGAACCTGAACAGGTCATGGATACAAAAGCAGGGAGACTTTTTTGTGGAAAGTCCCATCATTCTTCTGGCTGCCATTATTTGGTATCTAAAAATCTATGACGGCGGTAAGTATTGTACTTTCCCTCACGCTATTGAACTCTTGAATAAAAAATATTCAGACGTATTTACTATTTTAACCTCCTATCCCGATTTGGAAAACTATCTGTCGCCATTTATGGATGCATGGCAGGGCGGGGCACAAGACCAATTACAAGGACAAATAGCTTCTGCAAAAATTCCTCTGTCAAGAATGATTTCACCGCAGCTTTATTGGGTTATGACAGGCAATGATTTTTCATTGGACATCAATAATCCTAAAGCGCCTAAGATTTTATGCGTAGGTAATAATCCTGACCGCCAAAATATTTACTCAGCCGCACTGGGATTGTACAATTCCCGCATAATAAAGCTGATTAATAAGAAGGGACAGTTGAAAAGTTCGGTCATCATTGATGAGCTTCCCACCATCTATTTTCGAGGATTGGATAACCTTATTGCAACTGCAAGAAGCAACAAGGTGGCAGTATGTTTAGGGTTTCAGGATTATTCTCAGCTGGCAAGGGATTACGGCGATAAAGAGAGTAAGGTAATCCAGAATACTGTAGGTAATATTTTTAGCGGTCAGGTGGTAGGAGAAACTGCCAAAAGCCTTTCCGAGCGGTTCGGAAAAGTGTTGCAGAAAAGACAGAGTATGAGCATCAACCGCAACGACACATCAACTTCGATATCTACACAATTGGACAGCCTTATACCTGCTTCCAAAATATCCACCTTAACACAAGGTTTTTTTGTTGGTGCTGTATCGGACAATTTTGAAGAACGCATCGAACAGAAAATATTTCACGCTGAAATTGTCGTGGATAATAAAAAGGTTGCTTCGGAAACCAAAGCATATAAAAAAATACCAGAAATCTTATCTTTTATTAATAAAAACGGGAAAGATAATATGAAGAAGGCAATTGACGGCAATTACAGACAGATAAAAACAGATATTGTAATGGTTATCGAAAGCGAATTGGAGCGCATAAAGAATGATCCCAATTTAAAGCATCTGCTGCAAAAGGACAGTGGCAAGAAGAGTGAGTGAATGACAGTATAAGTTAAGTTTGCAAATATATCACAGCTCTTTTTTGACTAATTCTAAAAGCGTAATAACAGCATTAAAAAGTATTTAAAATTAGGCATGTCTAATTTTAAATACTACAATAACCCTCTAGAGGTATGGATAGCGTTTGTATGAACAATATCCTGGGAAATCTGTGGTGTCTCATGCTGATTTTCTGTCTGTTCTGCGGGTTCTTGTTTGGTTTCCGGAGTGATGGACAACTGTATTTTTCGTTCAATGGCAGCAAGCTCCGTTTTGAGTTCACTTAACCGGTTTTCTTTAGACCAGTGGCCGTTTATCACTTGCTGAAGAACAGGCAGGTCTTTTTGTATTTCAGTAATCTTCTTTTTTTCCTGTTCGATATAACTTGGCAATTTTTCCAGTGCATTAAGAAAGTTCGCGGCAGCCAGCTTTTCATCTTTAGCTATTATACCATTGTTATAGGTATATTTAATATTGCCTTCACCTTGCACTAAAAATCGGTTTATACGCATATCAACACCTTCTTTTTCGGATATTTCTGTTTTGACCAATAGCGTAAATCCGTACAAGCTGCCAATTTCTTCATACTGACCTGCGGTACGGGCTTTCTCTGCAATCTCGTTGAGCTTTAAACCGATTTGTCTGCTATCTGCATTGGAATTCAGCCCCTCCAATCGCAGAGGATTTTCCATAGTGCCATCCGAACATTTTTGTATGCGCCGCTGCAAGTTTTCCCAGTCAAGATTCATTCGGTTAAAACGGGATTGAGCATTTTCAAGTAATTCTGTATAATCCTGCAGCTTGTATTTAGCAGTGAACTTAGAACGGCTGAAGGCCTGTTTCTCGCTTTCTAGCCCTCCTATCTGTTTTTCCAGTTTAGCTTTATCCAGAAGGTCTGTATTTCCCGAAAGAATGGCCACGTATTCCGAAAAGTTCATTCCTGATTTTTCATCCATACTCCCTTCGTCAATCGTCCGTTTGCCGAGTTTATTGTTTTTTAGCTGGTCTATAAATAGCTGTTTATTGTATAACAGGTTAAATTTATAGCTGTCCAGAGATTTCTCTACTGCATAGATGATAACATCTACTTTGTTATCGGCAAAGAACTTAGCAATATCATTGCCTTTTCGCACTGCACGACCGTCCCTTTGGGCAAGGTCGCTTGGCCGCCAAGGCGTATCCAGATGATGAACGGCAACAGCTCTTTTCTGCGCGTTGACTCCCGTTCCCAGCATGCTTGTTGAACCAAAAAGCACCCGGATTTTTCCCTCGTTCATCCCCTTGATAATATCCTTACGCTGTTTATCGGTTTTGGCTTCCTGTATAAACCGCACTTCGTTTGGACGCATGCCGTGGTCTTCCACCAGTTTGCGTTTGATTTCGGAATATACATTCCATTCGCCAGGCTTGTAGGTACCCAGATCGGAGAATACAAACTGGGTTCCTTTCTGTGCGTTGTATAAGTTATAATACTTGGCAATGTTTGCCGCGCAATGTGAAGCCTTGCTGTCAGGGTGGTCTTCATACCTGCCGCTTACCATACGCATATCCAGCGACATCTTGCGGGCATAGTCTGTAGCGATGAGCATTTTTGCTTTTTCTTCTCTTTGATTTAGCGGAGCTCTGCCCAACAGTTCGGCATTTCCTGTTTTGGCAAACTCCATCAGTTTTTTGATAAAATCTTCCTGATCTGGAGTTGGCGGTATATTATACAAGACCTCATTCTTATCAGGACGGTCAATGCCTATATCTTTTGCTGTCCTGTAATCCGTGATTTCCGAGTAAAATTGAGCCAGTTCCGGCACTTTGATAAAGTATCGGAAACGTTCTTTTGCTACGATATTGTTGGCCACAGAAAGCTCATAATCGGTCGTTTTCCTTGCATAGATAGCCGCCCACGCATCAAAAGAGTGGATGCCTTGTTTTTCCATCGCCCGAGGCCTCAGGTATTTGAACAGCAGGTACAGCTCAGTTAATGAATTGCTGATAGTTGTGCCTGAAAGAAAGGTTGCCCCCATATCAGCATTGATGCGTTCCTGAATAGTACGGATAGCAAACAAAAGGTTTACTGCCTTTTGGCTTCCGTCCACGTTACCCAATCCGGCAACCCTTGTGTGTCTTGTATTAAACATCAGGTTTTTGAATTGGTGGCTTTCATCAATGAATAAATGGTCGATGCCCATCATCTTAAAGTCCACCACATCATCTTTGCGGGTTTCAATATCGTGCTGCAGGGTTTTTAGTTTTACTTCAAGATTTTCTTTCCGTTTAATTACTCCGGCAAGCATGCCTCTGGTAACTTCCTTGCCCTGTGCTTGGAGCGTGTCGAGATTACGCTCCACGCTGTCCAATTCTATTTGTAGAATTTCCTTTTGTATTTCGGGCGACTGCGGTATCATACCGAATTGGTCATGAGTCAGGATAACACAATCCCAATCATTGTTTTTAATATTCCCGAAAATCCGCATCCGTTTTTGCGGTGTAAAGTCTTCTTTTCCCGGAAACAGAATTTTGGCATGCGGATAGCCAGTACGGTAAGCTTCTGCAATTTCGTGAACATTGCTTTTAAGTCCGATAATCATAGGCTTGTTGGATAATCCCAACCGCTTCATTTCTTGGGCAGCTGTGCACATTACGAGTGTTTTTCCTGCACCTACTTCGTGGTCGCAGATAGCACCGTTATTGAGCTTTATCATCCAAACTGTGTCCTTTTGACTTGAATAAAGGTCTTCAATCCCTAATGCTTTACGGTCCAATCCTGGAAAATCCTGATGGCTTCCGTCATAACCTGGTCGGACAAAACAGTTAAAAGTGTCATTGTACTGGCCCGTCAGCCTGTCTTTAAACTCATCGTTTTGGGAGTGCAGCCAATCGGTAAAAGCGGTACGGATTTCATCGATCTTGGTATTGGCCATTTGTATGGAATCCATGTCCCGTACTTTGACCTCGTGATTGCCAACCATTATTTTTTTTGTAATGTCGGGAGTGGTATTGACAAGGGCATGTTTGAGAAGGGCAATACCATCAAATGTCCGGCTTTCAGCTTTGACAGCATATTTTTCCCGTATATGTAAATTCCCCTGATGACACTTTACCGAAAAGTCATCGGAGCTTTCCGAGTAATTTACATTTACATCTGCATCGAAAAGATGTGAAGCAAAACGTGCATAAAGGTCTGTGGGTATCCAACGCTCCCCCAAATTAAAATCGAGTTCCTCAAATTCTATTTGTCGCGGTCGCGCTTTATCCAAAGCGTCAAGGCTTGTCTGGGCTTGGGTATCTTCGGGATTAATTTGGAGATAAGCTTTGAGCTCTCGGGCTTTTTCCACTACGTTGCCTGCAATCCAGCGCTCAGATATTTCGTATTGCTTTTGTAGGGGATTGTAGTAAACACGACCTTGTAATGCATCTTTCAAAACATCATCAGCTATGCCGCTAATTTCAGACATATAGCCTAAATCGACAATTCCATATTTGTTTAGCGATGCTGACAGCGCTTCCTCAGGATTGTCTGCAGCTATTGTTAATGTGGAGAAACTTACAGGACGACTGAATATATCGGCTTTGTGTACAACGCCTCCAACTACACGTTCCAGATAGGGGATTTCCCTGCCAGAGCTATCAGTCTTGATAAGCTTTATATTATCTGCATTATTTAGGCTGCCGTATTTGTGGACAAAAGCATCATAAAGAAGATTTAGGTTTTCCCTTTCTTCTTTTTGTTCAATCTGAAGCGCTGCCTCTTTGCTGTATAGCTTTTGGTAAACATCACGTAAAGCGATATAAGCTTCAGCTCTTGATTTCTGCAAAGCCGGCAGCTGCAAAGGGTAAAAAAGAGGCATGCCTCCCGATGCATCTAAATCTCTCAGATAACCCACCCAGCCATTATCTTCAACAAGACAGTCGCTGCGATGGAACGATTGCAGTTCGCCGCTATAAGGGGCAGGTTCTGGAATAACCAGGGTAGAGGAAAGGCTGTTTCCAGTAGTGCTCGAAAAAAGTCCGCCGATAGCTTTCTGTTTATCATCGGTTGTTGTGTGTGCATTATTAGCCACAGGAGTATAGTGTGGCGGCATCGCACTGAAAAGGTCGGTTTGCCAGCCTATAGCACTGCTGCTTTTTTTAACGTTTTGCCTTTTTGTTTTGGGAGCTGCTTTGGGTGTGTCAGTTAAATTTACAGGTTTATCCACATTTTCAAAAAGGTCAAAAATGCTTAACTGTTTTGAATACTGCTGCCTTTCGATAGTGGTTACAGGGGCTGTAGATAGAGAATTTTGTATACTGCTGATTGGTTTGAAAACAGCAGGCACAGCAGTTGTTTCAGTCGGAATTTGTATCATAGGTTTTTCGCTGCGCTGTCCTTTATATAAATCTGCATCCAGATACTTTCCAAAATCATCGGAAAGCATTTCTTTCAAGTCTTTGGCAATCCCCTCAAGGCCGTCTTTGTGCATGTAAATTAATGCAGGCTGCCCATAGGGGTCAGTACCTAATTTATGTTCGGTATGAATAATCCTTGTATTGTTCTGAAAGAGTGCATTGCCCGGTGTATTGTATTCTGTCTGAGTGCTTTGGCAAAACAGACTTTCTCTTGGGGTCAGACCCTGCTTTGCGGTGTCCTTCTGCAGGATAATCAGATCACTTCCTACTGCTGTTCCAGCGTAATCAGTAAACAGGTTATTAGGCAGGCGAACAACCGAAATAAGATTGTTGTCCTGCACGAGCTTCCTGCGTATAGGCTCATTTTTCGGGCTGTTGAGAACACCCTGCGATGTAATATAAGCCAGAAGACCGCCTTCGCGGAGCATGTCCGAACCTTTCAGAAAAAAGTAATTGTGAAGGCTTCGGGCTGCCTGTACTTTTGAATTGTCTCTGCTTCTGGAATAAGAAAGATCAAAAACGGATGTATCCCCAAAAGGAATATTACTGGCTACTACATCGTAGCTGCTTTGTTCCCTTTCGGGGATTTCTTCAAAACCGGCAATACGGATATTGTTTTTGGGATAAAGCTGCTTTAAAATCTTGCCGGTGAGCAGATCCTTTTCGTAAGCGGTGATATAGGCTTTTTGATTTTCTGAAAAAGACTTTACAAATGAGCCGATACCAGCGGAGGGTTCTAGGAATTTATCTATGTTCAGGCCGCTTTCAAGTAAGACGGCGGAAATCGCATTTATGACCTCAGACGGTGTATAAAAAGCAGTCAGAACTGAGCTTTTCATGCTATCCACATACCTGCGGTATTGCTTTTGGTCTTGGGAATTTTCTTTAAGCAGCTGGTATAGTTGCAGGGTCATTGGAAAAAGTTCTTGTTCGCTTTTTTTCCAATTATTGATGTCATTTTCGTCCGCTATGGGATTCAATACGAATTTAAGACCGCCAAATCCGCTGTATTGCATCATTAGCAGTCTTTCTCCTTCGGAGGCTTGTCTGTTCTCGTTCTCCAGTTTAAAAGCAATTCGCAGGGCATCGATGTTCTGCTGGAGATGCTGCTTTTTACTGAAGCCCATTTTCTTGTATCCATATAGCGATAGTTCCCGTTAGTTCGGTATAGAGCAGAGTAAACTCATAACCGTATGCGAAGTCGTCAGTCAGCTCATAGCTGAAAAACACAGGCGCACAGATTGGAAGCATTTTAAAAGCAAATGGACGTAATTCCTCGTCTGCCATTATGGTGTCAAATTCATTGCACACAACTTGAAAAATAGTGTCAAACCTTGAGAAATATAGGTTTTCAAACAGGATGTAATTTGCTATTTCAATGCATTGTGCAATACTGTTTCCTGAATTGAATGCGGCTTCATAAGCGTTGGCCGCCCTTGAGGAACGCTGTTCAATAAACTTTTGGTCGTTAGCTTTTTCAGGGAAACTGGCATTTAATAATTCTTGCAGTCGTAATTTGAAATACGATATCTCTTTTTGCTGTAAATCCATACTATATTTTGTTTAGAATTCTACTTAAATGCTAAAATTACAGCGGTACATAAAACCCTTTGCATAAGTGTCTGGCTATGGCTTTGAGAGGTAGAATTTGGCATAAAGCCTAAGTGTCGAAAGAATTAATTTGTAATTTTGTGCCAATACAAAATAAGCTCTAATCAATAGGAATCTAATGTTTAGGCTAACCGAAAATTGGAATAATGAATAATGGAACAAATACGACAATATTTTGAAAAGGCAGTTAAACTAACAGACAAAGACTGGGAATTTTTCTCTTCAAAGCTCATAAAGCAGGAATTTCCTAAAAATCATCATCTTTTGACAGTAGGGCAAACAGAAAAATACCTTTCATTTATTGAAACAGGGATTATGCGTTTCTATATTCCAAAAGAAGAAAATGACCTGACCTTTGCTTTTGTTTTTAGGCATAACTTTGTAAGTGGGTATAATTCGTTTCTAACCCAAACACCATCTATTTACAACATAGAAACACTGACAAAAACAACACTTTGGAGATTAACATATAGTGATCTGCAGAATATTTATGCAGAAACTGAAATTGGTAATGCCATTGGACGACAAGCAAGTGAAAATTTATTTCTCGATAAATCCAAAAGAGAGCTTTCTCTTCTGAACGAAACTGCCGAACAGCGTTATCTGAATTTATTTAGCGAACAGCCGCAATTAATGAAAGAAATTCCGCTAAAATATATTGCTTCATATATAGGTATTACCCCTCAAGCACTGAGCAGAATACGGAAACGTATTTACTCATAAATTTTTCGTTGGTATTTGTGAATGTTTTGCATTTCTTAACTTGGGTTCATTGTTTCATTTTGTAAATAAGTCGATTTTTGCAATAAAATAATATATATGAAACCTTTAATAGTGTTGCTTTTGGTATTTGTGTTTGCCCTTTTTGGCACCAAAATTTTTCGTGGTATTTATGATTTTTCCTTCTCAGGAAGAGTAGCAATGTCTGGAATGCTAGTTTTTACGGCAGTCGGACACTTTGTTTTTACAAAAGGTATGACGATGATGCTACCGGAATTTATTCCATTTAAAAAAGAAGCCGTTTATTTGACAGGCATTATTGAAATTGTTTTTGCTATCGGACTTTTTCTTCCGAATTTAAGGTTAATTTCAGCGTTGCTTTTAATCGCATTTTTCATACTTGTATTTCCTGCAAATATTTTTGCAGCTGTAAAGCATATTGACTACCAGAAAGGAACTTTTGATGGAAACGATTTAACATACCTATGGTTTAGATTACCATTACAGATTCTATTTATTGTTTGGACATATCTTTCAGGTATTAAATTTGGATAAGTAGACTGATTATAAAACCTGAAACTGCTTTCTTAACTTAAATATTTATTGATTATTTAAAATTTGCAGCATCCTTCCAGCCTCAATATCCATTCGTGAAAAGGCAAACCATTTTTTGCCCAGGTCTTTGAGCGAGGCTCCAATATGATAAAGTTCCACATCGTCGATTATCAAAAAACGGTCGTGAGCATCAGAGAATATTTCAATTTCAATGTGTGGATACTGGCTGTTGTATCGCTGTAAATCCAGCCGTAGCTGACTGCTGATATTTTTGGTGTAGATAGTTGCAGTAACATCATTGCTTCGTTTACCCAATAAAGTTAGTACAGTGTCATCTACATAATTATCCAGAAGTATAATGGAGCTTTTGGCAGTTCGGATAATATCGGAAACAAAGACATAGGCATCAAAAACCTGCCCGTTATAGAAAATCCCTTTTTCGCTGTACAGCTTATCGGTTTCCATAGCCTTGAAGATTTCTTCAAATTTTTGGTCAGCTTTTAATTGTTTCAGTTCAATATTATCCAATCGATGAAAAAGCGACGCATTGCTTATAAGCACTCTGCGCATTTCTACAAAGGCTTCCATAATTTCCACACTGATTTTAATTGCAATATCGGAGCGAAGTACAGCAGATGCCATAGCAATACCCTGTTCGGTAAAAACATAAGGGAGATAACGTCTTCCCCCGTAACTCAATTTTGAGGTTCCAATTTGGAACCTCAAGATTTCCGCTTCCTCTTCATTGAGTTGAAAACAAAATGATAAAGGAAATCTTTCCGTATTTCTTTTTACGGCTTTGTTGAGATTCTTTGTTTCCACCTGATACAAGGAAGCCAGGCTGCTGTCCAGCATCACCTGCTTTCCGCGTATGGAATAAATCTGATTTCTGATTTCAATATTGCTATGGGTAGGTTTATTTTCCATTACTTTTCAAGATTTTTTGGGCAAATTCAAAGGAAGTTTCAGCATTATCGTTAAGTACGATGTATGCATCGAAAATCTTTCCTGACCTGCTTTTCATTCCTTTGATGAGCGAAGTCTTGCCCTTGCGCAAAAGGCTTTCAATATCACCTAATGCAATTTGTACCCCGCAGACATTGCGGAACTGTACCCAGCTGCAAGCTTCGTGAGGACACTTCACTATTTTATCTCGTATGATGAGCTGCCGGCTTTTACATTTGGGACAGATGAGTTCGGGCAGGTTGTTTTTGGCAATGGGAGTCTGCAGCAATTCACTCGTAATAGATGCTGCGTAGTTTTCTATTTCCCTTTGAAATGTTCGGGCATCTGACTGGTTGTGTTCGATTTTCTGCAATGAAAGTTCCCACTGGGCGGTCATCGCTGCATCTGCAATTTTTTGATCTTTGACCAGTTCATATACCAATAATCCCTTTTGGGTTGGTACCAGAGATTTTTTTTCCCTTATTACATAATTGCGGGTAAACAATGTTTCGATAATTGCTGCCCTTGTAGCCGAAGTGCCGATTCCTATATTTTGTAAAACTTTGCGCTGATCTTCATCTGCGATATCATTACCCGCGCTTTCCATAGCCGATAAGAGGCCTGCTTCAGTGTAAAGAACAGGCGGTTTGGTTTTCTTTTCCAAAACCAAAGCTTGTTTTATTTTAAGATCATCACCTTTTTTAAGTTCGGGCACATCCAATAATGGTTCTGCATCATCAGAGAAACTGCCTTTAATAGAGCGCCACCCGGCTTCTTTAATCTTACAGCCCTTTATGGTAAAATCATAATGCAGGACCTGCAATTCGATATCGGTCAGCTCTTTGATACAGTCCGCTGAAATGGCTTCGAGCAGTCGAAAGGCGATTAAATTATAAACTGCATTTTCCTTTGGATCCAGAGCCGATGGAATTCTATCGGTAATCAATAAGCCATGATGGTCAGTAACACGCAGATCGTTCACAATATGTTTATTAAAACGACCCCATTTCAATTGAGATAAGGTCTGTTTAATGTTTTCCCTCTTTTGCAGAGCTCTTATAAGGCTGGGAATTTCTGCCCACATATCTTCAGTAATGTATTTGCTTCCTGTGCGGGGGTATGTGATAAACTTCTTTTCATATAGGCTCTGAGAAATGTTTAGTGTCTGCTCAGCAGAAAGGTTCAATTTTTTATTGGCTTCTTTCTGCAGGCCGGTAAGGTCGAACAATAAAGGCGGCTTTTCTGTAACGCTATTGGCTGTTACCGATGTAATGGCTGCCGTTGGGATGCGCTGAATGGCTTTCAGTGCATTAGCTGCAAGTTTTTTGTCTTCCCATTTGATCTTTGAGATGCTTTTGAAATCTATCATCTCTCTGTTATGTGAGAGCTGTATCTGCCAGTAGGTTTTTTCCTTAAAATTCCCGTTTTCCAAATAGCGTCTGCATATTAAGGCCAGAGTAGGAGTCTGCACTCTGCCAAGCGAATAAATCCCATTGTCTGCCGCTATGGAGAGCGCTTGGGTTGCATTGATTCCTACCAGCCAGTCGGCACGGCTTCTAGCTTGCGCTGCTTGGTAAAGCCGGTCAAATTCTTTCGGGTCTTTTAAATTATCAAAGCCTTTTTTAATGGATTCTTCAGTAAGGGAGCTTATCCAAAGGCGCTTAAATGGTTTACTGCATTTCAGATATTGGTAAATGTATCTGAAAATGAGTTCACCCTCACGTCCTGCATCAGTGGCCGCAATAATGCTGTCACTTTTGTTAAAGAGCTGTTCGATGATTTTCAGCTGTTTTACTGCCACGGAATCAGCAGTCTCTGCCTTATCTTTTTTTGTCTTTCTCACAGTTAGTAAAAAAGGATTTGGCAGTATCGGCAGAGATGCTTTATCAAATCCCGATATTCCGTAATCTTCGGGCATTGCCAATTCTATGAGATGGCCTAGTGCCCATGTAACAAAATAGCCGTTACCGGTAAGGTAGCCGTCCTTTTTTTCAACGGCCCCAAGTAGAACGGCTATTTCCCTTGCTACACTAGGCTTTTCTGCAATAATAGTTATCATGGTAAATTATATTTTACGGCCTTTTGATTTAGCAGGCGCATTCGATTCTTCTTGTTGCTGCTGCTGTTTTTTGTCATCAGGATTTATCTGTCCCGATTTTAAAGGCTCCTTTATATTGCTGGTAGCTTCATTAGTTTTGCCCTCGGAATTGACGGCCGTCTGGGTTTTATGCGCCTCAGAAGGTTTTATCTGGTCTTTGATTTTATCTGGGTTTTGGAATGAAAAATCTGTTTTATTGGTCTCCTTGTTGTAGGTGATATATCCATTGTATTCCTTGCCTTTTTTATCAACTAAGCCGCTTACATAGACAGTCTGTCCGTCTTTGAGCTTTTGATGCTGTTCATTATCAAGTTCTTTATCTCTAAAGTTTTTTGGTGCCCCCTGAGTTTGGCTCTGAAGATTGCTTTGTGTCAGTTTAGTATCATTTCTGTCAAAGAGAAATTCAACAAAACGTTTATCGGCGTTGAATTGCACAGATGCGTCAAAGGCCGTTCCTTTTTTGGAAATCATACCTTCTAATTCAAGTGGTTTTCCCTCCATTAAAGTCTGCTTTTGCTGTTCACTAAGTTTAACTCCTTTAATTTCATCGGGAATTTTAATGAAATCCGTACGCAGTGCCACCACTTCATTAGTGAGCCTGTCTATACTTATAATGGAGGGCATGACTTCGTTTGTCTTTGGATTAGTCAGATTAACCACACGCCCCATATTGCCTGTCTGCAGCAGATTGTCTTTATCTTCTTTGCTGAACTCGTGGCCGAAAAAAGGAAAATTTAGATTTGGTCCTTTTCGGATGCCGTGAATAGCCAAAACAACCTGTCCCTCGTCGTTTTGTTTCAGGGACAAACGGGCATCCATTTTTGTAACTGCGGTGCCAAGGTTTAGACTGACCGGTACAAGCTCATTTGTTTTATATCCTTTGAGCAGCGGATCAAGCAGGCTCATTTTTTCAAGTTTTTCTTTGCTTAAACCAAGGTGGTTTAACGTTTCCCAATCGATCTGTTCCGGTTTGTATTTGTATTCACTTGTTTCCGGATTTGTCTGTGCTGTTTCCATATTAATTTCATTTTTTTGTTTATCCTCTTTAATTTGATGCTGTTTCATTAATTGTTCCCCTTCAGCAGTTGGATTATCTATTTGTTTTTGCAGCTCTTTTGAAGTATCAACAGCCAGCAGTGCTGGGATTTTGAAGAACGAAAAATTAGTTGGGTTCTTCAGCTGGCTGAAAAAATTGGAAAAGAAATTTGAAAACAAATCGCCCTGTTTATCAACACGCATAAACTGATTTTCATTTTTGCGGGTAGGTTCTACGGTTTCCAGATTGCCATTTTGGTCAATGCCTTTTACCGCCATGATTTTCTTTTTCTCTTTATCAAATACCAGCAGTATATCGGATAATTCTTCCTGAGTTTTAAGTACATCTTTAATTGGGTCGCTCATAATTTTATATTTAAAATTCATCTGCGAAATTATAGGATGAAAAATAGCAGTGGGAAACAGGGAATCCTTTGGCATTGTTTTTCACTCTCTGTCATATGCTTTTGGCTTTCGGACATTAAAACTATCCCTGATAAACTGGTGTACATCAGAGAGCTTGTAATAAATTTTTCCGCTGATAGTGTAATAGGGTAGCCTGCCCGATGATCGGTAACGCTGAAGTGATCGTGAGCTTATTTTAAGCATCTGCAATATATCCTGATTATCCAATAGCTCTTCACCGTCAACACTCCCACGCTTTTTTTCCAGTTCGCTGATATGCGAGCTCAAAAGGTCGAAACGTTCTAAGATGCGTTCCATCCACGATAAAAATTCCATTCTGTCTATATTCATGGCGTTAAATTTTGCATTAGTGATGCAAAGTTGCTGATGGCAAAAGTTTTTAACTGCCAATGCCTGCCAATGTAAAATGCTGTTTTGTGAAAAATTTAACTGTATAAAAAAGTATTTTAATTCTTGATTTACTTTAGTTTGAGGACAAAAAGAGGCCGATTATTTTTTCAGCCATTGAATGCCAATTGCCTCATATTGGCAAGTGAAACTGAAAGTTTAAAAGACACTAGAGCTCCTTTTCCATGTGCTGTTTAAGCGATGATTTAAGCTGATCCAGAAAAATGCTTTTGCTGTCAGTTCTGTCTTTCATCCTATGGAAGGCATGATGAACATCGCCGAGCTGTATCCTGAACAGCAGCTGGAAAACCATGCTTATTTTGCGGATGCCGGCTTTTCCGTGAGAAATGCTCCCTGATGCATGAAGTGCGTAAATTAATTCGATAAGGGCATTCTTTGAATCAGTCCAGAAAAAATCTCTGTTTGCTGTATTGTCTTCTGAAAAAATACTGCCCTGCTGTGTGTCTGGTTCAATTTTGGAAAGCAGGTAACTGTAAAGCAGTTCGTTGGCAATTATGCGAGCTACCTTATAATCGTAATAAGTGGAAAACTGCGTGTCAATTTCAAAAACAAAACTATTCACTCCTTCATGAAGATCAATCTTCCCTCTGCAAAAAAAGTGGTGGTCCCATTCGGTTCTTCCTGTGCGATAGTAGCGGTAAAAATCAGTGTTGTAAAAGTGCTCTTTATATTCCTGCTTGAGCAGATTGAGCTCATTGGAAAAATATTTAAGATGCATTTTTCCTGTTACAACCGGGCACGATGCTTCAATACGGAAAACCTTATTGTAGAAAATCAGTTTTCCCAGTATCTGGGGTTTGATACTTTTAAAGAAATTAATCTCTTCGTTTTCATCGGAGAATCCCTTTTCCAAAACATTTTTTTTTACCGTACCAAGCAGGTTTCGAAGCACGGTAGTCATATGGTAGGATTTTTCGATTATATGTTCAGGTTCTAAGCTGAATTGCTGTTCTTCTTTTCGAATAACCTGAAGCGCCTTCTCACATGTAGATCTTATCATGGCAGCAGAATTTAGATTTATTTGAACAAGGAAAAGCGGGAGGCATTGCTGCCCCGAAATTTATGACGTCACTTTTCGCTGGAATTAAAATATTGGCAGATCAGCGCGGAATATTGGTTTCATTCTGCAGTGTCTGCATTAGTTCCATAGCATAGTTTTCCCGAGCCTGTACATACGCTGTTTTTGGTATTACAGAAGCGCCTAGTTTTTTCTTTTCAAAAGTTGCCGAAATGCCGAAATCGATTCGTCCAATCTTAAGTTCCCGTGCTCTTTTGATTGTCTGGTAGAGTAGTTGTCTGTAAAGATTATACCCATCACCGGCAGTGTAGTCCATTCCTATAAGATCGGGAACATATACGTTGGATGAATTTTTGTAGCAGAACATTACTCCGATGAAATTGACTGTATCCAATTTTTTGATTCTCAGGATAATGAACTCCCAGTTTGCACAGCTGTTCATATTTTCAAAAACTTCTCTGTTGTACGAAAAGTTATTGATGGCTAGATTGCGCTCCTTCACATTGCAGTAGAGCTGGTAAGCCCTGTTTGATTCTTCCTCGTTGAGGCAGTCTTTTATTTCAACATCATAGAATTTTTCGTATTGAAGTATTTCCCTATTGAAATGCTGGCGGGAACGGGTTGTAAGCAAAGAGCCATAATTCTCAAATTCAAGAAGGTGCTTATGTTCAATGACACATGATTCGGGCATATCTATCCTAAAGTAGCCTTGGTTTCTTATGAGTTCATCCCATCGGAAACCATGCTCAAAATCACGCAGGACAAGCATATCTGCGCCTAGGGAATTATATTTTTCTTCAAGCTCATTGAGCAGCATTCTAACCGATTGCTCTGCCAGAGGGTGGCCAGGAGAAATATAGCAGTGTAAGCCTTCTGTAAATAGTGAGCCTGTGCTTAGTACTTTGGAAGTCATGTACATAGGATTCGTTTTTCTAATTTCCTCCATGTGCCTTGAGACTGACTCTGTAGAGAGCATATCATCTTTCCAGATGCCGATTGTACAGAAGGTCATTAAAACCACCTGCATGCTCTGGTCACGGATTATATAATAAAAGAAATCCCATTTATTGGAAGGATCCTGACTATTTGAGAAACTACGTTCTAGATATTGCATTCCTTCCCAGTCAAGAATATTGTGAATGCCCAAATATTTGTTCCATTCCTGTTTATTGATGTCCGTTATTGTGGTTTTCTCTTCAATTTGCAGCAGTTCTGTCTGCTGTTTTTTAACAGACAGCTTGGTTTTGCTGTCCATTCTGAAAGCCTGTCGTATCTTTTGCTCACTACTTTGGGTTTCTTCAACTGCCTTGTCGAAGTGATAATCCATTGCGCGGGCAAGTTCTGTTATATCTTCCATTTTATTATGTGCAGATATAGTGATTCGGATTCCGGTATTTTTTATCGGTACTGCTGGATATATGCCAAGGTTTAAATAAAAACCCTCTGCAAAGAGGCGCTTTGTAAAATTAAAAGCAGTAGCAGGTGTTCCCATTCCAAGAAAGAAAACGGGAGAATCGTTTTCTGACACTAGAGGCAGACTGGTTTTGGAAAGAAGGCTGCCGAAATGTTTTGTTTTTTTTGCAAGTTCAGTTTGAAGCCCATAAATTTCATCCGAAAGATGTATATCGCAAGATGCTATTGCGCCGGCAACTGAGGCTGGTTCAAGCTGTGCAGAGAAGGTAAGGGGACCGCCGAAAGTTTTAATCTTTTCGCGTAATTTACTATCCGTGCAGAAGAATGTGGCTCCGCTGGCTCCAAAAGTCTTGCTCAGCGTGCTTACAACGACAATATTTTCTTCAAGAGTTCCAATAGCATCAAAGATAAAACCGGTACCATTTTTTCCTTTCCAGCTCATTCCATGCACATCATCAAAATAGAGGTGAAGCTGTGGATACTTTTGGGTAAGGTGCTGCAGCTCTTGTACCGGTGCATAATCTCCGTACATAGAATAAACACCATCGGCCATGTACCAGATTTTTCCCGATTTGCCCATCAGCGTCCGAATTTTATCTTCAAGCATTTCAAGGTTACTATGGCGTATCATTTCCACTGGTATTCCTCTAAGTTTTAGAATCTGACAGGCATTCTGAACACTCCAATGCGCCTGATGATCGACAATAACGGCATCTTCATCCCTTATAAGGGTTGGGATGATCGCCATATGTCCAAGAGTGCTGTTTTTGGTTATGATTGCTGGTATCATGTACATCTGCTCAATCTTATTTTCCAGTTCAGCATATAAAGGGTGTGAAAGATAAGTTTTAGAAAGTGGGAACTGCGTTCCATAATTATTTATGGCGGTAATTGCGGCCTCTTTGAGCCTTATGTCCTGTTCAAGTCCCAGATATCCTGTAGTGCCAAAATGGAGCATCTCGTCTCCGTTAATTGTTATGGTTCTCCCATTGAGATATTTACCTTCGGCATAGAGGTGCAGTATGCCTTTTTCTTTCGCATCTGCAAAAACAGTGTCTACTGTATCAATAAAATTGTTGTGTTTTATTTTTGCCATTTTTTATAGATATTTTTTAGGGTTATATTTTTTTGTTGTTAACTACTTGAAAAACAATAATCTAAAATTCCTTATAAAAAATGGAAATATTTTAATTTTATATTTTTTTACTCCCTTTAAAGCAAGTTTTATTCCCGAATTAGCAACGAATTTGATGTTTTTGCAAGAAAAAATCCATAATTGGCAATTACAATGTTTATTAATCTTTATATTTTTGTTAAATTACACCCCTTTATTTAAAACTGATAAGACATGATTGCAGCACATGAATCTTATGAGAATCAAAATGCGAGGTTTTGGATTGAGGATGGAATCCTTTTTTTCCAGTACAAGCCCAGTACGACAATTGATTTAGAAGTAGCTATGCGTGTTGTAGCAGACAGGATCGCATTTCAAAACGAAAGGCATCTTCCTATCTTCTGTGATACCAGAGGCATTGCCTCAATTGACAAAGCAGCCAGAGATTATCTCGCTAAATCCGGTTCAATGCTTGCAAAAGCAGTCGCTCTGATCGGCAGTGAAAATGTTTCTATGACTATGAGCACTTTTTACTTGGAAATCAGCAAGCCATCTGTGCCTACAAGAATTTTTACTATTGAACAGGAGGCTTTGGATTTTCTAAAGGGTTATATTTATTGACAGGGTATCCAGAAAAGACTATACGTAAATAAAATCAGGACTGATGAAAAGACCCCATAACAGAAAGAGGATGATATCCATGCAGAAGATGTTATTTGAGATGGCACGGGGCAATTTCAATAACCAGATTCCCCTTAGTGATTATGATGATGAAATTGAAACTCTTGTAGTTCTGGTAAACATGGTCGCCGAAGAGCTTAAAGAGTCGGCCTTTCATTCTGGTTTTGTAAATCCCTATATTACCCACAGGATGTTAACATCTGCGACTTTTATTTTAGATGAAAATCACCATATAAAAAATGTAAATCAAGGAGCTTTGGAGATTTTGGGATATAATGCAGCAGAAGTGCTCAAGCGGCCGATACAAGAATTCTTGGACAATGACTTCAGCAGTATGTCTGACATGGAGAAAAAAGAAATGGAAGAAATGCTTTTGTCAGGGGAGATCATTACACTGAATTTTATAACAGTCAAAAAGCTTATTGTAACTGCTGAGTGTTCCGTATCGAGATTATCACATGGTAAGTTTACCGTTCTCAGTTTTGTGGCTCCTTTTCTCCAGGTTAATGAAACTTCTTCGGAATCTTTACCTGTAAAATTAGAGAAGCATTCTAATTTCGGGCAAACTGATGCGCGTATGCTGCAGCGGGTTTATGATTATATATTAGCGAATTTGACCGAGCCATTACCGTCCATTAAAGAACTGGCAAGACAGTTCGGTACAAATGATTTTAAACTCAAAGACGGATTCAGGCATTTTTTCCATACAAGCGTTTACAAGTTTTATACAGAGCAGCGTCTCCAAAGGGCTTACCTTATGATAGAGCAGACTGATATTCCGCTTAAGAATATTGCCTTTATGAACGGTTTTAACAGCTATCCTAATTTTTCAAAATCATTCAAAAAGCAGTTTGGATTTTCTCCAAAAGAGCTCAGCAGAGGCAGAGCGGGTGGTTTTTTACCATTGGATAACCTTAATCCTTTATAATTAATTTTTGCTCCCGATAGTATAAGTCTTATGTTTTTGAAATTCAGAATTTTACATTGTTGAATTTTAAAACAATATGCTATGGCTGTCATATTAAGTTCCAGATTTAAAAAGATTATTGTTGATGTAGTCTGCTTATTATACATATTGCTTTTTGTATATGCAGCTGTTAGTAAAATATTGGACTTTGAGAAATTTCAAGTACAGCTTGGTCAGTCGCCTTTGTTCAGCGCTTTTGCAGGCTGGATTTCGTGGAGTGTACTGTTGTCAGAATTCATTATTGTATTTTTTCTACTCATTCCTAAAACTAAGATGAGAGCTCTATATGCAGGTTTTTGCCTCATGAGCATGTTTAGCGCCTATATTTTTATTATGCTGTATTTCAGTTCTTTTATTCCGTGTTCCTGCGGTGGAATTTTAGAGAAAATGAGCTGGACACAACATCTTATATTTAATTTATTGTTTGTCTTGTTAGCTGGGGTTGCACTATGGATTGATTATAATGATTTAAACGGAATTAGAAGAAAATCTTCTCGTCTCCCAATTAAATTTTATCTGTTTACTGGTTTTTTTGGAGGAACAATAGCTGTTATTTTATTATATCTATCCTCAGAAGAAATCATGCAGCATCAAAACCCATTCATCAGACGTTATCCACATCACATTGTAACGTTCAAGAGCACCGTGGATCTTAAGTACAATTCTTATTATTTTGCGGGGTCACGAGGTGACAAACTTTATATGGGAAATTCAACAGTACCGCTTTATTTATTATCTGTAGATGCAAAATTAAAGAAGCAGAAAATAAGAGTAAAATTGGATCGTGATACTTTCTTGTTTAAATCAATCAAATTGGCTGTGCAACCGCCTCATTTTTACATTATAGACGGAAGGACTCCAGCAGTTTTTATTGGAGAAACAAAAGACTGGCAAGCTTTTTTACAGGAACCCAAACCGCCGTATTTTAATATTGCCGTACCAGTAGACAGTTTAACTATAGCTTTTAGAGGGATCAGTAAGAATGCAAACATTTTAGGATTTTATAAAGCTGGGAATAAACACCAGGTAGTTATTGCACCTAATCTTTTAGAAAAACAGATTGATGGTATATTTGATACAGACGGAATGCTTCATTACAGTGAAGAATTGAAGCGTATAGTTTATATCTACAGTTACAGGAACCAGTATATTGTAGCTGATCAGAGCGGTAAATTAGTCTACAGAGCCAACACAATCGACACTATTTCTCATGCCAAAATTAAAGTAGCCTATCTTAAAGATAAAACAGAACAGACCGTGGCCGCTCCTATTTTGAGCGTTAATGCTTCAAGTTGCGTTTATGGACATTTATTATTTGTCAATTCGAATGTGCCAGGTCATTTTGAAAAAAAAAGTATTTGGAACCAGGCTTCGGTAATTGATGTTTATGATCTTAACGCAAAAGCCTACTTGTTCAGCTTTCATATTTATAATATAGATGGAAAAAAAATTCGAAGTTTTCTCGTTACTGAGAATTTGCTGTATGCACTTATAGATGAAAAATTGGTGATATATGAACTTGGGGAACTGCTCAAGAAAGAAATTAAAAAAGTATCTAATAGACGATGATACATTAAAATATACTAGCGCAAGTATCAGGAACGAGATCGAACACCTGTAGAAAAAAGTAGATCGCTATTAACTTTAAATTATATTGTTATGAAATTAATAAATTTTAAAAAAGTTTTGCCCATTGTAATTTTTGCATTGGGGATTTTAGGAGCATTTGCTACAACCTCTATGCAGTCTGTTAAAGCAGAAATGGCTCCTGTGATAGGATACGTAGCTACTCCCGATGACCCATGTGGTATTCAGGTTGAATGCAGTGATCAGGTTGGACAGTTATGCCGACTTTTCTACCCAGACGGGCCACAGGCTAAAGCGTTGGACGATGACAGCGAAACATCTTGCTCTCAAGAGATCTATCGTCCATAAAATAATTTTCTAATTTTAATTTTAATGCAATGCAGTTCATTTTGAACTGCATTGCTGTTTTGTATAGTTTACTTACTGAAGACCTGTTTTTATCCAATCTGCTGGTGAAACATCTTTGAGATGATAATCAAACCACTCTTGAAACTTTTCAGATAAATCTTTTTGATTTTCTTTTTTAGTAAGTGTGTGCCCTTCTCCAGGATAAAGAAGTAATATATGTTTTTTTTTGAGCCGTCTTAAAGCAAGATACAATTCAATGCTCTGATTCCAGTTCACCTGTTTGTCATCTCCCCCTGTCCAGGAAAGAAGAGGTGCTGTAATATTTTTAGCGTATAGAATAGGTGTATTTCTGTCGTAGGCTTCTTTATCTTCAAACAGTGATCTGCCCATACGCCACTGCTGGTTTTCAAAACGCCAGATGTCAGGCCGGCCTGAATTTCCAATGTTCAGATATAAACTTGTAAGATCAGAAGCTGCACTTCCTGACAATGCTGCGGCAAAGAGATTCGATTGTGTTATTATGAAATTTGTTTCATAGCCTCCAAACGAATGCCCCGTAATTCCGATCTTATCTGGATATACCAGCCCAGCTGAGATAATTTTCTTTGTAGCTGCTTCAACACAGTCAACGGCTGATAATCCAGGGTTCCCGAGTTCATAAGATATGTCAGGCGCCAGTACAAAATATCCCTGAGTGGTAAAATTGGAAATATTAAAAGAACCGTCACCATAGTATTGGGAAGGGTTTAAGTATTTATGATGAAGATCTTTTGCAAGTTTTTCATATATATAGACAATCATAGGATACTTTTTCTTTACGCTGTATTGAGCTGGATAAAATAAAATTCCTTTAAGAGCTTCTCCTTTAGAATTTTTATAATTTATCATTTCTGATTTACCCCAATAAAAAAACTTTTGTTGCGGGTTGCTTTGAAAAATACATTTTGATTTTTTTTTACTCAGGTTTCTTATCATAAGCCGCGGCGGAAGATCATAACGCTCCTCAGTATAAGCGATAAGATTTCTTCTCTGGGATTCTATCAGCTGATCCAGGCGCATATTGCTTGAGGATAAAATCTGTTTTATAGTATTAGGATGCCATTTATAAAAACCATAATTTCCATTACTATCTACGGTTTCCAGCGGTAAACCCTGCTTCATATTAATAGGCAAATAAGTTATTCCGCCGTAATCTGATTTAGCGATGCTCTTTTGTAAATTGCCACAAAGACGGAATTGCGTATTTGTTTCCCTGCCTTTTGTAAGTCTCCATGCAGAAGCTCCGTCAGGAGTTAGAGACCAGAGATCATAAGCATCATATAACAATATTTCCTTATCATTTTGAGTCCATCCTATTACAGGGTAGGGATCTTTATTTTGGTACTGCTTTTCACTACTGGCAAAATTGCTGCCTAAATTTTCTGTGATATTGCTGTGTTTTCCGTTTTTGATGTCATAAATCCACCAGTTTTCATCTTTAAAGTAGGCAATATATTTCCCACCAGGAGAAGGGATTGTGTGATCATAATGGGCAGAATGATTTTTTAATAACAATCTTCTTTCCCCACTAGAAAGATTTTTTATATAAAAGTCCCTTTTTCCTTCATAATCAAACTGGGGTTCGTATCTCTGGGGATTGGAAAGTACAGCGTAACGCTTATCTCCTGTCAGCATATAACTTGGCAAGGTATCATTCGAAATAAGCTCATACTTATTTTCCAGAGGAAGCCAGAGAGCCAGATATGTTTTTCTGGATTTTTTACGTTTCTCATCGATAGGATAGATCCATTTTGCGTTTGTGTTCCAAAACTGCAAATCCGAACTGTTGCTTTTTTTTGCGCTGTATTTCTGCTCGACCAAGAAAAAAAAATTATGCGAATCATCAGAAATTTTCAGCTTGTTTTTCTCTGCTACAGAAAGTGAATCTCCCAAAACATTCCTTATAAGGTATTCTTTGCTGGATTTATACATCTTATCAGTTGACAGGCTGTAATATAAAAGAGCGGTGCCTGACATGCTTTCGTCTTCTGCTTTTTGAGTAAATGCCAATGCATTTCCCTTAGGATGCCATATCAGATTTGAAAATGAAGTCCGGCACTTCAAAAGATCTTTATCTTGTTTTGCTTCAGTCAGATCTGATATGGAAATGGTTTGTGTGCCATTTTTTGATGTAGTGTAAAGGAGCATTTTTTTATCATTACTGACTATAAACAGGTCCAATTTGGAAATCTTCTTTTGGATATTTCCATTCAAGGCGCAGATCAGCAGTGTTTTTTCCTTTCCATTCGAGGTTGTCAGAGCGATAATTTTTTTTGCGGCAGGAGAATAAATATATTGCAGGGCATTTGCAATTACAGTGTTTCTGCCTGTTTTTAGATTAAAAATATTCATGCCTTGAGCATTATGGTAGAAAAACCAATCTGAGCCCGCAAATGTATCCGTATTTGCCTGCGGGAAAGCAAAAGTCTGCATAGATTTTATGTTTTTTATGAACAAGGTATCACGTGCATTTTCGTATGAAACACTATAGGAAGCCCAGCTTCCGTCAGCACTCAGGTTATTAATTCGTAATGTTCCCCATTTTGAATAATCTTCACTTGTAATCCATTTTTTTTGCTTAACCTGCCCCAATAAAGGGCAGGCCACTAATTGCAAATATAAAACTAAAATAAAGGATGCCTTACGGCGGTGTATTCTAAGGTTTGGTTTAAAATATATTTTCATATCTATATCTTTTATCCAATTAATGAGGATTTTGCGATCCCAGGTTAGGGTTAACGATAAATTCGCTTTCAGGAATTGGCAGAAGCCTGTCAGAGGTGTTCCAGCCAGGTTTCACATTCAATACAGCATCTAGTCTGTCTGTTCTCTTCAGATCAAAAAAGCGATGCCCGTATTCAGTGAAAAACTCCTTTCTTCTTTCTTGAATTATAACATCCATTATCTCTTCCTCAGTACTTATTTCAACATCAGGGAGACCGGCTCTTTTTCTGATCTTATTGAGATCCTCAACAGCGCCTGCTGTATTTTTCAGTTTCAGTCGGGCTTCAGCCCGTATCATATACTGTTCAGTTAAACGCAGTACTACAGAATATTCTTTTGAAGTGCCTGAAACTTTAGATTCTTTATATTTAGAAGCATAATGCCAGGTGCCGGATGCATTGCTTACCGCTGTGGTCCAGCGCTGTTTGCGCCGGTCATTAACTGCAAAAGAATTTAGCAACGACTGGCTCAGAGAGATTAAAGACGGAGGTCCCGAAATAAAAGTAAATAAAACGCCTTCGTCTGTATTTTTGCCGGTAATGCTTGGCATAAACTGCCAGATTGCTTCAGTAGAACCTTTAAGAAAAACGTTGTCGAGATTTTCCTCAAATGTGTACAATTGAGTCTGTTCTATAACTTCTGTAGAGAATTTAGAAGCCTGCTGCCAGTCTTTTTTGTAAAGGCATACCCTTGCCAAAAGTGCCTTGGCAGCGAAGCGGTTGGGCCTTACCCTCTCTGTCGAGGAATAAGCTGGAAGAAGGAGTACTGAGGCAGCTTTTAAATCTTCAATAATGTTGTCAAAGACTAGGTTTTCCGGCATTCGGTTTACTGTGCTGTTTGTTTTGTAGTCAGTGGATTTGATATATGGAATATCGCCAAAAAGCTGCAGCAGGTAAAAATGCAGCAGTCCGCGCACAAATAGAGCTTCACCTTCTAATTGGCTTTTTTCTCTGGAACTCAGCTCAGAGGAGAGAACGCCTTCAAGTACTGAATTTGAAGCATAAATCTGGTTATAGGAATTATTCCAGAATAATGCCAAGGTACTGTTTGATGGAAGCACCGTGTTGGTGTAAAAAGCAGAGGTTGCATTGGCAGCAGAACCATAAAATGTAAGTTCATCGGTGTAATTCCCTAGATAGTTGTTTAGACCAAACTGAGTGCCGGTTAGTACGCCTCTGTCCCTTACTTTTGAAAATACATCAGTCATGGCGGCATTCGCAGTCAGATAATCTTCAAACACATTGTCGCGATTAAGCTGGGATTTTGGCATATCGGTCTCCACAAATGAATCGCATGAGCAGAAAAATATGGACAGGAGATAAAATATTTTTATTCCACCTGCTGGGAAAAATGAATGGTATTTTTTGATTGTTGGTTTCATAATGGAATGTTAAAAAGTGAATTGTACGCCTCCGGTAATGATTTTAAGAGGAGGAAGATAACCGCTGCTTGTAAATTCAGGATCTCCGTCCTTATACGGTGTGAAAGTCAGCAGATTCTGTCCCTGCAGGATAAAACTGCACTGTATGTCTTTGAAACGGACAGGGATCTTATAGGTCAAGGCTATGTTTTTGAGCCTAATATACGATGCATCCACTATGCCTGCATCACTGCTGCTGTATCGTGACTGTGCATTGATGGCTCCTGCGTTGTATCCTGCAGTATACATTTGATATGTTACATTGTCGCCTGGATTGAGCCAGCTGTTGCCTGCAATACGCTTGGGCTGGTTGTACATCATTCCCGGAATGCTTCCATAGCTAAAGTTGCGCTGCTTGACAAACTGAAACAGGAAGTCCAATTTCCAGTTTTTAAATGTGATCTGATTCTGCAGGCCGCCAAAAAAATCTGGGTTTAAATTAACCACAGTCTGCTTATCATTGGGCGAGGATAGAAGACCATCTCCGTTTTCATCTGCAAATCGATAAACTCCAGTATCAGGATCAACTCCCAGATATCTGTATGACAGCTGAATGTTAAGTGGTTGTCCAATTCTGTACTTATCTTTATAGGTTGAGCTTTCCAGATTAGGAAAACTAAGCAGTTTATTTCTGGAAAGACTTATATTAAAGCTGCTAATCCAGCTAAACTGCTTACGGGTAAAATTGACAGTACGCAGGGTGAATTCCCATCCTGTGTTTTGAACATCTGCATCTAGATTTGCCTGAAGCTGAGGGAAACCTGTAGTTCCGGGTAGCGGAACTCCAACCAGCTGATTAGAAGAACGGTTTCTATACCATGCGGCAGTCATAAACAGTCGGTCGGCAAAAAATCCCAGTTCAACGGCAGCTTCCAGTTTTTTATTGATCTCCCAGCCAAAATTTGGATTGAATAGCCTAGAGGGCTGAAGTCCTATGATGTTTTGATAATTAACTCCCGAGGAGGTGTAGGTGTCAAGAAATTGATAATCCCCAATCTGGTCGCTTCCAGTTGTTCCGTAACTTCCGCGAAGTTTAGCAAAACTAATAAAAGGACTGTTTTTTAAAAAACTTTCCTCGGAAAGCAGCCAGGCAGCTCCTACTGCGCCAAAGCTTGCAAATTGGTTGCCGGGACCGAATCTGCTTGAACCGTCCCGTCTTGCTGTCAGATTAATTATATAACGATCTTTCCAGTTGTAGTTAATTCTTCCAAAGAAGGCCTGATATTTATAAATGGTTTCATCGCTGAACTGCACCTGTTTAGTCACAGCTGATGCAAGGTCGTAGATGAGACTGTTGGAACTGAAACCGCTTCCAGACTGTATCAGACGCAGAGAATTTTGTCTCTGGAATGTACCGCCTGCAATTATTCCAAGCTTTCCGCCAGCAAATTGTTTGTCCCAATTGATCTGAGGCTCAATAATCCATGAACTTCTTGCCGTATTGTTGTTATATAACACAGAATTAGCGCTTGTATAGCCTAAAGAAGGATTATACATAGTTGAAGGAGCGGTTCTTAATTCGCTGTGTTGAAGATCAGTATAGCCGAAACTGCTTTTTAGTATCAGATCAGGTGTAATTTGATAGGATACAAGCGTATTGGCCAGGATGTCTTTTGTTTTGGAAAGGTATTCAGCTTTTAAGCCTCTTAATGGATTATTCCAAGTTCCATTCTCCCAGTTAAGACTGCCGTCATCACTATAAAGTGCAGGCGCATTGGGAACAATCAATTTGGATTCGTTTGTAAAATCAGAAGCAGGCTGGTCATTGTTCTGCACAGTATAGCTGGCAGAAAAATTCATACGGAATCTGCCGTCTGATGACTGATGGTTTAGATTAAAATTTGAACTACCTTTTTTGTAGATATAAGTGCCCGGGAATACGCTTGTTGAGGTGTGATAGTTACCGCTTAACAGAAACTGTGTGTACTTGTTTCCACCATTGACACTTCCACGCAGCTCCGTGAGAACTGATGTACCTCCTATGAGTTCTTTCTGCCAGTCGGTATACCTATTCTGGTCCCATGTTCCGTTGACGTCATAAGCACCGGCCGGGTAGGTATTTATTTTATCATTAACAAATGCCTGACGACGCATTTCAAGATATTGATCCGTATTCATCATAGTCATTAAACGTGTTACGGTCCCGGCTCCTGTTGAAGCATTTAGTGAAAATTTTGTTTTTCCTTCTTTCCCTTTTTTTGTGGTTATAAGAACTACACCATTGGCTCCGCGTGAACCGTAAATTGCAGTGGCGTCCGCATCTTTAAGGACTTCAATGCTTTCTATGGCATCGGGGTTTATGCTGTTAAGCGGACTTGTTGTGGATGGAAAAATTGTAGAGGTCTGGCTGTATCCAATTGTTTCTGACGCGTAAGGAACAACGTCAATAATATAGAGAGGCGAATTAGCATCTGCTCTTATACTGTTCTGGCCTCGAATCTGAATATTAAAACCTCCGCCGGGAACACCAGTATTCTGGGTGATATTTACTCCGGCCATGCGTCCCTGCATTGCTGCCAGAACATTAGTGACTGGCTGGGTCTCGATATCTTTGGAAGTAATACGTGCAATGCTTCCTGTGCGCTCGCTTTCTTTAACAGAGTAATAACCCGCATTAACTTTAACCTCCTGAAGTGTTGTGGTATTGTAGGATAATATGATGTTTACAACTTTACGTCCCTGAATTGGAACAAGTGAAGTTTTAAAGCCAATATAAGATACTACAAGTGTATCATTAGGTGAGCACGTGAGGGCAAACTGACCGCTATAGTCGGAAATAACCGCATTGTTTTTTTTGCTTTTAAGAGCAATAGTAACGCCAGGCAGGGGATTGGTGCCATCAGTGACAGTTCCCTGAACCTTATGTTGTTGGTCGAAGGTCATGTTTAGCTCATCAGAAGATTTGGCAAAAAGAGATGAGAAAGACAGGCAAAGCCAGATAAAAAAAAGGCAATAAAAATCTTTCCCATCCATGGAAAATGAATAGTTATTCATAATTTTGGGATTGGTTAGTTAAATATGATTTGATTGGCTACGGTCCTCTGCTCTAGTTAGTCGCTGCTGCAGGGGGCCATTTTTTATGCATTAAGTAAACTGCTTAATAGACATAACAAAGATTTGTTTAATACACAGGCAATGATAGTTTTAAAAAGTTCGACTGAAATACGAAACATTTAAAAAATAGGAAGTTTGATTTGCTAAGAATAATAAGAGAGTTTTGAGCATAAAAAAGGCGCGGAACTCAGCTTATTGACTTGAGGTACTGGAAATACCGAGGAACAATAAGTGAGCCCACGCCATAGGCGTGAGCATCTTACTTATCCTCTCGTTCCTTTTAAATTTCCAGTTTTCAAGTCGAGATTCTAAGCGAATGCTTCAAATATTTTTATGTGAAGAATCGCAAATATATAAATTCAAAAACAAATATAATGAAAAAAAACAACAACTATACATATATGTGTAGGAATAATATTTTTTTATACTGCAAATTTAACATGTGGAAGAAAAAGAGATAAATAAGGTACAAAAGAAGCTTGGAGCTACTATAAGGAAAATTAGAGAAGATAAAGATCAGTATTCTCAATCTAAATTAGCTGTTGAAATTGGTATGTCAGTAAATCAGGTTGCCAGAATAGAAAGGGGGGAAACGAATCCAACTGTAAAAACTTTAACTTTAATTGCAATAGCCTTAAAGGTTGATATAAAAGATTTGTTTTAAAAATTAAAAGATGCTTCGGCATCTTTTTTTATGTTCTGAATAATCAAAAAAATTTAATGGGTGTTCAATTATTTAATTATTGGTGATTTTTTTAATACAATTATACAATTGATTTAAGCAAATTATACTTGAGAATTCTTAAATTGTGTTTTAAATTAATAAAGAAATTGCTTTAAAATAATTTAAAAGAATATATTTGTTAATATTAGAAAATTGATTACTTGCAATAAAATAATTGAATAAAGTTAAATGACAAAAGTACCCTTTATTGTTTCTGCCAGAGCAGGTAAATTATTAGGAAGAGAAAATTTCTCTAATCCTGAGGGAGCTATTATAGAATTAGTTAAAAATTCATATGACGCCGATGCAAAAAATTGCCTCGTTGTATTTGATATAGTTTTCGAAACAGAAAAAGATAATGAGGGTAAGGAAAAAAAAGTGCTTAAAAATGAATTAAGCCAGATTTTTATAATTGATAATGGTGAAGGCATGACTAAGGATGTCATCGAAAACCAATGGATGAAAATCGGAACAGGAAATAAGGAAACAGATTTTATATCAAAGCAGAAAAGAATAAAGACAGGAGCAAAGGGAATCGGCAGGTTCGCACTGGATAGACTTGGTTTTAACGCTGAGATGTGGACAATATCAAAGAATAAGAAAGGTTACAACTGGAATATGGACTGGAAACAGTTTGATAATTCAGATAAATCAATTTCTGAAATTACCGCAGAATTAACAGAAAGTAGCGTTGATATTTCTAAATTTATTTCTAATAATTTCGAAAGTTTAAAAGTTGGTAGCCTAGTTAACGAAAGTAGTTTTACTACAGGAACGATTCTTAGGATATCAAACTTAAAAGATGATTGGTCTGATGATGAAATTGCTGGGGTTTTTAAAAGTTTAGAAGCCTTAATTCCGCCTAAGGAGTTAAATATTTTATTTGAGGTTACTTTTCAGCATATCCAGCAACCAAAAGAATTTGGAAAAGTCGAAACTGCTTTTTTTAATGACTATGATTATAAGCTCACAGCAAAGTATAATTCGGATGATCTTTCGGTTGATTTTGAGATAATAAGAAATGAGATTGATATTGAGATGCTTAAGAAGAAATTTCCAACTCTCTTTAAAAATGCTAAAGCGCCCTATGATTTAGAAACATTAGAAAAGAAAAGTTTTAAGTATTCTAAAAGTATTGATACTCTTTTAAAGTGGGATTTGAATGAAGCTAATATAAAGTTGCTGAAAGATGTAGGTTCATTTGATCTGACTTTTTATTATTTGAAATATAATAACTCTTTAAAAGAAAATTATCCGTATAAATCAATTAATCAGAGGGAAAGAAGAAGTGTTTTAGATAAATTTGGAGGTGTGAAAATCTACAGAGACTCATTTAGGGTAAGACCTTATGGAGATCCTGATAATGATTGGTTAAAACTTGGTGCAAGAGTTGCGCAAAGTCCTGCAGGAGCTGGACAGAGAGTTGGAGACTGGAGAGTCAGACCTGAACAGACAGCTGGAATTATAACGATATCAAGAAAAAATAATCCGTTATTAATTGATAAATCTGACCGTGGGGCTTTACAGGAAAATGATTCTTATGAAACATTCAAAAATATAATTATTGAAGTAATTCATGAATTTGAATTTGACAGGTCAAAAATTCTTAATATTTTTTATAAATTTTTTGCAGTAGAAAAAGAGAAGGAAAGGGAGAAAGAAATACAGAGAAGAGCTGAGTTATTGGCTGATAAAATCGTACTGGAAAGAAAGAATGCAGAAATTAAAATCTATGGAACAAGTAATAGAAAAATAGATTTATTTGCTGAACAGAAAGAAGCAGAAGAGAAAAAAGCATATGAAGAAGCTTTTAAAGATACTTTTAAAGCTATCGAAGATGAAACAAAAGAACTCTTTAATGAGGAAATTGTCCAGGTAAGAGGGCTCGCAAGTTTAGGTTTAATAATGTCTTCTTTTGCTCATGAGCTGAAGGAGGTTAGAAATAATTCTTCAGAAATTAAATTGCTGGAACGAATATATAAAAAACTTGCACCTCAGGAAGATAAGCTATTAATAGATTTCAGTGATGGAAACGATATAATTGACTTGCTTAAGGAAAATTCGGAAAAAATAAAGCATTGGATTGATTATTCTCTTACTGCTGTGAAAAAGGATAAAAGAAAGAGAGGAAAACTTAATTTTTCAACTTATTTAAAGACATTAGATGCGATTTGGGCAAAAACTTTCAAATTAAAAGATATTAATCTGATATTGAATGACAAGACAAAAGATATTGATTATTCATTTCGCGCATTTGAGATGGATTTAGATACAATTTTTACGAATTTGATTAATAATTCAATAGATTCTTTTAATAGTTTACATCAGGTGCAGGATAGAAACATCACAATATTTTTGCAGTTAATTGACGATGATATTGAAATCATATATTCGGACAATGGTAACGGATTGTCTAAAGTCTTCAAAGAGAAGGAAGAAATATTTTTGCCGTTTACAACAAGTAAAAAAGATAAGAAAGGCAATGAAATTGGTACAGGACTCGGAATGTATTTAGTTAAAAATGTTATAGATGACAATAATGGAAGCATTGATATTGTGGAACCTGAAAAAGGATTTTCAGTTAGAATTACGTTTCCTATAAGAAAAAATTAAACTATTATGGAACAGCAACCTTACAAGATTGGTTATATAGATGAAGATCCGCAGCAGGTAAAGAGATTTACAAGAAATCTACGCCCTCATGGTTTTGAAGTCATTGGATATGAATTTTATAAAAATATGACTCCAGAAAGTCTGATGGAGCAAGTTTATAATTCAGATATAGATTTATTATTGATTGATTATAAGCTTAAGGAATCAAATGTAGTCGGTTTTAACGGAGATGTAATTGAGAATTTAATTTATAACACTAAACCGCTTTTTCCCCATATAATTTTCACGAGTGATGTAGATCAGGCAGAAGCTCATGTTGATGACTGGAAAATTATTTATGATAAAGGTGATGTTTTTGTTGACGATGAAGAAGACACTACAAATTCAGACAGATTTATAAAAATGCTCATACGCAGTATTGAGCAATACAGGAAATATGTTGATTCCAGAAAGCAAGCACTTTCAGTTCTTCTTCAGAAAGGAGAATTGGAAGGACTTAATGCGACAGAAAAAAATGAAGCTCTTTCACTTCAAGATGAACTAAATAACTTGGATAAAAGCAAAAAGGAGGAAATACCCAGACAGTTAATTTCAATTGAAAAACTGGAGAATTTGGCCAAAAATCGTAAAGAAGCGGAAGAGTTCCTGCAAACATTAATTAATAAAAGCAAATGAATGTAAGAGACATACTTCCTGTCCGCAGGCAGACACCTACTAAATCCCCAACGGGAAAGAATTGGTCAGAGCATAAACCGGATCTCAAGGAGGATTTTAATAGCCACTGCGGTTATTGCGGTTCTTATGACGGCTATAGGCATACATATTTTGAGGTAGACCATTTTATTCCTAAAACCTTATTTGAAATAAAAGGGATCATTACCTACTGCCAGTACGATAATCTTGTTTATGCCTGCAAATTCTGTAACAATAAAAAACTGGCAAAGTGGCCTTCGAATGATGAAACCATTTCAGTCTTAAATGACCAGGGATTTATTGATCCCTGTGATGTTAATTTTGATCATCACCTTTACAGAACTGCTGATGGCGGAATTATGTGGAAAACGGCTCTTGGAAAATGGATGGCAGAAACGGCATTTAAGTTTGATGAAAGGAGCAGTTCTATAAAATTGTTATGGGAGTTAAATCAACGAAGAAAATTATTAGACCGGTTCATCATCGAACTTAACAAAAGAGATCAAAATTCAGATGAGTATAAAGCAATCAAAAAAGAAGCCGAAAAAATCAGTCTTGAATATTATATCTACGACAAAGAATTAATGGAATATTATAATAGCATATAGAGAAATGGATAAAAAAAAATCAGGCTCATATTATACTCCTAAAATTTTATCTGATTTCTTAATTTCACATATATTTAATAAATACGTTAACAGAGATAATTTGCAAATTCTTGAGCCAAGTTGCGGAGATGGGCAATTTATTTCCTCATTGTTTAATTGTATTAATGTCAACGAATTTAATTCCATTGGATTAACAGTCTGCGATATAGATAAAGTAGAATTAAACAAAACAATGAAACTGATTCCAAAATCAGATCAGATTACAAAAAAATCAGTTAATGAAGATTATTTAAATTTTTTCCTAAACACAAGAGAAAAGTATTCTTTCATTTTTGGAAATCCTCCATATATAAGAAAAAAAAATATGAAAGGGGAACAGATATTGAAATGTGAAGAAGTGCATGATAAAATAAGGGAATATAGTCCACTTATTAAATCTAAAGGTAAAATAAATAACATTTGGACTGCTTTTGTTGAATCTGCAATAATGAGTCTTGAAAATGACGGAGTAATGTGTTTTGTTATTCCCGCTGAAATAATGCATGTTAATTACACTAAGGAACTTAGAAGGTTGATCCAAAGTGAATTTGACAGAGTGGAGATTTTTGCATTTAATGAATTGATTTTTGATGGGATTCAGCAGGATGTTGTTGCTGTTGTAGGTGTTAAAGGAATCAGAAATATTGCTGAACATGGTTTTTCATTTTATCAGGTGGATTATCTTGATGATCTTAAAGAGCCAAAATTTACGGAATTACACAGCAATATACACAGATTAAATCTCGACAAGTGGACTAATTATATTTTAAGTGACGAAGATTTAAATTTCGTGGAAAATTTGAAAAATCAATTTCATCCGATTAAGTATTTCTGTGATAAAGCGCAGGTGGGAATAGTTTCAGCTGCGAACGAGTATTTCATTTTGAGAAATTCAGAGGTTATACAGAATAAACTAAATGAAGTAGAAGGTCTGGTTAAACCCATCCTTTCAAAAGGATCGGTACTGCCAAATCTATTAAACTTTAAAAAGTCTGATTATCTAAAGTTGCTTGAAGACAATCAAAAGGTTTCATTCATTCAGTTTCCGAATGAAGTAAAAGGAGAGTTAGATGAGATTTCTCTTGAGTATATTAATAAGGGAGAATGTAAAATAGGAAATGACGAAGGTGAATTGCATAAAAGATATAAAATGACTAAGAGAGAAAATTGGTATCATGTTCCCAGTGTATGGAAATCTGAAGGTGTTTTTGTCAAGCGATCACATCTATTTCCTAAAATAATAGTAAATAGTGCCAATTCGTTGGCAACAGATTCATTTTACAGATTAGAGACTAAACAAAATTATGATATTAAAAATTTAGCATTTTCATTTTATAATTCGTTGACATTTGTACTGGCTGAACTTGAGGGTAGATTTTATGGAGGCGGTGTTTTAGAATTGACTCCAAATGAGTTTAAAAATTTATCTATTCCTTATTATCCTAATATTACAACGAAGCAGTTTGATAAATTGGATTTGTTAATTAGGAAAGGAGAGCCAATAAATAAAATTTTAGATTATACAGATAATATTCTTTTTAGAAATTCGGAGGTAGATATTGAAAGATTAAGGAAAATTAGACTTAAGTTAGTAAATAGAAGAATAAAAAATCATACAACATCTTCTCTGTAACGATATAAATCATATAATCAAGTTTGTAAAAAACAAATGAGCTAAAATTATAGCTCATTTGTTTTTTATTGTATCTCTTTGTGTGTTTTTTTGAAATGTCGTGATGGAACTTAATGACCAATGATGATTTTTTCAATTAGAATACAGTAGTTATAGTATGATTAAACTCAATTAATAAGTATTTTGATAGTTATTAATGTTTATTATTTTGTAAGCTAAAATTTATATATTTATAAAAAAAAACATGGGAAAAAATTTCACAATTGATGCACGGCTTATTCTTCAGCTGGGGAGGGATAGTATAAAAAATCACACTACAGCTTTAACAGAACTAGTTAAAAATGCGTATGATGCTGATGCAACAAAGGTTGATGTGGAAATTCGTGAAAACTATATAAGAGTTGCAGACAACGGTTTTGGAATGACTGAAAATGAAATTAACAAAAACTGGCTGGTTATAGGATATTCAGAAAAAAGGAGTTCTAAAAAAAGTGAAAAAGGAAGAAGGAAAACTGGAGAAAAAGGAATAGGGCGGATAGCCACTGACCGGTTAGGTAAAATAGTTCAGTTGAAAACGAAATCACTTGATGATAAAATTCAAGGTTTAACAATTGATTGGGATCAATTTGATGTTGATAAAACATCTCTAGACTCAATTGAAATTCAAGATATTTTAAATCCAACTGTGAATCTTCCTAGGAGAGAGGATGGAAAAATCTCGGGAACAGAAATTATAATAACAGACTTAAGGGAAAAATGGACATCCCAGAATATTCAAGATTTATATGATGAACTATCTTACTTTATATCGCCTTCAGGATCAGATGATAAAAAGTTTGAAATAGAGTTATACAATGATTTTGATAGTAAATACTCGAAAAAAGTTTCTTCTGCCATGGATAAACTTTCAGAGATTGACTTAACAGCAGTTTATGAAGGAGGAGATGAAATTTTATACACCCTTACAAATAAGTATGTAAAAGGAGAGACGTTTAAGATCATTAAAATTAATGAATTATTTCAGCAGTTAGGTGTAATTAATATTGCTGTAGATAAATTAAAAAGTGGGCCTTTTACTTTAAAAATGTCATTGTTTGTGCAAAAAACATCATTACTATCAGGTACTGATTTTAAACTTACAGATTTAAGAGATTTTTTAAATAATAATTCAGGACTTAAAATATTTAGAGACAATATAGTGGTTAAGCCATATGGTTTTGCTAAGAGTGTACTTGGTTATGACTGGTTAAATTTAGCTGAGAGAAAAGCAAGAGATCCTGCCGGTGTTGGACGGGATACATATAAAATTTCTCCAAATCAATTAGTTGGTTCGGTTTTTATTTCAAGAGATGCAAACCCAAATTTAAAAGACAGTTCTGCTAGGGAAGGATTGGTTGAAAATGATTCGTTTTTTGCTATGAAAAATGTAATTGAGGGGGCTGTCATTCTTATGGAATCTTACAGAGTTAAGCTTTTAAAAAGCATAGATAAAAAAACAGAAAAAAAAGGTAAAACTAATTATGATAGTATAAAACTAATAACTACAGAGTTAAATGAAGTTAAAAAAGATTTAGAAAAGATTCAAGCGCATGTAGGTTTAATTGAAGATTTTAAGGGCAGTCCTTTATCTCATACCATTAATAAAATTAACCATGCAATTGAACAGACAGAGACTACTTTTGAAAACTTGATGGATGAAAAAAGGGTTTTAAATGCTTTAGCAACTTTAGGAATTTCATCTGCAGTATTTGGACATGAAACTGAGGACGCAATTTCAAATTTTAAGATCAGTTCAAAAAATGCGAAAGATTATTTAGGTATTGATAATGATATCGTAGCGACAGAACTTGCAAAATCTTATGAACTTGCAAAACTGGTTTCAGGCTGGGGCGCTTTTGCATTGGCACGGGTAGAGAGAGAAAAAAGGAGTAAGAGAAAAAGGATGATTTCTAAAGTAGTGACAGAAACAATTAAACAAATAAAACCCGCCTTAGATTCAAAATCAATTGAACTTATCCAGGAATATGAAGATTTTTATGCAGTTTCATATTCAATGGACATAGAATCGATTGTTCTTAATCTTTTGACCAACGCATTTACTTTTTGTGTTAATCAGACTAAGAAAAGAAAGATTAAAGTTGTTTTGTCTAAGAAAGTAATTGATACTAGGGCAGGTTACAATATAATTGTTAGCGATACCGGAAACGGAGTGCCTGATGAATATATGCATAGGATTTTTTCGCCCCTTTTTAGTACAAAATTAGATGGAGAAAGAAAACATAATGGAACTGGTTTAGGACTTACAATTGTAAAATCAATTGTTGATGAAATGAATGGATTTATTCAAGTAGGAAGAGATAGAGAGCTTTATGGAGCAAAATTTGAGATTTGGTTGCCAATCGAAATAATTTAAGATATGAGATATATAGGTTTAATTGATGACAGAGAAGTTACTAGGACAAGTCTTAAGCTTTCGCTTCGTGTTCCTCTTTTAGCTAATGGTAAGGAGAAACAGGAGTGGGATATAATAGATATAGAGCCATTTAAAGATATAAATGAATATATTGGCTGGATTTCAGAAAATGAAATTTCAATTCTTATTATAGATGAAAAATTAAATGAATCAACAGTAGTCAATTATTTGGGGCATAATGTTGTAATTATATTGAGAGATGCTTTTCCTGAACTTCCAATTTTTTGCATAACCGCAGCAAAAAGAGAACCGGATTTAAACGACAATTATAAGTATTATAATTTTATACTTTCCAAAGACGAATTTCAAGAGAGAAGAGACGAATTTGTAAATTTATTTATTAAATCAGGTGAGGACTTTTACAGAAAATATACTGAAAAGAAAGACCGCTTATCAGAAATAGCAGATTTTATGGCCGATCAAAATGGCGATGTTTCGGATGAAATCAAAAATGAAGCGGATGATATTCGTGATTTTCTGATGCTTACCCATAAAGTAGATAGTTCTTCAGCTGAGGCATGGCTTCACGAATTTTCTTCAAAAGTTAAGAATTTTGAAGATATACTGGAAAAAATAAACTCAGAACTTAAATAACATGAATTGGAAAATTATAGTAAAGAGCCCGGAAAATCTTCTTACAGAAAGATTATATCAAGAGTGCAAAGAAGATTTATCAAGAGAAGCTGAGCATCGATGTATTTATTGCTGTATTCATGAAAGCAGATTTGGTGGTATTAGAAATTTCCATGTCGAGCATTACAAGCCAAAATCAAAATATGATAAGCTTAAAAATACCTATTCGAATTTATTTTATTCATGTTCAATATGCAATTGTTTTAAAGGAAATGATTGGCCAAACGATCCAGATGATGTTTATGAAAAGCCTTTTTATCCTGATCCTTTAATTGTAAATTACAGTGATTATATGATGGTTGACTACGAAACAGGATTTGTCGAAGGTTTAAGGAAAACGACTAAATATGTAGTTGAAAAACTTTATCTAAATAGACCCCAGTTAGTTAATGAAAGAAAATTTTTTGGACTAATGGAGAAAATGCGCTTAAATTATCAATTGTTAGAGAATATTGAATTAAGAATGTCCAATGCCTCTCAGGAGGAAAGGATTAGAGTCATGGACTTATTTATTAAAGCTACATCCGCCATGAGAGAAATAAGTCAACTTCAAATTAAATTACAGACAGTCAACCCTTATACAATTGTACAAGTGAGGAGGTAATTATTAAAGAAATCTTAGCAATAGAAAATATATTCCATATATTAAATTGGAAATTATTTAGGCGTTATTTTTATACCTTCCAATACCTTTATGTAAGTTTCTGATTTTCCTGTTTCTTTTTGTAGGCTGTCGTTTTTCTTTTGAAGATCTTTAATTTTGATATCTAATTTTTGTTTCTCAATTAAATTCTTGTCATTATCAAGACAGAAGGAGAACATAAAAAATGTGATGAATATTAAAATTAATGGCCCATAAAAGAACCAAAAGCGTTTTTTAGAATTTAATACTGCTTTGAATCCAAAAAAGGAAATGTTAAAGCCACTCTGCTTTGTTATGGAATTACTTAATCCTATTTCAGGAATAATTTTGTGCCATTTATTTTCTATAATTGTAGCTTGATTTACTGCTCCTAATAAAAACTTATGGTACCAGTATCTGTCCATGAAAAAGAAACACATGATTATTACGCCCCCTATAAAACTAAAAACAGTTATGCCATTAACTTCATAACCAGCAATTGTAAAGGCAATATTTTCTTTTATTATGTATCCCAAAGTTGCAATAATAAAAGTAAAGGCTGTTAGAGCAAGATTTCGTATTCTAAGGCCAATATCATTAAAGTGTTGCTGTACTTTTACAATATCGCTCCAAATAGAAATGATATTTGGGATTAGATCTTTATCTGTTTTCTTATAAAATGAGGTAAATAAGAAGTGATTAAGCAGTTCGCTGAATGACTTTTCTAAAATTACATCTGCCTTAACTTCATCATTGAAATGTCTTTGTTGAAATTCTGCCTCTCTGTTAACATCTTCCTGTGACCAATGAGTAACTTCTTTTAAAAGCTGGTACTTATCGTTACTTATTTCGCTTCCATATTTTGCATATACACTTGTGATTTTTGCGTCGTTTGCCATTCTAATATCACGGTCTATTTTATCACCAATGTAAATGGCATTTTCTTTTGGAACTTGAAAATCTCTTAAAATTATACCGAGAATTTCACTATCAGGTTTTTTAATTGTCTTTGACAAATATCTAATTTCCGTCTTTAATGGCTCCCAATGTCCATCGTCGTAAACCCTTTCAACACTTTGTGGTACACCAGTATCTAATGGGGTATAAATACAATCAAAAATGCCATCAAGATCTAAATGTTTGAGTCTATATTTAGTGAAAAATGCATTTGATTCGGTGAATCCTATAATAAGTACTCCTTGAGATTTTAATTGTAAAAGTGTTTTTAAAACACCATCATACATTTTTAAATTTGATTTTTTGTTGCTGTTATATTTGTGTATAATACTTTTACCAACTAAAGGTTTCTTGATAATTTTTTCCTTTTGTTCATCACTCAATAGTTCAAGTTCGCTAAAAGCAAAAGAGACTTCTGTAGTATTATATTTTTGGTGTAACTTTTTAAAATCAAGTTTCAAATTGTCTTCATCAATTCCAGAAAAATCTAAAATTTCATTAAAATAAGGATGAAAAGAACTATGCCACATTGTGAGCCAATCCCAAATTGTATCATCTAAATCTGTTACAACACAATTTTTAATAGTATGCATACTCATAGTTCTTTTTCTTTTGGAACTAAATTAATATTTTTTATCTATAATCAATTAGATTAATATGATTTTTCCAGAATCTCTTTCTTATTGAGAGTATCTTTAAATCATAAATTTTAACTATGTAATCCCTAATAAATTTTCAGCGTGTAAATAGTTCAAGCTAGTAAGAGGCTTCCTTGTGAGGACAAGAAATGCTAAAAACAAGTTTGAATCTTTTCTTCTCTTAAATTACATTTCTATGAATTTTAAAAAGTGCAATTATGGAAAAAGATATCGACTATAGTAATTCAAAGTTAACACCGGAAAAAGCTTTACAAATGCTTAGATCTGAGGGGTTAGACGTTACTATTGAACAGGCAGAGGAAATCTTGCATTTCTTGAGAATAATCGCTAATATCGCCGTGTTGAAATATTTAAATAAAACAGAATGAGCAGGATAGCAGACTTATATATTCGTGTAAGTACGGACGAGCAGGCTGAAAAAGGCTTCTCACAGCGCAGTCAGGAGGAAATGCTGAGAAAATATTGCAGTATAAATCATATACAGATACGCAATGTAATATATGAAGATCATTCGGCCAAGACCTTCAACAGGCCTCAATGGAAAAAATTTCTGGCTGATGTGAAGAAACATAAAAATAAAATTAATCTGGTTCTTTTCATGAAGTGGGACAGGTTCAGCCGTAATGCGGGTGACGCTTACCAAATGATCAATGTTTTAAGAAAATTGGGTGTAGAGCCTCAGGCTATAGAGCAGCCCCTTGATTTAAGCGTTCCGGAGAATAAAATGATGCTTGCATTTTATCTGGCTGCACCCGAGGTTGAAAATGACCGCCGGGCATTAAATACCTTTCAAGGTCTTAGGCGCGGGAAGAAGGAGGGGAGGCATATGGGGATGGCGCCTTATGGATATGCAAATAAGGTTACTGAGGATGGAAAGAAATATATTGCCATTGTACCGGAGAAAGCGGCAAAACTTATTTGGATATTCGAACAGGTTGCAAGAAATGTCTTCAGTACCGAGTCTATTTACCAGATGTCCAAAGATAAAGGACTTGTCTTATCTAAGAGCAATTTATGGGTGATTCTAAGAAATCCGCTTTACTGCGGAAAAATAGTTGTTCCCAAATACAAGGATGAAGAGGAAAAGTGGGTTGCAGGACAGCATGATGCAATTGTAAGCGAGGGATTGTTTTATCGTGTGCAGGATGTTCTTGACAGCAAAGCTCGTACATACAGGCCTAAAATTAAGACTATTGAGAATTTTCCCCTGCGGGGATTTTTTCTCTGCCCAAAGTGCGGCCAGAAGTTAACGGGAAGCAAATGCAAAGGGAGGAGTAAATATTATTACTATTATCACTGTGATAAAGATTGCAGATGGAGAATAAACTCAGAGGTAGTTAATAAAATATTTAAAGAACATTTAAATAAATTAAAACCTTTAGCAGAAGTAAAGAAATTATACACGGCAGTTCTGCTTGAAGCTTACAGAGAGCATACAGGCATGGTCGCCAATGAGAAGAAGAAATCGCTTGAACAGATTGCAGTTTATGAAAAGAAATTATCAGTTGCCAGAAATTTGCTGGTTACAGAGAAAATAGATCCTGAAGATTATAATCTCATGAAAGCGGAGTACAATGCTGTTATAAGCAAGCTGGAAAAAGAGATTGGAAATGTAGAGGATGACAGAGCTAATATAGAGCAGTTAACGAACTCAGGACTGGAAAACCTTATAAAACTCGGCGAGACCTTTGAAAATGGGACTTTAGCTGATTCCAGGGAGATGATTGGTTTAATTTTTCCCGAAAATTTCACATTTGAAGAAAAGAAAATCCGCACCGCCCGGATCAATGAAATGGTCAACTGTATCTATTTGGTAAATAATAGGTTACGGGCAAAAAAAAACGGAACAAAAGATGATATTTTTCTTTTGTCCCGAGTAGTGACCCCAACGATACAAATTCCAAACCATCATTTTTTAGATAATTTTAAAAAGGTTTCAATTTTTAAAGAATTGTCTTTTAATGTTTTGGAATGTAGTTGTTTAGATAATGTTGCTTAAACAAGTACTTTGCTTAAAGCTAACTTTAAAGAAGCAAAATTAATAAAGATGCGAAGCTTATTTGCATCAGAAAACTTAGAGATATTATGAAGCCATATAAATTCGAAGATTTGCCTGATATTTTAGGAACCCTTTCTTTAAGAATAGAAAATATTGAAAGGATTCTAAAAAATAGTGCACAAGCGGAAAAAGAGATTGATGATGATTTGCTTACAATCCAGGATGCTTCAAAACTTTTGAAGCTTTCAGTTGCTACTATATATTCTAAAGTATGCAGGAATGAACTGCCCGTAAGCAAAAAGGGCAAGCGTCTTTATTTCCAAAAGACTGAACTGCTTGACTGGATTAAGTCTGGGCGAATTAAGACTATAGCAGAAATCCAAAAAGAAGTAAATAACAGGTTAGATAAAAGATATTAAAATTAATAACTGCATATTTTTTGCAGTTTTTTTATTTGTACCCCATTTGTACCTCTTATCAATGCATACCTTGCAAATTCTGGAAAGTGAATTTCCGGAACTGATCCCCGCACTAAGAATCTGCGTTAGTCAAAAAACTTAGAAGCGCTCTTTAACAATTTCCTCCTTACTTTCTTTGTTAGTTAGTTAGTTAGTTAGTTAGTTAGTTAGTTAGTTAGTTGTTTTTCTTTTTACTCCTAGTAATGTATAAATTTCGATCCTAAGCTTTTTGCAACTTTATTTTTCGGGATTTCCTGATTTCAAAAACACCATGCACCATGATTCTGACACAAAACTTAGAATTGTCAAATATCTTAAAAACTGCCTTAACTTTTTGTGGTAAAATTAAAGTCAACTCCACCAAAAAACAGGAAGTATTTCTAGATATATATTGGGTAAAACTTTTAAAACCAATTTACGAAAAAAGAATAAATTCACCATTTTGAAAATACGTATTTTTACGTGCTACATATTAAATTTTCTGTTGTATTTTTATGTAAGTTTCTATAGGATAATATGCTATTTGGTTCTTTTGCATCTGTTTGATAACTATTATCTGTAGAGCTTCTAAATATATTAAATGAATACCAAATATCATTGGTTATAGCAAAGTTGTTATTCTTCAGGTTGTTTATTTCAAATTGAGATTTACATTGAGTTACAAGGATTTTGAGGAAATGCTGAAAATACGTGGAATACAAGTTGATTATGCGAGTATTCAGCATTGGGTTTTTAAATTTGTACATTTGATTAAATCGGAAATCAAAAAGAGAAAGAACAGAATAAGAGCTGCTGCGAATGGATTAAAATTTTATAAAGGATGAAGGAATCTGGTGTTACTTATATCGAGTTGTTGATAAGTTGAGCTATACGGTTGATTTTCTTCTGACCAAAATATTACAAAGAAGGAGTGCCCAGTCCCTCCTAATTGAAGCAATAAATAATAACTCCCAGACAACTGTAATTAATACAGGCAAAAGCGGCTCTAACACAAGCGCAATATAGGTTTGCAACAAACACTCGTTTTAGAATATAAAGATTAGGCAGGGTAAATATCTCGACAAAATTGTTGAATAGGGTTATCGCTTTAAAAAATGGAGGATACAAAACGGTTTGGGTTTGAAAATTTTGAGTTTGTTAAAAGGATTTTGAGTGGAATTGAAGTTGTGCGTATGTTGAGAAAGAATCGCATAAATCATTTTGTAAATTGACTGCCATAATTTTTGGGTTGCAGATTTCTTTTGGATTTGCATAGCAAATGCAACAGAATAATATATTTAAATAATACTTAAACTTTTCTCGTTATGAATAAAGTAAGTACTTTTCTTTTGCGGGCATTTTGTTTGATTCTAGTTTTTATTCCGAAAATTCTTATTTCACAGAATGTTCAGCCACTGGGTATTCCAACTGGTATATATGAAATAGGTCCGACGGGAACTTCACAATTGAAAACGTATTGTCTTGACAAATCTATTACAACTTATGAAGGAACCTCTTATGACAGGGTTGCTCTTGGAAGCGATCAAATCATAATGATTGGAAATCAAAGATATTCCGTTAATGACGCATTATCAAAAAATCTAATTTCCTTCACTTATTCACATAGCGATTCAGGCATAATGTATATGTTGGTTAAAAATAATACTAAGGAAAAAGTTAGATTGATTGTTGATAAGGATTTCGTGCTCAGCGACAATAAAAGTACTAATGTTTTAAAGGAAACTACTGGACTAAATCATTCACCAACTGATTTGCAAATCCCCAAACAACAATATATATGGTTTTCTCAATCTTATAAAGATTATCTTTATAATTACAAGGATATATTGCTGAAAATTAAAATAATACATGAAAATGAGAGCCTGAAATTGGACGATTATTTGAAGAGACGCCGCGATTTTTTAAATTCAAATGGCATTAAGGACCAAACTTTGGTAGATAAGCGTGAACATGGCGAAATCTATGATTATGCTCTTCTTAATTTGCTTTCCTCCAAATTGATAATGCAGGAAATTATGGAAAGTACATCGCGAAACGTTTTTTATTTACGCCAATTCACCAAAGATGGCTTATCGTATTATTGCTTAGATAATGGTTCAGTTGCACCTCTTCTTACCAAAAGTTTAAGTGATCTTCAATCTATAATTAATAATGAAAAGAATGCTTACGTCTTAATTGACGAAACATTTCCTGTAGACAAAAAAAATGCCCTTATAACAAATCTACAACTTTCAAAAATTACCCTAGTTGAAAATGTAGTCTTAAGTAAAGTCGACCTTTTAAGGCCTTTAACTTTCAATTCACCTGAGATAAAAACTGTAAGAGAAGTTGAAAAGATTTATTATTCTGATAATTATAAATTCGAGGTTAGTTATAATGTAGGCTATCGTGATGAAGAGGCAATCGTAACCTCAAAAAATAAATCTGTGCTCGAAAAAATTCGAGCCGTTTTCGCAAAATTGGTAGGAACGGAATCTCAGAAATCAATTACCGATACTTATCAAGAGGCTAAGCTTGTAGCAAAGAAAGCATTTCCTGGTAGAGCTATAAAAGCCAAGTTGACCGCTAATTATAGTTCGATGCATATTTCCCAAAATAGTTCAGAAAACAGAGTTAATAATATTGAATTCTATGTTTATAACTGAGACAATAATTAGGCCTGTTGATTGTGTAGTTGCATTTGCAATCCCTCTTAACAAAAGTAGTATTCGAAGAAATCAAAGGCTAAATCCTATTGCTGATTTTTCAAAGCATATAGTTTGGCCACTTTACCAAATTGATACAATAAATCCGATGAAATTCCTTAAATCAGGTAGAAGTATTGGATTTCAGATTAAGGAAGAGTTCTCTTATAGTGATCTAAGTGATTTTTTTACTTCAGGTAAGAAAGTTTTGATTTTGTTTGCACATTGGTCAAATGGCAGGGTTGAATTGTTTGATGGTTTTCATTGTGCTGACGATTTCTTGAATGTATTTCCTGAGGATGGCAGATTTATAGTTGATTTAAACGTTTGCACTTGCAAAGAGTTAGGAGAAACATTGGGTATATCAAGACCCAATTCAATTATTAAACACAGTAATTTGAATATTCCAAGTTATGCAGGGGCATGGTGTATTTTTTATCGTTATTTCTTTCAACTTCTTGACGAGCAAAAATTAACATATCTGGAAGGGTTACAGGTTTCAGGCAAAGAATTTAAAAACATATTTAAATGAAAATAGATACCATATTAAGCAACTATCTTAGTGAAAATGGCGTTGTTCATGATTTAGGTTCCAATGTTACAGAAATCGATGAAGAAAATATAGCCATCGATAAATCTGATACAGAAGTTTTTGAAAAATTAAAATTAGGAAATGAAAAATCCGATTTTCTTCTCTTGGCAATGTATATTATATTAATTGCAGTCGCTGCTGTAATAATTTCAAAAATGTTGATAGACATCAAAAATAACTATACTATTTTAACTTGTATAGGAACTTTGATAATTATTTTGGCAATCATGCATCGCATTTGGAGAGATAAAGTTCGTTCAAGTCAACTACTAAAGATATTACCCAGCCTTGAAAAAAAAGACAGATTGAAGTTGGTTTTGCTTGTGCTAAGAGACAGCCGTGAATACAATCTGAACATTAAAAGTGCTTTCTCGTGGCTAACTTCAATGAGGAATAGAATTTAAGAATTAAGAGTAAGAATACGAAAATATTGTTTGCGAATCGATTAAATTGTAATTATCTCTTAGATTAAAAGGTTCTGTCGCATCTGTTTTATAACTATTATCTTTAGAGCTTCAAAATACATTACATGAATACCACGGGTCGTTGTTATCCCAAAGCTATTATTCTTCGACCAGTTTATTTGAAATTGAGATTTAGGTTGAGTTACAGAGATGTTAAGGAAATAATGACAATGCATGGAATAGAAGTTGATCGTGCAACGATTCAGCGCTGGGTGTTTAAATTTGCACTGTTGATTGAATTAGAACTCAACAGTACATGGATTATAACTTTTTCCTTTCACTTTAACGAAGATAAATGAAAATAAATTGTTCAAATCATTTTGTAAATTGACATAATTTTCCGAGTCCTGATTCCTTTCGGATTTACATGCCAGACACGACAGAACCGCTTTAAATCAGTGAAAGAATAGGCAGCTCATTAAAAAATAGAAAGAAATGGAACAATTTGAGGACATTGAAGGGTTACAGGAATTTTATAGGCAATTCAAAAATTCAAAACTAGGGGATCTGCATGAGTATGTCAGGAAAAACCATCCAGAAATCAATCTTGCAACCAATAAGGGAATTGCCGGCCAGGTATTGGAGGCAGTTATAGGGAACGCACCAAATTCAAATCCGAATCCTGATATCAAAGACATCAATGTGGAGCTGAAAGCCCTGCCACTAAGAAAGAACGGCCAGCAGATCCAGCCCAAAGAGCGCTCAAAAATAAAATCACTCAGCTATAATGGCATTATTAGGGAGGAATGGGCTACCTGCGAACTGAGAAGAAAGATGGAAAAAATACTTTTTCTCCTTTACGAGCACCCGACGGGAAAAACATACCGTGACTGGGAAGAATTCATTTTCAGAGGAACTATCTTGTATGAAGTCGAACATGAAGACGAAGAAACGGTAAAAGAGGATTGGGAACGGATAAGGGACAAAGTAATTGCTGAAACTGCTGACAATATCTCGGAAGGCGACGGCAAAATCTTAGGAGCCTGCACATCGGGAACCGGCAGACAAATTCCGTATGGCAGAGACAAGCATGCAAAACAGAGAAGCTACAGCCTGAAAAACAGCTATATGAAGTTCTTCTATGAAAAAAAGACGAACCAGCAATATGCTTCGCTAGGGCTGAATGAAAATGCAAAGCCGGAAGACTTTGTTCTGCAAAAGCTGAACAATGAGCTACAAGGCAAGAGCCTGGCAGCTATCGTAAAGGAATATGATCTGAGTTTTTCACCTGATGCGAAATCATCCTTCCGCCTTCTGATCAATCGGGTATTGAAGATTGCCGACAATGAGAAGATACTGGAATTAGAGGAAAACGGCATTGTCATGAAGACAGTACCCGTAGACGCCAACAACAGGCCATGGGAGGCCATGTCCTTCCCTAGATTCAGCCTTGTAGACTTGATTGAGGAGAAATGGGATATCGAAGAAAATGAAGAATGCGGAGAATCGGCTTTCAGAAGCATCATATCAAGCGGCTTCATTTTCATACCTATCATCAAAGAGAAAGAGGCATATGTCAAAGACGGAAAAACAAAAAAGAGATACAAGGACTGGAAGACATGGATTGTAGGGAAAACGGTGTACTGGAAAGCCTCGGATGCTGAAATGTCAACAATTAGGAAGGAATGGAGAGAAGCCCAGGAAATCGTAAAAAAAGGGGTGAAACTACAAACGATCAGACGCGGCACGAAACAGATGCAGGAAAACAACCTTTTGAAATCCAGCAATACAACGATCATACATATACGTCCCCATGCCAATGATTCGAGCGATATAGATTTGCCATACTACAATCTCACCCAAAAAAGAATCCGTATTTCTTGGCAGAGTTTCTGGCTGAACAAAAGTTTCGTCGAATCCAAAATCAAGGCTTAGATTTTTCTCCAGGTTCGGCTAATTGATTAGCTCCAGATTCATTTAGTGTTCTGATTTGTGTAGTAAGGGAATTGAAGTAAACCAGGACATTTAGTACAACTGATTGGCTGCGAGAACTCTACAATCAGTCAATAGCATTAATTTTTTTGAAGCAGCGGCCTTAGGCTTTTCTGGCAGAACAGGCATCAATCCCGGCCACAGAATTCAACGTAAATTATGGAGGCATATTTAATGTGATGACTTATCTAGAACATATAATTATAAAAATTACTTTTATAATTATTTTGTTTATTTACCATTATAGTATATCCTGATAACGAAACTCAGCAATAGATTTTCCTGATGGACAAGATCCTAATGTTATAAATTGAAAGCCTTTGAGCATCGACCCCGCTTAAAGGTTTTTTCGGTTTAAGATTTCTTTGCAATGAACTTGAAAAGATAGGGAGGCAAAACGTACTGTTAAGACTTAGACACCAGGATTGCCACAAAATTTGAAATGCAAACTGCTTTTAAATTCGCCTTGGCTTTCTGTGGCACTTTTGGAGCCCAGCTCCAAAATCTTAATCAAACAATTGTGCATCAAATTCTGTATATATTAAATATTCATTTGTGTAGCTGATAGGAATACAGTGAATTAGCAGCGACACATGTTATTCGTTTACTTAGGCTTTAATTTATCCGAATTTTAAGGGCCTAGGTTTTTGGACGCAGAAAGGGTATCTACTCCAGCTCTCGTTAATTCTTTTTTATGGGACTTGCCAGCCCCAGTTCCTTCATGTATTCGTATACGGTGCTGTAAGATATTTGATAGCCTGCATTTTGCAGCACTATGGCAATGCGCTGACACCCGTACCGCTGCCTAAATTCAAAAAAAATACGCTTTATCTCTTTCTTTATTGCATTTTTTCTTTCTTTTTTTTCTGTATTTATTGGTTTTTTCCATAGGCGATAGGTGGTTCTGTTCTGGCCAAGCACCTCGCACATTAGTCTGATAGGGTACTTTTTTTCATTGGCGGCCATAAATTGAAAAAGCAGCTCTCTCTTCTCATTCAGATATCTGCTTGCATTTTTTAAGATTTCAAATTTTAATTCTGACTTTTTAGTTTTTTTTTCCAGCTCCAGAATTCTTTGTCTTTCAAGATTTACCTTTAAATAATCATTTGCTTTGCCATCCCTGCTGTTGAATTTTTCATATTCTCTGCGCCACGAGCTTAAGGCCGCTGTGTACAGGCCAAGTTCTTTTTCTAATCTGGCCAGACTGGTGCTGCTTCTTTCATAGCTCAGAAGAACGGCCCTCTCTTTAAATGCATAGTCATATTTTTTCCTGTATTTCTTCATTGCCCGCATTTAACTGTTATCCTTGTTTATATTCCATAGATGATTCAATAGTTCAGTGATATCTTAAAGTTTTTATAAGCCGTGGCCTGCATTAAACTGTTCTATCGTTTTATAGTCTAATGCGGAATGGATTCTTTTTTTATTGTACCAATTTTCAATGAATTCAGCTATTTCTAGTTTCATAAGCTCCTGCCTTATGAGTTTGCGTTTCCTGTGTATTAATTCTCTTTTTAATGTATTGAAGAAACTTTCGGCAACTGCATTGTCAATGCTGGTCCCTTTGCGGCTCATGCTTCTTGCGAATTGATAAGAATCGAGCTTAGTGATGAAAGCTCTGCTGGCATATTGGACACCTCTGTCAGAGTGAAACAGAATGCCCTTTGAAATCTTGCGGTTGACGACGGCCATCTCCAATGCGGGCAGTGTTGTTGTCCGGGTGAAGAGCCTGCAGCTCAGACTCCAGCCGACAATCTTCCTGTCATACAGATCCATAATTATAGTCAGATATAGAAAACCTCTGCTGGTCTGGATATAAGTAATGTCGGAAACCCAAACTTCAGAAGGAGCATTTACCTGAAACTTCCGGTTTAAGACATTGGCGGCAATGTTGTTGTTGTGAATCGAATTGGTCGTTATCTTGAATTTTCTTTTGGCAATTCTTCTTAACCCCATCTGTCTCATATAAAAAGCGACCTGCTTCGGGCATATTTTATATCCAAGCTTATGCAGCTCATCAGTAATTTTATTTCGTCCGTAATGTTTCTTGAAACGTAAAAATATGATGGCGATATCTTTTTTCAGTAAAGTTATGTACTGCTTTTTTTTTTGAGAGGCCGGTTGTTTTCCATCTATTATATCTTCCGTGGCCGACCTCTAAAATTTCACACATTTTCAATATAGAATATCTGTGTTCGTTCGCTTTTATAAATTGGTAAATTGGCAGATTTCCCTGATGGAGATGAACAGCTGCATTTTTTAAGATTTCATATCTGAGTTCTGATTCCTTTGATTTTTTATAGAGATCGAATATTCTTTTGTTGTCTGGATGAATTCTGTCGCATCCCGATCCAGGAAAGCTTCCTTCTCCGAATTTTTGATATTCCTTTCTCCATCGGCAGATCAGGCTTGGATGTATGCGAAGATATTCTGCTGATTTTTTAATACTATTTTTTTCATAGCTTAGCCTAATTGCGTCCTCTTTAAAGACGCGGTCAAATTTTTGGTACTTTGCCTTCATAAGTTAAATAGAGTTTTAATTTTCGGGTAATTGAAACTAAGTCTAAAAAACTTTATAGACTTAATCTGATTAGAAACAGAAATAAGCACTGGAATGGAAGATAATAGAAAGATAGCGATTAAGTTATGTTTTATGAACAAGGAAGACAAAAATTTAAGAAAGGATGTTGCTGATAGGTGTCTGAAATTTTTTTGAAAAAGAATTTTCTACTTAATTTTAGATTTAATAAAAGTTTTTATCTTGAATTTATGAATTTACATTTTTTTCATTTGCATTAATCCTAATATGTCGCTGACAAACAATTCATTTTTTGTATAAGTTTCGAACCTAAGCTTTTTGTAGCTTTGTTTTCCGGGATTTCTGTTTTTCAAAAATGCAATATGCCACAATTTTGCTACAAAACTTAGAATGGTGAAATATCTTAAAAACAGCCTTAAATTTTTGTGGCAAAATTGAAGGCAACTTCAAACACTATGTGCCACGATTCTGCCACAAAAGTCAAACGTATAGAATTGCAACATTTTTTTCCTTGAATTCGCCTTAGCTTTTTGTGGCAAAAAAGGAGGCAACTGCATTATTTGTTGTTTTTAGATGCGGAAGGCTTTTCTATGCCTAAATAATAAAATGCTTGATGTCGCACGATGCAAAATGCGATATTTTTAAAGATTTTTTTATAAATGGTTTTTTGCTAAGATATTAACATCTGTCCTATAGGACTCAAATTATTTTTTGGAGCTACTAATGCTAAGCTATCGAATGCTGCAAATAAATACTGCCTGACTACTGCAAAAGAATGTGATTTTATCCTAATTTCGAGCCGTTGTTTCATGGCATTACTACTAATATTCCACTGTATTCTCTGTAAGTTTGTAAAGGCGATTCATCTACTAAATCAAATCCGTATTGGCCTATTGGAAGATTGATCTCCAAAGTATTTTGGTAATCCTTTAAGGTGTATAAAGTTTTAAAATCATCAAATATTCTAAGAGTCCACTTTCCGTTCCTTAAATTATCAAATGCAATTTTTCTTCGTTCTCCCTGTTTAAAAGTCAACGTTTCTACGCCAATATCTTCGTAATCCGTTTCTACCCAGAAAGTATCGCCGTTAATTCCTAGTTGCTGTCGCGCAGGATCTGACAGCACAATTGTCGCCCCTGAGTCGATTTCCAGCTGAGAAAGCTTGCCTATTACATAAGTTCTTACTAGTGCGCCGTTCTCAATATTTCTGGCATATATAATAGATCCGATAGGAGCACTTCTATGTTTTGAGGTAAGCATTTTTTTCATGCCATAGTCCTCCCAATCCTTATTATTTAGATATTTTTTGCCAAATTCCAACGACGGCAATGCTACATAAGCATCTGTTCTGCCGTTAAACCCGCATGGAATATCAGCTGGGATTTGAGCCAATTTTGGTCCAGGATTGGAAAAATCATACATTACACTTACTGGAGGTTTGCTGGGTTGCGCCTGGGTAATCTTAACTAATACTTCATTTGGCAGATTTTGAGTTTCGATTTTTTGTCCCCAGCTGTTATAGACAGTATTGTTCATAATTGTATAATTCCTACCTTGGTTGTCTGTGATTGTTAAGGTATTTGTTACTGGCTGTTCATCTGCTGTTTTCGCATCTAGTTTCTCGGAGTTTCTGCTTTGAGTATAGGATTGACTGTTTTCTGCATTTACTTCGGCAATTTTTGCAGTTAGCCCTCCATCCGTTCCCATATATGTGAAAAGCATTGCAGGATATATAGTAAGCTGGTTGCCTATATTTTCACTAATTGCCCAGCTAACTACGAGTTTGTCGTGAAAAAGTCCCATCGCGTTCATGCCTGGTACTTTAGCGGCACTTCGCATTAGTGGAGATTGGTCTGAGCTCCAAGGAATCTTTTCACCAAATTTAAGAGGTGCATCTGGATTGGCGCCTGTTCCAACATGACTTGCGTTTCTATTAAGTTTTGACGTATCAAAAACTTTTTTGCCGTTCTCTACTCGATTGGCACTTTTGAGAATTGCGCAACTCTCTTTGTCAAATGGAGAAGTGCAATAAGGTTCACCTGTCGCTGGAGATGGATCCAAAGGATGCTTTGTGTAATTTTTATAAATGTCTTGAATAAGAACCATTCCTCCACCAAGAATAAAGCCATTTTTTATATCCTGTTCATCGCCGCCGCTTGCTGCAATTGCAAGCCCGCCAACTGCACCTGCAAGTGCAGATTTTTCAATCATCTCTATTGTTTGGCTTGCATCTATTTCTCCTATCCCTTTTAAGGCTGCGCTTGAAAGTCCACTTATGATGCCTGCCCTTAGAGCCAGTTCTGCATTACCGCCAGAAATTCTGTATGTCTGCCATGCAGCGTAGGCAGCAGAACCTCCTGGACCTCCATAAACACCCGCGGCTACCGCACCAGCTGTATTGAGGTATCCACTTTGCTGGGTTGCTAAAAATGCTGCTTCTTCCTGTGTTGTAAGCGGATCTAATGCAACATGAAATACTGCGTCGAGCAGTTTTCCTTCTCTGATTCGCTGTTCCGTTGATTTGGCAAGATCCAAAGTCCCGTCAATATTTTTTTCAGTAAATTTTTCAAGAGCTTTAAAGATGTCAACTGTATTATTGCCAACTCTTCCCGTTTCGGCAACAATGTTTTTTCCTGCTCGCCCTGATTCTCTTGACGCGTCAGCAAGACCTTTTTCAATTGTCTTTCTGGTGTCTTCAGCGGCTTTTCCTGTCGTTTTTGCGAGATCATGTATTGCAATGCCAGTGGTTTTGTTCAAATCTCGTACGCCTTTTTCAACGGTTCGACCGACATTTCTAGCCACCTTTTCACCCGATTTCATTATCTTTTTAAGCGATATCTTTTGAGCTTGAACTTGAAAGGACATGATAGAAAAAAATGTAATTAAAAAATAGTTTTTCAGCATATTAATGAATGTTAGTGTGTGTGGCTTACTTTATTTTAAATTAGGCGGTTAAAGCATCTCTGTAAAGTGAAATTAATGATAATATATGTATTTGAACTAAGTGTTTGTACGTGTTTTTTATGCATAAACCTAATACTGTTTTTTAAAAGATGTTTAATTTATCAATATATAAAGTTTTTGATTAAATCATGAATATGGATTGTCATTAATCTTTTTGATATAATTGATTTTAGAGGATGATATTTAAGATTAAATGCAGAATTTAGGATAAGTGTTTTCCGTTACCATTAATACCTGCTCTAAAAGTTTCGAACCTAAACTTAGCAGCATTTGATTTTAGTTGATTTTTAATTTTTCAAATATCAATGTGCCACGATTCTGCCACAAAACTTAGAATGGTCAAATATCTTTAAAAGCCGCCTTAACGTTTTGTGGCAAAATTGAAGGCAACTCCAGTTTAAACGTATGCTAATAATAACTTCAATATTCAGTTTGACTTAACAGGACTCTAACCAATTTTCGTAGGATTTACAGGCTTTGATATTTCAATACAAAATAGGGATGTATTTGTCGAACCTACAAAAAGCCTGAGAAACATATATTTCTCAGGCTTTGCATTTTTTTAGTAGCCTAACGGGACAATTTTCGAACCATTTTACAGCTGATTTAAAGAAGATGAATTTTTGAGCGATTTCTTTAAATCATGTTGGTTTACATGTCCTCATTGTTTATACATAAAAGTTTTTAATAATTAAAATAGTAACTTGAAAATAAGTGGTTTAGAGGTCTTAATTAGGTGGGTTAATGTTAAAGAACTCTGTCATTCGAAGTAAAACAAGCCATCTTAATCTGTGTTGTTGCTATTAATCAAGCTTATGGAGGTGTTGTTTTGAGTGGAGTATCTATTATATAACTTTACGCGTATTTCTATTAAGGGTGATTGTGCCTCATTTTGCCTAAGTCTGATAAATGAAAATAGATATAGTTGCAAAGCAATATGAATAATTTCCAGTAGACATTGGCTCGAGTAGAAATTTTACACTAGAATTAATTTTAATCACCAAATCTTTTTGATTTTGTTTAGTTACAGGCAATGCTTTCGTAGTTGTTATATTCTTTTTCTTTTACAAATGTTTCTGCAAAACTTTGAACATCCTCTTTTGTAATTTTTCCTAAAAAGTCTTTTCTCCAGTCAATAATTTCATCTCTTAGCGAGCCAATATCTATATTTAGAAATTTCTCAATTTCGTATCTTTTTATTTGACAGGAATACAGAATTTTTTTATTAATGTAATTTGTTGATTCATCATTTTTATATGAAGGGATAAAAAGCGATATTCGATCAAGTCTCTCAAAATCGCGTAAAGCTCTCACTGAATTTTCAAGAAGTTTTTTGAAAGCATAATATTCGTTATTTGCATATTCTTCTTTGTAGCAGATTATACGTTTTATATAGCTAGATTTTTCCTTGTCAAAATATCCTGTATTTTGCTCATTTCTTCTGAAAAATTCTGATTTTGAAAGCTCTAAGCCCTTAATGTTTTGATTAAAAAAATAATCAACTGTAACAGCAATCTCTTTTAAGTCATTGAATTTTAAAACATCAAGTTTTAAGTTTGAATATTTCACTCTGTTTTTGGCTGCTTTGGAATATCCATGATTTGTTATCATAAGACCAAAATTAGCATTTACATCCTGCATCATTCCAATAAAGCTTTCGACAGTTTTGATATTAATTTTTTTGTTATAATATTTACAATCCACTATTCCTAAAATTCTTTTGCCAGCCAAGTTTCCTCTAATTGCGAAGTCAATTTGTCTTTCTGTTCTACTATACACTCCAAAAATTGAATCATTAAACTCAATTTCACATTCTGGATAGTTTTGTTTTAAAAAATCAAATAGTTTAGTCTCGTATTCTTTCCACATAATTTTGATATATACTTTTAAGCCAGCATTGCCATGTTTTTAGATTATGAATATGCATTTTTATAATTAAGTCCTAATTCGCTTGTTGGCAATGTTCGCAAATGCAATTAGTTTCAAGTTTTGCATAACAACGTTTTACATCATCTATAATTTTTTTGCTATTCATTACAAATAGCATATTGAAATTTATCTTTCTTAATCTCATTATGTTCATGCCAGCACTATGATTTATTCCGTCTCTTAAAATGAGAAAGCTAGAATTTTATTGGCGCCTACAATCCAATCTCAAACAACAAAATTACAATCATTATTTGTTTTTTAAGTCTTATTGAACAACTTAGGTTCTTATTTCGCCAATGCGGTAATCATGTTCATTAACAAGTTAATATTTTTTCAAATGTAAGTTATCTATCATTATAAACGAGTTTACTAAAAAGTAAGAAAAATTAACATGAAAAAATACATAAAATGAGGAATCCCGTAATGAATTGGATAAAACATTTTGTTCATTTGAGGCATAAAATTTTGATCGAAAAATGAAAAAAATAATTCTCATAATCGCTTTTGTGCACTGCATATTTATGAATGCACAGCAAAAACTAAATTTCGGATATGATAACGCGGGAAACCAGATTAGCAGAGTTCTATGCCTAAATGGATGCAACTCCAAACCTTCTAAGCCTGCAAAGGAAATTGAAAATCTGGATGAGAATGATATGGAAAAGTTCTACTCAGGGGATGTGATTTCTTACTATCCTAATCCAGTAAAGGAACAACTTTATATTAAATGGGAAGTGAATGATAATGTTGCCGTTTCATCAATAGTCGTTTACGGAATAACGGGACAGACAATCGATAAAATTTCAAACACGGAAAACGTTACCTCCCAAAATATTTCATTCGAAAAATATCCCGTTGGAGTTTATTTAGTTGTGCTTTACTATACAAACAAAGACCAAAAATCCATAAAAATTATTAAACAATAAGTTCTTATGAGACAGATTTACTTATTTATCTTCTTGATATTCTCCAATCTGACAATTTACGGACAGACCGAAGTCGGTGTCACTGTTGGAGAATTATCCGTTTCTTTATCTGGAGGCGCAAACTACAGCATACCGATATCTGTGCCGCCAGGTATAAACAGTGTTGTCCCGCAGATTAGCTTGACGTACAACAGCCAGAGCGGAAATGGAAATGCTGGATATGGATGGAATATTTCAGGGGTTTCGGCAATCAGCAGAATACCATCAACAAAATTTCATGACGGAATTATAGACCCTGTAGATTTTGACAGTTATGACAGATTTGCACTTGATGGACAGCGTTTGATTGTCAAAAGCGGTACCGTTGGAATCTACGGTGCAAATGGAACTATTTATGAAACAGAAAACTTTTCAAATACAAAAATCACATCATATGGTGTACATCCTAACGGAGTTAATTATGGACCCTCCTATTTTGTAGTCGAATACCCGGACGGCTCAAAAGCTTATTACGGCAGTTCTTTAGATTCTAGATCCCTAATGACTTATGCCATTTCCTACTGGGAAAATGCACAAGGAGCGAGAATCAGCTACAGCTATTCGGCTTCCAACAATATTCTGGATGTTTCCTCTATCAGATATGGCAGTTTAGGGGCCGCAACGCCAATAAACGAAATCAGATTTAATTATGAATCTCGAGCCAGGAATGAACAGAGCTATTTCGGAGGCCAGAATTTTATCAAAACAAAAAAAATAGCAAGCATTAATGTTATTGGTAACGGAATAGGTTTTAGGAATTATTTCTTAAACTACAACATCACAACTTCTGGATACGAGCAGTTATACGGAATAACCGAAAAAAGCGGGGATAACTTAAAAAGCTATAATCCTACAACGTTTCAATATGATACTAATTCCCAAACCATTGCTCCCAATTCAGTGACTTCAAATATATCCTTAGGAGATGTTAATACAAACAATTCGGCTGTTGTTTCAGGTGATTTTGACGGCGATGCCAAAATGGATTTTGTGGTATACCCGACTACGGGAGCTAACGCTAAAAAAGAGTTTTGGTTTTTTAAAAATATAGGCAGCAGTTCTTCGATAACTCCATCGAAAATTGCTTCGGGAGCATTTGAAGCGATTTTTCCAATCACATTCTTGACCAGCGACAATAAGATGTTTAACAGTCAGGGGATTACTGTTGCGCAAATGGATACGGCAGATTTTAGTTCGGTAAATTTCAAAACGTATTATAATTCCGGGCTGGGTTTAGGCGTAGAGCATACAAAAAAGGCAGTTTTCCCTAATAGAGATATCCAGATCTGCGAGTATGCATATCCAATGGGGCAACGGAAAGACTTTTTTAACGGAGATTTTAATGGTGATGGACTTACAGATGTAATCGCCATCGATAAGGAAATAGAAGAGGCATATTGCGAAATAGACCCCTATACTGGGCTAAATACATATATTTGGGGATATAATAGCCCTGGAGGGGTTTATTTTGTAGATTTAGACCGCAGGAAGCCAACGAATTTTGTGAATTTTGCAGGAACGCTTTTGGACTATTATATATTTAATGACAGCAGGATTGAGACCTTTGATGTCAATGGCGATGGAAAGACGGACCTGCTTCATTTTAAAAATGGAAAGGTTTGGGTTTACAGTTTAAACAACAATAATCAGCTGGAGCTTCTATGGCAATATGCTGATATAGACATAAAGGTTGCCCAGTCTATATTGCCTGGAGATTACAATGGTGATGGAAAGATGGATTTCATCATAAGCAAGGGTGTAGGCAATCTAGCTTATGATTATGTGAAATACCTGTCAAAAGGAAACGGATTTGAAAAAATCGTACAGACTTATTCTTTTCCCAATATCGGCAACAGCGAAGACGGCCAGGGAATATACAACGGAGCGCTTATTCCTCTTGACATTAATGCTGACGGCAAGACTGATATAGTCCAATTCAGGTCTGTTTACGCAAAATCCCAGAGTGCGGGTACAGCCATAATTAATGTATTCAAGAATATAAACTCTTCATTTACAGCTTCAGCTGTGCCTACATATCAAACGGCGCCTACAAGCGCTGTCAGAAGTTACCCTATTCCAATTTTTCTCTCTCCGAAAACAAATAACCAATATTTGTCCATAGGCTTGATAAGCAATAATCAGCTATACACTTTTGATTCGCAAGATGATTTTAGCAAACAGGGACTGCTAAAGACGATTACACTAGGTAATGGCGTAAAGGAAACCATCACATACAGTCCTTTGAAGCAAGATCCCTACGAGCCGTTTTACGCTCCCACAATATTTACCGAGACTTTCCCGAATATTGACATAATTGCGGCCCCTAATCTGAAAATAGTGACTAAAATCGAGCAGCAGAGCGCCAATGAGTATAAAAGGCAGATGTTTAATTATTCCGGAGCCGTTGTAAATTCGGATGGCATTGGTTTTTTGGGCTTCAGATCTACGATGAGGACCAATTGGCATAATGACAATACGCCATTGATATCCAATATTTCTAAAAACAGCATTGCATTGCGAGGTGCCAATATTGAAAACTTTTCATTACTTGATTATAATTCTCCTACTATATCGACACCTGCATCTTTTATATCTCGGTCGACTTTTGCATACAACTCGTTAGCAGATGCATTGCAAAGCAATAAAGTATTCAAACTAAAAAATCTGTCTTCAAGCGAGTTTGACGGCTTAAATGATACGAAAAGCATTACGATTAGGACATTTGATGATTATAATAATCCAATAGAGATCGAGAATAAACTACAGGAAGGCAGTGTCAATATTCAAACGACTAGCAAGACTATTGCGTACAAAACAGCTAATTCGTCTCCCTACTACAACGGAGTTGTTTCTTCTAGATCGGCGACTATTGCAATACAGGACAGTTCAATGACTTCTGAAGAGTTTTATGAATATACCAATGATACTTATGGTCAGCTGAAACGAGTGCGTAAAAAAGGGGATTCAACAAGCGAAATAATTGAAGATAATAATTCATTTGATAGTTTCGGTAATGTAACAAAGAAGACAATCACTGCGAACAATCTGGCGCCAAGAGTGACAAGTTACGAATATGATTCTTCAGGAAGATTTTTAGTTAAAAGTACCGATATTGAGGGACAGTTTGTTACGTATGACTATAATACTAGTTCAGGAATGCTCGTTTCAGAGATAGATTACAGTGGTTTAGAAAGACTTTATGAATATGACAGTTGGTTTAGGAAAACAAGCGAAACAAATTATTTAGGCAAGAAAAAAAACTATACATATGAAAGAAATGGAGCGAAGAGCATCGTTACTGTAGAGGGTGATGATAATAGTGTTCTTGAAGAAACCTATGATGATTTGGGACGTAAAGCCAAGGTGAGGATAAAAGATGTATCTGGCAGTTTTTCAGCGGTTGATTATCTTTATGACATTTATAATAGAAATTATAAAACAAGTGAGCCTTACTTAGGCTCCAGTCCGACACAATTTAATGAGTCAAAATTTGATGATTATGGAAGGTTGATTAAAAGTAGCTCTTTTACAGGAAAGACCACTACAATATCATATTCAGGCCTATCCACAACAATAAGTGAAAATTCGAAGACTAAAGTTATTGTAAAAGATGCTGTTGGTAGAGTAATTTCTTTGACAGATAGTCCAGGAGGTAGTATAAATTATGCATACTATGCAAATGGAAATTTGAAACAGTCAGATTACGGTGGAGTAATAACCACAATTGCGCAGGACGGATGGGGAAGGAAAATCTCTTTAAACGATTCTTCAGCAGGAAATTATTATTATGAATATAATGATTTGGGAGAGCTTGTCAAGGAGACGACTCCTAATGGTATTACAACTTATAATTTGAACGATTTCGGAAAAGTAAAAGAAAAAACGATTACAGGTGTGAATACTAATTCTAAGACTACTTATATCTATGACTCAACATCAAAGCTGCTAAACAGCAGTACGTTTGAAGATTTTAACAATGGAGAGGTTGTTACAAATGTTTTTAAATATGATGACTTTAAAAGAATGATTAAAACAAGTGAGACAACTCCTTTTGCTACATTCACTAAAGAGTTCACATATGATGCTTTTGGAAGAATTGATACTGAGATATCAAAAGCAGAGATTAATGGAATCAGTAATTCAACAGAAGTGAGAAATACCTATGTTAATGGGGCTCATTGGCAGATTTTGGATGAGTCAAACAACATTCTCTGGCAGATTGATGCAGTAAATGCAAAAGGGCAAATCACAAAAGGCATAAAAGGCTCTTTTAGTTTTACAAATGGATATGATAGTTCTGGTTATTTTTCTTATTACCAGTGTGATAAGGCGTCTAATCCTGCTCTAAATATTTTAACTCTAAATTCTGTATTCGACTCCCAGACAGGAAACTTAAAAAGTCGAACCAATAGCCTGTTTGGCAGAACAGAAACTTTTAATTACGACGAACTGGACCGTTTGACGGAATACACCAATGGACTGGGAATCCAAGAAACGCAATCGTATGATGATAGAGGCCGTATTACGCAGAACGGTGTGGGGACATATGAGTATGACGGCACAAAAACCTATCAGAATAAAACTATTACGCCTACCCCAGAAGCAGCGGGATATTATGGGAATCGTGAAGGCATTTTTAATGACAGCATGGAAGACCAGAGCGGCTGGGGTCCGCATGCCCACCCAAATGCTTCATTTTATACATATGATACAACGAGAGCCCACAGTGGTAAAACATCTTTAAAACTTACCAATACCACGACTACAGAGCAATATGTGCATTCAGATAAGTGGATTACGATAAATAATGCTACGGATACAGAATATACATTTTCTGGATGGGTCTATTTGGAAGGCCCTAGTGCTGCTTTATTTCTTTTCATGAAAAAAGAGGGTGAAGCAGAATATTTTACACATATAGATGCTCGTGCTACCGCAATTAATAATCAATGGGTTAAGCTTGAGGGGACCTTCTTAGTACCCGCATATATCAAGAAACTTAATATTAGATTATATAATAACGGATACGGAAATGCATGGTTCGACGATATCCAGATAAGAAAGGCAAGTGATGCAGCGACTTCAACAAGAGCTTTAAATGTTACGTATAATACATTTAAAAGTCCAGTTCAGATTGAAGAGACAGGTGCTGATAAAATCAGCTTTACTTATAACGATGGCAACAGCAGAAGTTCCATGTTTTATGGAAGTTTGGATAATGACAAGCTTTTGAGGCCTTTCCGTAAGCATTACTCGGCTGGCGGCAGTATGGAAATCAAACATAATATTGTTACAGGCCAGGTTGAATTTGTGACCTATATTGGGGGAGACGGCTACTCGGCTCCGGTTGTGTTAAAAAGCGACGGAGTAACTCAAAACTATTTATATTTACATAGGGATTATCAAGGCACAATAACGGCAATTAGTAATCAGGAAGGTGACATAGTGGAAAGAAGGCTTTTTGATGCCTGGGGAAATATCGTAAAAGTTCAGGATGCTGCCGGCAACGTTTTAAACGGGTTGACGGTCTTGGACCGCGGTTATACAGGGCATGAACATCTGCAGAGTGTGGGTATCATTCATATGAATGGAAGGTTGTATGATCCAAAGTTACATCGTTTTTTACAGCCTGATAATTTCGTACAAGACCCTTTAAATACACAGAGCTATAATAGATATTCTTATTGTTGGAATAATCCACTGAAATATACAGATTACAACGGCGAATGGCTTGGTTATGATGATCTTATTGCCGGCGTGATTGGAGGATTTGTAAATTTAGGAGTAAATTTATCTCAAGGAAACATACATAGCTTCGGCCAAGGCGTTGCTGTATTTGCTTCAGGTGCCGCTGCGGGGGTCCTGTCTCTATATGGGCCGGCAGGATGGGCGGCAGGTGGAGCTATCGTTGGAGGAACGAATGCGTTTATAACGGGAAGTGACCCGTTTAAAGGGGTTATCTCAGGTGCTGTCTCGGGTTTAGTAGGAGGGCAATTAGGAAGATGGGCAAGCGGGGCAATAGATGGAGTTCTGATAAATGGAATTCAGATAACTAGTCCGCTTTTGCAGGGAACAATAATTGGCTCATTAAGCGGCGGTGCCACGGGAGTAGTTATGAATTTCGGTATGGCATTGGTTAATGGGGCAGATTTGATGGATGCATTTGAGGCAGCTGGCCAGGGATTTACAATGGGAATTATTACTGGCGGAATAAGTGGTGCCAGTAGCTCGGTTGCACGCTCATATAAAAATGGTACAAATCCGTTTACAGGAAAAGATATAAAGCCCGTTAATTCTGAATCTGTTAAATTGAAACATCATACGAATCTTGAAGCTTTAAAAGCAATTAAAGCTACAAATGAAATGAAACATTCCAGAGATTCATGGTTTGATGAATTTGGTGTTGATTTCGAGAACACAAGCAATTTTAATGGATACCAGAAAGGATTTGGAGCAAAAGCAACAGGAGCTTTTGTTGAATTGACCGTTCCTAAGAGTATATTGGTTCAAAATCCCAGCCCATCTTCCTCGTACCATTTTAGAATTATAACAGGTACAAACAATTTACAAATAACACCGGAGTTTAGACCAAAGTATTACATTAATTTTCATACTAATCATTAACATATAATAATTCAATGTTAAAAATAAATTCGCCTTTATTCAAGTTAATTGCTATCTTGTTTCGGCAAATGAATCTTTCCATTGCAAGATATTCGACTAAGGAAGATTTTTTTGCGTATTTTGAAGATAAGAGAGAATATTATAAATATGCGATTCTGCAGTTAGAACTCTTAATCTTTGAGAGTAAACCGTATTCTTCTTTTTTTGATATGGTATGGAAATGTTTTTTTATCAGACGGGTTACTAAGCTGAATATGATATTTATGCACAAATTCTTAAAAGAATTTGATGATTTTTTAGAGAATAAGAATTTAGATTATATTTTTATAGAAAGAATGAATATTATCGCTTCTGGTGAAATTTACTGGGGGCTCTTAAGAACAAAATTGGCTACAAAAGAAAGAAAGATTATTGACCAAACTGAACATTTTGGTCAGAACTTAGCATTTAGCAATTATGGTGGTATTGATGAAACTCTAACTAAGTTAAGAATACGTCTTGAAATCTAAAAATTATTAATTAAAATCATAAAAAATCTTATTGTAATGTTCAAGTTTGGAAGTGTTTCAAAGTTGATGATGAGAGAACTTATAGTTAAACTTGTTGAAATGAAGAATATATAGGAGATGACTTAAGATGAGCAGTAATGCTCATCTTTTTTGTTTAATGTTGTCTTAAACAATCTTATATTGGGTAACGTATCAGATGTTTTGGTAGTTATTTTACTACGTCAAAGGTTCATAGATTATCAATGATTTATTTTAAATTGTCTTAAATCGAAAAAAATGAGTTTAAACCAGAATAGATTTTTAATATATATTGGCGAAGATTCCGAATATGAAAAAGCATGACTACAGGGGTGTCAGTTATTTTAGACAGCCTTTTTTTACTTCGATGTAAAGAAATGATTGATGATGTTTATAAGAAGATTTTAATTTAACAAGATAAAAATGTTTGAAAATATAGAAATATCGACATTTGGAAATAATTTGATATTCAAAGACGGTTATACAACGGAATTTGTAAAGACTGTTTTAAAAGATAAAAACCCGTTGGCTTAGTTGTGAAATTTTAGATTTTTTAAATGACTATTATTTTTTTAAATACCTTGATGTCACGGGTCACGGGAGGTAAGGATATAATAAACTTTTTATATTAGCAAAAAAACAAATATTATTACATTACTGAGGTTCGAACCCCTCCAAGGTCACTAGAAATTGAAAAATCTACAAATTTATTAATTGATAGACTTTTGTTTTTGAATGTGACCTTGACGGTACAGAATTCGAACCTTTTAATTGAGGATTTGAAGATTTTAAATGATGTCTAATTTTACTATTTTGAGTTTAATATAACTTATTGGTTAGAGTCGCGTTCTCGATTCATCAAAGAACAAGTCCACCAAAATTCACACTCATGTCAGTACGAAAAGTATTCAATAAATAAAAAATCCATTTGAAGACTTATGAAATAAAAATCCTATTTTTGAAAATAAATAATACTGACAATTGTCAGACATAGCGAACTAATTTAGGTTAGATAAGTCGGACATCGTTAGACATATATTCGAGTTGTGTGCAATGCCCGAGAACACCCAGAGACTTCAACATTTATCATGAGAAAAAAGATACTTAAAATTATAATTGGGCTGTTTATTTTGTTCAGTGCATATTTTACTATGCGGTATTTCCAATTGCAAAAAGCCGAAGAAAAGTTTTCGAAGATTATTGTTGGGACTTTTAAAGCGTCAAATACAAATTTAATTATTGACTTTTTGGAATATCACCAATTTAGAATTCAAGGAAGGACTGACGAAAAATACTATGGAGACGGAAATTGGCATGTCAATGGGAACGGAGAATTAGAACTAAGTTTTGAGAATGGTGAATCTTTATTTCTGCAAGTTAAAATAAAAGATAGTTCATTAATTGGAATAAATGAAAACAAATCATTCTATAAAATCCAAACAGAGGACTAGCCAATATTATTATCACTTTTTCAATAGCAAAATTAAATGTAAGGCACAGCGCACAACCGCGAGCAAAAGCAATTGCTGAACATTGAAATCAACTGGAACTTTTTCTTCACGAAAAATATCTTATCTTACTGAAAGAACGCAGTTCGCTTTTATCAGCAACTGCTTCTGCCCGCAAAACGTTGTGTGTAATTGGAGCTCACCAGTACAAAAAATAAAGATGATTAAAATTGAATCAAAAATAAAATGAATGACTTTGGTAATATATCAGATGTGTTGGTGGTTGATTATTGCATTTAACATTTACAGAAAATCAGATATTTATATTAATATCGCATAAAAATTAAGACAGCCTTTAGGCTGTTTTTTTATTTTATAATGCCTTAAATCGAAAAAAATGGAGTCAAACCAGACTAGATGTTACAGATGTGTTGGTGATATTCGAAAGATGATAAAGTATGGAAAGACAAAGTCTGGCAGTCAAAGATATATTTGCAGAGCATGCGGGAAAACTAGAGTTGAAAATTACTTATATCTGGCTTATAAAGGAGATATAAACCAAAATATTATTCAATTAACTAAAGAAGGTTTGGGAGTAAGAAGTACGGCAAGAATATTGAAAATATCAACGACAACATTATTAAAAAGAATCGTCTTTATCGCCCGAAATATTTCCAAGCCAATTATCAGCAAAGGCAAAACTTATGAAGGTGATGAGCTGTGCACTTATATCAGACACAAGAAAAATTATATCTGGCTGGTTTATGCCTTGGAAAAGAATTCCAAAACTGTTGTAAGTTTTAATGTTGGCAAACGCACTAACAAAACTCAAGCCGAGTTCTTGATACTTTAAAACTATCTGAAGCTAAAAAGATATTTACCGACAGATTAAAAAACTACAGATATCTGATTAGTGAGGAAATGCATTCTATAAAGCGCTTTGGTACAAATCATATTGAAAGAAAAAACTTGACACTCAGAACTCATTTAAAAAGACTCAACAGACCTACAATCTGCTTCAGTGAAAGTTTAGTGATTTTTACAGCTGTTTTGAAGATTTACTTTTGGATTTGAGCAATAAAACAGTAAGTTTATCCTTCAAATTATGTTCTTAAACATTCTGTATTTAATAGGTAAAAACCTGTAAAAATATTTGCAAATCCTTATAAGTATAAGTACAATGGCAAGGAGCTTCAGGACGAGCTTGGGCTTAACATGTACGACTATGGTGCACGTAATTATGACCCTGCTCTTGGGAGATGGATGAATATTGACCCATTGGCAGAAGTTTCAAGAAGATGGTCACCGTATAACTATGCAATGGATAATACGGTGTACTTTATTGACCCTGATGGAATGTTTCCAATAACTCCTGGCTGGGGTACTATGTTTGCACAAGGTTTTGTAAAAGCTGCGGGAAGTATGGTAACTGGACTTCTTACTGGAGCATATACAAATATTAGTAATGGATTGAATTCAGCTAAACAGACTTATAAAGCATATCAAAAAGGGGGGATAAAGGCGGCAGGTAAAGAGTATGTGAAGCAACTTTATCAAACTAGTGGTGCTAAAGCTGTAGTTGAAACAGTAAAAAAAGCTGCGGCAGGTGATGCTGAAGCTGTAGGTGCGGTTGTTGCTAATATTGCTGCGGTAGCAGTGACTCATAAGGTTGCTAAAAGTGGTGGTGTCGCAACTGCAGAAGCAGCTAGTACTGAAACAACAACCTTATACAGAGGAGTAAATATTACAAGTCCTGCTTTTGAGAGCGCTACAAATGGTATGGCAAAGCCTAGAGGAGGGAACGCAACACCATTAGAGCACAATACGGTAACTACAGAAAGCAACTATACATCATGGACAAGTAATCCTGCTGTTGCCGAAAATTTTGCTTTAAGAACAAGTGGAGAAGGGGTTGTTTTAACAGCGGAAATCCCAAATAGTCAATTAGTTCAAAGTCCGAATTTAAAAACTGTTAACTTAAAACAGTCTCCTGGAACAATTGTAAGTGAATCTGAAACTTTAGTAACGGGTACTGTTACAGGTGCGAATGTAAAACAAGTAAATTTACAAAACTAAAATTATGGTATACCCAATTTTAAAAGAAGATGAAGTTGCTGTTCTAATGGCAAATTGCGAGACTGGAATTGTTTTAGATGCAAAATTTAATATTTATCAAAATAATATGGAAATCCAAGATGTTTATTCAATATTTAAAAATTTTCAGCAAGCAAAGGAATTCATTAGTAAAATCTCTGAAGAACACGATAAGATAGAATTTATAATATATAATTCAAAACAAGAAGTAATCGAATTTGTTAAATCTAAATTTAGCGATAGTTTTTAGAGTAGGGATAGAGGAAATGTATCCGACCTCCAGAGAGTTCCAAATATGAATTAAAAGGTCACGCAAATGGGTAATGTTTCAAAGTTAGTGATAAGAGATTTTAGATTCTTAACCTTTTGGAATCGGTAATGTATCAGATGTGTTGGTGGTTGATTATTGCATTTAACATTTACAGAAAATCAGATATTTATATTAGGGTAAAGATGGATTTTAAAGAGCCATACAATAATGGCAATTTTAAACTGAATACCCATGATCAAAATTTAATACAGTTTCGAACCTAAGCTGGTCAGTACTTTATTTTGCTGAGTTTTTAGATTCCTAAAATTGTAAGTGCCACGATTGTGCCACAAATATCATACTACTGTTTTCTATAGCATTTTCGATATATTAATGTATAGAAATTAAGCTTATAAGCTGCGTATTTACAGACTTAAATTGATTCTTAAAATACATGTAAAGTCAAACTAACTATTTTTATCTTGTGGAATAATGTTTAGTATAGTTTCGAATTCAACTTCACTAATTATCAATTTTAATGGGTTCTTGAATTTCAATTTTGACGTTGAGATCATTTGGACATTAAAGCATGACAAGTGAATTATCCAAGAAAGAAAAAATGTTTTTTTGTATATTTGCTTCAACTACAAAGGTTAAATGTTCTCTTGAAAACTTGCTATTTTACCAAATTACTGGACACACAACAAATGATGTTTTTGTAAGATTTTAAATTGTAAAACTTGTACCTTATTTGTACCTCGGTACTGGTTAACCCTTATGAAATAAGGAAAGTTAATTTCTGCATCGGCAAATAAAGAGGTGCAAATAAACGCAAAACAAAAACAAATTTATTTATGATGGAGAGCAGGATTCGAACCTAAGCCCTGAACCCGTGTATTTCCTGCGTTTCTGCTTTTTTAAACTAGTGCTGCCACCATTTTGCAAAAAAAATAAAATTATAGACTTTTAATGTGTTAATTATTTGATTTTTAATGGTTTGATGTGCTTTTTGTTGCTGTGATTCCTTTTAATATAAATTTAATGATTTTTATTGTTGGATTGATTGTTTTGTCCTATTTTTTACATGTATTCTATCTCGAAATAATTAAGTATTGATTTGTAATTATACTGAGCTGTGAGACACGCGTCCATCAAATATTTGTTTACAGCTATACTGCTCCTGGAGCCTTCTACAATAAAAAAATTAAAGCTGTTCT
>NZ_JBHLYW010000009.1:0-108235 GCF_042431625.1 Flavobacterium procerum | reverse complement strand
GAATGGCATTATATTGTTGGCTAGGCACTCCTTAAAAATAATTAATCGGCATGATTCCGTTATCGGTAAATTTATGCTAAAAAGTTAGTATAAAAACATTTTTTTGCCGATAGAGGAAATATGCTGTGGCAAAAACTTGTTGAAAACAAATTGCACAAGGACTTCATTACAATGAAAAACAGATTTCTTATTATAATTTTTATTCAAACTGCCCTAGCTTTTTGTTGCAAAAACGGAGGTAAGTCCGCTCTAAAAATCCTGCCTTCCAATAATGGTAATAATCTCGACCCGTTTATCTCCATTTATCCGGTAGTAAATAGTATCGACGCCGCAAACGCAATAACGGTATCCTTTTCTGATATGGTCCGCAGATGGAAATAAAAATGGATTTTGTTCTATTTTGTCAAAACAGTCATAAAACATGTTGAAATAGTGATCAGCCTGATCTATTCCAAACTTGCTGACACCGTAATAATAAATTCTTTTTAAATCTTCCTTGGCTTCGCTACTTATATATTAGCTATACATTTCCCAAATCTTTTTTAAACTCGGCTAACATTTCCTCTCTGCTCTGCTTTTCTGCAAAGCCACTTTTTTCTCCCTTATCTATTTTAGCTCTTACGAAGTCATAAAATTCTTCTTGAGAACGCGCTTTTTTTATTAAAAAGTTAATAGCTTCACTTTTACTGCTAAACTCTTCTGATTTAATCTGATTTTTTAACCACTCTTCATTGGGAGCAGTTAATGATATACTTTGTCGTGTCATAGTAAAAGTTGTTTGATTGGTGTAAAATTACACCAAAATTTTGAAATATAAAAGATTAAGTCAAAAACTTAAATAAAATAGCCTTGCCTTTTTGTGTCAAAATTGAAGGTAACTCCATACAATGAAAAACAGCTTCCTTCATTATAAAGTTTATTGGTCTCAGATTCGGGTTTAAAACCCTGCAATTTATTGCAGTACTTTAGTAATGCGAAAAAATATAATCTTTTGACTTTTTTAGTTTTGATAAAAAGTTTTCAAAATTGAGAGACTTTCAGTCTCTCGTCAAACAAACCTCTGCACTTTCAGTGCAGAGTGGTTTAGTTAAACCACCGTAGTATTTTGTGGCAAAAACCGAGGCAACTCCAATTGGTCCAACTCCATTTTGAGCGAGTACTATTTAAAAAGATTTATCAATTGGCTTGTTAAAAGATACTATGACATTTATAAACTTGGAGGATAATAAAAAATTTGTCTGACAGCAGATACAGCGAATTTCATTAATTAGTGATTTTGGGCTTCAGCCAAGCGAAAATTTAAAAAAAATATAAGGATAATAGTTCTAAGATTAATAATTAGTTCAGAAAAATCAGAATCAAAGGAATGTTTGTTTTTATATTTGCTGACTTAAAAGAAGGCTGGCTATATTTACTTAAAATTATAATTTTTTTATGCGTTTTTGGAGTTTTTTTACATTTTTATATGCTGTCGCAATACAGGGACAGTCAAAGTTTGATTTGAAATACGAGAACACGGATTTGAACAAGGACTATCTGAAAATGGAGCAGAGCCTCTACAAGCCTCTCATGGTCAGCAGTATTGAAGAACTGGCGGCGATGCAGAGCAAGGAAACTGTCAAGGCATTAGTCTTCGTGCTTTCTGATCCATATATGCCTCGAGAGACCAGCATTGAAGTAATGCTCGAATTTACTAACTTGGAATATCTGGAATACTACGGAGTTCCAAAGATGCCCGATGGTATCGATAAGCTCTCCAAACTGAGGTTTCTAAGTTTTCATGTCTATGGTTCAGAGATACCCGATGGCGTCGGCAGATTAAAAAATCTGGAAACATTAAAGCTTACAATATGCAACAATGTAACGAAGATTCCTGAAAACATATACAGCCTAAAGAAACTTAAAGAGCTTGAGCTGGGAGGAATCGAACGGGCGGGAGGCCTTTCTTCCGCTGTTGGTAATCTTTCAAACCTAGAGAAGTTGACGATAACAAGCGCCGCAATCGATCTTCCTGCTGAAATTTTAAGGCTCGGGAAATTAAAATATTTGGTCTGCCAAAGGCCGCAAGCGATGATCTTTAAAATCAAAACGCTCGAAACGCTTTGCACAATCCATAACCAATCGGAGCAGCTTAAAGGGATTAAAAATCTGAAAAATTTAAAAGAACTGAGCCTCAGCATTTTTGATGATGTTGATTTCGATGAGCTGAATGCTGAATTGAGCGGACTAAAAGCCCTCAAGTACCTTTCCTTATCAGGCAGCTATATTGAGGATCTTAACGCCTTGAAGCTTCCGGCCGGAATTGAGGTGCTGATACTATGGAGCTTTAGAGGAATAAAGGAAATTCCAGAGTTTGTTTACGGCCTTAAAAATTTGAAATACCTGGCCGTAAATGACTGCTATAATCTGCAATATGTTCCTCAGAAGATAAACCAGATGCAAAATCTCGAGTATCTGGAGCTTAAGTATAATAAGAATCTGGTGCAGTATCCAAAATTTAGAGACGGAATAAAAGTCAACATTAAGGGCTATGGAGAGCTGTAAAATACTCGTCCATTTTCTGCAGTCGAAAATTTTTTTATAATAAGTGGAGCAGGTTTGGATTTTGGACTTACTCTGTAATTAAATTTCAAAAGTATTGGTTATTTATTTAGTTAGTTGAAAAATAGCGTATGTTATGCAATTCGAACCTTAGTAGAGAAGATTTTGATTTTAAGTAGCTAAGTAGCATCTGAAAAGTTATGCGCCATGAGTATACCAAGAAACTTGGAATGGTATATTATTTCAAAAATTGCCTTAATTTTTTGTGACACTTTTAGAAAGAACTGCAAGTTTGATAAACTCAAAAATGACCAATCATGGGAGAACACAAAACAATAACGACGCCGACACCGACTCAGAAGAAGATTATAGAGGTAATGGATAAAGTTTCTGAAAACTAATTGAGTTTAAAAAGAAAAACAACAGCGATCTGGTTGTTGTGCAGGACGGAAAAATCGTAAGTATAAAAGCCAGCTTCTTTGTAAAATATTATTTCAATAACAGTGAAAGCTCTCAGAAATGGGAGCTTTTTTTATTGATACAATGGGAATTTCTTTACTTTTGAATCGAAATTTAACCAAAAACAAAATTTATGAAAAGAATACTTTTTAGTATTGCCTTATTTTCTTCTGTTTATTTATCAGCGCAAACTGTGATTGTTGAGGAAAAATATGAAAAAAAGAATGAACCTACAGGATATAGATATCTTCTTAATTCTAAAAAGCTTGTAATTTTTAAAGGAGAAACAATGCCTGTAGGTATTTTGGATGGTGAAACCATTTTTTTTATGACAAAATCTGCTTATAGTTTTGATGAAAACGGCAGTAAATCTGTTTTGTTTGAAAATGAAAAATTAGGCAATTGTACATTCTCTGTAACTGAAAATTCTTTTAAGGCTTATGGAGGAGATAAAATATCAACTAGATCAGATTTAAAATATTATCTAAACAATGCTTATAATGGTACTATCAAGAAGGATGATATCAAAAAGATAAACAATAATTATTTTGGAGTTGTAAATAGTAATAATCAATTTAAGCAGAGAGTTGGAGAGTCTATAGGCAGTCTTTTTTTTTATAGTACTTTTTACAATTCTTTTAATGATTTTTATGATCTGGGTTTTACAAATCAGAAAGGGAAGGACAAGATTAATTTTGAAAAAGATGAACTTTATTTAGAGGTTTTTGATTTAAAAGCCAACCAAAAAAACAGAGTAAAATTAGAAACTCCCAAATTAGATTTGTTAAAAGGAAATTCATTGATTGAATCTACGGAAGGAGTGACTTTTAGTTGCAGAATAAAAACAAATGATACTTTTGATATGGTTACAAAATCAATTTCAAACGAGCAGAATGAAACCACTATTTATAAAACTACTTATAATATACAAGGTAAGAGGATAAAGGATATAGCGCTGAAATTAAATTTAAAAGACAACTTTTTTGTTTTGTCTTCCTGTGGTGCTGGTTATGTTGACAATTTTGTTTGGGATGTACAGGCTGTCAATAATTATTATGAAGACTCTAATGGTGATATATATGTTTATGGAATCTATACCAATAAAAAGTCAAAAATCCATAAAGGTTTTGACCCAGTTGGATTCTATACTTTTAAGTTTGATAAAGAAGGAAACAAAATATGGGAATCTATTAACCCGCTTAAAGATAAATATTTTGAAGATTTATGTTGTAGTTATGACTTCAAGCTTAATTTATTTGAATATAATGGAAAACTGCTTTTTACCAATTCTGTTAATGTGGCTACAGAATTTTCTAATTATGCAGTCATAGACAAATCTTCTGGCAATGTGTTAAAAATGAATAGGGTAAATTATAATAATACGACAAGTTTTGCTAAAACAAGAGCTTTCATTAATAATACATATGATAAAAGAGATTTGAAGAATAAAGCATTTTCACCTGTTTCGTTTGTAGCGATGGATCTTAGTCCAACGATGGATAGCTATTTAAAAACAATTCCGAGTAAGGGAAATGCAGTTTATTTTGAAACCATTTTTTCTAATCAAGGAATATGGTTGGTAGAAACTGATAACAAAGAATATTATAAAGTTCTTTTATTTAAAGATTAAAAAAAAGTACCAATTTGATAGTCATGGTCGGAAGAAATTCCGGCCATTTTTGTTAGTGTTACAGATTAGGTGTTTTTATAATTTAACCACTTAAGTGAATGAAAAGGAATCTGGAACTTTAATTATTGCATAGAAAAAGAGACGGTCAGTAGTGAACTGCCCCCTAATAGTGTCTAACTTTTTGGTGGCAGTTCAAATTTGGGAGCTTTTTTTTTACTATCTAAATATTTTATAATATAAGATCAGAGAAACGTTATGCAGCTTACCATCTAAAGAAGGTCCCGTATAAGTATTTGTTTCAGAGTAGCTGTCTGTTTGAACATCACTTAATAAATTAGACAGTCCAAGATTATATTTTAAAGCAAGCCTAAATTTGTTGTAACCTCCAGTTAATCCAAAAGAGACTCCATAATTCAATTTATTAATATCTGCCAAACTGTTTTCAGTAAGCCTGTAAGGCAAATAATATTGATCATTTGCATCTTCCTTAGCATCAAGCTGACCAGTATTTGCAGAAATATAAACACCTGCTGAAGGACCAAAATAAAATTTATCTTCATCAGGAGTTATGATATAATAATTCATATTAAATCCAGCATCAAAGCTGTGTAAAATATATTTTGCTTGACGAACAGTTAAAGCCTCAGAATCTACGTAGTCTAATTTTAATGCATTACCACTTATTAAAGTAGTGATTTCATAATTAAAACTTTCGTGATATCCCGTATTATAAGTAAGTCCTGCAGTATAACTTATATTAGAATCTGCAAGTAAATCTTTGGAATCAAGCATGGTCTGATTCATTCCTACACCAAAAGAAAATCCACGAGGAACTTGCGCATGCATAGAAATAGTAATAAAAAGTAAAATAAATAAATGTAATTTTTGTATCATAATCGTAATGTAAATATTAGTTGCATTTTAAATAAACAGGTGAATCAAAAAAACCAAGAATATCCATAAAATATTCGTCATTAGTATTAAAAGATTCCATTCGCTCAATAACTTTTGGACAGTTTTTAAAATTTCTTTTAATCAATTCCGGCACCTTTTTCCTTAATTCAACATGATCTAAGCTTTTGCTAGTTCCCTTAAAATAAAGAGTTTCAATAATATTATTATTTAAATCTAAAACCAAAATATCATAATAAGTTATTGTAGAATAAAGACTTTTACCTTGTTTTGTTGTTACTGTAGTAACCAGGCAAACTAATCGTTTATCCACATCATCGGCTAAAACAAAATAACCTTTTTGTTTCTTTTTAATTATAAAAGATTTAAAAACATATTGCCCGAAAGAGGCATAATCTAAATCTTTGTAGGTTATGTATTTTTCCCATGTTTTTCCTGGAATTACATATGAAATTCTCTTATCGATATTTATGATTCCAAAATCATTAAACTTATCAGATATTTCTATCTTAGTTCCATCTTTTTTTAGAATGAAAGAATTTTGAGAATAAGAATTCAAGCTAAAAAAGAATACTAAAAAAAATAAATTCTTCATTATTATCATTTTAATTGGTTAAACTAGTATTCCGTAAACTTCGCCGATGCTGTAAACTCTTTTTGATTATTGTTGCTCTTTACGTTTGCAAAAGGGACATCGCAAAAAGTCACAACAAATTTTCCATTAGAAAAAGAAACTGACACATCTCCAGATATAGCATGATAATATAGAATAGAATTCCAGTTAAAATCAACATGAACTGTATTAGCAGAGAGGGCAGTAGATGAATTTACTATTGTATAATTACCAGTTTTAGGAATATCATTTCCTTTAAAAAATACATTTAAATTAAGATCAAGATTAGCTGTATTTAGATTATAAACATTCTCTGGAGTGCCATGTCCGTCTGTATAGTGCGGAATAAATGTTTGTTTTCCAAACGGAGCATTTACAAAAGTCATTTCGTGATTATTAACAGCACATGTTGTAACATTCTTTATTACAGTAACTTCTGTTGCTAACTCTTCTGTTTTACAAATTCCAATAGAGGTTACAAGCTTATACTCGCCAGACATGTCTACTGTAGAATTAGAAATAATTGGATTCTGAACATTCGATTCAAAACCATTTGGCCCAGTCCAGTGATAAGTTGCTCCCTCAATTTTAGGTGTATTCAAAATAATTGGATCATTGGAAATAATTGGTGAGTTACTACTAACAGTAGTCGCAGGAAGTATACATCGCATCTCCCCTTTCTCAACACAACCTGAGAATAAGATCCCAATTCCAATGATTGGAAATAAAAAGCTTTTAGAGTTCATTATAATTAATTAAATGTTAAAAGCACGAAAGTAATTTAATACTTATTAAAAAAACTGATTTATTTATTTGTATTTTTAAAAAATTAATACCACGATCACCCAAATTTTAATTATCTTTTTGGTATTAGCTTTTTTTATTTTCATGCCTTCCTTCTTTACAGTGAAACAACAGGCTTCTGTAATTATAGAAAAATTTGGAAAATTTCTAAGTGTAAGAAATTCAGGATTACAGCTTAAAATTCCTGTGATGGATAGAATCGCCGGACGTGTAAACCTTAAGATTCAGACCTTGACGGTACAGAATTCGAACCATTTAATGGTAGATTTGAAATTTTTAAATGATGTTTAATTTTTTGATTAGACGTTAATATTACTATTGATTAATCGTGTTTGTGCTGATTCGATAAAGCAGCAAGTCCTCTGAATTTTATACCCATGTCAGCACGAAAAGCATTCAACGAATTAAAAGTTCTGTTGCTTATTTATAAGTTTATTATTATATATTTGATAATAAATAAACACTGACCCTTGTCATACATATCTACCCAATTTTGGGGTGATAGGTCTAATGTTGTCAGTGGTATATACTAGTTGGCGGTCAGCTTACAAATCCTAAATTTATAAAACCTCAGAAATGAATAAACTAATTTTCTTTTTTTTCATTATGTCTTATAGTTGCTGTTCAGGGCAAATAAAAAACAAGAAGATTCCTAACGATTTTTACATCAATATAAAAGCAAGCGAAAATTTAAAACCTCATTCTGAAATAAAAAAAAGAACTACTATTGTCGAACTTAATCAAAATGAGCAAAGAAAAATATATAATTATATCCAAGAATATGATTATTATAATTTTCCTGCTGAACTAAAAATTGCATTGTCAGATTGCAAAAAGAACAAATTTTCGAAATTTATTAAAAATGGCATTACAATTTCTGTTAACTATAATTTGAAGAAAAAGATAGTATTTTGCCAGATATCGAATAATGATAAAACTAAATATGATGCAAAAAGATTTTTACAATTATATTCTAAAATTTGGGAAATAGTTCAAAAAAAAATGGAACCAGAAGACAACTCACAAACTGAATACTATATCTATTAAAAAGCCGAACTGGCAACAGCTACTATAACGGATTTTGGCAATTGGCTTAATGGAAAAATGGTTTTGTATTTCAATGATTTTGCAAATCCGAAGAATGGCTTAATTTAGTCAAAACCCGACGTAATTCCTGAACGTTGATAATCAAACTACAATACTAAAAAAGGCAATTGAAATTATTTATAAAAATGCTATTACTAACGATATTTGACTTTATCGTTATTTGGTTTTGGGTAAAAGAAAACGCCCCAGACTCAAATGTTTCTATAGCAATAATACTAGTCGTTCCAGCTGTCATTATCATAAACCTTGTTGTTGCTTTTGTTCTATATTTTATCATAAAAGAATATTCGAAGATTTTTGTAATTAACTCTTTTATTTCTGCTGTCTTAATGTATTTCTTATTTACAAATGGAATTGACAGACATCAAAAAAAGATAGCTGAAAGTTGGAAATTTAATATAAAAGATACGGTATTTGTAATAACTCATTGGAAACTAGAAAATACTTTTAGTATTAGTGAAAGTACAAATCCAGGTTCATCAACTAGTTTTTTGGACGGCAAATTTAGTAAAAAAGGGAATGGGTATTATTTGACAACCGATTCAAAAAAATATCATATGAGAAATGAATATTTACATGGATTTAGAAGCGAAACAGACAGTATTAAATTGACGAAAATTGAAAAATAACCGAATATAGAAAAGCCCGAAAAGGAGAGAGCTAATTTTAAAATAAAATCTTTGTTTTTGAAGTGGACTTATAATTTTATTGTCAATATGCAAATAAAAACGTCATTATAGAAATTTTATAGATTTGACGGAGTTCGAACCAAAATTTAGCGTAATTAAAGATCTGGCAAAAAATAAAATTGTGAGAATAATTTTTGAATCATAAAAAAAGCCTGAGAATCTGTATTCTCAGGCTTTACTTTTTTATAATGACCTTGGCGGTACAGAATTCGAACCATTTAATGCAAGATTTGAAGATTTTAAACGAAATCTAACTTCTGGATTTAATGAAAATTTCACTGTGGGCTAGAGTCATATTCCCGCTACAATGTTAAAACTTCTTATTAATATCTGAAGCTTTTTCATTTCTATCCTAAAATTTGATTAAATTACTTGCGCATAGTACGAGAAACCTACCATGGGCATCATACTTTGGAAAGAAATGTTATAAAAGTGAGATTTAATAATATGAAATTAGCAATAGAAAGAACCTTGTTTGGATTTAATGACGGCATTGACACGATCAATGTTTTAAATGACAAATTTACTCCATTATCTATTTTACTAAACAGGCTCCTCAGTGAGAAATATACTGGAAAAAAAATAAAGTATTTGAATTTATTTTTTTACGAAACTTCAGAGAAACTTCAGAAAGCATATGGAAAAGATTATTTTCTGCATTATTACGGCGGACAATTTACCTATAAGAAAGTAATAAATTATAACTATTTTCTAGGATTAAGTTTTAATGGGCAAAAACATTTCATATGGAAAGAAGCATACAATATGTTGCAATTTGCAGGAGATGAGCTAAAAAATTATAATTTAAAAGAATCAAGCGAATATGCTTTCAATACAGGGTTACAATTAAACTTAAATGCTGATTTTCGAATGCTCGAAACGGATATTACTTTATTTGAAGAGAAGTACAAGGCTTCTTTATGGCTGAACTTTACAGAGGAGAATATGGAGGCTAACTTCACTTTAGAAAAGGACAACGAAATTCTTTTAAATAAATTAGTACATAGTGGTTCAAATGGAATGGAATTTTTCTTGGTTATGTTTAAGAAAATTGAATCAAAAGGAAACTCTATATTTATTAGGGCAACAAAAGATTTAAGCTATTTACCTTTACAAATAAATTTTGCTAAAAAAGCTGGAAAAGTAGAATTTAGCTAAAAACTTAATACTTATTTATTATAACATTAAAGATAAGGATTAGCATACCATAGTACTGTTAAATAAACTGATTTTGTAATTTAATATTTAATGTGGTTATAGAACTACTGAGTGCCTAAAAATTTTACTTTTAAAGAATTTGTTTCAAAAGACTTAAAAACTCAAATGCTCTTTTGATAGTGGGAACCTAAGCTTCCAGCAGCTTTACTTTTCTGGATTTCCTGATTTCAAAAACACCATGTGCCACGATTTTGCCACAAAACTTGGAATCGTATATTATTTCTAAAACGGCCTTAGCTTTTTGTAGCAAAATTGAAGGCAACTCCAGCTCAAACCAGGTAATAGTATGTTCAAATCATTTTGCAAATTGGCTACATAGTTTTCTGGTTCCTGATTTCTCTCAGATTTATATTGCAGTTGCGACAGAGCCTATATAAGACATTATAGTCTTTTAATTAAATTCCCAGTAAGTACGGTGTTTACTTTAATTAATTTCTTTTCTTTTTTTATGTTTTTTGTTTTTTAATTTGTAATGTGTTGAAAAATAGGTATTTATACTTGTTTTTTGTGTTTAAAAAAGATATAAATTTGAATGATAATAAAAACAAGACCAAAAGGTTTTTATAGAAGTTAAATCAAAATCTTCTTTTTAGTTTAATTGTAATCTAAGTTTTTGTACTTACAGCCCAATCAATTAAAGTTAAGCGTTGTAATCCCAACACCACCACCTACAAGCCTATACAGTTGCGTCCTCATTTACTTTTTATACCAATGCGTTAAAAAAAACAAGAAATGAAAGAACAGACTCAAAACAACTCAGGAAGTGAATTCCTCAAAACTGATAGAGGAAAAACCAAATCTAATGCAATTGAAATACCTTCTATTTCTTTGCCAAAAGGAGGAGGTGCCATAAAGGGAATTGATGAAAAGTTTAGCGTAAATGCTGTAAATGGTACATCTTCCTTTTCAGTTCAGCTTCCGTTTTCATCTGCAAGAGGGGCATCACCTTCATTAAACCTTTCTTATAATTCAGGTGCTGGTAATGGTATCTTTGGATTAGGCTGGGGTTTAAGTTTAGGCTCAATTAAACGTAAAACAGATAAAGGACTGCCTCAATATCTTGATTTAATTGATTCGGATACTTTTCTGTATTCGGGCGTAGAGGATTTAGTTCCTGAGTTTGCAAAGGATCTGAATGGAAGCTTTCAGTTAGATATTAATGGTGACTATATTATACACGAAAGAATCTCATCTGACACACTATTTATTATAAGAAATTATAAACCAAGAATTGAAGGTCTTTTTGGCCGAATTGAACGTTGGACAGAAAAGGCGACCAGAAGAATTAAATGGCGGTTTATTTCAAGAGATAATGTCACGACTCTTTTTGGATGGACAGACAATTCTATTATTCGAAATCCAGATGACCCGACAAAAATTTTTGAGTGGCTCCCCGAATTTGTATTTGATGATAAAGGAAACTGTAGTCAATATATTTATAAAAAAGAAAATGACAGCGGTTTTGATGATTCTTTATTGCATAACAAAAATCGATTTAAAGATGGTAAAATTACGTATACCAATCTCTATTTAGAGAAAGTTTTATATGGCAATAAAACACCATATAGGAAATTTGAGGATTCATTCCCAAGTGAATCGGATTATTTATTTTCAACAGTTTTCGATTATGGAGAGTATAATGATGTTGCACCTTTTAATAAAATAAAAGACTGGAACTTTAGATTAGATTCATTTTCAGATTATAAATCAGGATTTGAGATTAGAACTACAAGATTATGCAACAGAATATTACTATTTCATCATTTTGCCAATTCTAATGAATACGATGGTTTAGTCAAATCTCTCAATATAGGATATGATATTACAACGGAGCAGGATTTTACATTTCTTAAAACAATTACTTCAATCGGCTATATCAAAAAAGTAGATGGTTCCTATTCTTCTAAAAAACTCCCTCCCATGGAGTTTGATTATCAAAAACATGAATGGAATGATATTGTTAAATCTATTGATGCAGGACAATTAGTTCATGCACCATCAGGTTTGGATGAACAACAATATCAATTTACCGATTTATTTAATGAAGGATTGTCAGGTATTCTAACAGAACAGGCAAATGGATGGTATTATAAACACAATTTGGGAGATGGAAAATTTGAAGATGCTAAATTAGTCACGCCTAAACCTGCTTTTTCTGGACTGGGTAGTAAGATGCAGCTAATCGATCTAGATGCAGATGGAGGCAAACAATTAGTTAGTTTCAATACCGAACCTAAAGGTTATTTCGAATTGGATGACGATAATGAATGGCAGGGATTTCGTTCGTTTAAGGCAATTCCAAATATTGATTTTAATGATTCAAATACCCGAATGCTGGATTTAAATGGTGATGGTAAACCTGAAGTGATTATTTCAGAAGATCAGGTTTTTACATGGTACACTTCCGAAGGCCGAAAAGGCTTTTCAGCCGCCCAAAGAACACCTAAATCCTTTGATGAAGAAGCTGGTCCGCATATTATTTTTGCTGATGCAAAGCAAACAATTTATTTGGCGGATATGTCTGGTGATGGTATGACAGACATTCTAAGGATTCGAAATGATGAAGTTTGTTATTGGCCCAATATGGGTTACGGGAAATTTGGGGCAAAAGTAGCTTTTGATAATTCACCTATTTTTGATAGTCAGAACGATTTTAATCCATTCTTCATAAAACTGGCAGATATTGACGGTTCAGGTACAACAGACATCATCTATTTGAGTAAAAACAAATTTACTTGCTGGAAAAACCTAAGTGGTAATCGTTTTAGTACAACTCCATTTGAAATCGATTCTTTCCCGGAAATTAATTCCAATGCTAAAACTACTGTAACTGATTTGTTAGGTAATGGTGTTGCTTGTATTGTATGGTCAAGTGCACTATCAAAAAATAGTCAGTCACCATTAAAATATATTGATTTAATGAATAGCAAGAAACCACACATCTTGGTTTCTTATAAAAACAATTTAGGAAAAGAAGTTTCATTAGAATATACACCTTCGACTAAATTTTATATTGAAGATAAGCTGGCAGAGAACCCCTGGATAACTAAATTACATTTCCCAGTACATTGCGTTTCCAAAACCACAACCGAAGATAAAATATCAGGATATAAATTTGTGAGCCAATACAAGTACCATCATGGCTATTATGACCATTCAGAAATGGAATTCAGAGGTTTTGGTATGGTAGAACAAATTGATGCCGAGAGTTTTGAACATTGGGAAAAGAGTAATGCATCCAATATTGTAGATAAATCATTGCATCAGGAACCAGTCGTTTCTAAAACATGGAATCATACCGGAGCATTTTTGCAAAAGGATAAAATTCTGACTCAATTTTCGAAAGAATACTGGTATGAAGAAATGTCAAGGAATGGGTTTGATGTTATTCACCATGAAACAACTTTGCCAGATGCGAGATTGATAGCTACTTCCGAAATTGATCCAATGATACTCAAACATCTTTCTACTCAAGAATGGCGTGAAGCACTCCGAGCCTGTAAAGGCATGAGTTTACGCTCCGAAATTTTTGCAAAAGATGCTATTAAGTTTGAAAACACAACTGAGGCTAAAAGAAAAGAGCTTATTCCTTTTTCGGTAGCTGCACATAATTATGTTATCGAATTACTACAACCCAAAGGAAAAAACAAACATGCTATTTTTATAGTTAAAGAAAATGAAGCTATAACTTATAACTACGAACGCAACCCCGAAGATCCACGAATTTCCCATAATTTAAACATAAAACTAGATAAATATGGCAATGTATTAGAATCTGCTGCGGTTGTCTATCCTCGATTGTTAACTGATGTAACACTTCCTGTTGAAACACAGCAAGAGCAAAACAAAACTATTATTATCTATGCACAAAATAAGTTTACAAATGATGTTATAGATGTTGATACGCTCCGATTACGATTGCCTTGTGAATCCAAGACATACGAACTAAAAGATGTACCAAAATCAAACGTATTTTATACTCCAAATGATTTTGATGAAATACTGACCGAGGCTAAATCAGCAACTGTTTTATACCATGAAATAGATAAACTGACAATCCCTGGTTTATCGCAAAAACGATTGATAGAACACACCAAAACAATTTACAGAAGCAATGATCTGAAAAGCCCTTTGCCTTTATATAAATTAGAATCTTTGGCCATGCCGTTTGAGAGTTATCAGTTGGCATATACTCCCGATTTATTGCGACATATTTATAATGAAAAGGCAGACGATTGGGCCTTGCAGAATTTAATGTTAGAAGGTAAGTTTACTCATGCATTAAATGAAAGCGGCTTAGAAGATGCCAATTGGTGGGTACGTTCCGGTACGATGCAATTTCTAGCAGATGCAGAAGCCGTGATAGATGCAAGCAATAGATTTTATGTTCCAATATCTTATACAGATCCTTATGGAGCGTTAACAAAAGTAAAATACTATGGAAATTATTTTCTATTTATAGAAGAAACCGAAGATGCAATAGGAAACACCGTTAAAGTGAATTTATTCAATTTCCGAACCTTCTCACCTCAGCGGATGAGTGATATAAATGAAAACTTATCAGAAGCTATAACAGATGAATTGGGTTTGATAAAAGCCGTTGCAATAATGGGCAAGGGAAATGAAGCCGATGAACTAACTGATTTATCCGAAACAACAGATGCTGCCGAATTACTACTGATTAATAATTTCTTTCAGGCTCCCGATTCTGTTGATTTAACCAATGTTGCGAAAGATTTATTGAATAAAGCAACGTCAAGATTTGTCTATGATTTTGATACTTATATCAATTCTGGCAAACCTGCTGTAATTGCATCAATAAGCAGAGAACAATATTATAGGCAAAACAACAATTCGCCAGTTCAAATTGGTTTTGAATACTCCAATGGTTTAGGCGAAGTAATAATGAAGAAAGCACAGGCAGAACCTGGTCTTGCAAAAAATGTTATTGTGCTTCCGGATAATACTATTACCATTTCAGATATAGATACATCGAAAACCTTTCCTAAACAACTTCGCTGGATTGGTAATGGCAGAATCATCAAAAACAACAAAGGCAATGCGGTTAAACAATATGAACCTTATTTTTCGGTAACGCATCAATTTGAAGATCTAAAAGAATTGGTCGAAACGGGAGTAACTCCTATAATGTATTACGATGCAGCCGGACGATTGATAAAAACTGAAATGCCAAACGGTACATTGTCAAAAGTTATTTTTGACAGTTGGAAAGTAAGCAATTATGACCCTAACGATTGTGTATTGGAAAGCGAATGGTATAAAAAAAGGACTGATATTGCTCATCCAGAATTTATCAATGATCTCAAAGAACAGCAAGCAGCGCTAAAGGCCGAAAAGCATGCTGATACTCCCAGTGTTCAATGTTTTGACACATTAGGACGACCAATTCTGTCTGTTGAAAATAATAAAAATGGAGTAACTGGTGTCGACGAATTGCAATATACACGTGTAAAATTAGACTCCGAAGGAAACCTGCATTTCGTAACTGATGCTCGATTTAATGTAGTCATGGAATACAAATATGACATATTGGGTAACAAAGTATACCAGCAAAGTGTGGATGCTGGGCAACGTTGGTTACTAATAAATGTATTGGGCAATCCGTTACGCACTTGGGACGAACGAGAATATGAGTTTCAATATTTTTATGACACACTGCACAGACCCCTTTACAGTATGGTTTTAGGTGGAGATGAAGCAGTCGCCTTAAATCACATATTTGATAAAATAATTTATGGAGAAGAACAGCCTGATGCCCTCCTTAAAAATTTAAAAGGAAAGATTTGGAAACATTATGATACGGGTGGCGTAATAGAAACACCAAGCTATAATTTTCAAGGAAAATCAACAAGTACAAAAAGAACACTTTTCAAAAAATATAAAGAAGTCGCCAATTGGATAGACGATAATTTGACTGATGATTTAGAAAGTCAATCTTTTACTTTTATTACAGATACCGATGCATTGGGACGTATTACCAAGCAAATTGCACCTGATGGAAGCATCATTACTCCTTTTTATAATGAGGCAGGTTTATTAGATAGTGAGAGTGTGTTGCATCCCGATAAAGCACAAGCAAATATCTATATCAAGAATATTGATTACAATGAAAAAGGGCAACGTAATAAAATTGTTTACGGAAATAACGTAACCAATAAGTTTCATTACGATAAAGAAACGTTTCGCCTTAAACGATTGGAAAGCAAACGTCAGAATAATGAGCTATTGCAGGATTGTCATTATACATATGATCCTGTCGGAAACATTACTCATATAGAAGACAGGAATATACCTGTTGTATTTTTTAATAACCAAAAAGTAACTGGTATTTCAGAATATACTTATGATGCGCTCTATCAATTAATAGCAGCAAGCGGAAGAGAAAATAATACCATCCTTTCATTTAATGGGCAAGATAACTGGAATGATACACCTTTTATGCACCAATTAAATCTAGGAGATCCAATGGCTGTCCGAAATTATACTCAAAACTATCGCTACGATAAAGTGGGAAATATGATGCAGATGAAACATGTTGCAGTTGGTAATAATTGGACGCGAGAATATACCTATGAAACTAATAACAATCGTTTGAAAATGACACAGGTAGGTAGTGAAATGTTTACATACCCGCATCATGCGAAACATGGTTTCATAACCACATTACCTCATTTGCAGGAAATGGGTTGGAATTTTAAAGAAGAATTAATCAAGACCATTAAACAAAAACGCACGGATGGGGGTACACCAGAAACTACTTATTATCAATACGACGGACAGGGACAACGCATCAGAAAAATAACCGAGAATACTGCCAATGCAGGAGAAACCCCCACATTAAAAAACGAGCGTATTTATAATTTGGGTTACGAATTATATAAAAGCCATAGTGGTATCGATACTGGATTGGAAAGAACCAGTTTGAGTTTGATGGATGGAGGACATCGTTTTGTAATGGTAGATGTGGAAACAAAACCTAAATATATTTTGGGTATTCCCTTTGGTAGAACATCACCTGAATTTACTATACGTTATCAGTTGCATAATCATTTAGGCTCTGCTACTTTGGAGCTTAACGAAACCGGTGATATTATCTCCTACGAAGAATACCATCCTTTTGGAACAACGGCTTATCAGGCAAAAAATGCAACTATTAAAACGGCCGCAAAACGCTATCGTTATACAGGCATGGAGCGTGATGAGGAAACTGGGTTGGAGTACCATAGCGCACGATACTATTTGCCTTGGCTCGGAAGGTGGCTGAATGCTGATCCCATTGGGATTGGGGATGGGGTGAATGTTTATATCTATGTACGGAATAATCCAATTAATACAACTGATCCTACAGGACAATGGGGTTGGAGAGAAGTTGCAGTTATAACAGCAGTAGTCGTAGTTGGTACGGTTCTTACTGTCGCAACAGCTGGGGCAGCCGGACCAGTAATAGCAGCAGCAGTCGCATCAGCAGGGGCAACCGGCTTAACGGGAGCCGTGATAACTGGAGCTGCGGTTGGAGCAGTTGCAGGTACTGTAGGAGGTTTGGCAGGAGGTTTGGCAGGTGAGGCTACTCGTCAAACTGTACATCATAGTGCTTTAGGTTTAGGAAATGAACGTTATGATGGTGGTAGAATATTGAGTGAGGGTGGCAGAGGTGCTGCTACTGGAGCAGTTGTTGGAGGAGTAATTGGCGGTGCAGTCCCACTATTGGCAGCAGCTATAGGGGCTGGCGCTAGTACAACCGTTGGTGCTGCTGCTATTGGAGCCGCAAGAACCACAGCCCAACGAGTGGTAACATCTACAGTTGGGAGAGCCATATCTTCAACAGGTCAACGTGTTGCTAGTTCAACTGCTGGTAGGGTAGTTACAGCAGTTGGAAGACAAGTAGCTAGACCTGTTCAAGCCGTTAATAGGTCTCTTAGTACATTACAGCAAGGTGCTGAAGGTATAGGAACAAGGGCTGCATCACTTATTCCAGGAAGAGGAGGTGATGCAGCAAGACGAGTATTAGCTGCAAGAGCGGCAGTGATAGAACATGCAAATGCAGTACAAGGTTTATCTGGTAGTACTAGACCTCAAACAGTGGGAGCAATTGCAACAAGTGATGGAAATGTTAGTGTAGCTGGTAGTATGAGAAGGGCAAATCCAGTTTTGGATAATGGCGTTCAAGGAAACTTAGATACAATAGCAGCTGGTGGTAGAACTGGAGTAGGACACGCAAGATGTGCTGAACCTCAATCTCTTACGGAATTAATTGAGGCAGGTTCTGAATTAAGAGGTAGTGTTTCGGCTAGTGCACTCGTTCGTAGTGCTGGAAATGCTAATCATGGACTTCCTATACCAGCTTGTCCTACATGTGAACAACTACTTCCTATGTATAACGTAGTAGATGCGAATGCAGTAATGGGGGTTACTCGAAGATTTGTTGATCAATTACGTGGTGGGGTTGTCGGTAGAGTGCTTCGTGCTGAATAAGAAAGATACTAAAATTTTAATATGAATATACCATTTTCAGAAGAATCGATTAAGATGCTGTTGAATTCAGGATGGAATGAAAACAGAAGGGTATTAGATAAAGTAAAACTTCCAAAAGGGTACCATTTTCATGATGCTGCTTTAAAAATACTAAATGAATTTGGTAATTTAAGAATAGGTGATTATAAAAAAGGTAAAGGAAAATTTATGGCTAAATGTACTATTCAGTTTCTACCTATTCTGGCTAGTTGTGAAGAAGATAGATTTATCGAATTCTCGGATGCGCTAGGGGTTTCTTTATGTCCTCTTGGTGAGGTGAATGAGGGTTATTTTTTTCTTGCAGTTGATGAATATGGTAAAATATATGTTCTTGATCAAGAATTATTTCTAGCAGGAAATGATATTCAGGAAGGGATTGAAACTCTTATTACAGGGGGTAAAATAGAAAGAATAGATATTTAAAAATTAGTTATAAATGCACATCCCGAGAACACGGAGCTGTAATCCATGTTCACAAACAAAATATCTTCAATAATTAGAGTTAAATAAAAAATGGAGTACAAAAAAATAAATTAAGAAGATAAAGAGAATCTCATGGCTATAGACTTTTAACACAATATTTTTTAACCATTTAAAATTTTAATTATGACAGCGAAGAAAAAAAATGAAGAAGAATCAATCTTCTTAGTATCATTAGAAGGACTTGATTTATCTAAAGATCAGAAGAAAAGAATTGAGGAAGGTATTAGAAACCTTGTCTTAAAAGAAATTGCAGGGTTAGATTTTGAAGGAGATATCAAGATTAGTCGAAGATTTGCAGGGAAACCTACTTGGGAAGGATTATGGAAAATGGGGCAACTAGCAGGTTTCTGGATTGGAGGTTTTCCAAATTTCCCACCTGGTGGTCCTAAATAGACTTTATGAGGTTGCTAAAATTCTAACTTAATAAAAGTGAGTTTTAGCAACCCAGTTTGTCATTTTATAAATAAAACTATGGAAAACAATAAAGATAACAGCAGTAGTTATTGTCCTAGTTATACAGTTAAACCAGGTGCAAAACTTTATGGTATTGTAAATGAAAACGGCTTCATTAATTATCTAAAAAGTCCTATTGAAATCAATCAAGATTTTATTGAAGAAGCTTACAAAGGGAGAGAACCAGAAAAAAGATTCCGATTTGCAGGTAATTGTTCTAAATCTGGCTGTAATCAATGGAATGGTAATTCAAAAGAATGTGGTTTGGTTGATCAATTGATTGATATCATAGGGAATGAAGAGTCTATGCAGTTACAGGATTGTCCAATTCGGTCAAAGTGCAGATGGTTTAGTCAGCGTAAAGGTCTTGCTTGTGCTCAATGTAACGAAGTGATTCGGGATATTGAAATGAAAATTATTGGGGTTGATTGACATAATTGCTTCAAATAACGGATTTTATAAAACTATCAAAATTCTAAAGTTCTTGTTTTTTCGATAGCAAGGATTTGTAATTCATGCCACATCAAAGTATTTCTACTAACTCTAATGATTTAGGAAAAATTAGAGAATAATTTTAAAAAGTTGAAAATTATGAAACCTATAAACGACAAAAAAACACATCAAAATACACTACCCGTAAATGACAAAATATTTCAGGCAGTATATGATTCTCCCTCTTCGTTACCAGGAAAACAAAAATGGGTAACAAAAGAGGAAGATGTTCGCATAATAGAAAAACTATTAGGTATGCCGGACAAAACAATTGGTGCCCCGCTTTGGGTAAGTGGAGATAATAAAAAATGTCCAAAATGCAGACGAGAAACCAATTGGCTGGACATTGTCTCCTCTGCACTAGATAACATTCACTCTAAAGAAATGATTGCTCAAGTTATTCTTGGTGAAACCAAATTTGTAAATATAGAAGCTCCAAGAGCTATAGCAAATTTACACTGCTTTAAATGTAAAACTGCTATTGAAAACCTTCGCAGTTTTAAATGCCATAATTGGGCCTATGCAAAACCAGCCTTTCTTAAAGTGCTACAGGAAATGGAGAGAAAGCAATAACCGATTCAGAAAACATATAATAACACTATCATGGCAACACAATCTGACAACCAAAATTCAAATAAAAATAAACTTGATTTTTTTAAATTCGATTTAAAGGCTGGGAACCAACTCAAAGCTTTCGATGCTATTTATAAAATACATCATGGCAATTGGGATGAGGTAAAAAGTGAACTATCTAAAGACAAAAGTTTTACACCAGCAATAGTAAAAAATCTTGAGTTTACACACTATTTGTCTAAATGGAGTAATGACAATAAAGCTGTTGTTGAGCTTTTTCAGAAAGATGACAAGTTGCTTTCGATGCGTGATATTGCTTTAAATTTTAATAAAGAGACTTTTATTCAAAAAGTAAAAAATATGTCGCCAGCAAAATCAAATGACGATAAAAAAGCATTTGCTATCGATTTGCATCATAAACTTTTTGAATTTGAACCTACTGCGGTTGTCGTAAACATGATAAAAGATCCACAAGTACCAGTGTTAAATACAGCAGTGGGTACAAAAGTAGCTACATTGTTAGAAAAGAATCCGAATTTTAATATCAAAACTACTTCCGTATATGAAGTCTTCAAAAATAATATAGAATTCAAAAAAATTCCGGAAGATTTACAACAACCTATTCAAACAGAATTAAAAACTTTGCAAAGAATTGTTACGGTGAGCCCCATAGCCGATGCTATTCCGGTTTTGTACGATGCGAAACTTCATACAGCATTTCAAATTTCAGATATACCCCCTGCTCAATTCAAAACTGCATTGAGTGGTAAAGGATTAGACGAAGCAGTATTGCTGCAAATTCATACCAATGCACAGCATTTACGTGTACGAAATGAACATGCCTTAATAGCGTTAAAAGAAGCTAGTCAGAATACCGGTATTGATATGATTGATAAAAGCATACGATTGGGTAATGGTACTGAGATAAAAAAAGGTCTGGGAGCCATGAAGACAGAAAGTAATGCCATTACATATTCTCCAGAAGAAGCTACAAAAGAGATTATAGAAAAACATAATTTATCATGGGATATGCTTTTTGGCGATGCAGATATTTGCGAATGTGGCGAATGTACTTCCGTTTATAGTGCCGCGGCATATTATGTAGAATTATTACAGTATTTGCGCAACAACAATCTTGATTCTCTTGCTGTGGGAGATATTGCAATAAAATCTAACCCAAAAAATATTTCGGGTACTCCGTTAGAAAAATTATTTAATCGCCGTCCAGATTTAGGCTGTCTGGAATTGACTTGTAAAAATACCAACACCATTTTGCCTTATGTGGATCTGGCAAATGAAGTCATGGAAAGTTATGTGGCATTCAAACATTTGAAACCTTTTAATGTAGCCGATGAAACCAGTAGTGAGTTGCTTGCAGAACCTCAGCATACAGAATATCAGGCCTATTGCATCTTAAAAAATGAAGTATATCCATTTACGCTGCCATACCATCAGCCAATTGATGCTACTAGAATATATTTGAATTATTTAGGAACAAGTCGTTATGAAGTAATAGATACTTTTAGAAAAAATAATAGTAGCAACAATGCAGTATTAACTCAGTTGAAAGATGAAGCTTTAGACAGAGCTTCTGATTCTGAATTTTTAAATATTACTAAAGAAGAATATATCATACTCACGAAGGAATGCTTTGAAAGCAAAACCTTGATGAATATGCTCAAAAACAAAGCATTCACAGATTCTGAATACGAGGAGCTGATTGGTGTGAAATCCGTTGGGGAGTATTATGGCTATGATGATGATACAACTATGCTGAGTGATAATGGACTCACATTAATTAAAAAAGAATTCTTACGACGCACAGGAATTGACTATTTCAACCTTGTAGATTTACTTAAAACAGAGTATATTAATCCGTTTTTGCCCAAAGGAAAATCGAAAAACATAACGGAAAGTCTACATTTTAGCTATCGTTTTTTACAAAACTATGCTAAAATACACGGCATTGATAAAATGGCTGAAGATTTAGTGAAATTAGAAAAATTTGCTGATTTATTGCCAATGATAAAAGATCAGATAGAATTATTAACAAATAAAAAAGTACTAAGTTGTCCTGATACATGCAAAGACAAAGTAGAAATAAGCGATAAGGATATTATTTGTTGGGTGAAATGCCATTTTGAGAAAATAGGTAAAATGATAGTCGTAGAAAGTGGCAGAGGATGCGTGAATGGGAAAATACAGTTTAAGAATGATAAATTATTTGATAATGACTTTAGTATAAGAGTTGAAAATTGTAAAATACTTTATGATACAGGAAAAGGAATACTTCCACTTGGTCAAATTGATAAAAAAACAGGAAAAGTCACTTTTTTGAATCAAGATGAAGAAACGGACCCTAAAAATTGGGAGCAGATCAAATTTGTAGGAGACAAGGGCGAAAAAGGCCTATTCTTAATAATAGATAGAGAGGTGTATCTCATTTTCTTAGAACAAAAAGACAGCTGCGATTTAAATACGGCGCTATTACAGCATTTAGACGGAACACCACTTACTGTTGAAGAATATGATCGTATACACCGTTTTATACGCTTGTGGAGAAAATTAGATTGGACAATTGATGAATTAGATAAAGCAATTATTGGATTAAGTATTCAAAAAACAGTAGATAATGAAGACGATTTAAGTGACGATGATTCTATTTGCGACGATTGTAATGACGAATGCAATACTTCTGATTGTGACGAATGTGATTGTGATGAATGCAACGAAGAATGCCATCACGATTATGCTATCTCAGCAACCCTAATACATCAATTGGTAGCTGTAAAAAAACTATTGGATAAAACAGGAATCGAATTAATAAAACTACTTGCTTTTTGGACTGATATTAGTGCAGCAGGTGAAAATTCTCTCTACAAAAAACTTTTCTTAACACACAACGTGTTAGGAATTGACAAGGTTTTTAAGGCCAATGCAAATGGAAATTATCTTACTGTAAATACTAAAATTACCGAACATTTTCCGGTATTAATGGCAGCTTTAAATTATACAGCAGATGATTTACAAACTGTCATGCAGGCAACTGAAATGGCCGATGAATTGACCGTTAGCAACCTGTCAATACTCTATCGCTACCGATTGCTTTCAAAAGTTTTGGGCTACAAGATTCCCGCATTTATAGATATTGTCCCTTTACTAGGAAATATATTTAATGATGCATATAGTACACTTGAATTTATAGAGAATCTATCCAAAATAGATGATGCAGGTTTTACACCACAAGAACTCAATTATATCATTAGAGATTTTGATGATATTAAAAAACCGTTTAAACCTACGCAGAAATCAATTTTAATTTTGGCTAAATCCATATACGACGGGTTAAACACAATCGATGAAACACAGCAGGATTTAATACCAGATGACAAAATTGAGGATGCTGCATTACAACAAATCAATATCAAAGAAAAAGCAACGTCTGAATTTGTAAGAGCTAAAGCAAGTTTATTATTTGAAACAGATATTGTTGAAAAAATCATTGGTATATTAGAAGGGACCAGCATATTTATCACTAATGCTCCTAAAAATATAGCGTTAACTTTAACAGAAGATAAAACGCTTCAAAATAAATTAAAATACGATAAAATAAATGGCAGTATTCAAATTACCGGGATATTAACCGAAGCCGAAAGCATTGATTATAAAACGATCAGTAACGACCCTAATTGGATATCAGCTTTGACAAGGGTCGAAAAACAGCAAAACAAACAATTCAAAGAATTATTGTCTAAAGTTTTTGAGACTGAAAAAACAAAAACAGTTGCTCAAAAAGAAGCATTGGAAATACTAATTAAAGCAGGTGACATAAGTTTGCCGATTGAAAAAATACTTGAAGGAGATTCCGATATCAATACTGCTCCTCAAAAAAGAGTAGCCTTTTTAGAAATTTTCATGCCTTACCTGCGCCAGGAACTGAGTCACCGTTTTATTGTGAACACCTTGTCTGGCATAGTGGGTTTACAATCTAATAGTACCGATATATTGATTACTGAGATATTAAAAATAGGCAATATACCAGTTTCGTTATTCAGTATTTTTGAAAAAATAAAAGAAAGTAGCAAGCCCGTTGAAAACAATTGGAATGGATATCTAATCCCTACAACAACAGCTGTATATACTTTTGTTATTAAAAACAGCGATGCTCAGCCTATACTTAGTATTGACGGGACAGCATTGAGTTTTACTGCTCAGGAAGACCCAACAAATGAATGGTGGGGTAATGATGTTATGCTCCAATCAGGCAAATTATATAAATTATCAACTCTTGGTGTTGAATTAAAAAACATTTATTGGAAAACAACTGCTTCGGCTATTACAAGTGTTCCATCATCAGCATTAATTCCAGACTTTGCTTCTAAGCAATGCGAACCGGCATTAATTGCATTAAAAAAAGCGGCGATGCTGGTTACTGGTTTTGATTTGAGTGTTGATGAAATATTGTTTCTGGAAAAAAATAAAGTTCATTTTGACAATCTGGATTTTAACAAATTGACATTAATCCATTGGTTGCGATTGGACGCCTATACCAGATTGCGAAACTCTATGCCTCAATCTGAATTCAACTTACTTGATTTTTGGAATTGGACTTACAATCCATTATCTGATACAACGCTATTGAGTAATAAAATTGCTGAACTTACAGCATGGAAAAAACAAAGTATTGATAAATTGATTGCACCAAATCATTTCAATATAATACAACTACAGGATTACTCTAATGAAAAAAATCTATTAAAACTACAGTCTGCTTTTGTAGTTGCCGATAAGATAAGTGTAGATATCGATTTGCTTTTTGAATGGGCAATTCCTACCTCTAAATTCAATAAATGCAGGGTAATTGCCGATAGTATAAAAAATGCAATTCGTGCCAAATATAACCAAACCGATTGGGAACAGGCTGTTAAACCATTGAGCGATAAACTGCGTAATAACCAGAAAGAAGCTTTAATTGGATTTTTGTTGCAACAACAAACATTGTTAGATTGGGGGGTGACGGATGCAGATAGCTTGTTTGAATATTTTCTGATTGATGTGCAAATGGATGCCTGCATGGAAACTTCACGTATTAAACAGGCATTGTCATCAGTACAATTATTTGTACAACGTTGTTTCTTAGGATTGGAAGAAGTATACAGCGGAATTTCGCCAGATATATTAGATAGAGAACGTTGGGATTGGATGCAGCGTTACCGAGTTTGGGAAGCCAATCGTAAAGTTTTCTTATATCCCGAAAATTGGATTGAAAGCAACCTGCGAGACGATAAAAGCCCGTTTTTTAAAGAATTAGAAGGCGAATTATTGCAAAAAGACATTAATAAGCAAAATGTCATTGACGCGTTAAAATCCTACCTATATAAAATGGATGAAGTCGCTAATATGGAAGTAGTAGGTTTGTATATTGATGGTACAAAAACATCCGAACAATGGGACAAAGGAGCAAAATTACATGTGTTTTCCCGTACTCGAAATGCTCCCTATTTTTATTATTATCGCTATTTGTCCCTAGATGAAATGAATTGGTATCCTTGGGAAAAAATGCAAGTGGACATACCAGGTTATGATTTGGAAGATGCAAACGGGAAAATTACAGCTAATGGCTGTTTTTTAACCCCTGTAGTATGGAATGGACGCTTGCTGATTTTCTTTCCTCAGATAATGGAAAAAACAAAACCGAATCCATCTTCAAATGTTTTGCCTGCGAAACCTAATGGTGATGGGAATGTAGTTGTGCAAAAACCTGTTCAGTATTTTGAAATAAAATTGGCATGGAGTGAGTACCGAAATGGCAAATGGACACAAAAACAAATGAGCAAAGATGTTTTGGCTACAAATCCCAAAGATAATACACATGACATTCTGTTTTTTAAATTCATTCCTATTATAACGGATGATAAAATACTAATTAATGTAGATGATCTTAAAGATGCTGATGGCGGTTATTTAGGGGCATTTAAATTTGAAGGCAATACGATAAAAGTCGGATCAGCAATAGGAACTGTGCCAATTCCGATAGATTCTTTTAATCAGGCAGATGGGAAAATGTATTCATGGCAGCTTAATAGTCCAACTTTTGCACGTCATCTTGATTTTTATTTTAGTGAAGAATCATCCAAAGAAAATTTAGTTTGGGATTATGGAAGTTCAAATAAATTAAAATTCCATCATCCTTTTACACATGATTTAATGGGGAAGATTAATTTAGGAAAACTGGAAGAATTCTTTAATTATAATCTGCAAATAGTTGATAAAGATGATGCTTTTGGCAAGTATGATCATGATGGAGATACAAGTACACCCGAAATATACAATGAGCTCAAACGTCCTTATTCTTTATACAATTGGGAACTGTTTCTGCATACACCAATGATGTTGGCTGATGCACTGAGTAAATCGCAACAATTTGAAGACGCCATGAAATGGTATCACTTTGTGTTTAATCCTATTGCCGAAGGTTCTGATGATAAACGCTTCTGGCAATTTGAACCCTTTAAAGAAACAAATAGTCAAAGAATTTTAGACAACATTTTTAATAATCTAAAACCAAATAAGGCAGATCAAACCATTAATGAATGGCGTAACAAACCTTTTATGCCACACTTGGTGGCTCGTAACCGTCCTGTGGCGTACATGAAATGGGTTGTAATGAAATATATAGATAATTTGATTGCATGGGGCGATTATTTATTCCGACAAGACACAATCGAAAGTATTAATCAGGCAACACAATTATATATTTTAGCCTTGCATATTATGGGACCTCGCCCAATGATTATTCCAAAGCGAGGTATTACAAAACCGCAAACCTATATTGGCTTATTAGACAAATGGGATGCTTTTGGGAATGCTATGGTAGAACTAGAATTGGCGGCTCCATTCAGTAACCAAACTACATTGCCTTTTGGAGCTGTAAATGACGAATTAGCGTTTGCAAATATATATGGTTTAGCTTCTTCGCTCTATTTCTGTATCCCGAACAATCCTAAACTTATGGGGTATTGGGATACCATTGCCGATAGATTATATAAAATCCGCCATTGTGAAAACATCGACGGGGTGTTCCGAAAATTACCATTGTTTGAACCGCCAATTGATCCTGCATTATTAGTAAAAGCAGCGGCACAGGGATTAAGCATTGCTTCGGTAATAAATGATTTGAATACTCCAATGCCCAACTATCGTTTTTACTATTTACTCCAAAAAGCATTTGAACTGTGCGGGGAATTAAAATCTATGGGTAATGCTTTGCTTTCTGTAATGGAGAAAAAAGATAATGAAGCCATTGCGCTTATCCGATCCAGACATGAAAATGTGATGCATAATCTGGTAATGGAAATTAAAAAAATGCAATTGGAAGAGGCGCAAAAAAACTTGGATGGTTTGGAACAGAATCGTAAAAGTCCTGAGCATCGCATGAAGTATTACCTAAACTTAATTGGGGAGGATTTAGGTAAAGTACCAGGATTGGATGCTGAATTTACTGAAATTGTCAATAGTATAGAAGCTCCTGTGGATGAAAGCGGACTGAAACTCATATCTTTTGAGAAAGAAGACATGGATAAAGCCAGCAAGGCACAAGACAAACAATTGGCAGCAGCATTACCAGAAAAGATAGCAAGTATATTACACATTATTCCTTCTTTTGGTGCAAAATTTCAGCCATTTGGAGTAGGTGGTTCAATTAACTTTGGTGGTTCAAATCTTGGTGCAGCAGCGCAGGCTTGGGCAAAATTCTTGCAGCTAGATGCAAGCGAATTGACCTACCAATCCACGTCAGCCGGTAAAAAAGGAGGTTTCAAACGTGCGTTACAAGAACGAGTTATGCAAGCTAATTCGGCAGGTTATGAACTAAAACAAATAGACAAACAAATTACAGCTCAAAAAATTCGTATTGCCATTGCCAATCAGGAAATTGCCAACCAACAAAGAATGATTGATAATGCACTGGAAATAGAAGATTTTTTAAAAAATAAATATACTAATGAAGAATTGTATACATGGATGCGCGGTAGTCTAAAAACATTGTACCATCAGGTATATAGTTTGGCACATGAACTATCTAAAAAAGCTGAAAAAGTATATCGTTTTGAACGAGGTATAAGTAATTCTAATTTCATACAATCAGGTTATTGGGATGCAGGACGAGATGGTTTACTCGCTGGAGAACAACTTTATGTAGGATTAAAACAGATGGAAGCCGCTTATCAGAACGAGCGCGGTTATGATTATGAAATCACAAAACATGTTTCTTTATGCTTATTAAGTCCATTGGCACTTATTCAACTTAGGGAAACAGGCAAGTGCGAGTTTGAAATCCCCGAAGTATTATTTGATATGGATTTTCCTGGTCAATACAAGCGTCGTATTAAATCCGTGTCAGTATCAATGCCATGTATTGCAGGGCCGTATACAGGAGTTAATGCTAAATTCAGCCTGTTGGAAAATAAATTTAGGAATACTGCAATAGGCGGTAAGACATACGAAGAAGATACGGATGATACCGATGATCGTTTTAGTACCTACCGAATCCCGATTAATGTTATTGCAACAAGTACTGGTCAAAATGACAGCGGTATGTTTGAATTGAATTTTAAAGATGAACGCTATCTTCCGTTTGAAGGAGCTGGTGTTGTAAGTAAATGGCGTCTTGAGTTACCAGAGATTCGTCAATTTGACTATGCAACTATTACTGATGTTATTGTACATATTAGATATACTGCCAATGAAGGTGGAGAACGATTGAAACTAAATGCTACAAAAACCGTATTTAAACAATTAGAAAATATCAAACAACAATTAAATGAAACAGGTTTGCATTTGGCACTAAATATGAAACATGATTTACCAAATGAATGGCTTTTACTCAAGAAATCAGGTACAGTTGAATTGAATATCGATAAAGTAAGATTACCTTATCTGGCTCAGTCTATTAATTCAGCACATATAGAACAAGTAATGTTCTTAGCAAAAGTCAAAGGTAATCCAGTTAGTTTTGCACTTAATATAGAGGAAACCGAAACAATAGATCTTTCCAAAGTAAATGAATTGAATATGTGTCGTGGCATTAATTCGGATATCAAACTTGATATTCCATTTGGCTTATCAGTTGCGGACGCTGATAAATTAAAATTAGAAGAGCTGGTACTTGTAGTGAAATATGGTTTTTAGCTAAAATAGAATTTAGAAAAAATATCGTTATACAGTTCCAGACCAACTTTGTTGCATGTTTGTAACTTATTATAGTAAGTGATTCAAAAAATATTAAATGAATACCATAGGCCATAAAAAAAGAGACAACTAGTTGTCTCTTTTGGTTACGGAAACAGGATCCGAACCTAATAGATAAAAAAAACTATTTTAAACAGTTCAAAGCAAATAGACTCTTGCAATAGTTGCTGACGCTCTGACATTCGGACTTTAAGTAAGAACAGTGTTATTTTAATGTCTTTACATTTTTAGGAATAATTCTGTGCCACGATTCTGCCACAAAAATTTATGCTGAATAAATTGTAGAATTCGTCTATTTTTTTTGCGACACTATTGGAGGCAGTTCCAGTTTCAGATTGGAGCTTAAATTCCTGCAATTTATCGCATCACTTTAGTAATGTAAAAAAAAATAAAATAATATTTTGATTTTTAGTTACTTATAATAAATTTTCAAAATTGAGAGACTTTCAGTCTTTCGTAAAGCAAACCTCGGCACTTTCAGTATAGAGTGGTTTAGTAAAGGGAGATTTCAGGATCAGATTTCGACTGTAGGGTAATTTATGTTTTAATTTTCTCTTGCTTTAAACTTTATAAACTAATCAAGGATTAAGAAATTCTAAGTTTTAAAACGAATTAAACCGAAGCTGAAATTTGGAATCTGTCAATATTAATAAATTATTAAATGACAAAATTCAAAAAAATACCAATAAAGGTTTATTATACTTTTGTAAGGGTCTTCTTTAACAATTGAAAATTTTATTATGAGTTCTAATTTGATTATAAGGTTACGTGCTGGTGATGATTCATGTTTTAAAGAAATATATGATTTATACCATTTTAAGGTATTTTGTTTTGTTAAAAAGTATACTTCGCAGCTGGCAGATTCAGAAGATGTAACGCAGAATGTATTTATTCATCTTTGGAATTACCGTGCTAAATTAGATCCAGAAGTAAGTTTGGAAGCAGTTTTGTTTAAAAGTTCAAAACAGGAAATTTCAAGATGGTACAAGAAACAAAACCGAATTTTTTCGGTTGAGGATGATAAATTGATTAAAGAACTTGACAGTAAAATACAGTCAGATGAAGAAGTGAGTTTACAAATGGAAAAAATAGAACATCTTCTAAATAAGATTCCTGCCAAAAGAAGAAAAATTTTCAGCCTACATAAGTTTGAAGACCGAAGCTATAAAGAGATTGCAGAAGAAATGGATATGTCTCCAGGCGCTGTTGCCAATCAGATTTCTAAAACACTACAATTTCTGAAGAAAAACTCTGTAAACAATCATGAATTGTATTGGTTTACATTATTCTTTATTTACCAGACGGAATTAGTTTCATAGACAAAATGGTAATCTGCAGACTCTTTTTTTATATTTAAAGATTGATTTTTATTCTAAACTTTTGTTGCTAAATCATTATTCAGATTAAGAAAACGTTAATAGTAATATTGTCGCGTGATATTTCAGTAAATGGAAGTCTAATGTAGTTGAATTGATATCTGTAAAGTAATTTCAAATATTTAATAGCAGCTCTAATGAAGTCCAAAAGAATGAAAGAAGAATGGAATGCTATACCTAATCGTGGTATACTTCCTAACGATACACAAACTAGAATGTGGAACAATATACGCAAGGTCACTATTGATAAACATAAAAGACTTTATAATTGGATTGCCGCAGCGTGTGCCGCATTTATTATTTCAATTAGCAGCTATCAGTTTTTAGATTTGCATAAAAAATCTGATATTGAAATTACTTCAACAGTTACATTCAAAAATGATATACGCTTGATAAGTCTTTCAGACGGAACTAGAGTATGGCTCAATCAAAATTCTCAAATTGAATACCCGGTGCATTTTTCAAATAACGAAAGAAATGTAACATTAAAGGGAGAAGCATTTTTTGAGGTAAAACATGATCCTTCGAAACCTTTTGTAATTACTTCGGGAACTATAAAAACGACCGTTTTAGGAACTTCATTCAATATTAAAGCCTACAATAATAAACAGCCTGAGGTAAATGTTAGAACAGGAAAAGTAAAAGTTGAAGGTGAAGCAAATACAGTATTGCTTTTAAGAGGTTATAAGGCTGTCTATGCAATAGAATCTTCAACGCTAAGAAAAGAAAAATCAGATATTCTGGAACCTGAATGGAAAAAAGCGCTTTTGTATGTTGATGGATTGACTCTAGAACAGGTCCTAAATAAATTAAAAGAACAAAATGATTTTAAGGTAAACTACTTAGAGGATGATTTAAAGAATCTTAAAATCCAAGGTACTTTAGACAGCAGGCAGGGGCTTTACGAAATGCTGCAGACAATTGCATTTGCCTTAGAAATAAAAATCAGATCTACTGGAAATAGTACCTATCTAATCAGCAGGTAAATAGCATACTTAATTTTAATGCCATTTTTTGCCGCTTATAATTCTTAAAAAAGTTTTATAAGCTGCCCGAGTTTTTCATGCCTAAATTTAAAAGATTTACCAAATACATCATATTCAAAAACAATTCTAATAAACTAACAATTATCAATTATGAACAATAATTTTTCCAGGCAGTTTTCTTTTGCCTTATGGATTTTATTTTTTGGAGTTTTCTTCGGAACAAATACTATTTATTCGCAAACGGGAACTGTATCAGTCGACTTTAAAAATTCTTCGCCTCAAAAAATTATAGACAATTTAAAATCACGCACACCTTACCAATTCATTTACCAAAAGGATCTGGATCTTAGTTTGCCTCTTGTAACGCTAAAAAAAGATAATGTTTCTATTGACGAAATTCTGAGTGATCTGCAAAAGATGACTAACCTAAATTTTAGGAGAAACGAAAATAATATAGCCGTAAATAGTAAGGACGCTGACAAAAAAAAAAAGAAAGGAAAAATTAAAGGTAAAGTTGTAGATGTCAACGGCCTTTCGCTTCCAGGCGTTAATATAAAAATAGCAGAGCTAAATTACGGAGCACAATCTGATATTGATGGTAACTATATTTTAGAGTTAGAACCTGGCGTTTACACGATTGAGATTAGTGCGATTTCTTTTCAGACACAAAAAATTACGGGAATAATAGTAATTGAAGGAAACGATACACCGCTGGTAGTTTCTTTAAAAGAAGATGCACAATCATTAAAAGAAGTTGTTGTGGTTCAAAATTACAAACAAGCAACAGCATCGGTCCAGGGATTATTATTACAGCAAAAAAAAGCAGCACAATTTTCTGATGGTATTTCGGCAGAACAAATTGCGAGAACACCAGATAGAGATGTGGCAAGTTCGCTAAAACGTATTACGGGAGTAACTACGATTGATAATAAATATGTTGTAGTTCGTTCTATGGGAGAAAGATGGAATCAGGCCGTTATGGATGGTATTGCATTACCAAGCACAGATGCATACCAGCAAAACTTTTCTTTTGATATTATTCCAACTTCTATGGTCGAAAGCATTGTAGTAAGCAAATCTGCGACTCCAGATATGAATGCCAATTTTGCAGGAGGATATGTAGAAATAAAAACAAAAGATATTCCAAAAGAAGATTTTACAAGCTTTTCAATCAGTTCTTCTTACAACAGCAGAAGCGCTTTTAAAGAGAGATTAACAAAGGCAGAAGGGAAATACGATTATTGGGGTTTCGATGACGGCAGACGCGATTATCCAAATATGCAACCTATCGAAATTCCAACAAATGAAGCATCTTCTGGACCATTTATAGAACAGTCGAAAAAATTTACACAAGATAATTTTTCGACCTATAAAACCTATGGAGCACCTGGCACAACACTTCAGTTTGCAATAGGAAGATCTTACAAACTGGAAAATAATAATAAATGGGGATTTGTAGGATCTTTACTTTTTAAAAATACACAGGAAAAACTGGATATTGAACATACTGAAAGAGGAAGATTTTTAACAAATACAAGGTTTGCTCAAGAAGGTCAAGGCGGAAGAGAATATTCAGTATTTGAAAAATTTGGATTTAAAAATTCGGGTGCCAATTACAATTTTAATTCGACATTAGGCGGTATGTTTAATACTGCGATCCAGTTTGGCGACCATAAAATCACAAGCCGTAATGCGGTAATGCATATATACAACAATCAGTTGACTCAAATTACCGGTTGGGACAAGGGGACAGGAGTACCTGAAGTTTTAGATGGTACAAATCTTCCTTCTACAACTGAAACAAATTATCCTGTTTATCAAACATTTATTCAAAATAAAATAGAAGGAAATCACCGTTTTGATAAATTGGAAGTGAACTGGTACGGAAGTTACAGCAGCATAACAAAAGATACAAAAGATGCGACTTTTCTAGAAACTTTCCGTAAAAAAGTCGGTGATGACGAGTTGGTTTATCACAGTGTTTACAACAGTGGTGGAAGATTTCCTTTCAGCAGGGACAATTATACCAATGATGAATCAGATTATAACTGGTCTGTTAATTTTGATTATTCATTCGATTTGGGTGAAATCAGTACAAATGATATCAAAGCGGGTTATTTTGGAACATATAAAAAAGCTTCCAATCAGCAGCGTTCTGCAAAAGTAGTTACAGTAGGACAGGGAGTAACAACTAACAGAGCTGATATATATGAACCTTTATCTGAATTTCTGGATGGTTCGCAATATTATTATGGAGGTTTTGGCTGGGAGGATTATGGTAAATATGGAGATAAATATGAAGGAGATGTAAAAATTCATTCACCTTATCTAATGCTTGATAATAAAATTGGAAGCTACATTCGATTGGTCTGGGGGGCAAGGGCAGAGAGTTATGTTTACAGTGAAATATCAAACCAGTTTGAGGTTCCCGGAATTTTTCCTTTAACAAACGTAGATAAAAAATGGCAGTTTTTACCTTCAGCAAGTTTAACTGTCAGCCCAACCAAAAAAACAAACCTTAGACTTGGTTATAATAGATCGGTTTTGCGCCCTCAATTTGCAGAACGTGTTGGAACACCGTATTACGACCCTATTCGTTCTGCTAAGATCTTAAACTGGTCAGCAGGAATGATTTCAAGTGTATCCAATAATTATGATTTAAAATTAGAATGGTTTCCGTCTGGAGGCGAAATTTTATCATTTGGAGTTTATCATAAAGATATTAAAGACCCAATTGAATCTGTTGGTACAGTAAATGGTAATTCTGGAATCATTTATAATCTTAACTCAAATAATGCCAAATTATGGGGAATAGAAATGGAATTTTATAAAAACCTTTCATTTTTAGGTGATGGTATTATTTTGGAACAATTATTTGTTTCAGGAAACGTATCATTCAATGATACAAAAGTAACATCTTATGTAAATGTAGATGGCTCTGGAGGTCTTTATGAAGCTAATAGGCCGCTTTACGGACAATCACCTTATACCTATAATCTTGGTTTAGATTATGTGGGAGACAGATTGGGTTTTAGCGTTAGACATAACGCCATAGGTGATCAATATGTTTTAGTCGGATTTGAATATTCTCGTGAGGAAATTCGAATGCCGTATTCTACAACAGATGCTCAAGTGAGTTATAAATTTTTTAAAGAAAAAAATCTGGAATTAAAATGCAGTATGAAAAATATGTTTGATACAGGAATTCAGACATATAACAATGCAAATAGCTATTCGCAGATTGAAAACATCGGTATGGGAGTTAACCCAAGACAGTTATATAGTTTAGGTCAACATGCCACTAAAAAGTATGATGAGGATATCGATCAAGTTATGTTTAAAGCATTTAGTGGACGAACAATAAGTGTTTCTATTAACTACTCATTTTAACTGAAAATGACCAATTCAATCGAAATATTAAGAAACCGTTAACAATAAAAAACAGCAGTGATATTTTGATTTTATAAAATCTAATATAGTTGTAGTAAGACTACTTTTTAATGTCAGCAACATTTACAAGGTTTTTTGTTTTTTATGCAATTCTGTATGGTCTTTTAAATAATAATCAGTTATAAAAGACCTGCAGCAATTGTATTAAAATAATAAAAAAATGGAAAGCAATCCTTTCATTGCGATGGAAATCCTAAGAGTGAAAGATGGAGTTTAGGTATAAACCCCCGACGGTAAAGCGGATACAGTTTATCAAAAGATCTTTACCAAAAACGAGAAAGACCTAAGGAAAGATATTTTGCTGCTCTCTCCAAAGGCCTAGTTTGAATAGCAGCAAATATAGCAATAATTAAACTATTATGAAAAAATTTTTTCTATTTGCAATGGTAGCACTATCAGTGTACTCTTGCCAGAATGATGATTCTACAGCTGATTCTTCTTTTTCAATGAAAGCTGCAGGTGCTGATTACGTTCATCCAGCTGCGGTTCAAACAGTAAGTGGTGCTATAACAACTAACACAACTTGGACAAACGACAGAGTTTGGGAAATTGATGGTGTTATCACAGTAAAAGACGGCGCTAAATTAACTATTCAGGCAGGTACGTTTATTAAAGCTAAACCTTTAGCAGCTGGGATTGCTACAGGAGTTCTTGTAATTACTAAAACAGGTCAGATTGATGCTCAGGGAACTGTAGAGTCTCCAATTGTTTTTACAAGTTATAATTTATTAGATGACAATGCTGACACTGTTGCTGCTCCTGGCGATTTCGGAGGAGTTGTTATTTTAGGAGATGCAGAGGTTAATACTGGTACTACAACAAACATTGTTGAAGGATTAGATGATCAATTAAACTTTACTGAGTTTTATTATGGAGGATCAAACAACAATCACAATGGCGGAATCTTAAGCTATGTACGTATCGAATATGCAGGACGTATCTTAGATACAGATGTTGAAATCAATGGTTTAACATTGGCTGGTGTTGGATTAGGAACTACAGTTAACCACATTCAAGTATCTTATGGTAGAGATGATTCATTCGAATTTTTTGGAGGTAAAGTAAACGCAACTCATTTAGTTTCTTTTGCAGCAGATGACGACAACTTCGATTTCGATTTTGGTTACACAGGAAACATTACAAAAGCGATTGCACTTGCAGACAGCAATTCAACTCATAGTTTAAGCGGTGGAAATCCTGATTCTAATGGTATCGAATTGGATAATAATTCAACAGGAACACTTACTTCACTTATTACACGTCCGGTTATTTCTCAATTGTCTATTATTGGTGTTAGTTCTTCAGCAGTAGCTGATTTGTATGAAAATGCAATTCACGTACGTAGAGCAGGTAATATCAGCCTTACTGATGTTACTGTAACAGGTTACAACACAGGAATTAGATGGGATGCTCCGTCACTTCCTTCAAATTCTTCTTACTTAAGAGTTTCAATCCACGGATTTGATAATGTAGCGCTTCCAACAGGAACAACTATAGCAGGTCTTGGCACAAGTACTTCTACAGTAGATCCAGCTACAAGATGGAATCTTACACAACCTTTCTTTAATAATGGTGCTTTGGATCTTGCTGGTACTACAGGTGCATTTAGAACTGAGCAACTTTGGACTAACGGCTGGACTAGATTTTAAATTTTAGTTGGTTTAAGTCACGTTATTATAATTCAACATGGGCAGAGAAATCTGTCCATGTTTTAAAATTTAAAAAAAATGAAAAAAACATTACTATTATTTGCCTTTACAATGCTTACAACGCTTTCATCTGCTCAATATACTATTTGGGAGGATGATTTTGATGATTCTGATGCTTCAGACTGGACTTTACTAGATAAAGATGGAAATGGCAGTAATTGGATCGCTAGAAAAAACATTCAATTTGATATGAATACCGGTGCTGTAGTTGATGGTGCAATTGACATTTTAGGAACTTATAATATTGACTTATCTGCAGGAGGAGCGCCGCTTGAAAGTTTCGAAGATAATCTTGCCATAAGTCCGGCTTTGGATATTTCTTTTTATTCAGGAAAAATTAATTTGATATTAAATGCACAGCCTAGTATTTATGATAGTAACCAGAACATTTTAATTTACGGCTCTACAGCAGCAGATCCTGCTACATTTACACTTCTGCATACCGTGACTTTAGAACGACTAACATTAGATGATGCAGAGTTTAAAAATTATACTGTCGACATATCACAATTTGCGGGTAAGCCAGAAGTATATATTGCTTTAGGAACTAATACTTCTACTGGATTTATCGGTTACGAAATTGATAAAATTTCTATTACCGCAGAATCTCTTTTGGGTACAGATGACAATCAATTAAAAGCATCGCTATGTTATTTAAAACAAAATCCTGTTCAGGATTATTTGGAATTGGAAATAGCAGAAGAATATAAAAATGAAGAGACAGTTCTTAAAATATACAATACAAGCGGTGTTTTAATAAAAGAGTCACCTTATAAACCAGAAGGATTGGTTGTTAGTGATTTATCGCAGGGTGTTTATTTCCTTTCTGTAAACAATAATGGCTTATCAAAAAAAATAAAAATTATTAAAAAGTAATCTGATTTTTAAATTAAATTATGCTAACAAATACAAACATGAAGAATTTATTGCCGAGGCTATATTTTTTTTCAATTTTAATTACACTTGTAATATCCTGTTCGTCTGATGAACTTTTACCTTTTTACAGTGACGAAACCAATCAGCCTGGCAGAGTAACTATAAATGGTTACAGTGCTTTAAGTGATTCACTGCAGATAAGTGTCAACGACAAAATCATCCAAATTAATAAAGACAAAAAAACGGCCTTTGTAAAAAAAATTGAAAAAGAATATGACTTCGTTTATTTCGGGAGTAAGGAAAAAACTTTTTCTATTATAAATAAAACGACCAAAGAAGTATTGCATACTTATCAATTTAATGCACAGAAAGTAAAGGATACAATTTCTTTTTTTGCAAAAGAAAACCTTTGGATCGATAATATTTCGCGCATAAAAATCGGTGTTTTAAGCAAGCCGGGCAACAGTGGCTATCGATTTATTTTTCCAAATCAGAATGTATATTCTAAAAGTGGTTATACAGGGGACATTGATGGAATTATCCGCAAAATCAACGGACAGGTTTTGGGCACTGTAGAAAATATTAATAAAGATAAGTTTAGTCCTTTTATTGAATTTCCTTTCAGTTCGCCTCCGACAATTTTAATGGAGCTTGTAAAACATGGCACAACCGAATCTTATGTTCCTGGGCAAAAAATAATCGTCATTATGACTATGTCTATTAATAAATCAAAACTGATTGTATTAGAAGAAAAAGCAGACACAAACGGCGCTTTTTCTGGAGTAGATGGTACTTTGAATCTTACCGATTATTTTGTTTTTAAATAATATAAGCTTTTAGAAGATAAAATCGTTATGACTAAACTATTTATAAATGAAATATAGCAAGATTGCAGCTTTATCAATATTTCTTTTTTTATCTGTTTTTGTATTTTCATGTTCAGATAACGATGCTCCGGCTCCGGTTTATGAAGCTGGTACAAATGAATATGTAAATGAGTGGATGTACCAGCAAATGAAAAAATATTACCGTTGGAATACTACAATGCCTCAAAAAGGCCGTTTAGATCTTTTTCCTCAGGAATATTTTGCTGGTTTGCTTCAAGAAGACGACATATATTCTTATGCAGTACACCCCGAACTTCCAGAAACTGCGCAACAAAGCCTAAGACGAAAATTTGGATTTGAAGTCTCTTTTTTTGAATTTGAAACAAAATATTATGGCGTCGTTCTTTATGTTTTGGAAGATTCTCCTGCTAAAAGAAATGGCTTAAAAAGAGGTCGGCTTATAACAAAAATTGAAGGAACAGTACTGAATCAGAATAATTACAATGAATTATATTCTAAAATGACATCAGTCTCGCAGCTTACTCTTGAAACCGTTTCTTATTCTCAACAAACAGGATTTTCTAATTTAAAAGAAGTTTCAATTCTTCAGGGATATACATTTTCACAGCCCATAAATTATAGTGTAATTGAAGATAAAAACAAAAAAATAGGTTATGTCGAAATCTCACATTTTGATGTGGGACAGTCGCAGTCATTTCTTAAGGCTTTTCAGGAACTCAAAAACAAATCAATTACAGAGCTTGTTGTAGACTTGCGGTATAATGGGGGCGGGGATATCGCATCTGCAACAGCCTTGAGTATTATTTTGGCTCCAAATATTCAGTCTGGCAATCTTTTTATAAAATTTGAAGGAAATGCAAACGGCGGAAAAGTCGACCAGTCATTTAAAGAAGCATTAGAAAGTAACGAATCTAAAATAAGTTTTGATGCACTTCGTAATGTTCACCCTTCTATAAACAGGGTTTATATTTTGTGTGGGAAACATACAGCATCTGCTTCAGAACTTATTATTAATAATTTAAAGCCATATATGGAAGTTATAACAATTGGAGATAAAACATTTGGCAAAGATGTAGCTGGTTTTCCAATTGTCGATGATAGAATCTCAGGTAAAAAAGGCTGGACTTTGTATCCAGCAATCTATAAATTGTTTAATTCCAGACATGAAGGCGATTACTCAAAAGGAATTGACCCTCTTATTTTTCAAAATGAAATACAGCAGCCTGAAATTTCCCCATTAGGAAATAGTTCAGAAGTTTTATTAGCAAAAGCTTTAAATTCTATTAATGGAAATACTGCGAAAATCCTTTATCCTTCGGTAAAATACCTTGCCGTTTCAGCAAATGAATCAGATGCCGACTTTTTGAAAATTCATTAATATAAAAAAATCTTTGGTTATGCAGGGTATTGATAAAAGAGAGCATCGAAATCTGGAAGATGTTTTCAAAAAATATAAAAGTAGTTATCAAAAAGCTGAAGTTGAGTTAGAAGATAATCTCAAAATCTGCCAGAATATGGAGGAACTTGATGTTTTATATAACAGTTTTATGATTTTATTAAGTGAATTACAAAGATGTGCCAAAAGTTACGAAAAGAAAAAAATAACAACAAGAAGCATACTTCATAAAAATCTAAGAAAGTTAAATGCAAAAGTACTTCAGAACAAATAATAGATTGATATACTTTAAATTAATGGCATCCTAAAATTAATAATATGAGGTTTAAATTTTAATTGTAATATTTCTTAAAGTATTAGATATCAGGTAATTTTAAAATCAAGTACTACGTCAAAATTAGTCATATTTATAGTGTGCAGTTTAGCATAACGTCTAATCAAAAAACTTTGGTAAAACCATTTATAACCTTTTATGTTTATAAAAAAAGGACAACATTCACATCTAAAATTTATTAAATAGACTGAAGAAAAACTATCTCTAAAAATTCACAAGCAAGGCAGTGGCTTCTTTTTTCAGTCTAATCGGTTTTTAAGCTAAAGTCGCCTTAGTTTCTTTAGGTACTTTTGAAGATAGTTCTAACTTAACACTCTTGAAATAAGGAGATTTAATTTATGTAGAAGATAATTGGGTATTAAATATCATAAAACTGCAATTTTGCCTGTCTGGATTTTCCCTGAACTTGAGATTATTTTATAAATATAAATTCCCGAGGCTGTATTTTTTAGATTGACAATATTGGTTTCTGAAAGTAACGGAGAAGTTATAGTGTTTTGTCCACTAATGTCGTATAAATAGAAAATAGCATTTTCTTCTTTTTGGGTTTCAATAGTAAGCATTTCATTTTTGCTTAATAACGTAGGATAGACAAAAAACGAATCTTGGCCTAAATAATGTGCATCAAGAGTGAGTGAACTAATTACTTTGTTGTTCTCTAAAATTATATTTATTTTATACCGATTACTACCTTTTATTGGAGCAGTGTCTAAAAAAGAGAATGTTTTTGAGCTTATATCATTTATAGTGCTAATGACATTTTCTTGCTCATTGTTGATTTTTACTAATTCAATTCTTTTGATGTTGTACAAACTAAAAAGGCTTGCATCAATTTTTACATTATTTTCTTGATAAACTTCTGCAGCCGTCAGCTCAAAATAGCAATTTGAGTTTTGTGCATATCTTAATGTTGACTCACTTTTTATTCCTTCACTATTTTCAAATACAGGAACAACAGTATAAATTGTTGCATCAGTATAGATGTAATTAGTTTGTGTAGTTTGTTCTTTAAATTCGAAATGGTCATTTATTAGCTGGTAAACATTAAATGAAGAAACATTGGCGGGTTTATCCCAATTTATTTCTGTTGTTCCATCACATACTAAGCTGGCATTGATGTTTAAATCATAAGAAATAATAAAGCTGTCCGATATGTAGTCGGTATTGTTGATGGTCATTTTTAATTTTGCCTTCGAAAATTTTTGTTCTGAAGGTGTATAAGCAAATTGTTGATTATCGAGATTTATACTGTTAGTTATAATTTCCCAAGTTTTTCCGTCATCGTAAGTAATAGACAATTGCCCAGCGACGCCAGAAAATGAAGAAGTCCATTTTAGGGGAGAAGGAGTTTTACCGTCATAAGGAAAATTATCGTTACTAACAGGGTAATTCCACTCAAATTGATTTTCCAATTCATATTCGTAGGCAATGCTGTAGTCTTGAGAATTATTCGATATATATGAGCCAATAACATTGATGTTGTAAGGTCCAGCTACGGGTTTTTCAATAGTTACTTGTTCAATAGTATTGATTTTGTCTTTTCCTCTAACAGCTTGTTTTTCGGGAATATCAGGATTAAGAATCCATGGTAAAAATGTAGCATTGTCTGTTGTTGTAACCTCAAGATCTAAATCGTTTACCAAACTGATATTGCTGTTGATTGCGGCAGGTAAATCGTTCCAGGCTAATGTAATCTTTAAGTTTTTTGCATTTTGAGGAACAATAATAGAATGAGAATTAGTTTGTCCAGAAGCCAAATTTCCAGTTACAATTCTATTTTCGCTGATTGTTTTTAAACTTTTATAAGCATCAATGTTGCCATAGCCATAGGTAAAATCCGGACCAATGTTGCCTAGATCTTTTGCACTGTTAATTAAAATTGCTTTAGTTAATGCATTGCTTAAGGCAGTATTAGTTATTGTTTTGTAACACTGTTTCATAAGCGTAATAATTCCTGTGGCCAACGCTGTAGAATTGGAAGTTCCTTGTGTACTAAAGGCTACTAACTCTGGCTTAATTCGACCATCATAAGCGGGGCCTTTTGAAGAGAAAGGCATTATTACTTCGTTTTGGTCAATGCACCCAAATGTGATAGTATTTTTGGATTGCTTGAAATTGCCCGTAAGAGATTGATAACCTTGGAGGCCATTATTGCCAGACGAAAAACAATGAGTCAGGGAAGGATTTTCGGATAATTGAGTGTCATACCTATTGGCGAGAGAACCGTAAAAATTCTCGATAACTGTGCCATAGGAATGATTTTGTGTAAAAACGTCCTGTAAAGCAGTTATTTCATCAGGATAAAGGTTCAAAAAGTCAGAAGATTTTATTTTCGCCTTAAAGGCAACACCTTTTCCTGATGCAGCACTATTTCCTAATCCAGAAACTATAGTTGCCATAGCAGTTGCGTGATTTGATACTGTAGAAGACTGAATTGCTGAAGGAATGAGTTTGTTGAGCAAATCAACATCATTTACATCAAAAAAATCATCTTTAATGGCTACAATTTCATCTTCGCCAGTCAAAAGAGGAAAATTTTTGTAGGCTTTATTTATAGAATTGATGCTGAAATTTTGATCTATTATTTTGGATTCGGTTTTGGGTTCGAATGATTCTCGTGTAATCGACAATACATTTTTTAAGGCTATAACGGAATTTATAATTTTTTCGGAGTCGCTTTTTATTGCTACCAGACGACTATCTAGTATTGTGATATTAGAAATGTTTATTGTTTTTAACTCTCTAATTAGCCCTTTGATGCTATCCGTAGAAATTATATACTGCTTTTCTTGCTTATGATTGGAGAAATTTGAAGGCAGTTTCCATAGATTATTGACAGGTTGCACTATTTGAGAATGCAGATTATGTTTTAGATTTTCCTCTTCAACAATACAAAAAGTACTGTCCAGTTTTTTTACAACCTTATATTTTTTTTGATGAGCATTTTCTAAAGAAGTAAAATAGTATTTCTCAGATTTTTTGTCGCTTTCTTTTTTGATGTATTGACTCCATTTCTCAGTAGCTTGAGAAAAACAGATTGTTGTCATCATTAAAAAGAGAAAAATTATTTGTTTCTTCATTTAGTGTAGAATTAGGGGCAGTTATACAAATTCTCATCTACGATGGAGTACGACTTATTGAAGACGTTGATTTTTCTTTTACATGGCTTAAGAAATGATTTGTTTTTATGCTTCTTCTTTGGAAATATTTATTGTTAGCATTCAAATCAAATTTAGTAAAATATTTGTTAAATGTTGTTATTTTTAATTTTCCTTCAAAATCACATAAAACCTTATAAATGTTATTTTATTTTAAATAGTTTATATTTAATAACGATGCATATTGTAAGATTAACTTTAAGTATATTTACGCTAAATAAAAGCATTAGAAATGTATTTTTATTGTATTTGTTTGATTTACATGTGATTGTTTTTTATTTGATTTTTTGATTATAGTTAATCTGAATAAATATAACAAAAAATAGTTATTTTGTTAAATATTGTTTTTATAAGTATTTTAAGATTAAAAAATGTTTAAGTTTGGGTATAAATAGTATTAATATTTTGTAAAGATTTCCAAATTTATCAACTTATTTAACAACCAAGTAAGAACCTATTATGAAAAAAAACAAATCAATTTTAGTCTTGTTATTTATAACATTAACATTCTTGTCGTGTAGCAAAGATGATGCGACAACTCAATCTGACCAAGGGTCACTTAAAGTAACACAAGATGTATTAAATAAAATTAGTTCTCTGTCACTAAACAACAAAGATGTTCAGGTGATAAAAAACACTAATTTGGATGGAACTACTGAGGATGCCTACCTTGTTGAAGGATGTATAGTCATAACCGAAGCCCAATTAAACGAAATGGATCTTCACGGAGGTATTACCACAGAGCAATATCGTACTACAAATTTAGTATCTGCACCAAGAACTATAAGAGTAGTGGGATTATCTGGAACTGGTACAACAGCGTTGACTACCAATATGCGTAATGGACTGCAAGCTGCTATTAATAGATATAACAATTTAGGTTTGTCTATTAACTTTACTCTTACCTTTAGCTCATCTACTTCTGGTGCAAACATAGTCGTAAGAAGACAGGTTGGATCAGCAGGCGGAGTAGCCGGTTTTCCAACAGGAGGAAATCCTTATAGTTCAGTTACTTTGTATTCTGGATTAGATACTTATTCGACGGGTGTAAACGCACACGTATCAGCACATGAAATTGGTCACTGTATTGGTTTACGCCATACAGACTGGTTTAGCCGTCAAAGTTGTGGGCAGAACTCTAATGAAGGAACGGCCGGTGTTGGAGCAGTTCATATTCCAGGTACGCCTACAGGATATGATGCGACTTCTTACATGAGAGCATGTTTCAGTTCAAGCGAGACTGGAGCTTTCAACGCTAATGATATTATAGCCCTGAATTATTTATATTAGAAGTTGAATTAAAGTTTTCTTTACAAAATAGGAGAAGGCTGTTTCATAGTTTATGAAGCAGCCTTTTTTTGTTCATTATTATAAATTATTTTTTATTAGATTGATTTATTTGTAAGTGTAGAAGTTGAAATTTATAAACCAAAATAATAGTACAGATAAAGTTTGTCAATATGATTTTATAATTATACTTGTATCTTTCGATCAAGAAGGAATTACTTTGTTTCTTTCAGAGGTTTAAAATAGTTTTATTGTATTTAATATGGATAAGATAATGGTTAAATATTGCTTTTTTCTTTTTTTATTGATTTTGTCATGTAAAGAAAGAAAAGAATTAAGTGTTGAGAATTATTTGATTACGAATAGAATGTTCAATTTTCAAATTGAATATAGCAATACATTCAAACAGCGGGTTACAATTATGCAACAGAATGATTGTAAGATATTTATTTATCATGATATGGAAAGTGGAAAAAATTATTCATTAAAAATTTTGAATAATCATAATATAATTTATAGAGGAGTACAGATTAAAAAAGTAGATTCTAAGTTTTTCAAAATAAATAATTCAAGCTTCGATTTGACCAAATATTATTTTGAGGATAAAAAAGATTACCGACGAGACTCTTACCTCTTTATAAATAATGAAAATGGAATAGTATTTACTGAATCCTTAAATTGGGGAACCATGGCAGAATATGACATTAAAAAATTTAATAAAATTCACAAACTAATTGCATTAAAACAGTTGGGTTTTAAAGATGGTGAATTTGAATTAGAGTATGCCAACAGGAATTATAAACCTATAAAGAATTAACATCAATATTTTAGTTTGAAGAAGATAATATTAATATTAGTAATGATTTTTATAAGTTGTAAAAGAGAAAATGATGAATATGATCGTATTTTGAAGTCTTTAGAAAAAAATTATGTCAATTCTGAATTACCTAGAAAAGATCTTTTGCTTTGTTTTCAAATTGATTCAACTAAATTTCATAATGATTCTATAGAATATAAGAAAGCGATTCTTCTTTTTTACAAGCAGAAACAACCTTTTATAGAATACTTGATGAAGAATAAAAATCAATCAAATAGATATAATAATTGGATTTTCACAACTAATCCATGCTCATCTACCCTTGAAGAAAATGATTATATATCTAATTCCAAGGGAAGTATTATATTAATAGATAATCTCCTTATTGGAGACCATAAAAACATAATAATTAATGATTATACTCATAAAATTGATTACAAAACATTAGAGTCTATAATTGAAGAGAATCAAGATCAGAGTTACCAAGAACTAAGAGCTGATTACATAAAATATTTAGAAGAATTGCGGTAAAAGTATAAGGCTATGTTGGTGTAGTTCTAAATTTCCTTTTTTATTAAGACAAATTCTTTCATGCGCCACCATGTCTTCTTGTGTTTTTGTCAAATTAATGCTAATGTAGTTTGATTTAACAAATCATAAAAGCATAGGACAATAAAGCTTTATCTGTATTTCTGTTATGCTTTCGGCATGTTGGATCAGACAATTGGTTTGATTCTTTGAAAGTGGCGTTAAATTGGTGCCAATTGCGCAGGTTTTAATCCAGTCTTCTCTAGAGATTTTAGGGATTGCATCAAAAGCTATATTTGATTTTAATTTTGCAATGATTTTTTCTCTGGTTTCGCACGTAAATTTTTTGCCCGGTTTATCGATTTCTTCTAGCCAGCTTTTATCAAGTTCATGAATGTCTATAACCTTAGGGAGTATGTTTCCTTGTTCCAGATTATCAACAAAACCAGTTATGCATTTTTCGGGTTCCCAACCTAGAGAAATATAGGCAATTGGGCGTTCGTCTCCGCTAACATTCCAGTATATGTTTTTACGCATTTGAAAAGCTTTTATTCTATACATAAAAAGATCAACAGTGCGTATTAAAAGCGATATAGTATTATTGTATTTCAAATCTTTCATAAAACTTCCTCCTGCATCAGAAACGATTATGTGCGAGCAACAAAATGAACTTTTACTTTCAGTCAATTTATGTATGCCCTGATTGTCGTAAACTCCTCCATCAATAAGTTGCGGTTTGGCTTTGTAAGGAGTCGTTTTCGCAACAGAGTTTTCAGATGTATTATTTGATTCGACGCATTTCTGTGTGTCTTTTAACATTTCGCTTTTTGATGGTTCATCATTAGGAATAATGAATTGGTCGTCGATAAAAACCGGAGAAAATGCAAACGGCACACAGCTCGATGCGGCAACAGCCCTAGAAATAGGAAAACCTTTTGTCGTAAATTTGATTTTCTCACTATTGTAATAAGAATCCCCCATTTTATCTTTAGAAAATGTAAATGGTTTTCCAGTATGAAGATTGGAAGATCCGATTACCATTTTGACATTTTTTTTGATAGAAGTAAGATCTGCACCATTATAAAAAAAGCGATCATATGCTTTCTCAATGAGTTTGCTTAAGGGAAGCAAGTGATATTGAAAACGAAATATCAGAAAAAGCACAATCCCAAATAAAGGGAAAGAAATGTATGAAAAAGAAGTGAAACTCAAAATTATGCAACCCGCCAAACCAATAAAAATAGGTACCGCTGCAATCAAGAATCGGAACCGAGTTAAAACATATTTAATTACGTTTTTGGTTTCTAGATTTTTTTTAAACCTTGCATGGAAATTATTGTAGTCTTCCTCACTTAACAACCATGCGGCGCCAGTAATTGATCCACCAGATATGGTTGAAAGTACTTCGGTTTTTTCGAGAATGCCTAATTCTTTTAGCTTTTTTAATGTTCCGAGATGGAACGCGGCTGCTCTGTATCCACCTCCAGAAAGAGATAATCCTAATTCGTTTGGTTCTTTCATTTTTTTGGTTTTTTTGTAGGTTATTTATCTCAGTAAAAATAATGCAATGCCTAAATTTATCTATAAGTATTTATACTTGAAATGACACTACATTTGTGCGATTCTGATTTGTAAACTTCAGTTGACATTAAAATTATGATTGATTTTGATATTATTAGAACATTCTGTTTAGGATTGTTTCATTAAATTTTAATCTCTTTTGTATTAACTGGCAATGCTAAATCGGTTCAAATATTTCGAAAAGCTCTTAAAAATAAAGTTTCTGGAAAGATTGATTGTTTAGAGTTGGAATAATATTTAAAAACTTATTTTTTTTCTGATCATCTTTTGCCTGTATTTTGGACTTTCGGTAAGATATTTTTTATATTAGCGTCACTTTATTAATAGTTAGACAGCAATTCTTGAAAATATAAACCAATGAAATTCAAATATTACTCATTTAGGCACGCGGGTGTAATCTTTCAGGAATCGGAGTTTATCGACCAGTTTACGGAGATAATAGAAATCATAGATGGTATTTCTGAAAATGATCTGATAGACAAGCATAATAGTTATGGTCTGATAAATATAGAGAATACGCCGATGAGTCTGTCGAAGTCGATTAATAGTCTTCTTAAAGAGCGGTTTAAAGCTTCGGGATGGCATGAAGAATCAGCTATTTTTCAAGACAGTCAATATCGCGGGGATACTTGGAGACTCGATTTTGCAAAGAAGGATGTGTCGATTGAAGTGGCATTTAACCACGCGTCGGTTATAGCATGGAATCTTCTAAAACCCGTTTTGGCGAGTGAATTGAATCATGTTGATAAAGCTATTCAAACAAAAATAGGGGTAATAATCACCGCGACGGAAGCCTTAAAAAGAGCTGGAGGATTTGACGGGGCTGTAGGGACTTTCGAAAAGTATCTGGAGTATTTGCCTCCTCTAAATAATGTATTGACTGTACCGCTTTTTATAATTGGTTTGGACACACCGGATACTTTTCGTGTTGATCAGCATCAGCATGCATTGAGAAAGAAAATCGGAAAGATTGTTATGAAGGAAGTCATAAATACTGCTATAGAAAATGATGAAATCCCAATTTGATAATGACCTAACTAAGGAAATTTTGCTCGGAAAACATCTTGATTCCATCTATCTTAATCTTTTCGAAGGATACGATGTAAAGAGGGTTTTTGACCATGAACAGCAGCATAATGGAATTGATCTCATAATTTCTAAAGATGGAGCGGAATTTTTTATAGATGAAAAAGCCCAACTGGATTATCTAGAAAAAGATTTGCCAACATTTGCATTTGAAATTTCATATCTTAAAGATGGTAAGCAACGTCGCGGATGGCTTTTTGACGATAAGAAGCTTACGCATAGATATTTTTGTGTAACGGCAATATGTTGTAAAGAAAAAGACATTCCCCAAAACGGTTTCAAAAGTTGCAAAATAACATCCATTGATAGAGATAAACTTATAAAGCTTCTCGGCTCGAAAGGACTTACTAATGAAAGAATGAACAAAATTAATGAGGAAATACGTTTTGGTGCTTCAGAAGGAAAAATCCCGATAAAGGAGCTGGATGATTCTAATGAGGGATATTTGTATTTTTCAAAATCCGGAAAATCCGAACAGCCTATAAATGTAGTTTTAAAGCTTGCCTACCTTATCGCAAATAAGGCAGGCAAAAGAATTTATTAAGATACTTCAGCTGATAGTATTTCAGCAATCTTTTCAACTATTCCCACAACTAGAGAATTACCCATTAAAAATGCTCTTTTTGTATCAGAGACGCCTTCAATCTTGGTGTGATTGTCATTAAACATATTAAGCCTTTCTAATTCGACAGGAACCAATCTTCTTAATCCTTTATCCGTATGAACAACATGTTTGAATCTTGAAGGAGATTGTCCGCCTTCTCCTGTAATTATTGTTCGTGATGGCTCGTGAATAGAATCAGGAAAAATCATGCTTCCTTCTGCATAGTTATATTCAAAGCCACTACTGCTTTTTCGTATTTCTTTTTTTGCACCTTTTAAATACTTCCATTTGTCAAGTTCTTCTTCCGAAATATAATATTCTTTGGGAACAATTTTGTCATCAACTAAAATGTCTTTAATGATGGTCTTTTTTCCATCAAAATTCTGAACCGTTTTAGCAGTGTAGATATGTCCGTTTATAAGAAGTCCAGAATTTAAAAATGGTGATATTTTTTGACCTACACCGAAATTGTCGCTGATGTCTTTTAAATCTCCTTTTATGTCAAAATAACTTTCAGAAATCGCATTGGCAGAAATTGGAAATCCCTTTGCCATAATTCCTTCTGATAAAACCCAATTATCGAGCTCATCAGATTTGATTTTCTTATATGTTTTTGATGTTTTATGATAGCCTATAAAAAAGATTCTCCTTCTTCTTTGAGGAAAGCCATAATCAGATGCATTGATTACGCGCCATTCTACAGCATAGCCGAGTTCGTCAAGTCCTTTTAGCATTACCGCAAAATCTCTCCCTCTTTGAGAGCTCGGAGATTTAAGGAGCCTGTCTACATTTTCTAAAATAAGATATTTCGGTTTGTTTTTCTTTTCACTTAGTATTTTATGGATAGACCACCACAAAACTCCTTTTTTGCCAAGCAGGCCTTTTGAGTTTTTTAATGTGGTTGCAACAGAATAATCTTGGCAAGGAAATCCTCCAACAAGCATATCGTGGTCGGGTATGTCTTTTATTTCGACATCTTCGATGCTTATATTGCTATGGCCTTCTTTTCCCCATATTTGCTCGTAAATAAGTGAAGCGTGTTGGGTTTTTGTAGAAGGTTCCCATTGATTGCTCCATATTACATCATATAAATCCTTATTTATAATTTTGTTTGCCCTTTCTAGGCCCACTCGAAAACCACCTACTCCCGCGAATAATTCTATTGTCTTTATCATATTTATATTTGGTAGTCCTTTTGCGCAAATATAAAAAATAAGAAAGTATTATGCCATAGCCCGAATAAGTAAAATATAACTTGAAAATGTTAATGTCTACAGCTGTTTTCAAATCAATTGATTAATTTTTCAAATGATAGAATGATAAATGGATGTGCTGTATTGATAGTTTTTCGAAAAAAGAACTAATTTTAGTAAGTCTTGATTTTTGAATCTACTTTAAGAGATAGAGTTTTAAATCGTAATATTATGCAGGTTTTTGATTTCTGACATTACAAAAGTACTCTGTGTGCTGCCAATACTTTCTACAGAGCCTAATTTGTTAAAGACGAAATTCTGATAATGCTTCATATCCTTAGCGAATACTTTAAGTATAAAATCATAATCTCCAGATATATTGTAACATTCAACTACTTCGTCGATTTTCATAATATCTTCAACAAAACTGTTGCCGATATTACGATCATGTTGTTTGAGTTTGATGTTGCAGAAAACAATAAAACCATGACTGAATTTTTCGTGGTCGATGAGAGCAATATATTTTTTTATGTATCCGTTGTTTTCTAATCTTTTGACACGCTGCAATACTGGAGTAGGAGATAGATTAACTTGAGAAGCCAGTTCTTTTATAGTGTAGCTCGAATTGTTTCCAAGTATTTTTAACAAAAGCAAATCGATAGTATCCAGTTCTTCCATAGTGTAAAAATCTTTTTAAGTGTCAAAAATACATTTAAAAAAGTAAATAATGCTTGTTTTTGAGCAGAAAATAGCTGAATTGTCTTATCTGATTGCTTTTAATAGATTTTTTTGTTCTAAAGAATAACTTTGCATGAGAGTTAAGCTGTATATTTTGTTTTAGTTTTTACTCTAATTTATCGATCGGATTAGGTTTTACTTAGCTGTGAATCAAAAGGGAATCGTGTGAAAATCACGAACTGTCGCGCAACTGTAAGTAACACATCAAGATTTTTATCCACGAGCTCCACTGCCAAAAGCGGGAAGGACGATAAAAATTGTTACAAGTCAGGATACCTGCCTAATCTGAATGACGATGCTTTCGCGATAAGGAGCTTAGGTCAAATCAGTATATAAAGTTGTACCAAAACCAATCTGGTTCTTGGAACTCTCTACTGTATGTTTAGCCTTTGCCTTTTCTGCTTAAGATTATTTACAGGACAGTTAAACATAAACCAAAATAAATTTATGAAATTTTTAGTTACTGGAGGCACTGGGTTTATTGGTGCGCGTGTAGTGGCCAATTTGTGGGAACGCAAAATTCCTGTCATTGCAGCCGACTTGAATTTGAATATTGAATGGACAAAGGATATTGCAATCTTAAAACATCAGAATGACCCTTCTAAGATTGCTGAGATACAGCAGCAGATTGATAAGACATTATTTATCAATCTTGATGTATCGGACAAGCTACAAGTAAAAGAAGTTTTTGACCAGTTTCCAGATATTACACATGTCATTCATCTAGCTTATTTAATGAGTGCTGAGGTAGAGGCAGACCAGCATCGTGGCGTTTCAGTCAATATGCTGGGAATGATCAACATATTTGATATGAGCGTACAACACAATTTGTCTCGTGTTGTTTTTGCAAGCAGCGAAACGATTTATGGAGCAAATCATAGTGCTTACGGAGATGAAAATTATGCAGTAAAAGAACAAGATTATTGTTCTCTTGATGATCATTTCTATACCTATGGCGTAATGAAAATGCTTAACGAATTTACAGCTCAAAAATACGTAAAAAACAAAGGAGTGAGTATTGCGGCTATGCGTCCGCCGATTGTTTACGGAGACGGCAGAATGAGAGGATCTGTTCTTTGGGCCTGCGAGTTTGCAACAAATCCTGCACTTGGCAAAAAAGTTAATCTTCCTTTTTCAAAAGAGGCACGAGACTGCTGGATTTATGTCGACGATGCTGCCGAACAGTTTGTGAGGCTTTCTTTAAAACCAAAACTGAATCATTTTGCCTATAATAATGGAGGACATTCTGTTACGGCTGAAGAGCTGATGCAGACGGTGCAAAATATTGTTCCTGATGCACAGTTTGAATTTGACGAAAGCGTCCCTAGAACATCCTTAGTCGACCGTTGCGACAGTAGCCGATTGGAAGAAGAAATAGATTTTGTGCCTCGTTCACTTGAAGAGGGGATAAGAGCTCAAATTGAGGAAGCCCGAAGCAGACAAAAACAAATCAATTATTAATCAAATTATATTAAAATATTATAAAGATGTCAGGATTTCGTAATACAGTAGTCGGAAGTTATCCGCGTCCAGAAAAACTGGAAGATACCATGAAACGTCCCGTTATGAATCAGAATGAAGTTGATGATTACATTAAATGGGCCGCAAAAGATCAGGCTGATTTAGGACTTGATACAATTACAGATGGCGAAGGATACAGGGAAAATATGTATTATTTTTATCAGAAGCGTATCGATGGAGTTTCTTTTGAGGATATGCCAAAAGTTACTTTCGGTACTGCGGGTTTCGGAATTGAATGTCCGAGAATAATCGGAGAACTTAAAAATCCGCGTTTTGATACGGCACGAAATTGGAAAATTGCTCGCGATGCCGCTCCGGCTGGTGTTGATGTAAAGCTTACTGTAACTGGGCCTCATGTTTTGTATCGTTTCAGTGTAAACGAACGCAAGGATCTTTATCCAGACGGACAGGCTTTATGCAGAGCTTGGGCAAATGTTTTGAGAGATGAAATAGCTGAAGCCATAGCGCTTGGATGTGAACACGTGCAGTTTGATGAGCCTATGTGGACAGAATCTCCGGAAGAAAGTCTTTGGGCGGCCGAAATCTTAGCAGAATTGATTGAATCGCTTCCTAAAAAAGTTCGTATCGGACTTCATGTCTGTGGAGGTAATCCGAGAAGAAAACGCGTTTATTTTACCAAATATACGGATCTTGTTGAAGCTTTTAAAGCGGTTCCTGTTGATGAACTGATGCTGGAACATTGCACATTGAGTTACAATATGTTGGAATTGTTTGATTTATGGGATTTTAAAGGTGATTTAGCATTAGGAGTCATAGATCAGCGTAGTGATGAATTAGAATCTGTTGAAGAGATTCGTGAACGCATAAAACCGGCATTAGATTATTTTCCTGCTGAGCGTTTAATATTGACCAGCGAATGCGGTTTCGGACACGTGCCAATAGAAATTACTCATGCAAAATTGAAACGTTTGGTTGAGGCTTCTAAGATGCTGTAAATTTAGACGTTAAAGAAATTGTAGGTTCGGAAATTTTCCGAACCTTTTTTTATTATAAAAAAATATTTAAGTTATTTAGAATAAATAAAAATAACAGTTTTATATTTGCGCCAAATTTTAACCAAGCCAAATAATGAACACAAAGATTTTTATGCTATTATGCACATTAATGTGCAGTTATATGTTTTCGCAAAATTCTGGCATTTCAGGTTCTGTGAAAACATCAAATATGAATTCCCTTGATCAAATCACTATAAAAGTTAAAGGAAGTTCAATTTCTACAACGACAGATTCTCAAGGAGAATACCGAATAAAAAATTTAAATTCCGGATCAGTTGTACTTATATTTTCGGGATCAGGTTTTGAAAAACAAGAAATAACAGCCGAATTAAAAGATAATGAAACAACGCTGGTGCCAGAAGTTTTTATGATAGAATCTGTTAATCAGCTTCAATCTGTCGAAGTTACTGGAAGAAAAAAATCTTCATACAAAAATGACAATACTTTTTCTGCGACAAAACTTGAAATGAAGGTTATTGACGTACCGCAGAGTATTTCGTTTGTCACAAAAGAATTAATTCAGGACCAGCAGGCGCTTCGATTGAAAGATGTAGGGAAAAATGTGGCGGGTGTAAACGAATTCAGTACTTATGATGATATAACTATTAGAGGATTTAGAAATAATGACAGCAATGGAAGGCTTATAAACGGACTTCGTGGTGTTAATACCTTTTGGACGAGTCCACTTCTTGTTAACATTGAGAGGGTAGAATATATCAAAGGTCCGGCATCAGCAGTTTTCGGAAATTCTAGTCCAGGTGGAACCATCAACATGATTACCAAAAAACCGCTGGATGAAACCAGACAGGCAATTCAGTTTACGACAGGAAGTTTTAACACTTTTAGAACTGCAGCAGATTTCACAGGAGCTGTAAATGAAGATAAAACATTGCTTTACAGATTAAATTTAGGATATGAAAATGCAGATACTTATAGAGATCAAATTAGTAATAAATCGATTGTAATTGCACCTTCTGTATCCTTTATTCCAAAAGAAGGAACTCGTTTTAATGCCGATTTGGTATATACTAATTTGGATACGAAATTAGACAGAGGAAGAACTATTGTACAAGGAACGACAGATCTTTTTGCGACTCCAATTGGTTTTAATATTGCACAACCAAATGATTATTTAAAAAGCAAAACATTGGCATTGACTTTATCGTTTAGTCAAGTAATCAATCAATATTTAACGTTTAATGCGTCTTATTTAAAAGTAAGATATGATGAAGAATTGAATGAGCATGGTTTTAATGGATACCTTAGTCCAACACTAATTGCGATGTACTTTAATGACCGTAAAACAATTCAGCAAGGAAACAATTTATCGACCTACTTTTCTTCAAAATTTCAAACAGGAGATTTAGAGCATCAAGCAATTGCAGGATATGATTACATTAACGGAGAAATCAATCAATATCAGAGAGATGCTGAGAACGAATCTGGAAACGTAAGCAATTTTGATTTGTCTAATCCAACTTATGCAATCAGACCAATTGAAACGTATGTATTTACTTCAACAACAAATGATATCACTAAATATTATACTAATGGCTTTTATGTACAGGATTTAATCAAATACAAAAAAATTCAATTGTTGTTAAGTTTAAGACAAGAATTCTACACATTTCCTGAAAATGCTTCTGCGGGAATTACTGATGGGAAGAAAACAGAAAAAGCACTGCTTCCTAAAATTGGTCTTACTTATAGCATTGCAGATAATATAAATGTTTATGGTACTTATGCTACTGGATTTGAAGCTCAGAATGCTACAAATGTCGGTAATGTAAATGCAGGTGGCCCTTTTGACCCAATGACGAGTAATTTGTTGGAAATAGGCTCAAAAGGAGAATTTTTTAATAAAAGGCTTTTTGTAGGAACGTCTATTTACCAGATTACAAGAAACAATATTTTAGTAAGTGCAAACGATGCTTCAAATCCAGATTTATTGGAGCAGAGAGGGCAGGAGCGCGCTAGAGGTTTTGAAATCGAAGCTTCGGGAAGAATAGATAACAATTGGAGTGTAAATTTGAGTTATGCTTATAACAACGCCATCATTACCAAATCTACTGTGGAGGATGCTGATGATTTAGTAGGACGTACCAAAGAAAACGCACCAAAAAATATCAGCGGAAGCTGGATAAAATATAACTTTACAGAAGGAAAAATTAAGGGACTTGGTCTGGCATTTGGACACAGTCAGGTTTCAAAAAGAGAAACATTTGTAAGAACCCTTCAGTTGCCATCTTATGTGGTGTTTAATACTGCAGCATATTACAAAGTGGACCGTTTTACCATCGGAGTTAATTTTAATAATATTTTTGATAAAAAATATCTTGTAGGAGGTTATAACTATCAACGTAATTTTACAGGTGCTCCAAGTAATTTCCTTGTAAATGTTGGATATACATTCTAAATACAAAAAAGCAATTGAGAAAGATTTTTAATAAAATACATCTATGGCTCGGACTGGCGTCCGGGCTTGTTGTATTTATAAGCATGCTCGCAGCAAGTATTTTCGTCTGGGATGAAGAGTTGTCATTGTGGTATCATCAAGATAAATATTTTGTTCCTGAGGTAAAGAGTGAGACACTGCCTTTAGACAGCCTGATGCATATAGTAAAGCAAAAATATGCAGCAGTCGATTATGTCGAAATCAGCAATAATCAGCAGAAAAGCTATGTTTTTACCAGTTTTAAAGAAAATACAAAGCCACATTGGACAGCAGCATCTGATTACGAAATATACAGCCGCATTTTTGTCGATCAGTATACTGGAAAAGAATTGGGAGAAGTAGATTTACGATATGACTGGATATACAATTTAAGAATACTGCATCAGAATCTCTTGCTTACTTATGATGTAGGGCATTATTTGGTAGGTTTTTCTACCTTGTTTATCTTCATTCTGGTTGTTACAGGTATTTATTTATGGTGGCCAAAGAATAAGGCAGCATTGAAACAGCGTGTATGGTTCCGTTGGAAAAATACCACAAAGTGGAAGCGTAAAAATTATGATATTCATAACATTGGAGGAATATATACTTTTCTATTTATTTTAATTTTTGCAATAACCGGCTTAGTTTGGACATTTAAATGGTGGACAAACGGAATTTACAGGGTTTTAGGTAATGATCCTGAAAAGGTATGGGCAAAAGCTCCAGACATAAAGAATAATGAAACAGGATCGATTAAAAATCCTTTAGAATATATTCTTTCAGATGTTAAAAGTAAAGTTCCTAATTCGACTTCAGTCGGAATGACGCTTCCTGAGAAAAGTACAGAATCCGTTCCTGTAACTTCTTTTGTAAGGCACAAAGGTAGCTCAGGCTGGGATGAGTCTGACAGCTACACTCATAACAGCAGGACAGGAAATAATTATTTCAAAGTAAAGCATCATGATAAAACGTTGGGAGCAAAATGGAGGAACAGCAATTATGCAATTCATACAGGAAGCATTTATGGCGTTCCAACAAAAATTCTGGCCTCAATAATCTCACTATTTTGTGCTTTTCTTCCAGTGAGTGGCTTTTTAATATGGTGGGGACGTAATAAAAAAAATAAGTCAACACGCAGATAAGTGATATTCTATTAAATTAATTTTAAAGAGATGAGCGTTCTGTTCATCTCTTTGTTTTTTCAAACCTAAAAATGTCCAAGCTTAAATTTGTTTTCCGTTATTAATTCATCTAATCTTTCTTTCCAGTTTTGTGCAATCGAACCTCCGGAATCATTATCATCATCGTTATTGATAGTATCATTTAATAAATAGTTTAGTGCAGCTTCAACTTTTTTTTCTGAAACAGTTGTTGGTACTCCGCCTCTAGAAACATGATGTTCTATCGCTGACATTTGGGAATAATTGATTGTGAATCCTTCAAGAAGTATTTTTTCTCCTTTGGTTTTAAAAGACGTGTCAGATATTGAAAGCGCTACTAATATTTGTGGAGAAACCCACGAACCCCTAGTAAGCCTTTCCCAAAACAAAACATTTAAATTTTCTCTTTTGCTTTGTTTGAGTGATAGCAACGATGTCGCTGCAACAAGGTGAAGTCTCCAGTCTTCTTGTTCCAATAATGATTTGATGCCTTCGTTAATTGCTTCTTGGGTGTTTGCTTTTAGTATGGCTTCTAATTTAAATAAACTCCATTTTAAATTAAAGCTTTGGTTTTCGTCACCAGGTAATTCTATTAAGCTCAAAAGAGGTAGATGATTTGGTTTTCCATCCCAAAAATCGTTGAAAACTCCTAAATCCATTTTTTTGTTTTTTATAGATGCAATTATAATGAATTAATCTGTGAATTGAAGTTTAACATTTGAAATGTCGATGTGTCGTAAAGAAGTTTTTTGCTAATCGAAGAGATGTAAAATTATTGCAATGTTGCAGATTTTAGAAACAGGTTTCAGATTGTAATTTGCAACTTAATTGTAATGTTTTGGGAGTATGTTTTTGGAAGAAGCTTTTTAATTTAGAGATCTAAAAGCATGTTATTTCCACATCGCAGTTTCTGTTTTACAAAGCCAGTATTAACTTTAATACCAATCAATGGCTCTACCTGATGAATTATACAATGTAAAGTTTGCAGAATATTTTAAATTACTCAAACGGATGTATGTACTGGATGAGAAATTCAAAATGATCTGTGATGCTTATTGTATTATTGCAGCCGACCGTGGCCGATACAAAGATGACAGTGCCAAGAATTATCGGCTTAGAATCAGATCTGAAAATCTTTTAAAAGAACTGGAAGAGGAAATTCTTTTTTATATAATGAGGAACGGCTGAAAGATTCTTCTATTCTACAGAAAATCATCGCTAAAGATATTCCATCGATTTTTATTTTGAGAAGTTAATTTTCGGATGAACAGAATTACTTTGAGATTTAAGATTGTTCAAAATGAAACGTGAGAATATTTGATTTTCTATTTAATGACTTCCTTTTTTGCGAATTAGACTATTTCGTAAGGAATATCCGAAAAAAGTCTTATTTTTACACAACCGATTGCAATTTTGAATTTTTGAACTGGAACGATTAGGTTGATTTATCAGGGCTTATTTGCAAATTTAAAATAGGATTCATTTTTTTCTGATTTTTTTCTGAGACTATTGTTGAGATTTAAAAAGCACTAAAAATGAAAAGCAAAGGTTGGTCGCTTCTGCCATATTTATGAATTATTATATGATATAATTCCGGAAGACAAATAATTGTTTTTTTATAAAATGCCACATTAAATTTTAAATTTAATTTATATAAAATGCCATTAGATAAAGTTTGCCGGAAAATTTTCATTTTATTTTTTCTTCCCTTACATTATTTGTTTTCCCAGAGTTCATTTGAGAATTATCAATTTCGAATTGTCAGTAATGAAACGTCAAAAAGCGGTATTTATACGATTGCACAGGATCATTTTGGAATTATGTGGATGGGAACAAACGGAGCCGGACTTTTTAGATACGACGGAGTTAATTACAAATCCTACGAGCAAAATTCAAACAGCAACAATTCTATAAACAGCAATCTTATTTATGCCGTTTATCTGGACCGCAACAACCAAATTTGGGTTGGTACTGATGAGGGATTATGTCTTTATAATAGAAATTTGGATGTTTTTGAAAATATCGATCTTCGAAAAAAACATGGTAAAGAATCTGTAATATCAGTTAAATGCATAATAGAAGAGGATGGCGACCTCTATTTAGGCACATTCAATAACGGATTGCTTAAATTGAATATTAAATCTAAACAGGTTACGGCTGTTAAATCTGAAGCTCCGCATAGCAGTTATTCCATCAATTGCATGACAAAAGATAAAAAAGGCAATATCTATTTGGGAACTAATTTAGGTCTTAAAATAGTAAACAAGTTATCTAATGAAGTTAAAAGCGTAAGACTGGAATCCGGAAATCAATTGCTTTCGGGCACAATCATTTCGATGGTTTTTGATGGAAACCAAAATTTATGGATTGGCAACGGATATAAAGGCCTTGTAAAAGCAGATGTAAAGAGTTCAGATAAAAAAGCAGTTTCATATCCTGTTACCAAAAAAAGGATTATGGCAATATTACCGGTAGACAGCAAGACAATATTCTGCGCCACAGAAAATGACGGTCTTATTGTTGTCAATAATCAGGGGATTGTTCAGAAAAAATATGTAAACAGTAAATACAACCTGCACAGTTTGGGTTCAAATTCTGTTTGGTCCTTGTTTTTGGATAACGAAAGCAGACTCTGGCTTGGATATTACAACAAAGGACTTGGTGTTTTTGATAAGCTGAACAGTAAAATAAATGGGATTCAAAGTGTAGCTGGAAATCCGCAGTCGCTTCAAATTAATTGTGTGACTGGTATCGCAAAAGATCAAAAAGGACTTTTATGGATTTCTATGGAAGGCGGCGGCGTAGATGTGTACAATCCGAAAGACAAAAACTTTAAGCACATCAATAAATCTGATAAAAGTTTTTGCTCAGGTTTAAACGATGATAATATCACAAAAGTCTTTATTGACAAAAAACAGAATGTTTGGCTTGCGAGCTGGAATGAAGGAATATTTTTTTTAAGGAATGGAACCCGTAATTTTATTAATTACAATACCAAAAATACTCCCGGCCTTTCGTCAGACAATATCATGAGTATCGCCGAAGATTCAAAAGGGACTATTTGGATAGGTACTTTTTCTAAAGGACTGCATTATTATACACCTTCAGATGGTAAATTTCATCATTGCGATTCCAAAGAGTTTTATAAAAAAAACATAACCAATTTAGATATTAGAAAAGTCATTGTAGATTCAGATGATGATGTCTGGATTGGTTCTACAACAGGACTTTATAAAGTCAGTTCGTCAGATTTAATTTCGTTTTCGGTTACTTCATTACGAGACAAAATGTCTGAAAAACTTAAAAATCATAAAAGTACTCACACCATTAATTCATTATATCAATCAAAAAACAAAGAAATCTGGATAGGGACTGATGGAGCGGGATTGTTTAGCTACGATAAAAAAAAAGACAATTTAAAATGGTATATAAACTTTAAAGGTCTCAGAGAAAAATCAATTTCGTCTATCGTAGAATCTAATGATCAGAATATTTGGATAAGCGGTAAAAAAGGAATTTCACGATTGGATTTAAAGCAAAATAATACTGTAAATTACTCTGTTTATGACGGTCTTCTTGCAAATGATTTCAATAACAATGCAGTACTAAAAGATGAAAATGGATTGCTTTATTTTGGAAGCTATGAAGGCTTAAATTATTTTGATCCTTCAAATTTGGTTAAAAGCAAAAAACAGCCTTTTGTTTACCTTTCGGATCTTAAAATATTCAATAAATCGGTTCGTCCGCTTGAGAAAAATTCGCCATTGATAAAAGTCTTGTCGCAGACAAAAAAAATAATTCTGAACCATAATCAATCTGTTTTTACAATTGATTTTATTGGAATTAATTATTCATTTCCCGCCAGAAATGAATTTGCCTATTATTTGGAAGGATTTGAAGATTCATGGAATTACGTAGGCAGCAAACGTTCGGCAACTTACACCAATTTGGCTCCCGGGAAATATGTTTTTAAAGTTAAAGCAGCTCAAAAAAACGGGGTTTGGGCTCAAAAACCGGTTGAACTCAATATAGAAATTCTGCCACCTTGGTGGAAAACTTCTTTTGCTTATCTGTTTTATTCAGTTATGGTTTTAGCAGCAATTCATTTCGCTAATCAATATTATCAAAATCGGTTTAAGCAAAAACAGCTCATTGAATTTGAAAAGAAAAAAGCATTGCAAATCGAAAAATTAAATAATAAGAAACTGCAGTTCTTTACCAATATTTCGCATGAGTTTAGAACACCTCTCACATTAATACTAAATCCGTTGCGTGATATATTAAAAAATAAAAGTGATGAATTGCCTCAGGAAGTGCTGAAGAAAATACAAACGATTCAGAAAAGCTCAGACAGGCTTTCGAGATTGATTAATGAGTTAATGGACTTTAATCAGCTTCAATTTAATAAAATGCCTCTAAAGGTAAAGCAGGTAGAAGTGATAAGTTTTACAAAAGAAATCGTAAGCTATTTTGAAGAGGAGGCCTTAAGCCGCGGAATTGCATTGGAATTTGAAGCTGAAAAAAAATCTTTAAAAGATTGGATTGACCCTAAAATGTTTGAAAAGATCATTTTTAATGTAATCTCCAATGCATTTAAAGTTACTCCAGATAACGGCAGTATAAAGGTCAAAATAATCATTAAAGAAGAATTGGTTCATTTTCCTTTGATTGGTGAGGAGAGCCTTAATCCATCTTTTGAAATTATTGTTGAAGATACTGGTGCTGGACTCGAGAAAAAAGATATTAAAAGAATTTTTGATCGTTTTTATCAGGTTAACAATTTGAATAAAGCCTATTATGGAAGTACCGGAATTGGACTTGAAGTGGTTCGCGGATTTGTAGAACTGCATAAAGGATTTATTGTTGTAGAGAGTGAATTGGGAGTCGGAACGACTTTTAGATTGTCATTTCCTATCGGTAAAGATTTTTTTAATGAAAATGAAGTCGTTACTGAGGAATTTAAAAAAGATAAAAAAATCAGTTTTAAGCCAATTGTTGAGAAAGAAGAAAGTGAATTGCCCATCAATCAGGAAAAAGAAAATCCAGCTTACACCATTCTGATTGTCGAAGATAATGTGGAGTTGCGCAATTATTTGAAAAACGAATTAAAAAAAGAATACAAAGTTTTGACTGCCGAGAATGGGCAAGCGGGTCTAGAACTGGCATTGAATAAGTTACCTGATCTAATTTTGACAGACGTAATAATGCCAGTTATGAACGGACTTGAATTGTGTAAAAATATCAAAGCAAATTTAAAAACCAGTCATATTCCGTTAATGATGCTTTCGGCAAAAGCATTGGTTCAAGACCGTTTAGATGGTATCGATTCTGGTGCAGATATGTATCTAAGCAAACCTTTTGATATGGATATTTTGAGATCCAGCTTAGTGCAGCTGATTAAAAGCCGCCAGATTATGTTCAACAAATTTTACAATGGCCTAACGCCAAAGGCAAAGGAAAAAACAACAACATTGGATAATGAATTCATCAGAAATGTTTTGAATTATATTGTTGAAAATATTAGTGAATATGATTTAAGTGTTGAGGTTCTGGCATCAAAGATGTTTTTGAGCAGAAGTCAGCTGTATCGGAAATTAAAGACTTTAACAGGAGTTTCGGTAAATGAATTTATCCGAAATGTTCGTTTAGAGAAAGCCAAAGAACTTATAGAACTGGGCAATGACAATATCTCTGAAATCAGTATAAAAGTTGGGTTTAGTTCTCCGTCTTATTTCACAAAATGTTACAAAGAAAAATATGGACAGCTGCCTACCCAGAGTAAGTAATAATTGTTTGGAAAATTATATAAGGAGACGGTTAATGCCGTCTTTTTTTACACCTGTTTGTCTTAGAAAAACTAGGTTTAAGCATTCATTAATAAAGAAATATTCATTTTGTGTTCTTCTAATTTATTGATTGTCAAATAGTAATTTATGAGATGTTATTTATGCTGTATTGGCAAAATAAGTAGATAAAATTACCAATTTATAATTTATGATTTTATCAATATAAAGCTTCAAAATTTATATTTTATGTGTTTCTATAGTTAACATGCTACAAAATTGATAGTTTTTGCATCAATTTTTATATGTCAAATTTATCTTAACCCTATACATTTGGGTAAGATATTTTTGATAAAAACAAACAAGTATTAATAATTTCCAAAAACCTAAAACTATGACATGAAACAAATTTTGGGCTTTTTTCTTTTTCTGAGGTTTCTTTTCAATAAACTCGAAAACAAGATTATGAGACTCCAATTACTATATGGTCTTCTAGAATTGTGCACAAAAGCAAAATCGGTTAAGAAGAGCATATAAAAAAAAACTTACAACCGCTTGACTATTTCAACTAACCAAAAAACCACTAAAAAATGAAGTTACAATTAAAAATTGCACTATTTGCATTGCTGATGATCAGCATCCAAAATGTATCGGCACAATCAAAAACGATACAAGGTACAGTTACAGATCCTTCTGGTTTTCCTCTTCCGGGTGCCAGTATTGTTGTAGAAGGCACACAAAATAGCGCTTCTACAGATTTTGATGGAAGATATTCTTTAAAGGGAGTCAATTCCACAGACAAAATAACCTATTCTTATGTAGGTCTAATTTCTCAGACTTTAGTCGTAGGAGGCAGGAGCACTATAGATGTGACACTAGTGCAATCAACACAAAACTTAAACGAAGTTATAGTAGGATATGGTACTCAAAAAAGAGCCAAAGTCACTGGAGCTATTTCAACAGTAGGTTCTAAGGATATTGCTGCTGTGCCGATTACTAATGCAGAATCAGCTTTACAGGGAAGAGCTGCGGGAGTTACTGTTGTCAATGGCGCACCAGGTTCTAATCCTACGGTTACTATCCGTGGTTTGGCAACAATGGGAAACAGCGCTCCTTTATATGTTATTGATGGTGTTTTAACTAATAATTTGTCAGGTCTCAGTCCAAATGATATAGAATCGATGTCGGTTTTAAAAGACGCTTCGACTACGGCTTTGTATGGTTCTAAAGCTTTTAACGGTGTAATTATGGTAACGACCAAAAAAGGAAAAAAAGGACCAGGTCAATTGAGTTTTAGCACTTATGCAGGATTTCAGACCATTACCAAAAGATATGATGTATTAAATACGCAACAATATCTTCAGTATGCAAAAGATTTAGGAAGTGATTTAACTGCAAGAGCGGCTGAATTTGGCAATATAAACACAAATTGGCAGGATCAGATTTTTCAAAGCGGTATCATGCAGGATTATAATTTGAGTTTTTCAAACGGAACAGAAACTTCATCAGGTCGTTATTCTGCTGAATATTTAAAACAAGAAGGAGCGGTTATTAATACAGGTTTTGAGCGTTATTCTTTTAGAGCCAACAATACACAAGATATTGGAAGACTAAAAGTAGGAAGCAATATCGGAATCTCATTTAGTACAATTAATCCAGAACGAAGTGCTGGAGGAAGAACATTATTAGAACATGCTATAAAAATGGCGCCTTATCTTCCTGTTTACAATGAAAACAATTTAGGAGGCTATCAAGGGCCAAGTGCCGTAGATGGAAATGATGCAGAAAACCCAGTGCGTGTGGCCAATTTAGGTTATCAGAAAATTAACAATTTATCGATTATAGGAAATATTTATGCTGAATTAGAGATTTTAAAAGGTTTAAAGTTCCGATCACAAGTTTCGCTGGATTATTTTACAAGTAAGGATCATACATTTGTGCCTAGTTATAGCGATGGTTCGTATCATAAACAGGCATTCTCTACTACAAATGAAACAAATGCGCAGGGACAGACTATCGTTTTTGATAACAGCTTAACTTATAAAACGACTATTGCTGCAAAACACAATATAGAAGTTCTGGGAGTTATTACCAAGATAGACGGAAAATCTCGCAATCTAATTGCAGGAAGCCGTTATAATATTTCTGATGAAATTGATCAGTTGCGCTATAATGAAGGAAATCTGAGTTCTTCAAATTATGAGGAAAAAAACATAGGTTACATTGCCCGTATCAATTATGATTATGCTGATAAATACCTTTTAGCGGTGTCAGGAAGAAGAGATGCTTCTTCTCGTTTTGGAGCTAATAACCGTTGGGGGAATTTCTATTCTGTAGCAGTTGGATGGAACATAGCCAAAGAAAGCTTTATGGCAGATTCTGTTTTCAGTACATTAAAATTGAGAGCAAGTACAGGTACTACAGGAAATGACAGAATTGATAATTATCAATACAGCGCGACATTGCTTGCAGATTACAATTATCCAATTGGAGGAGCAAATGCGCCTGGCGTTTCTATAGGTGTTGCCGCCAATCCAAACTTGAAATGGGAATCTAAAAGAGATAAAAATATTGGTTTGGATTTTGGATTTTTTGACGATGCACTTACAGGATCATTTGAATACTTTAACAGTAAAAGTAGCGACATCCTTTTTGCTGTTCCGCTATCAGCATCTGTAGGTTCTGCTGGAGGTGGAACTCAAATTCAGAATATTGCCGATGTGAAAGTTTCAGGATATGAAATTTCATTAGGCTACAATGACAGGAAAGGAGACTTTACTTGGTCTGCAGTAGCGAATCTTGGAACAAACAAAAACAAAGTAGTTAGTTTAGCTCCAGGTGTGACAAGCGTATTAGGAGGTCCTGTCCCAAGAGCAGGGTCAGAAAACTTTTCAAGACTAGAAGTAGGGCAGCCGTTGTTTTATTTTTACGGTTACCAAACTAACGGAATTTATCAAAACCAAGCAGAAGTCGATGCTGTTTTTGGACCTGGTCAGACCAATATAAAACCTGGAGATCTTAAAATTGTTGACCGAGACGGCAATAAAATTATTAATTCTGAAGATAAAACAAATATCGGAAATCCATATCCTGATTTTACTTATGGTTTGAATTTAACAGCAGCTTACAAAAGATTCGATTTCAATTGTTTTATAACAGGAGTTCAAGGAAACGATATTTACAATGCCAATACTTTCGATTTGGAATCAATGAATCGTTTGTTTAATGCCAGCACAGCTGTTTTAGACAGAGCTAATGTGGTAAATGGTGTTGTTACTAATCCATCAGCTACTCTTCCAAGAGCGCAAGGTGCAGATATAAACTGGTCTTCTGCAAATCAAAGATACATTGAAGATGGTTCGTACACACGTCTAAAAAATGTAACCTTAGGTTATACACTACCGGGAGAAACATTTGGGAGCTATTTTTCAAATATACGATTTTATGTAAGCGGGCAAAACCTGATAACTATTACAAAATATTCTGGCTTAGATCCTGAAATTGCTCGTACAGATGGTAATGCAAATTCTGCAGGTATCGACTTAGGAAGATATCCGCAGCCTAAATCAGTAATTTTTGGACTTGATGTTAAATTTTAATACAAATGATGATGAAAAAAATAAAACATATAGTTGCAGCATTGTTCGGAATCTTAACAATGAATTCATGTGATAGTTCGGACTTAGAATTAAGAAATCCAAACACATTATCTCCTGATACTTTCTTTAAAACCGAATCACAGGTTGAGTCTTCTGTAAATGCCGCCTACGCAAATCTTCAGACTAGAGGGCTTTACGCAAGAAACTTTTTCTTTGCGATGGATCTTATGGGGCAGGAAACCGCTGGAAATCCACAGTTGGAAGGAAACAAGAAACCTTTTCAGGATTTTTCTTTTAACGCAGGTAACGATATCATTCAATATTATTGGGAATCTTGCTATATCGGGATTTCGAGAGCTAATTTTGTTTTAGATAATGAAGATAAAATCAATGCTTTGCCAAATTCTGTTTTGTCTCAGGAGAAAAAGAATAAATTTCTAGGTGAAGTGCATTTTTTAAGAGCTTATTACTATTTTCTGTTGGTGAAACGTTTTGGAGATATTCCAATTTATAAAACAGTTACTATTGAGGGAGTTGCGAGAAGCCCAAAAGCAGATGTTTACAACCTAATCAGAACAGATCTTGAATTTGCTTCTCAAAACTTGTTGTCTAAAACTGTAGAACAGACCGGAAGAGCAACCAAAGAAGCGGCTTTCGCCTATTTAGGCAAAGTGTTGTTGTATGAAAAAAAATACGACTTAGCTTTAGTAGCTCTAAATAATGTTACCGGATTTAGTCTTGAAGACAGAGGAAGTTTCTACAATAATTTTATGGAAGAAACGGAACATGGCAAAGAATCTATTTTTGAAATCGAATTTGATGAAAAAAACGGAACAGGAAATAAATGGGACGATCCAGGAAACAGCCAAGGTACTGGTTTTGCGGAGTCTACTTTAAGAGGTCAGGAATATGGAAATTTAAGTTGGTTTAATGTATATCCAACAGATGATCTTTTAAATTCTTTCGAAAGTGGAGATGAGCGTTTTGCGGAAACTTTTTATGTGCCAGGTTCTACATATTTGAATGGAAAACTTACGATGACAGCACAGAATTTTAATACATCTGCAGGATTAAGAAAAGCGGGATGGAAAAAATACCAAAATTACTATAAGAAAGAAGATGAAGCTGTACAATCCAGCATCAATGTAAAAGTGATGCGTTATGCAGATGTGCTTCTTATGAAAGCAGAGTGTGAGAATCAAAGAGATGGCGGTTCTCAGACTGCGGCTATAGCTTACATCAAAGAAGTTAGAGATCGTGCAGGCTTGACTACTACAATTGTTCCAACAAAGCAAGCAGTTTTTACAGCAATTGTGCATGAACGTAAAGTCGAATTTGCCGGAGAGCAAAGCCGTTTTGATGATATTATAAGATGGAATCTAGCTAGCACGGAGCTTCAAGGAAGTGGTTTTACCGCTGGAAGAAGTGAGTTTTGGCCGATACCAAACAGAGAAACCTCTTCAAATCCTAATATTAAACCAAGTAATAACAATCCTGGTTATTAAATAATAGAATTGATTAGTTGAGTTGAGTTAGTTAGTTTTTTTTGATAAACAGCGTATTTTTAATGCGCTGTTTATTTTTTTTGATTATTCTTAGCTGTATTTTTAGCTTTCTGATTTTCTTCTTTGTTGTAAATCGGTTTCAATCTGTACTTCCATTTTTTTATCTATTGAATAAAAGAATAACAGCACAGCACTGATGATGAAGATAAACCCAGGATAAATGCTGATAGAAAGTTTTATTCCTTCAAGTGCAGATGGTACCTGAATTTGTTCTTCAGCTGCATATCCGTATTTAGATAAAAATCCCGCACCAAGCGCACCTCCAATGCTGATTCCCGTTTTTAATCCGAAAAGCATCGCTGAGAAGATAGTAGCCGTTGCTCGTCTGTTGTTTTTCCATTCACTGTAATCCGCAACATCGGCAATCATTGCCCAAAGTAAAGGAATGGTTATTCCGTAAAAAAGACCGTGTAAAAGCTGGGTTACAAAAACCGCTACAACCGCTGTTTTGCTGTAAAAATTGAAAGCCAGTAGCGTAATTGCAGACAATAGAATAAAAAGAATATAAATGTTTCTTTTGCCAAAAGAATCTGCAAAAAATCTTGAAAACATAATCCCGATTATCATAAAAATTATCCCTCCAGCATTAAAAAGACTAAAGGCTGAGGCTGTAACATCTTTCGGCCATTGGAAATCTGCAAATCCCATAGAAAACAATATAGAATTGACCTCATTGATAAATACGGTAAAACCAATTGTGTCTAAGAATTGGGTCTGCGCTGCAGTGTCTAAATAATATTTAAAATAAAAAACATACATGCCACCTTTTAGAGATAAGGTGATGAATACTAAAATCGTAACAAGCAGCATTACGAACCATGGACCGTTTTTGCATAAATCACCAAAGTCTTCTTTTATGGATGATTTTTGTTTTTTGGACGGAATAATTCTTTCTCGTGTAGTAAAGAAAGTAAACAGCAAACAAGCTACACCTATAACGGCAAATACTATCATGGTATTTTTAAAGCCGGCAGCTTTATCGCCATTTCCCAAAATTAAGACAAATGGAAGGAGAAGGGACTGAATGATAAACTGTGCGATCATAACGGCAACAAATCGATAAGAAGAAAGGCTGTTTCTTTCTTTCATATCTCCAGTCAGAACACCGCTTAGAGCCGTGTAAGGCAAGTTATTGGCCGCATAAACTAGCATTAAAAAAACGTAGGTGAGAAGTGTGTACGTTATTTTACCAGAAATTCCGAAATCGGGTGTCAGAAAAGAGAGCACGGTCGCAATTCCAAATGGAACGGAAGTCCATAAAATCCATGGTCTGAATTTTCCCCATCTAGTTTGAGTACGATCCGCAATAATTCCCATAAAAATATTGAAAAAAGCACCAATAAATCCTCCTGTAAAAATAATTATGCCGGCCGTTCCAGCTGGAATTTTATAAACATCTGTATAAAAGAAAGCTAAAAAAGTCAGCAGTGTCTGGAAAATCAAATTGGCAGCAAAGTCACCTAAACCATAGCCTAATTTTTCCAGTACTGAAAGTTTTTGAGAAGTACTACTCATATGTATCAATTGCTTTTATGGGCTGATATTCTATAATTTGATGAAAAAATTAATGTCTTTTTTTTCATTCTTAAAATAGAAATGCTAACAGTAAAAATAAATTGAAAGTCACAATATGTGTATCATTTTTGAAGCCTATTATGGCATTTTTGAAGCATAAGCTTACTTGAATTACGTTTTTGATTTAATGAGATACTTTGGAGATATTAAAAAATAAAAAGATTCCGCAAATAATTTTTTTGGGAATCTTTTTCATTAATTAAAAGTGGATAAAATTTAGTGGGATAAAATTTCTTTTAACAGTTTGCTTAGTTCAGCAGTTTTAGAGATAAAAGGACTGTGTCCCGAATTGATTGTATAGGTATTGGCAATACCTGCGCTTTTTGCCATTTCCTGCTGAAAACCGTAAGTGATAGTATTATCAGCTGTTGTGAAGATATAGTATTTTATGCCACCCAGATTATAATCTGCTGTTTTATAGTTTAAAGGAGTCCCAAGCGGAATTGTAGGTTCTGCTTTATAACGAGTCACAAGAAATTGTTTTTGAACATCTGTAGCATCTTGTGCGAATATTTTTGGAAGATTGACTTCTGGATTTACGATTCCGGCCAAGGTTTGATCTTCAGACAATTTTAATGATGCAGGCAAAAGTGATGCAGTATCCATTTGAGAATAGTCTAAAACGCTTTTTCCGTTTTGTGGAATAAAACCTGCTATATAAATCAATTTTTTGATTTTTTGTGGTACTTCTGAAGCGGTTTGAGTAATTACAGCTCCTCCCAAACTATGGCCAATTAAAATTACGGGTTCATTGTAAGCGTTAATTGCTTTCTTAACTTCATCAACATAACTCTGAAACGAAACCTGATAAGTCGGAGTAGTGTCGTCTCCATGTCCTGGCAGTTTTACGACCGTAACATTATAACCTGCAGCTTTTAAGTCGCTTTCGGTTGTGTCCCATACGTACGATGCTTGCCATGCGCCATGCACCAATATGACGGGAGATTTTTTAGCTTCGGCATCATCGTTTGAACATGATGCGTTTGAGATTGTAGTAAACAAAAGCAAGAATAGGTTTGAAATTGTTTTTAAGGGTAAAGAATTCATTTTTGATTTTTTCATTGTGTTATAATTAAGTATTGTTTTTTAAAGTATATTTTAGGATTATGAAATAACATCAAAGCCGTTTAAAACGGTTGCCAATAATGTATAAGCGCCAACTAAAAATATAAGTTCAGCCACTCCTTCTTGCCCTAAGATTTCTTTGGTAAGATTATAAGCCGAGTCTGGAACAATTCTTCCCTTGGCTAATATTGAAGCAATTTCATAAGCAATTGCTTCTTCTTGATTTAATTCATTTGGGCGAATTCCTGAGGCCAGTGATGCTACTGTTTCGGTAGAGAAACCGAGATGTTTTGCCATGATTTCATGTGCATAAAGTTCGAAACGCGCACCAAACGCAGCACCGACAGTCAGAATGGCCACTTCACGTACTTTTTTAGGAAGTGTTGCGTGATTGTCTAATGAACGGACAAAACTTAAAGCAGGAATTCCAAATTGCGGAAAGTTAAGCATGGGCGGAAAAGGCCCCGTTAAGGCACCTTCGTTATTCAGCATTGAAACTGGTCCTTGGCTTGTTGTAATAAGTTTTATAACTTCGTCATGAACATAGCGAACTTCTGCGTTCATAGTTTCGGGATGTATGGGATTTATTCGCATGGCAGTAATTATTAGATTTAGCGAAGATTTTCTTCAAAGTGTCCGTCAATTAAAACAAACACGACACGACATACTTTTCCAGATCGATTGCTCCAGGCATGATTGGTGCCTCGCTGTACGATGATGTCTCCTGTTTTTGCAGTGGTTTCGCCTTCATCAACAATCAAAGTCAGTTCACCTTCAAGAACAATTCCGTAATCGATTGTTTCTGTTTTATGCATCAAGGGATGAGGTGCATTTCCGCTCGCTTTTGATGCCTGTTCACCGTTCATGGTCTTAAAATGCTCCAAAGCCTGTTCTTTGGTCAGATTTCGTATTTCATCACCTTCGGGAGGAAAATCGATAACGCGTATTCTTGTTCCTTGTTTTGGAGGCCCAAGAACAAGTCCGTTTTCTTCAGGATCTTGAGATATGCTGTCTATTACAGCAGGAGTTTGTTTGGTGTTCCAAACTTCATGAAATTTAGCTCCATTTGGTCCACCAACCATATAAGTTCTGACCGGAACTTCATCAGAAATTATAATTGCTTTTCCTTCTTTATTATGTCCTGTTACGATGCGTCTGAATGTTGTATTCGTTTCCATGGTTATTGAGATTTAGATTTTGTTTTTTCTGAATACAAATACTCCTAGATAATGAAAAATAACTCCCACCGCCCACGCAGAGGTAGACCAAAGTGGCCAAGGATAAGTAGTGTCTGTCAAATACCAAATAAGAAAGATTATTGGAGTAGCTAGTAAGAAAACAAGAAAATGAATTTTGAATCCTAGTTTTGGATTGTTTGCTTTAGGGCTGATGTTAAATTTAGTTTTCATGATTAAGTTTTTAATGATTAGTAATAGGTTTCTTTTTAATTGTTTGATTTCCAATTTATTTACATGACAAAGGTAGAGCGTGTATCTGGGTAACATCATTGACTTTGGTTAAGAACGAATGTTTTGTTTTCAAAAAGAAAGCATTTTGCATTTAGCAGAATAAAATCTAATTTTAGAGAAGTTATTTCTCTTAACCTATTGCTATGGATGCTCTTAAAGCCGTTATAACCTCGTTTGTTCCTATGTCTGATGAAGAGTATAATTTGATGCTTCCTATTATCGAAAGAAGAGAAGTGCCAAAAGATACCGACCTTTTGCAGCAGGGCGAAATCTGTCGTCATATATACTTTGTAGAAAGTGGTTTTTTCAGAATGTTTTATGTCGATTATAAGGGAAACGAAATCAATTGCAGGTTTGCAAAATCAAATGATTTTCTGGTAGATTTCGCTAGTTTCATCACACAAAGAAAAGCGCAATACTATTGCAGAGCGATGGAGGATTCGAATGTGATTGCTTTAGAATATGAACAGGTAGAAAACTTATACGATAGTTCTCCCAATTGGTCAAAATTCGGAAGATTAATCGCTGAATATGCTTACTTGATCATTATCGAAAGAGAAGAAATGCTGCATTTTCAAACTCCAGAAGAGCGGTATAAAACCATCTTAAAAAAAGAGCCTTATCTTTTTCAGATGGTATCACAAAATCAGCTTTCATCTTACATTGGCATTAAGCCCGAATCTCTAAGCAGGCTCCGTAAACGAATGATTGGCAAATGATTCGTTAGGATAAATTATAACGGAAGACAAAATTCATCTTCCGTTATTTTAATTCAGCAGTAATGTAGCAGGATTACTTCTTTTTAGCTAACCAACTTTCAACTGCTCTCGAAAAATCAGCCACATCAATTGGGTGTCTGCTGGTTATAATATTAGCATCAACTACTACAGGCTGATCAGAAACGATGCCACCTGCATTTTTTAGATCGATTTGAATGTTCCAATATCCCGTAAGTTTTCTTCCTTTTAGAATATCGGCAGAAGCCAATACAACTGGTGCGTGACAAATAGCAGCAATCAGTTTTCCTGATTTATTAAAATCCTGAATGAATTTGATAACATCTTTGTCATAACGAAGATTATCAGGATTCCAAGCGCCTCCGGGAATAAATACAGCATCATAATCACTTACTTTAATTTTGTCGGCTGTACGGTCAAATTTTATCCAGCCAACCGGCTGTAAATACTGAATAGCCATAACATGCGTTTTTGCCATTTCTGGACTGCTTAATCCGTATCTTGCTGGAGCAGGATTGTATTTTGGCGATACAATATCAACTTGAGCCCCCAATTCTCTAAAATACCAGACAGGTCCGGTTAATTCTATTTCTTCAAAACCGTCTGCGGCAAGAACTGCAATTTTTTTTCCTTTTAAAATGGTTTTGTCTTTTATAGGATTAAAAAAGAAAGCTCTCAAGGCTTCGTTTCCCGGCGCGTTCAATAGTGAAGAAACAGGCATTACAGATACATGAGACGGTGTTGTTAAATGATTGATCACATCTAATTTATGATCGATATCCTGTGCTTGTGCATCTGATAGTGCAAATGCGCTTAATAAACTTGCTGTCATAATTTGTTTTATTTTTTTCATGATTTTTATTTTTAACTATTACTACTGATTTTCTTTTTATTCTCTTGTCAGCGGAGCAAATTCTATAAGATTGTATAGTCCGTTTTGAAAAGGAGGTTTTTTTATGCTTGTTTCGAGGTATTCGATTACAGGTTTAATAGGAGGGAAATTGAGGTGGAATTGAAAAGCATCATTGCTTCTAAATTTCTCATAGGTTACAAATTGTGTTTCATCGCCCTCGATTTCAGAAAGCTGGTATGTCACTACGCCGGGTTCACTTCGAAATTGGGGCATTGCAATGTGATAAGTGTCTTTAAAATGCTGTTCTGTTCCTTTTTTCCCATCAACAAAAAGCATAATAACAAGCTGATTGTCTTCTTTTTTTGAGGTTTTTCTCCATTGTTCTTTGGTAAGAGGCTCGAGATCTTTTACATAGAATGTTCTTGGAGCAGTTTTTAATGATTTTTCGGCTAAAGACTGTAATGCTATTGCCTGTTTTTTTTGGCTGAAATTTTCCAATTGTCTTTTTTCGTTCCATCTTTCAATCAGCCATAAAATGTTGGGTTTGTCTCGTTCGAAAAAAGCTTCGGACATAATGTTTTCTTTGGATGAAAGTGAAGCGGCTACATAAGCTGTCAAAGCTTTTCGAAATTGTTCTACTGCATTTTCTTTTACCTCAAACATGGTAAGTTTCGAAACAGTCTCTGAGATTATTAACTGCTCCAAAAGTGCCTCACCAACCGCTTTTGCCGATTGCGGATTCTGACCTGTAACCAAACGATGATCTACGGTAACATGAGGCTGCCATAAACCCGATTTTTCAAAGATTGCTCCTTTTTCTATTAGTTTAGATTCTAATAAAAATGGTGCAGTTTTTTCCAGTTTCACTGCGGTTTCTTCTTCATTCGTAAAAGCATTGATTTTTTTGCCGCCTATAAGATATTTATCGTCAGAAAGCTTAATATTCAAAAGACCTGCAACTCCATGCGATATTGCGCTAATGATTCCGTTGTTTTCATATATAGTTGATGCTATTGCAATCAGTTTTTTGTTATTCGGCAAATCCCACATAGCACCGTGTCCGCCTGCATAATGCATTGCTGCATAGTCTTCGGGATTAATGTGGTCTGGTCGCATAGTGTTTTCTATTTTTTGTTGGTATTTTGCATTAAGCCAGAATTTTTTGTTTGTCGAATCGCTTAAATTAAATCCCTCTATCGGTGCTTTTCCGCCTTTTGGACTCACAAAATCAACTTCGTACCCAGCATCTATCAATATATCCCAAGGATGTGTTACTTCAGATAGATAAAAACCTGTCTTTTCTCCCGTATTTCCCTTTTTAACGTGATTGGTTACCACGAATAAAATTTTCTTTTTCATTTTGTCAGAATTTTGAACTTTAACACTGGCTGTAATAGTCATAAATGAGCAGAGTACGACTATCAAGATTTTTTGGGTGATTGAATTATATTTTATTGTTTTCATATTTTTTGCTTTGGTTTTTCGTTTATATCTTAATCAAATTTCCATTTTACATATTCATTAGAAGTTGATTTAAATCACTTTAAAAGTGTGATTATGATCACGTTAATTTTTTAAAAAAAAAGGCAAAAGTATATCTGGTATTCTTTCCAAATCATTGACTTTGGTTAAGAATGGATGTTTTATAATTAAGATGAGTTTTTAGGAAAAGGAGGATTTAGAAAAATTCCAACAACAAAAAATATCTATCAAGAAACAATTTGATTAAAAAATATAGCCCAAGGTTTCAACCTTGGAAATACAAAGATTTGATTACCGTTGCGCTCCAATGGTTGAAACCATTGGTTATGTTTTTAAGATTGTTGCGAAGTCCCAGCGGGACGAAATATTTGTAGATAGATATTTGTCATTTGAAGAGGAGCTCCGGAGGAGTGAAATATGTCGCTCCTCAAGAGGTTTTTAATTTAGAGATTTAATTTTGTTTATAAATATTGCGCTCTTCCAAGAGCTAGTTGTTAAGATAAAGCCTGCTAAGCGTTTCGCGGCAAACTCCGAGATATTCGGCGATGTATTTTTTTGGTATTTTTTGCAAGATTGTTGGATAATAACTAGCAAATTTTTCATAACGCTCTTTTGGATTATCTGATAATAAAGAAATAATTCTTTTTTGTTGCGAAGAGTAGAGTAGGGTTAACTTCATTCTAAAAAAATGCTCCATTTTATGAAGTTCAGAAGCCAGTTTTTCCCTTGCATAAAGTGTTAGGCACAATATTTCGGCATCTTCCATACAAATAATATTTATAGAAGCCTCTGTTTGGTTAAAATAAGCGTTATAGTCAGAAATCCACCAGTTTTTTATAGCAAATTGTAGAATATGCTCTTTGCCGTCTTTATTAATGTAAAATGCTCTGAGCGTACCTTTTATAATCCAATATTCGCATAAGACTTTGTCTCCGTTTTGGACTAGATACTGGTGTTTTTTTATTTTCTTTTTGGTAAAGAAGGTTTTTATATAAGCAAATTCTTCATCGCTTACAGGAGTGATTTCTTCAATATGATTTCGCAGTTCATCCATAAATAATTCGATTATTTTTAGAGTAAGTATTTATTTATAAATATCTTGCGATAAAGGCTAACAATATGCCAGTAATTTTATAAAATGAAAATACTGAAGAAATGAAAGCCCAACTATTGCTATTGCTGCTTTTTTTTATTTTAAATAAAGGTGAATCAGGTAGTTGTGTTTGTACGGAAATTTCGGAGAATTGTAAAAAAGTTCCGAAAAAAGTGGAGAAATTTCTAATTTATGTAATCATCTTTTTTAATAGCCAGCTTGGTCATTTTAGATTCTAAAGTTGTAGGTTTGATGTTTAGAATAGAAGCAGCACCAGATGTTCCGCGAATTCTGCCTTTTACTTTTTTTAAAATAGCAATTATATAATCGCGTTCTATTTGCTGTTGCACATTTTTTACATCTTCTAAAGTTTGTACATTTTCTGTATTTAATGATTTTGATGTTGAAGATGAATTTAGCAGAAAATCTAATTCTGATTTTCCGTTATTTAATATTACCGATCTTTCGATAAAATTTTCCAGTTCGCGAATATTTCCTGGCCAATCGTATTCATTCATTTGTATCATCATTTTTGAAGTAATGCCGTTAAATTTCTTTTCGAATTCCTTAGAATATTTCTTTGCAAAATAATCGGCTAATTCAGAAATATCAGTTTTACGTTCTCGTAATGCAGGCATAGTTATAGGAAAGACATTTAGACGGTAGTAAAGATCCATTCTAAAATTGCCTTGAGCAACTTCTTTTTCGAGATTTCGATTTGTTGCGGCCACAATTCGGATATCTACTTTTCGTGCCGTATTGCCACCGACAGAATCAATTTCTTTTTCTTGTAAAACACGCAATAGCCGAATCTGCATTTCGTTGGATAATTCTCCAATTTCATCCAGAAAAATAGTTCCTCCATCAGCGAGTTCAAATTTTCCTTTTCTGCTTTCAACAGCTCCTGTAAATGAGCCTTTTTCATAACCAAATAACTCAGATTCAATCAAAGTAGGCGATATGGCGGCGCAATTTACTTTTACAAAAGGACCATTTTTGCGCATGGAGAGATTATGAATAGATTGCGCAGCCTTTTCTTTTCCGGTTCCGCTTTCTCCAAGAATAATAACCGATGTATTGTAAGGAGCAACTTGGGTTATAAGATCTAGAGCCTCCAATAGTAAAGGATGTTTGCCGATAATATCATTAAATTGATGAGAACGAGTTTCTTCTAAATTTTCTTTCTTTGTAGAATCAATTCGTTTTTTCTGATTGGCAACCTGATTCATTAAATCTATAAAATCTCTTTTTGCACTCGTCAATAAGTCAATGTGGTATTGCGAATAAATATTTTTCTTTTGATTTGAGAATATATATTGAACGGCTAATTCGTCATTCAATAAAAAGGGAAAAACAAGATAAGATTCGGCTCGGAAATGAGTTTTTAGTAATGCTAAATTTGGATTAAAATGTTCATTATCATTTTTATAAATAACAGTTTCATTCTCAAGATAATTGATTTCGCTAAAAGAAACATCAGTTTTTGAATTGGTCATGTTTTGCAATTCTTTTTCGCCTATGTATTGGTATTCGTCAAAGCCTATACGCATGTAGGCGGTAAACTTTTTTTGATTTAGTTGTTTAATTTCGAACACAATCAAGTCAAAAGAAATAAAAGTTTGTAACAGACGTGAAATTTCGTGAAGATATTCTTTTTCTTGAAATGTTCGCTGATTTATTAAGTTTAGCTTTTCTTTTAAAAGATTTTCTTGTCTCAAACGAGATTCTATACTGTTTTTATGCCTGTATGAAGCAATTTCTAAAGTAACGAGCAAATCTTTTTCTCTGAATGGCTTTACAAGAAATCCATAAGAATCGGTTTTCTTGGCTTCTTCAAGTATTGTTTCATTAGAATTGGCAGAAAGGTAAACAAAGGCAATGTTTTCTGATTTTATTTTTTTTGCCAAATCAATTCCTGATTCTTTGCCTTCTAGATATATGTCTAGCAATACGAGATCAGGTTTGTTTTTTGCGATACTTTCGTATGCTTCCTCAGCAGAAACAGCAATTCCGGTCACTATATAACCAGCTTGTCTCAATATTAGCTGCAGATCATTTGCGACTATAAATTCATCTTCTACAATTAATATTTTGCTGTTCATAATAAATCAAGAATTTAGGTACATAAATTTAATTATTATATGTACGCCGTTATTGTTTTCGATGATAAAACTGCCTTTTAGTTGCTTTGTAAGGCCTTTTATGAGATTGATTCCCAAAGAATTAGTGTCTGTTTTGGTAGTAAAATCAGGGAGGCCTGTACCGTTGTCGGCTATTTTAAGGACGATAAATTCGATGTCTTCATGATGTAAACTGACTTCAATTATTCCGTTTTGTTTTTCTAGAAAAGCATATTTTATTGCATTTACGACACTTTCTGTAATTATTAATCCTAGCGGAATGGCCTGAGAAACATGAAGATTTATTTCTTCGACATTTTTTATGAAACTGATTTGATTTTCATTGTCAAAACTTTCATGCAAATAATGAACGAGTTCGTCAATATACTGTGGCATTGCAATAGTCGAAATATTCTCGTCATGATACAATTTCTGATGAATCATCGACACGGCTTGCATTCTGCGGAGACTATCTTTAACAGCCATTTTTGCATCACTGTCTTTAAGATAAGCAGATTGTGAATTAAGAAGGCTTGTAACCATTTGAAGATTATTTTTAACTCTGTGATGTACTTCTTTAATGAGCCATTCTTTTTCTTTTAATAATTTTTGCTGTTCATTGTTTAGGCTTTCCAAAAAACTATTCTTTTGGTCTAATTCACGTTGACTAGCTTCAAGTTTGCGACTGTTTTTTTGTTTGATGATATAGCTGTTCAGCAACAAGCAAATTATCACAATCAATAATAATGCACCAATCAAAAGGATATTTTTTTCTCTTTCGGTTTCGTGAGATCTAATAAGTTGCAGGTGATTTTTGGCATGTAGTAATTTGATGTTTTTATCTTTTTTGTCTGTCTCGTATTTAATTAATAATTCGGCAAACTTTTTTTGCTGTTCTTCATTAAAAGCAGAATCTTTATATCTCTGACTTAAAAGCAGATTTTTAATGGCATCATCGTATTTTTTTTCGGTAGAATCGATTTTGAATAGATTGTAGTAATACAAGCTTTTTTCTGAAACGCCTATTTCAAAAGTATGTGAAATGCCATTTTTAATCAGTTGTCGTGCCTTAGTGTTTTTACCTATATTTCGGTAAAAAGAAGAAATCTGAAAAAAAGCGGCCGGAAATTCATCATGTACAAATTGAAGAGGGTAATTTTGAGCAATATTTTGAAAAACGGAATAGTTTTTTTCGGCTAAATCCATTTTTTTTAAATTTTCATATGTTTCTCCCAGTATGAAGGCAAAATGCATTTTTTCAAAGTCAGTAACAGGAGGGAATTCCTTTTCTGTATTTTTGAGCAGTGATAAAGCGTCTTTACTCTGATGCAGTTTATTTAGAAGCCAAGCTTTAGAGAGAAATGCTTTATACCAGAAAAGTCTGGTTTCATTGGTTTTATTTTCTAATGCTTTTGTGTACCAAAACATCGCATCTTTATCCTTTTTTGAATATTGATATAATTCGCCTCTTCGTAAGAAAAACAATGCCTTAAAGATGGAATCTTCTTTAGAACGCATGCTTTCAATGCATTTATTAGAATAATAAAGTGCTTTGACTACATCTCCTTTTCGATAAGATAAATACGAAAGAACATCAAATGCGTACTGATTGTGATAGTATTTTATTTCTTTTTGGAGGTTTACTATCTGATGAATCAATTTCTCTGATTCGTCAAATCGTCTGGCAATAAAATATTCGATGTTTATTTGCGACAAGGTTTCAATTTCCTTTTCCTTTTCTTTCAAAAAATGGAATATTGAAAGTGCTTTCTGAAAATAAACCAATCGTTTAGAATTCCCATATTGCAAAGTTTTTCCTGCTTCTAAAAATGCTCGGGCTTGATCTAAATTATTTCGAGTTTGTCTGCAGTTTTTTTCGATTTCGAAATATAATTTTTCACTTGCATTTGTATTCCCTCTCTGACTAAGCAGATTGGCTTTTAGCATCATGGCTCCAATTTTCCATTTGGTTGTTTTTTTTTGCTGTAAAACTTCATTCAGATATTTTTCGGCTTTGTCAAGATCTGCGTTTTGCGTACCTGATTTAAAAATGAAATAATTGCTTAGCTCCAACAATAGCAAAAAACGTTTTTCGCCACTTAAGTTTTGAAGCAATTTTTGGGCTTCTTTTATCTGGTGTTTTTCTATAAGTTGAGTTTCAAAAGTAGAAACACCTTCATTATAAATTTCATTATACGGAATGAGAATGCTTAAATTGTAAAGTCGGCAAGAAGTTCTAACCGCACTGTCTTTATCAATTTGTCCCTGACTGACCGTATGAAGATAGTCTGAAGTGATATGAACTAACAGTCTTTGTTTTGCTATTTCGCTATAACCGCTTTTATTTGATTGTCCATAAAAGTTTAATCCGAAGAAGATTAGAAAGAAAAATATTTTTCTATTTATTGTAAATTTAAAATAAGATGTCCAATGCTTATCATTCACAATAGTGTACTTTATGGATTAATTATAACGCTTTATTTTCAGATATTTTGTTGAAATGTAATGAGTTGATGATGAATTAGTTGTAAAAATATTGTAAAAAGTATTTAGTTATAGAAAATAATAGAATAAATTTTACACTTTTTTTAATAAATAAATGCAGTATTCTAAAGCTGCGAAAGATTTGAAAATATCTTAAAAACAAAAAAGGAAACAGTTTTAATTCTGTTTCCTTTTTTTATGCTTTTATTAGAAAAATTATTTTCCGCTAGAGGCTGTGATTTTTCCTAACTGTAGTCTAAAGTCTGGTCTACGTGCGTTATACATGTCTACAAAAGTTTCTTTGTTGTCTGTGATAGAATAAACATTAGAGAAAATGCTGTTTCCATACCAGTTTTCTAAATCTGCATTATCACTTCTGTTTTCTGTAAATATGTTACCGCTACACTGATTGAAAAACATTTCTTCAAATTTGATTTTCTTAAGATTAGCACCGTTGATTTCGGTTTTGCTGTCTAATATAACTGCTGGGTTAAATCCTGAAACAACACTTCTTTTCATTTCTAATGAAGTGTTTTCACCAACATAAATAGCTTCTTTTATCAATCCAGCTTGAATATCAGCTTTAATGTTTTCGCTTTCATTCAACATTGTAATGTTTGCAGCTGCTACTAAAGTAGATTTTTTAGTAAAGTCAGTTTCGTTTTTCTTTTCGTATGCTTTCACATCTAAACATCTAGAACCATCTTTGCTTCCTGATAAATAAGAAGATCTAACAGCTAAAGAGTTGTATAAACGACATTGGATGCCTTGAGTAAATTTAAAATCATCATTAATTGATTTGTATGAAACCAATTGAGAAGCATTTACATCTCCACCATAGAATCCAAATGAATTACCACCTGAGTAGCTAACCATAATGTTTTCTATAACTGTTTTGTTTCCTACACCTGCAATAGTCAATCCATTAAAAGAATAATCTAATCCTTTTACTTTTTTACCTGCAAACTCAATTCTCACGAATTTTAAAACTCCTGAGTTTGCTGCAGTATTATTTCCACCGTATATAGTAAGGGCAGGATCAAGATCCATGTTGTACGAACCTAAGTTACCAAATTTATTGATAGGTGCATCACCAAGAACAACAACTCCTCCCCAGTCTCCAGCTTTTTTCATGCTGCGGTTTGAAGTAAAGATAATTGGATCTGTTTCTTGGCCTTCAGCCATGATTTGAGCTCCTTTTGTAATTACTAATGTTCCTTTTGTTTCAAAATCCCCAATAATTACTGTACCTGGTTCAATTGTAAGAACAGCATTATTAGTTACATACACATTTCCTTGAAGAATGTAAACGTTTCTTTTCAGAAGTTTTGTATTCTCGGCAATGTTTCCAGCTAAAATCTGAGTAGCATCTTTAGACTCAGTTTTGTGAGGTTTGAACTCTGTCCAGTTATCCAACCAGTTAGTGTATCCGATAATTCCTTTTTCCTGCTGTGCATTTAATCCTACTGCCAGCAGTAGACAAAACATTAAAGTAATTTTTTTCATAGTCATGGGGCTTTTGGTATTATACGTTCTTTTGACAACTTAGAAAGAAACTTTTTCATTGAAAAGGATTCTTTTGATTTTTGGAAATTAATCGAAGCTAATGCATTATCAACTGCCGAAAAATTGAAACCTGAATGTTACCAAGTGTCATTTTACAAATATATGCAAAATGTTTAGATTCCGCGGGCTTTTTACCCGTATTTAACATTTGTTCAAGCAAAATTAAACTAGAGTTAATGTCTTCAAAACATATGCAAAAGCTGGAAAGCCTTTGGTTTTAAGGTTTTATTTTGTGAATATGTATTTTTTATGTTTGTTTTAATGTTTTTATAATTAGATTGTTATCTTCTTTTTTGATAAAATAAAAGATGGTAAACCTACTATTTTCATGCAGTCTTATTTTTGTGAATTCTTATGTTAATTGAGTAGCTTCTTTTTTTTATTTTTTATGAAATTTTACCATTAATTTACGCTGAAAGGCTGCTTTTTCTAGCATCGAAGAGAAAATTTCGTTGCAGGATCTGATGTAGAATCTCTAGAAAAACAACATTATTGCATTTTTTTATAAAGGTTTTTCGAGAAGTCTTCCTTTATAATCAAAATTTTTAAAAATGATACACGACAATAATTTGCAGTTTTGTATTTCTGCAGGTAATTCTTTGACTTTTTTCGCCTTGAGTTTTTGGCTGACAACAATGTGGTTATTCGCTTCTAGTTTACTTGAACAAGATAACTTGTATCGATGGATGTATTTAGATTAATTTTTAGTGTCAAATTCTGTAATAACAAAATCTCCATTGTCATCTGATTCAAAATAGGTGTATTTGTTTAACGTTATATTTTTAAAAGAATAACCATTCTTCAATTTTACGTCATCTTGAAAGATATTCAATTTAGTTTCAATATAATGAGGATTGATTCCTTTTACATCAGAATAGGTAACTATTATTTTCTCTGATTTGGAATAAAAATATTCGCATACCAGCCAATTGTCATATTCGTCATTTGCAATGTACTTTTTAGTTTTAAACCAATTATATTTAATGCAGTTTTTATAACTTATTTCTAATATTTCTTGTTTCGTTAAATTTTTAGGATGCTTGTTGGTTGTATTAAAACTCAATAAAAAGCCACACAGAAAAATAGTAGTTAAATTTAAAATTGCTCTCATTTGTTGTTTGATTTGAAAGGCAGGACAAAGTTATACTTACATATTTAGAAATAATAAAGGCTGTCCGAAAGACAGCCCTTACAAACTAATTAAAATAAAAATAAAAAAATCGGTAAGAATAGTATAAACCAGAATCAGGAATTGGTTTATAAGTGATTCTTACTTTGCCTTCATGAGCACTTGTACGCTGTTAGATTTTTTCAAAGCATTTACTGTAAATTCTTTTAAATCTTTTGCAGTGATAGTACTTAATGTCGTTTTAAGAAGTTCAATATCAAGAGGCGTTTCCTCATTGCGAACATACGAAGTCAAAGCACTTAGCCAGTAACTGTTTTCTTTTAGCTGTTCTTGATAATTCTTGATTATAGATTGTTTGATGTCTTCTAGGATATTCGTAGGAATATTTTCAGTTTGTACCCTCGCCAATTCAGCATGAACAATTTTCACCAACTTATCGGCTTTGTCAGGATTACAGTCAAAATTGATTTCTAATGAAAACAATGGAGAAGGGGACTGTGATAAATCGGTTCCAACTTGAACTCCATAGCTGCCGCCTTCTTCTTCGCGAATGGTTTCTAAGTAGCGTTTAGTCAGCCATTCCGAAACCATGTAACTTAAGATTTTATTCTTTTTAGAATACGTAACATCCTTGTTTTCCAAATGAAGATAAACCGTTGTTTTTGGTGTATCCATTGTTCTGAAAATCGTTTTCTCCGTTTTTCCGTCTTTCATGAAAATTTTATGATCAACGTATTTTTCTGTTTTTGGAGTTGATGGAAGATTGCCTAAATAAGTATTGATTAAAGCAATATCTTTCTCAGAAATGTTTCCAACGAATAAGAAGGTAAAATCTCCTGCATTAGAAAAACGCTCGGTGTAGAATTTCTTCGCCTTATTCAAATCAAAAGCATTGATAAAATCCTGATTCAATAACCAATTGCGCTTGCTGTAATTCGTGTTTAAAACCGAAATCGTATCGCTTAATGCTTTTTCGTTGCTGTTGTGAGCATTATTCAGTTTGTTTTGGTACTGCTCTTTGATTTTATCAAAAGTAGTCGTATCCAATCGCGGATGCTGGAAATAAAGGTAAGTAAGCTGTAATAAAGTCGTCAAAGATTCTTTGTTGCTGCTTCCGTTAAAACCTTCGTATAAACCTCCAATATACGGACTCACACTAGCCGTTTGACCGGCCAGTTTCTTTTTTAAATCGGTAAACTTATAATCGCCCAAACCAGAATAAGCCGCTACTGCTGTTGCAATTTGTGTTGACGGAAGATCCTGCCAGTCTGCTAAGGAATTTCCTCCTACGCTGTAAGCAGAAAACAAAATCTGGTCTTTGCTTAAGGTTGTTGGATAAATAATCACTTTTGCTCCGTTTGCCAAAGTGTACTGTTTTGCATTTGCAAAAGCTTTAATGTCGCTGGTTTTTGCAATTGCTTTTTCTGTCAATTGCTCTTTAACTAAAGAAGCCGTTAATTCTTCTTCCTTGTACGGTTCCAATTTGCTGTTTGAAATGGTTTTCATCGCATTCCAATAATCATTTGCTTCAGGAAATTTAGTCGCAGCATCTTCCGGAGCAGAAACCGATAAGATTAGATTTTGTTTTGGTTCTAAAGCTCTGAAAGCACTATTAACCTGTTCCAAAGTTACTTTATTTAGAAACTCATTCATCCATTTGTATTCCTGGTCTAAAGTCATAATCGGATTGGCTTCTAAGAAATACATCTGTAATTGTTCTGCCCAATATCCGTTGCTGATTTTGTCTTTGTTTGCCAGACGATTATCATAATTGCTTCGCATTTTGGTTTTCAAACGGTCTAATTCCTGCTGTGTAAATCCGTTTTGAATAGCTCTTTCATATTCTCTGTAGGCTTCTGTAAAAGCTTCTAAGAATTTACCTTTTTTAGGAGCGATGTACAATGAAAATTTACTGTCTAATCTCGACAGGTTATCATTTCTAACACCAAAAGACAAACCTGCCGTTTCATTGTTGATGATGTATTCTCCAAAGCGAGTATTCATTAACTGCAGGGCAAGACTTTCCTGCATGCTTTTGGTCATTTCTGCTTCGTCTTGCACTAAAGGCTTTGGAAGTGTGTACGAAAGTGAAATCCCGGAACGCTGTAATTCTTTGTCGGTTGCCAGTACATAACGATTTTCTTTCTGTACCGGAATTTTCTCGTATTCTCTTTTGTTGATTTTCTTTGGAGCTGGTATCGAACCGAAAATCTCTTTAACCCTTTTTTCGATAAATGCCACGTCAATGTCCCCTACAATAACGACAGCCTGATTTTGCGGTTGATACCACTTTTTGTAATAATCTCTTAAAACCTGATATTTGAAGTTGTTGATGACATTCAAATCTCCAATTACATTTCGCTTGGCATATTTCGAACCTTGAAAAACTACTTTGTCGATTTTTTCTCCTGCTCTGTAATCTGCATTTCTTCTAGTACGCCATTCTTCACGAATTACACCTCTTTCAGCATCAATTTCGTTATTCGCTAAAAGCAGAGAGCCAGACCAATCATGTAAAACATACATGCAGGAATCTAATAACGTTTTGTTGTCAGCAGGAACATTACTGATGTTGTAAACGGTTTCGTCATAAGCGGTGTAAGCATTGATGTCTTTTCCAAAAGAAACACCTTGCTTTTCCAGCATGTTGATGATGCCTTTTCCTTTAAAATGTTCTGTTCCGTTAAAAGCCATATGTTCCAGAAAGTGCGCTAATCCGTCTTGATCATCGTTTTCTAGAATCGCCCCGACATTTTGTACGAAATAGAAATCGGCTCTGTCTTTGGGCCATTCGTTGTGAAGGATAAAATACTGCATTCCGTTTGGCAATGTTCCGTGCGCCACTTCTTTGGGCAGCGGAAAAGTAGTTTTAAACTGCGCCGAAACCTGAGTTAAACCCAAGAAAAGAAAATGCGCTAAAATTAATTTTGCTTTCATTGTTGATCGTTATTGTTCTTTTTTTTGATTGAATTTTAGTTGGAATAGGGTATAAGAAGTCCCTGCTGTTTATTTGAAGGTCTCGTGAGAAACCCTCAAAAAACAGTTTTTTTAAACACATAGAAATATAGTTGGCAGACTTATAAAAGGCGTTTCACTTGCATCAATTCACATAGTATGCTATGTGTGGAAGCTAGCTTCTTCTTTGCTCTCAAAAGAAAAAGAGAAAAAATCTATGTTTCTATGTGTTTCATAATTTTAAATTAAATTACATCCAGTCTGGTTTTGCCGTACCTTTTAAATAGTAATCAAAATACTGTTGCATTTTAAGTGTCCAGTCTTTTCTGTTGGCAGCATCGTCTAAAGTATGTCCTTCTTTTTTGTAGTTGACCAATAAAGCAGGTTTTCCTAAACGACGAAGTGCAAAGAATAATGATTGTCCTTCTTGATAAGGAACTGCGCGGTCGTTATCATTGTGGAAAATCAAAATTGGTGTTTTGATGTTTTTCGCAGAAAATAAAGGCGAATTTTTGATGTATCCGTCCAAGTTATCGTGCATCGAAATTCCCATGCGGTATTGATCGGCTTCGTATTTAAACATAGTCGAAATACCATTCGATCTCATAACAGGATAGTTAGCCGTAAAGTTGCTTACTCCAGAACCCACAATCGCACAGCTGAAAAGATCTGTTTTAGTCGTTAAGAAAGAAGTTTCGTAACCTCCAAAACTATGTCCCTGAATTCCGATTTTGCCTTTTTCAGTAATACCATTTGCAATTAAATATTCAACACCGCTAATGACATCATTGTAAACACTGTTTCCGACATCGCCGTAAACATAATGTACGTCTGGCTGAAAAACGATATATTCTCGGCTTAAATAACTTGGAATATTAATATTCGAAGAACTTACTTCCGGTTGTTGATACGTATTAAAATCAGTTGTATGTTTTTCATAAAAATGGACAATTACTGGATATGTTTTTTTGCTGTCGTAATTGTCTGGAAGATATAAGTTTCCTTGATTTTCTTTTCCACTAAAACTTTTCCACGTCAATACTTTTGCAGTTCCCCAAGCATAATCTTTTTGCTGCGGATTGATATCTGTTATTCTAGATTGTGATCCAAAACTTGATGTTCCCCACCATAAATCTGGAAAAATGGTGTAGCTTGATTTTGAAAACAAAACACTTGAATTATCTCCAGAAACTGCTTCAATTCGTAAGCTGTAATCTGGATTTGCAAATATTTTTGCTATTGAATTATTATTGTTTAATTGGTAAACACCGTTGGATTTATGTTCGATATCAAAACCAATAAATGTAATTGATTTTCTTTGGTCCAAATTTCCAATGAAACCTTGTTCTCCGTAACGAAGTTCCACTTTATTTTTTCTTCCGTAACCTTGACTTATAGAATAAGCTTTTTTCTGATTCGTAAGATCAATAGCCCACAAATCAAACTGATCGTATAAAACTACCGTATTTCCGTTGTTCAACCAGCCTGCAATTCCGTAAGCCGTATTGGCTGATTTCATGTCTACATTATCATCTGAAAGTGGAAAAGGAATCTGAGAACTAATGTTTTTAAATTGCATAGAAGCAGGGTCAAAAACAGTCCATACTTTTTGTTTTTCGTCATAATAAACAGCAAAACTTCCCTGTGGATTCCAAGTTGGATTTCCAAAAACGCCAGTCAACACTTTGGTAGATTTTCCTGTTGTAGCATCAATCCAATATATATCGTTACGTTCGTTAAAAGTCCAGTCGGTTTCTACTGCATACGGTTTTTTATCACTCGCAAAAACACCTTTGTAATTTCCGGATTCGGGAATTAAAACCTGATCAAATTCGCCTGTTGACGCCACTTTAATCACTTTTTTGTCTTGGATATCATAAATGAATTTCTGTTCGCTTGGAAGTGTTTTAGAGCTTCTTAATAACTCTTGTCTACGTTCCATAGTTCCTTGATTGGATCTCCAGATTTCTACATTTGATTTTGCAATCTGAGTATTTTCAGGACGTTTGTTTGAGTTTATTAATAACGTAATGAAACGAGTGTTTTCGTTTAAACCATAAGCCGTTTTTGAAATCGAAAAATTTGAATCGTTTAAAGCTATTTCATCATAATTGAATAAAACTTTAGTTGAATTGTTATTCAGATTAAAATAATAAACTATATTAAAATCGGAGCTGTTGTTTCCTTTTAAAGTAAAAGTACCGCCGTTTTCTTTATCGTTTAATTGAAAATCGCCAAAATCAGAAGCTTTTCCGCTGTAAACCGTTTCTTGTTTGCCACCGATTGTTCCGTGTTTTAGGAAAATCTGATCTTTTTCAATCTGAACATACACAATCGATTTGTTCTTTAAAAAACGAGACGATTTGATATTGTTTACAAAAATACTATCGTTACTTTCTAAATTATAACAAACCAAACGCTGTAAAAAGATTGCTCCTTTTGGAGTTTCTGGTCGTGTGTAATACAAAAAATCGGTTCCTTCAAGTACATTGGTGTAATGCTTGCTTTTCCAAAGTTTTTTAGCTCCTGTTTTTAAATTCTGCAAAAGCGTACTGTCGTTTTTAGTATACTGAATCCAGTCTTTTTTCCCGATGAATTTCAAATCATTAATATCATTTAAGACCAAACGTTTTCCTTTTGGAGCTTCCTGAATAATGATCTGTTTTTTATTTTCTTTTTCTTCATCCTGAAAAACGGTGCTGTACGACATCCATTTTCCATTATATGACAAAGCTTTAGAGTTAATTCTTTGCCAAGATTGGTAAGCCGATTCGTCAACTGCTTTTTTCTGTGCAGATAAACTATGTACACCCAAAGCGAGTGTACATAGTAAAACTATTTTTTTCATATTTTTTTGATTTTCAAAAAGCAATTATTCGTTCTTTAAAGTGTTGATAACGTTTGTAAGTTCGTCCACTAATTGTCCTGGATTTCCAGAATATCCTTCAGATGTAAAACGGATTTTTCCGTCTTTGATCACTACTTTTCTTGGAATACCGCTTGATTTAAAGATCTGAGCATAGTTGGTAAAAGAAGCGTTGTTTGTACCGCCGCCTTTTTTAACCAAATCAAAATAGGTATTGATTTTTAAACCTTTTTCTTTTAGATAAGCCAAAGCTTCTTTTTTATAGCCTTCTTTAGTTTCCTGCGTGCTGATAAAATAAATTTCAATTTGTTTGTCTTCTTTAAAGTTGTTTACCAATTGCTGCATTGCTGGAAACGCTTTTTTACAAGGTCCGCACCAAGTTGCCCAGAAATCAATTACAATGATTTTACCACTGTTTAAAGCTAAATCTTTTGTTTTTCCGTCTGCAGACTGCACTTTAATTGCTGGCGCGGGAACTGGATCCATTAAAGCGATTTTTTCTTCTGCTTTGTTTTCTTTTTTCAATTGCTCTAAATACGCAGGGAAATCCGCTTCTTTTTTACCTTCTTTCAAATACAATTCTTTCAGTTTTGCAGTTGCTCCTTCAGATAAAATATTGGCTCTTGCTGCATTTTTTAAAACCTCTAAAATTGGTTTATTAAATGCTTCTAAAGCTTTAATATGAATATCGTTTATACTCGCTTTTTCGTAACGTTTTTCGAATGGAAGTAAAGCAAAAGTCTCTAAAACTTCTTTGTACTTTTTCAAGATATCGTACATACGAATCTGAATTACCAATTCGTTGTTAAGCTGTGTTTTTGCATTTTCAGTTGCTTGGTTTGGAGACCAGTAAAGTCCCTGCATATACGACATATCGTTTACTTTTTGCTGCATCTGCCGCATCATTGGCACTGCCATAGTTTCGATTAAAGCAGGATCAACTACTTTTAAGTATAATGCTTTCGAAATATTTTGGTGGTAAGCATCATTCAAATTAGCAAAATTCATTGTTGGAATCATCGCTAAAATGCTTTTGTAATCTTTAGTATCGAAATAATATCCAAACTGCATTTTTACAATGTTATCATAGAAATATTTCTGAGATGGTGGTACTTCAGAGTTGTATGGAAAATCAGCTAAGAACTGTGTAATTACCTTGTTTCTTTCTGTGACATCTGCAATCGGCATAATTTTTTGATACGCTTTGAATCTTACATGGCTTCCTTTTGGAAATTGTTTTTCGATTACTGCTTCAAGAGAATCTGCCTTTGTTTTATTCTTTAGATCAAACAAATAAATATGGTGCACTTTTGAGTACACTTCTTCAGGAAGTCCTTTCATATTCTTTGTAAAATCGGCTAAAAATTTGCTTCCCAATTCCTGAAACTTTTCAGGTTTTTGTTTTTTCAATACATCGAAATAAGAGTCAAAAAACTCAGGAAATCTATTTCCGTTAGCTGCAACTTCCTTTTTTAACCAATATTCTGTAGCATCTCCATCAATAGAAAAATCTTTGAAGTAATCGCCAAATTGGCCATTGAAATCTTTGTTTCTGAAAGTTGCCCAAGCCAAATCAGCTCCCGGCATTTTTACTTTTGGTTCTTTAAAAGCAACCAGCATATATCCTGCGTCTTGATTCGTATCTGTAACTAATCCGTTTTCGGTATTGCCATAGAATTTGAAAGCCATAAAAGCACAGTTTTTTGGAACTGTAAAATCGGCGCTGTAAACAGCGCCATTTTTTTTCATTTTAAGGTCTTCAATTTCCCATCTGTAATCATTAAAAACATAAGCATAACCGCTGATATTCTTAACATTTTCTAAAGGTCCGCCTTTTGGATCGTACGTCATGCTGAAACTTGCTCCGGGAATCGGAATGTCAACCATTCCTTGTAATCTCGATTTAACTTCTTGACTGGTAACTTGTAAGGTAAAGGCACAGAACGCCAATACCAATAATTTGATATTCTTAATTTTTGTAAACATTGTACGTTTTTTTATTTCCCTAATTCAGGGCTTAGATCGATATAATTTTGATTGATTGGGAATACATATCCACCACTATTTGGTTCCAAAGTATAGGTTTGGCCTTTAAAAACTCGAGTATATGTTTTTTTATAAGCTGGATCTAGATTTAATCGTCTTTGATCAAACCAGCGGAAACCTCTTCCTATGAATTCTTTTCGTCTTTCGGCTAAAACCAAATCCAGAGCTTCCTTGTTTGTTGTTGCCGAAACAGTATAAGTTGTTCCCGATTTAAAACGTTTTGCTCTCAGAATATTAAGATAATTAACGGCTTCTGTAATTTTTCCAGATCTAGCATAACATTCAGCTGCAATTAAATACATTTCAGGAACAGAAACTCCGACATTTACTCCGTTGGTGTAACTGTAAGTGTTTATCCCAAATCCTCTTCCAGTGTAAGTAGGATAGAAATTAGTTCCTGGAGCGGTGTAATAATTGTAACGTAAATCATCGGTTCCAAAACTATTTAAAAGCTCTGTAGATAATGGCGCACCGTTATAAGTTAAAAGCAACGTTTTTGAAAAAATAACCTCAGGATTCTGAATCAAAACGGGATAGCTATATGCTGTGGCTAAAGATTTAAAATCGATTAAGCCATTTTGCATTTGCAACGCTTTTTCTGCATTTTCAAGACTCAAATCATATTGTCCCATTAATAAATAGGTTCTCGCAAGCAATGCATAAACGGCTCTTTTTGAAGGAAGTACATTAAATTGTGGGTCATCTTGAATGCCATTGTCTAAAGCACTTTTTAGATCAGATATAATTTGATCGTAAACTTGGCCTACTGTATTTCTTTCTAAAGAAGAAAACAATTCTGGTTTTAATAATAGTGGCACTGCTTTTTCTGAATTAGAAGAAGCTGGATCAAACTGCGGTCCATAAGTATTAACCAATTGCAAATAAGCAAAGGCTCTGTGTACGAAGGCTTCGGCATAGATTTCTTTTTTTTCTGCTTCAGTTCCTTTTTCACTTCCCATTACGCCATCTAGGAGTACATTGCTGTAATAGACAGCTTTGTATAATCCTGTCCAATCTGAATCGCCTTGAGATGGGTCATAAATCCTTTCCTGCCAAGTGTAGCTATTTCCCCATATTGTCGTAACGCCATTCTGATAAGTTGTAGGAAATTCGACATCATCATTTGCGATAAGATAAATGCCGCCAGAAGCAGTTACATCATTATAATTGTTGGCTATGGCTCTGTAATCAGAAGTGTATTTTAAGATTCTGTTATTTCCAACCTGTTCAACTTCAACATAATCTCGACATGAGTTTAGCAAAAGCAAAGGAAGAAATATATATAATGTAGATTTAAGAAATTTCATAAGTCTATTTTTTAAAATTAAAAACTGAAATTAAACTGTAAGGTATAGTTACGTTGTGGTGCAAGCGTATTATAGTTACCGTTTGACAGGTATTGTGGATCGATTCCTAAATCATTTTTAACCCATAACAACCCTAAATTTCTTGCAGCGAAATTGAAACTTAGTGACTTAATAAATGTTTTTTCTAACCATTCTGAAGGCACATTGTATCCTAATGAAATCTGTTGTAATCTCACGTTGTCTGCTGGAAGTACATTAATATCAGCATATTGATAACGGTTCAAACTGTTGAAGCTAATATTGGTAAGACCAGGAACGTTTGTAAAAGCTTCGTCTCCAGCTTGTCTCCATCTGTCCGCTATCAATTCGTCTTTAGCAACAGCACCATACTGAACTCCAGAATATGAAGGATAGTTTTGAAGTACTGTATTTCTAAATACGTGCCCTGCATAATACGTAATCTGAACACCTAGTCTGAAATTTTTAAAAGAGAAATCATTTATAAATCCTCCAAAATAAGGAGCAAAAGTAGTTCCCATTTTTTTAAGGTCGTCTTTATCAATTGATGCAATGCCTTGAGTGGAATTTACAATAGTACCGTCTTTTTTGTAAACTTGAGATTGTCCTGTACCATCTAGTCCAGCCCAATTGTAAGCATAAACTGTTCCGATAGAGTTTCCGATCATTGGCGATGAACCGAAATACTGGTTGGTGCTGTTTAATACATAACGTGAATCTGTAACCTCATTGGTATTATAAGAGAAATTTAAAGTGCTGTTCCATTTAAAAGCGGCGTTTATAATAGTTCCCGAAAGAGAAAAATCAATACCATGCCCTTTTAAAGAAGACGTATTGTAATTTACATAAGACCATCCATAAGTCGGATTAAAAGGAAGATTTGCTAAAATATCATAACTTTTTTTATAGTAGAAATCAACATTTCCTCGTAAACGATTATTAAAGAAACCGTAGTCTAAAGCGTAATTCAATGTTGATGTTGTTTCCCATTTAATTTCAGGATTTTCAGGAATGCTGATAGATCCTGTTGGCAATTGCGTGTTATAATCTATAGATCCAATGCTAATTATAGGGCTTTGGCTGCCAAAACCTCCAGTAGGAGAACTTCCGGCTTTACCATAGGTTACTCTTATTGCCAGATTGCTCAACCAGTTTACGTCTCTCAAGAAAAACTCTTTGTTGATATCCCATTTAACTCCTGTAGACCATAGTGGTATGGCTCTATTTTTTTTAGAGGCTCCTAATATGTTAGCATCATCAAAACGAACACTTCCCGAAACATGGTAGCGGTTCATAAAATCATAAGAACCTAATCCGTAATACGATAAATAGCGGCTTCTTGATTTGCTGATGCTATTGTCTGAAGTTCCTATAATACTCTGCCATCCATAAACGGTATTGTAATAAACTGTAGGATTTACAGATTGCCCCGAGTTAGTGTCAATGTTATAACCGTAATATCTTTGACTTGAACCTTCTCTGCGTTCTTCTCTAACTTCTGCACCTGCTAAGAAATGTAAGCTATTGTTTTCGTTGAAATTCTTATTGATATTCATTTGAAAACGCATACTCTGAGTATCGTTGTTAGTGTTCGTATTATATAAATAAGAACCGAGCGGTATACCATAAACTAATTTTCCGGCTGTATTAATAGATGTTGCTTGGTTAATCATGTTTCGCGTATAATAGCTGTCTAACTCACTCAACGATTTAGTTTTGTTGGTAATAGAAGTATACATTCCAGATGCTTCAAAATTTAACCAATCTGTAATTGTGGCCGTTAAACTTGCATTTAATCTTATGTTGGCCCCCTTTGTTATTACATTAGAATAATTTAGTTCATCTAAATGATTATAGGACCAAGGCAAGTATCCTTTTGCTTCAAATCCTTGTGAAACTTCTGGTCTAAAAAGGTAATAACGGCTAATTCCATTTCCGTTTTCATCAGCAATCATATCATAAGGGCGTAAAGCTGTAGCCGATACATTTGATAAAGCCTCGTTTGCAACTGTATTCGTTTGATACGTTGTCGGAACGTAATTGATTCCTGTATTTAATTTTAAGAAGCTTTTAAGCTGAAAAGAGTTGTTCAAAGTAATGTTATACGAATGAGAATCATTTCCTTTCATAGCAGCTTGATCCTTGTTGTATCCTAAAGACAGATAATAAGTGCTTTTTTCGTTTCCGCCGTTTATTGATAAATCATATTGCGTTGTAATAGAATTTCTTAACAGATACCTGTTTATCTGTCCCAAATTATCATTTTGCCCCAATTGGCTTAACAGCTGATCTCTTTGAGCTACAGAAATTTCACCTCTTTTTTGTCTAAACATGATTTCCTGTGCCGCACTTGGATTAAGAGCCTGCCAGTTTGAAATGTTATCAGCAACGAATCCGCCATTTACAAGATCTTTTTCGTAATCAATATATTGAGCCGTATTCATAACACGAAGTTTGCTCAAATCAATTTTTTCTCCAATGCTTGTAGTCGTATTAAAATTTATGGTCGGTTCCCCTTTTTTGCCTTTTTTGGTTGTAATTACGATTACACCATTTGCAGCCTGTGATCCCCAGATAGAACTTGCTGCGGCATCTTTTAAAACCGTAATACTTTCTACATCGTCTGGGTTAAGAAAACTTAAAATCGAAGATCCAGGAACGCCTCTTTTAGAGAAAGCAAAATCTTCTCTTGATTGCGGAAAACCGTCGATAACAATTAAGGGTTGTCCCGTTCCACTAAAATTATTGGTTCCTCTAACACTGATGGAACCTGATCTTGGATCAACGTTTACACCAGCCATTTTTCCTTCCAATCTTGACTGAATGTCTACTGTTGGAACTTCTGCCAGTTCTTTGGCAGTCATTACTCCGATAGCTCCCGTAACTCTTTCCCTTGGTATTTCTGTATAACCGTTAGAAACAGAGATTTCTACAGAATGAAGTTCCATAACATCTGGTACAAGTGTAGCGTCGATGATTCTTCTATTGTTGACAGCAACTGTAACGGTTTTAAAACCTAAGGAGCTAAAAACAATCGTGTCATAAGGAGAAACTCTCATTCGATATTCTCCTTCTTTTCTCGTAATATCCCAAGATTGTTTGCCTTTTAAGACTACGTTTACGCCAATCATTGGAGCACCTTTTTTATCGGTAACTTTCCCGGTTAATTCATATTCGAGCTGTTCGGCTTTCTTTTTGTTTTTCTTTACAACAACTTGTTTGTCAATAATGTCAAAAGTTAAATTATTGCTTTTTAAAGCATTGTTTAAGATTTCTTCTAAAGTCGCGTCTTTGTCCAATGTAATAGTATTGGCAGATTTTAGTACATCGTCATTATAGAAAAAGACATAATTGGTCTGTTTCTCCAAAGTAGAAAAAACTTCAGTTAGTGGCGTGTTCTTGAAACGAACATGTATTTTATTTTGTCCTAAAGAAGGGTTCGCATATAAACTACACATACTTATCCAGATAAATGCAGTAACAGATCTCATAAGCAGCAGATATAGGTAATAGTGGTATCGTCCAGAAAAATACTTTTCTGAATTATGTTTTTTATTCATAATTTTGTTTTGAATTTAAGAGATAGTCAATTAGCGTTGACTACAGTTCTACAATGCCAAAAGATGGTTCCAACATCTTTTGGTTTTTTTTTGGTTAGTTTTTACAAATAAGGCTGATATGTTTATTTTTGGTCTTATATCATAGGCTTTGGTGGTTTTAGAATTGATTTTTTTATTTAATAGTAATAGTTCTTTGGTTTGCGTTAACAGTACAGTTGTTGTTGGTGATGCTCGACAAAGCAGCAGCAAGCGAGTTAAGGTTTTCATTTAAAGCAAAAGATCCCGAATAATTTGTCTCAAGATTTAAGTTTTCCCCTTTGATAAATTCAATTTTATAATATTTTGAAAGCTTGCTTAAAATAGTATTTAGAGACTGGCTTTTAAAAGTAAAATAGCCTTCTCTCCAAGATAATATTGAAGCAACATCTTTTTGTTCTACCTTCAGCTGTTTTTTATCTTTATTGATGGTAGCAATCATTCCAGGTGTTAGATCTTCCTGAATTTCCTGATTCTTCAAGAGTCCTTTTTTGTTGTATGTAATTCTTACTTTTCCTTGTAATAATGCGGTTTGCACCGTTTCGTCTTCGGCATAGGAACTCACATTGAAAACAGTTCCCAATACGCGTACATTACATTCTTTTGTTTTTACAAAAAACGGTTTGCTTTTATCGTGCGCTACATCAAAAGCGGCTTCACCGGTTAAATAAACTTCACGAATTGACCCGTCAAACTGAGTCGGATAAATTAAAGATGAACCAGAATTCAGCCAAACTGTTGTCCCATCAGTCAAAACAATTTGCGTTCTTTTGCCGTAAGGAACACGAACAGTGTTAAAAGCCACAGCATTATTTGAATTTGTTTTGATAGCTTTTTCTCCAACCGTAACTTTTTCTCCATCTTTTCCGTAACTGATAACGGTACTGTCCTGTACCGCAATAGTTTGCCGATTTTGTAAAACAAGAGAAATGTTTTCTAAATCAATATTTGATTCTGTCGATTCTTTATCTGCAGCAAACTGCTCTAATGCTGTTTGAGGCTGACTATTTTCATTAGCTGTACGATTTATGTATACAGAGAATGAAACAAATAAGGCGACGCTAGCAGTAGCAGAATAGGCTAGGAGTCTTTTTTTCTTCCTGCGCCTAGATTCTTTTTGTTCTAGTTCGATTAGTCCAAGACGAATTTGATTCTTTAAAGAATCTTTTTCATCGTTCGATATTTTATTAAAATTAATTTGCAAGGCGATGTTTTTATGGGGTCTATATTTACTAAGAGAACAACTCTTTTAAAACATAGACAAAAAAAATAACCTTTTTTTAAAGTTTTTTTCGCAATTCTTTCAAACATCTGTAAATCAGTGTTCTGCAAGACTCAATAGAAATGTCCAAAATCGAGGCAATTTCCTCGTACGGTTTGTCTTCATTAAATCTGTAAAACAATGCTTGGCGTTGCTTATCGGTAAGTTCCTGCATCGCAAATGCCAGCCTGGAGTTTAGAGCGGCGTTGTTTTCTTCTTCGATTAAACTGTCTTCAAAAGAGAGTTCTTTTAGTATAACAGTATCATAATCAGAAGTAATAGAGAATGTTTTTTTTGAAGCTTTCTCTTTTTTTAAAACGTTTCGTTGTGTGATTTTAAACAGATATGCTTTTACATTCACACTTTCAGCAAGACCGCTGCGGTATTTGTAAATGTCGAGAAAAACATCGTGAATCGCATCTTTGGCGACAGAAGTTTCGTTAGTGTATTGTAAAGCAAAAGTAAATAAAACGTCAGCATAGATATCATACAGCTTTTCAAAGGCGGTAATATCACCTTTTTTAGTCTGTTGCCATAAAAAAATATCTTCTGAAGTATTCTCCATTTAAGGAATAAGATTGCTTGAGTTTTTCAGCAAATCTAAAACTTTTATCAATCAATTTGATGATATTTCGAATATTTCGCATCTTTTTGAAGATTTCGGTCAAAATAATAGCGATAATTTTGTTAAAATTTATAAATCGTTCTTTGATTGAAATCAGTTCAAATTTTTACCATTTTGCTTTAAAATCAAGAAGTTCATTAGGAATTTTTCTCTTTATAAAGATTTCTGCTTCTTTATAACAATCTGTAACCACATAAATGGTGTCGCCTTGAATATTTAAAATGCCGGATAATTTACCTATTTCTCTTTCTTGAGTAACAGGGGCGTAGAGATTAAAACGGATTTCGCCATCTTTCTTATTGTAATATCCTCTGTAACCTGAATAAGAAGGGTCAAAATTCTCTTTTTTTAATAATTGATTTCGTTCTCTATGTAAATAAAACTTATTAAAATGCCCATTAGGATAAAATTTTAATACAGCATAAATATTTGTTTCAATATGGTTGTCCAATCTAAACAAGACTTTATAGTTTTGGTTAAACTGTTCATAGATACAATTTGTATCAATGGCCTTATTCAGATTTGAATCAAAGTTTTCAATGTTCAAATCAATAAGAGGTTTCACGGGGGCTTTTGTATGCCCGTTATTCAATAAATAAGTTTTTACTCCACAGGAAACAAAGAAAAGAAGGGAAAGAAAAAATGCTTTTTTCATTTAATAATAAAGAATATGCTTCATAAATTTACTGTCAGCAATATAATAAAGTTAATTGATAATAATAATCTGATGCAAATTAATGGCATGAAATTAGTAAAATGATTATCATTCAAAAAAAACACTAAACCAATCTTGATTTATGAACCCAAATTTTTACGGTAAATCGCTAGTAATTGTTTTTCTTTTAATGATTCAGAATATTTATTCAGCTGATTCAGAACTAATTAAAAAGAATGTTTGCAATGAACAAGGTGTAACTGTAAAAACGGAGTTTAAAACCAAAAATCGCTATTTTTTCTTTAGAAAAACTAATCATAAAAAAGTCAAACGGATAGATAAGGCAGTTGATGAAAATGGCCGGATTCTAGTAAAAACTGTAATGAGATCGACTGAAAAAGGTGATGTATATGACTTTAGAAAGTTTCATAGATTAGTAATTGACAAAGATGAAATTCATGAAGTTATCTGTTTGCTTGGTGAAGAAATTGGAAAACTTATTATTTATGATTTCTGCGGAGAAAAAATCAGCGAGCAAAACGTAAATACAGAAGATCTACTCGAAAAATATCGTTTCTAATTTAAAATTGACTGATAACTTTTGAATCGGTTGGCAGTTGAAAAGGAAAAAATCTTTAAAAAATTAAGGAGTTTTTCCTTTTTTAGTTTCTTTTTCAGCTTTAATTTTTTTTGTGTAATCGCTGTACATCTGACGCCAGTTGCGACCGTTGTTGTTTAAATAGTGTTCAGCCTGTGTTTTGTAAATTTCAAAAATAGCCGAAATCTCTTTCATGCTTTTATAATCTACAGCTTGTTCACGGGCTTTCTCGAGTAGTTTTTGAATTTCGGCTGTTTCAGCCTCAGTCATTTCAGGAACAATTGCTTGGTAGCCTTTCATGGTAAATGCTACTTTTCCGATTGTATATTTGTCTAAAACTAAAGCCACTTGCTGTTCATTTAAATCTTTTCTTAATCCGCTCATTAAATCTTCATGAACTTTGGAAGGCATCGCCGAATCGGCAATTATTTGTCTGTGAAGCTCTGAAAGAGGTTTTCCGTCTAACGGATTTATTCCTGCAGGCACTGTGGAAGCAGGATGGCTATTGTGCCAGTCTTTTACCGCAGTAAGATGTGTGGCAACTACTTGTATCAATCTGTTTTCTTTAGCGCTGTCATTTAATGATAGAGAGCTGATCCATTCTTTAGCCTTTACAATTTCATCTTGTTCATTTTTAGTAGATTGGGCGTTTATGGCAATATTTAAAATTAAAAATCCGATTAGCAATACTATTTTTAAGTTTTTCTTTTTCATACAAATGGGAATATTTTTTAGCTATTTTTGATTAAAAATACGAAACACAATCTACTTTTTACTAATTAAGTGTATTGTTAACAATTATTTTTCAATTGTTATTTTTAATATTTTTATATCGAATAATAAGAGCCAAATCTAAAAATGAAAAAACACAACTACAGAACCGCTTTAATAGTTTTTTTAATCGTTTTAAATGGTGTTTTTGCATTTTCGTTTATTAAATATTTCAATAAATACAATGATTTGCAGTCTTTTTCGAAATATCAGAAAAAAGAAATCAAAAAATATCAGGAAAAATATGATTACAGAGCCTTTCCTGTTTATAACAAAATTTTTAACGAAAAAAATGATACGGTCTACACCGAGTGTTTCTTTTATGAATATGTAGAAAATCCGCTTGATGCTTATTTATTAGCAATTGCTTATTATAATTTGACAAAGAAACAGTTTGTTTTAAAACATATAAAATTATCTAAAGAGCAGTTAGATGCAATGTATTGAGACGAATAGCATTATATTTTTAGGAAACTTAAACATTTTTCTTAAGATCTTTCAAAACCTCTTCAATACTGCAGAATAGTATTTCCATACTGTCTACAGATTCAGCTGTGAATTTTTTCCTATGCGCTTCATGCTCAATATTTGATAAATGTTTGCTGAGATTTTCAAGCACAAATAAATGAAGCCAAATTTGAAGTTGCTCCGCTGTATGGAGGACTGTTTTGAAATCAGATTTTTTTAAAGCTTTTTCTAGTTCCTTAAGTTCAAGAGGTGCTTTTTCTATAAATTGTGTAGTGACTTCTTTTTTCCAGCCTGGTTTTTTTCTGTCTGTTTCTTCTATGCGCGATAAATCTGCTTTAGGGCGTTTCATAGATCGAGGTTCTTTTTTTAGTACGGTTTTAATGGCTTCCAAAAGCTCATACTGTTTAAAAGGTTTCGGAACATAGCCATCCATACCGGCATCGTAACATCGATCTTGTTCTCCTGCCAATGAATGCGCCGTCATGGCTATAATGGGAATCGAACTGTTTAGCTCTTTACGAATATAGTTTGTAGTTTGATATCCGTCGCGAACAGGCATTTGTAAATCCATTAATACCAAGTCGTACTGATTTTTAGATAGCGATTCGATACCTTGGTCGCCATTTTCGGCAATATCAATTTCAAAACCAAATCCTTCTATTACGTTCTGCGCCAATTTCTGATTTAAACGATTATCCTCGCAAAGCAGTATTCTAAGTTTGCCTAAATCATTGACAGGAAGTGTCTCGCGTTCGTTTGTTTCATGGAATGTTTTCTCGTAAGTAAGAGTAAAGAAAAACTCAGATCCTAAGCCTTCTCGGCTTTTGACTTGAATGGTTGAATCATGAAGTTCTACGAGTTGTTTCACAATACTGAGTCCCAGTCCAGTGCCACCAAACTTTCTAGTTGTACTTTCTTCTGCTTGAGTAAAACGCTGAAAAACGGTATCAATATGCTCTTGCGGTATACCAATTCCGGTATCTTTTACAGAGAAACGAATCAGATAATCCTCATCTGTTTCTGCTGTTTTTTTTACAGATATAGTGACTTCTCCTTCCTTGGTAAACTTAAGTGCATTTCCGGCAAGATTCATTAATATCTGATTTAGCCTCACTTGATCACCTGAAATGATTTCTGGTAGTTCAGCATCTAGATAGAGGTTAAATTCTACTCCTTTTGATGCCTTTATTTTAAGAAGGTCGTAGACATGTCTAAGTGCTTTTTTTAAATGAAAGGGTTGTAGCTCAAGTGAAAGTCCGCCAGATTCAATTTTAGAAAGATCTAGTATGTCGTTTACTATAAGTAGCAAATTTTCTCCAGCGGTTTGTACATCTTTTACATAACCTCGCTGTTGTTGGTCTAGTTTGGTACCCGCCAACAGTTCGGTAAAACCTATTACAGCATTTAGAGGCGTTCTTATTTCATGGCTCATATTAGCTAAAAAACTGTCTTTTGCGGCCACAGCGCGCTCGGCTATTTTTTTCTGACCTGCAAGTTCGTTGTTTTTTGTCTCAAGTTCCAAAGTATTGATAACGTGTCGCGCTACGATTTTAAGTGCATTTCGCTGATTGTCATTAAGATTTCGTGGCATATGGTCGGCTGCGCATAAAACTCCTATATGATATCCATCGGGAGTGGTGAGTGGAACTCCGGCATAAAATCTTATTTTGAAGCCACCCGTAACATTTGCATCGTCTTTAAATCTGTCATTGAGCAATGTGTCTGGAATTTCAACGAGTTTAGAATCCATAATAGTGTAACGGCAAAAAGTGATTTCGCGAGGCACCTCAGAGACTCCGATACCGATTTCAGATTTAAACCACTGTCTGCTTTCATCAATAAAAGAAATATAAGCAATAGGAACTCCACAGATGTAGGAGACAAGTGCTGTCGCATCATCAAAAGCATTATCAGGAAGCGTGTCCAGTATATTATAGCGTTTTAGAGCATCAAGACGCTGGGATTCATTGTGAGGAACAGGTATATCTACAGACTCCATAATCAAAAAATTTAATATGAAGTTACAAAAAACTGGTTTACAAATGATTACAATTTGAGTAATAATAGATTATATAATTTTCAGATAAGCTTTATTAAATTTTATGACAGAAGAAGATTGAGTAATTTAAAAAAGTGTTTTTTCGTTAATTGTTATTTCAAATGAAAAAAATAGTCGGCACCAATTTAAAATTTGAAAAAAAATATTAGTTAAACAGGATAAAGTTTTTCAGAGGTTTTTTATTGTTAAAATAATTATATTTGAAAAGAAAATTAACAATCCAAAACATATGAAAAAAATACTTTTAGGACTACTCTTGTTGGCTACAAAGCTTACAGCACAAACTGTTATAATCGAAGAAAAAATTGATAATGAAAATTCTCCAGCTTATTTTCAATATTTGCCAAAATCTAAAAAAATCGTTTTTTGTACTAGTTCAAAATCGAATGGTAATTCTGCTTTTACAGTAGATATTAACGGAAAAAAAACTTTTCTATATCAAAACGTCAATAAGATGTATGCTGATTTTTCTAGAACAGAAAACTCTTATAAAACTGTAGACCTAAAAGACCAAGGAACTTATAAGTTTGTCTTAAACGGACAGGAACAATCGGTCACGAAAGAAAAACTTAAAAATCCTAATTTTAGTTATTTTGGAAGTTATGATAAAAACAATGTTTTTGACGCTTCAGGCAGACCAGATAAATTCTCAGGTTCTTTTAATGATCTATATGTTTTGGGTTTTACAAATTCGAAAAACAGCTGGCGTATAAAAGATATTGAGAAAGAAGATGTTTTTTTAGAAATCATTGAAATTAAGAATAACACCAACAAAAGAGTAAAATTAGAGAAACCTGATTTTGCTTTGCTAAAAGGAAATCAGTTTTCAAAGAGTGATTATGATCTCACCTTTAGCTGTAAGTTAAATAATAATGAGAATTTTGATCTGATTACAAAATCACTTTCAGCAGATTCACAAACTGTAGTTTTGTATAAATCGAGCTATAATTTTGAAGGGAAAAAAATTAAAACGCAACCTTTTACGCTTAAATTAGACAATAAATATTTTATAACTTCTACAAATGGTGGCGGACCAAGATATAATACATCAACGCAAAGCATGCAGAGTCCTCGTTTCGTAGACGAATCTTATGCTCTAGACGTTTTATCAATCAATAATTACTACGAAGACCCTCAAAACGGTGATATGTATATCTATGGAATTTTTAGTGATGAGGCACCCAAAAAGATAGATGCTAAAGCGCTTCCAAAGGGATTTTATGTTTTTAAATTCGATAAAGGTGGAAACAAACTTTGGGAATCTGTCAATTATATAGATGGGAAAGACTATTTCGAGAAAATTCGTGTAAGTTCAGCATTTCAGGTAAATTTACTGGATTACGGTAAAAATCTTATTTTTTCTTCATCTGTTAATTCTTTTACAGAATTTACGAATGCTGCTATCATTGATAAAACTTCAGGCTCAATACTAAAAAGCAGTTTTATTGAGTACAATAATAATCTAAGTCATGGTAAAATGTCGTATTTTATCAGCAATACATATGATTTTAAGGAGTTGAGAAACAAAACTTTCTCACCAATTTGTTTTGCTGCAGTTAGCATAAATCCAAAAGTGATGGATTATCTCAAAAAAATTCCTGAAAAAGGAGATAGATTGTATTTTGAAACACTTTATTCAGATGAAGGAGTTTGGTTGGTTGAAACAGACAACAAAAAATATTATAAAGTAGTTTTGTTTAAAGATTAATTTTACAACTAATGTCAATTAAGGATCGGAGCTTTTCTGATCCTTTTTTATTTATAATAAAAGCCAACCTCCTTTTTTTGTTGTTTCGATAAATAATTCCCATAAAATATTTTATATCAGATTTTTAGATTACTGGGAATTGTATAACTTCTGCCTAAAATTAAATACTTTAAGAGACAATGCTCATTTGTACCTTTAATATCTAGTAAAAAATATTCATTAAAAAAGAAAGTTATGGCAGAAATTAAAATTGAGAAAAAGAAGCCTATTTGGCCATGGATTGTTGCTGTACTGTTAATCACGGCTCTTGTCTATTATGTTTTTTTGAGAGATGATCAAGTACAGAGTGCTGACAAAACAGGAATTGAAACTATAAGTGTAGATAGTACAGCCAATCAACCTTAACAGCAGTAAAAGGTAGGACTAAAATACTTTTACGGTCCATATAATTGGGAAAGATTTACGATTACAATTTCGTGAATTAAGCGTACAACTAGCGCAATCGAAAATTACAATAATAAAAACAATATGGAAAATAAAGATAGAAATTTATACAGACTGGACGAACTTGCAGATTATAAAGTTGCGTCCAACTATTCTGATGTTAGAGGATGGAAAATAGTAGATGCTGCCAACCGAACTATAGGCAAAATTGATAATCTTTGGGTTAATAAGGATATGCAACGCGTTGTTTATCTTGATGTGAGTGTAGACAAGGCATTAATAGAAGAGAGTCGTAAAGAGGTGCACAATGCTATTGAGAACCAGAATGAAAAAGAGTTTGTGTATCGAGATGGAGACACCCACATTATAATACCAATCGGATCTGTCAGCATCAATAAAGATACTAAAATCGTTATGGCTAACAGTATCGGTTATGACACTTTTCAAAAAACAAGCCGATATAATCAACTACATAATTTTGACAGAAATTACGAAAGAAGCGTACTAAAATCGTATTATCCCGATGAAGATTCGCGTTTTGGTTCTGATAGCAATGATGACACTTTTTACAATCGCAGGGAGTTTGATAATCGTTAATGCCGTATATGATATTTAAAGCATATATGATAAGATTTCTTCAATGCTGTTGATTAATAAAGTCAAGTTTATTATATTTAATTTAGAAGATTTGAGAAAAAGCTGTATTTTTAATAAATACAGCTTTTTTTTTGTTTCATACGAGTCCAATAGGGATGAGCTTGATTTTATTTAATATTTACAACTTCAGGTAAAACTTTTTTATCAATTATAGCTTTAGGTGTTTTATTTTCCACTAAAAAAATAAAGCAACTTGAAGACTTTCATGCAAAAAGGAGAGTTTTTTTATAATTATTCGTTTCGTAGCAGTTGATATACTTAACGATTTTTATAGAGTTTTTGATAAAATATTTTATTTAAGTTTTTTAATATCAATTATTTATGTTATTTTTAACACGCCGATATGGAAATTTTATAAAATCTAAATATAATTTTGCAGCAACAAAACATTTGATGCTAACCCCAAATCTGCATTTTAACTTAATACACTACCTTTTTATGAGAGTATTTTTTATGGCGCTGTTTTTTTCTTTGTGTTCCTTTACAACTTACAAAGCGACAGATAAGAAAGATTTACTAAATGAAGTAGAATTGTTCAGACTTAATGAACATGTAAGTGAAGTAAAATCATTTATTGCTTCGAATCATAAGTACAACACCAAAATTGCTTTTTTGGTTGACATGAAGATTAAATCAGGAAGAAACCGTTTTTTTGTTTATGACCTTGAAAACGACCAAATTATTGATCAAGGATTAGTAGCTCATGGTTCTGGATCAGAAACAAAAATAAAAGGAGATATATTGCAGTTCAGTAATGTTCCAGAATCTAATTGCACCTCGTTAGGGAAATATTCAGTCGAAAAATCATATAAAGGTGTATTCGGAAAAGCTTTTAGGCTTGCCGGTTTAGACGAGAGTAACAATAACGCCATGAAGAGAGCGATTGTATTGCACCATTATAAAGAAGTGCCTTATGACGAACAAGGTTATTATATCATTAACAGCCATGGTTGTCCAATGGTCAATGAAGTGTTTTTTAAAAGACTTGAAAAAATCATTGACAGTTCCAATTCTAAAATTATGCTTTCAGTTTATTATTAATGTGAAATCATTTTAACGATACATAAATACATTATCAAAAGAGCTGCAAAGCTCTTTTTTTATTTTTAGTTACACACCTATATATTATAGGTAGGATTCTACTATATATGAGTATTAAATAATATGAATACTATTATAAGAATAAAGTTTGTCATGCTGAATGGGGCAGGGACTGTTTTCAAAGAGCATCTGGCGCTTGAACATGATTATCTTTATTTTTTTGAGTAGCTTAATCCCGCTATTTGCTTCAATCTTTTGTGCCGAACCCCGGCACAAAAGGATTTCCGCTCCTATCGGGGCCAGGGAGGGGCGTTTTCGGGAGAAGCCTATTGGGCGAGAAGATGATTCCATAATGAAATCAGGACAAAAAAAGGAAAAACTCTGCGCCTTAGCGGCTCTGCGAGATTAAAAACGGCATTCTGAAGAAGCCTTAAATCTTGTTTTCCCTTCGAAAAAGCGGTGGAAAGATTGAAAACCCGATAAAAGTTGGATATGAAAACCTCTTGAAATCATGAAAACTGCATCATAATTCAGAAAAAAGCGACAGACATGAAAAAAAAGACATGTTGTAAAGAATCCGTTATCAGCGAGTTAAGGAATAATTAAAAAAAAAGCAAAAAAAGAGGTGCAAAAGTCTTGCGTAACTGGAATTGTTGTGTACTTTTGCACCCGCAACAACGAAAGGCGTTCACTGAAATACTGGCAAGCACGACAATCGAGACAGAAAAAAAAATCTGAAAAAAAGATTGCGAAAAGCTTGCGGGATTCGAAAGAAGCTTTTACA